>NZ_JBIBUK010000001.1:377390-698228 GCF_043079345.1 Streptomyces sp. NPDC015220 | reverse complement strand
GAGCCGGGAGCCGGGAGCCGGGAGCCGGGAGCCGGGAGCCGGGAGCCGGGAGCCGGGAGCCGGGAGCCGGGAGCCGGGAGCCGGGAGCCGGGAGCCGGGAGCAGCGGTCGCGGACCGGCCGGGCGGGCGGGGCGCGTCCACGCGGCGGAGCCGCACGCGCCGGCGTTCACCGCGCGGCCCCGGCGGGTCCGCCGCCTCGGCGACCGGCCGCGGCGACAGGCCCCGGCGACCCCGGCCCGAACGCGTTCGGATCCGGCCTCGCTCCGGGCGCTCGCTAGCACAGTCGCGGTGAAAAACGGCCCACTTCGGTAACTCCATGCTTATGAACGCAGTCGGTCTGTCACCCTGTCGGCATCGACCGAACCGAGTCGACGCCCGATTCGTGAAGATCCCCGGGAGCTGCGGATGGGAGTCATTCCGACGCAACGGGAGACCGTACCGCGTGCCTCCGGCGTGCCCGCGCCCCCGTGCGCGGGGGCGTGCACCGAGGAGCGTGCGACGCTGCCCGGCGGTCCCCACGCGCCGGGCGCCGCTCGTGCGCTGGCGCGCGCGGCGCTCACGGAGTGGCTGGATCTCGGTCTGACCGTCCCCGACCGGCTGGCCGACGACGTCCTGGTCGTCGTCAGCGAACTGGTCACCAACGCCGTCGTGCACGCGGGCACCGACGTGGAGCTGATCTGCCGGCTGGAGCCGGAGACCGGCGCGTGCGTCGTCGAGGTCTCCGACCAGCACCCCTCGCGCGCCCCTCGCGACCACCCCGCCCCGACCCCGTACGAGGCGCCGGAGTACGGCCGGGGGCTGCGCCTGGTCGCCGCCCTCGCCGAGGCCTGGGGCATCACCTACCGGCCCGGCGTCAAGACGGTCTGGGCCCGGCTGCCCGCCGAGGACGGCGCGCCGGGCGAGGGGGAGGAGGAAGGGGAAGGGGCGTACGGCGCCGAGTACGGGCTCGGCGTCGCCGAGTTCCTGGCGCCCGATCCGCAGCGGGCCGAACGCGACCGCGAGTGGCTGGGCCGCGGCGCGCTGACCTTCCTCGCCGAGGCCTCCGACCTGCTCGCCGGGCAGCTCGACGAGGACCTGGTCGCCGCGCTCACCGGTCAGCTGATCGTGCCCCGGCTGGCCGACTGGTGCGCGGTGTGGCTGGAGGACGAGTCCACCGCCCGGTGGGGATCCGCCCGCTGGACCGGTGACGACGGCCCGGCCGGCCGGTACGACGGCGTCGGCCTGCCCGGTCCCCGGCTCGCCCGGGTCTGGCACGGCAGCGAGAACCGCATCGACGAACTGCGCCAGGCCCTGGAGAAGGACCCTCCGCAGCCGGCCGACGGACCGCGCTCCGGCCCCGCGCCCTACCCCTGGCCCGGCCACGCCCTGGGCCCGCGCGCCACGGACGGCACGGCGCTCGCCTACCGTCTGATCGCCGGCGGCCGCCCGCTCGGCACGCTGGTCATCGGCCGGAGCGGACCGATCGGATTCCCCGACGAGATCACCGGACTGGTCGAGGACCTCAGCCGGCGCGTCGCGCTCGGCATCGGCGCGGCCCGGCAGTACGCCCGGCAGGCCACCATCAGCGCCGTCCTCCAGCGCGGACTGCTGCCCGGAGCGGTGGCCGAGATTCCCGGGGTGCGCAGCGCCCTCGTCTACGAGCCGTGCGACCAGGGCGGCCCGAGCGGCGACTTCTACGACCTCTTCCCGGCCGGCGACGGCCGCTGGTGCTTCGCGGTGGGCGACGTCCAGGGCAAGGGGCCGGAGGCCGCCGTGGTCATCGGCCTCGCCCGGCCCTGGCTGCGGCTGCTGGCCCGGGAGGGATACGGCGTCGCCGACGTCCTTGACCGCCTCAACCAGCTCCTGCTCGACGACGCCACCGAGGCCGCCGACGCCGCCGCCCGCGTCCTGGTCGCCGCGGGCGGCCGCACCCCGGCCCCCGGCGACGGCCCCCAGACCCGCTTCCTGTCGCTGCTGTACGGCGAACTCGCCCCCTTCGACGGCGGCGTCCGGTGCACCCTCGCCTGCGCCGGGCACCCGCTGCCCCTGGTCCTCGCCCGGAGCGGCGACGTCCGCGCGGTCGCCCGCCCGCAGACCCTGCTCGGCGTCATCGAGGACGAGACGTACGTCTGCGAGACCTTCGAGCTGCGACCCGGCGACAGCCTGCTGTGCGTCACCGACGGCATCACCGAGCGGCGCTCGGGCTCCCGGCAGTTCGACGACGGCGACGGGCTCGCCGCCGCCCTGGCCGGCTGCGCCGGGCTCGACGCGGAACTGATCGCCGAACGCATCCAGCGGCTCGTGCACGAGTTCGGCGAGCGGCCGCCGGAGGACGACCTGGCCCTGCTGGTGCTCCAGGCGGAGTGACGGCGGGCGACCGCCCGGGTGCTGGACAATGGAGGACATGCCTTCCGCACTCCCCGACGGCGAGCCCGTCCCCGCCGACGGCGCGCTGCCCGCCACCGCGCTCGCCGGGGCGGCCGACCGGCCCCTCGGGTTCTACCTGCACGTCCCCTACTGCGCCACCCGCTGCGGCTACTGCGACTTCAACACCTACACCGCCACCGAGCTGCGCGGCACCGGCGGTGTGCTCGCCTCCCGCGACAACTACGCCGAGACGCTCGTCGAGGAGGTCCGCCTCGCCCGCAAGGTCCTCGGCGACGACCCGCGCGCCGTCCGCACCGTCTTCGTCGGCGGTGGCACGCCCACGCTGCTCGCCGCCGACGACCTGGTGCGGATGCTCGCGGCGATCCGCGACGAGTTCGGCCTCGCGCCCGACGCGGAGGTCACCACGGAGGCCAATCCCGAGTCCGTCGACCCGGCGTACCTGACGGCCCTGCGGGACGGCGGCTTCAACCGGATCTCCTTCGGCATGCAGAGTGCGCGGCAGCACGTGCTGAGGGTGCTCGACCGGACACACACCCCGGGCCGCCCCGAGGCCTGCGTCGCCGAGGCCCGCGCGGCCGGCTTCGAGCACGTCAACCTGGACCTGATCTACGGCACCCCCGGCGAGTCCGACGACGACTGGCGGGCCTCCCTCGACGCCGCCCTCGGCGCCGGCCCCGACCACGTCTCGGCGTACGCCCTGATCGTCGAGGAGGGCACCGGGCTCGCCCGCCGCATCCGCCGCGGCGAGATCCTGATGACCGACGACGACGCGCACGCCGACCGCTACCTGATCGCCGAGGAGACGCTGTCCGCGGCCGGCTTCGACTGGTACGAGGTGTCCAACTGGGCCACCTCCGAGGCCGGCCGGTGCCTGCACAACGAGCTCTACTGGCGCGGCGCCGACTGGTGGGGCGCGGGCCCCGGAGCCCACAGCCACGTGGGCGGCGTGCGCTGGTGGAACGTCAAGCACCCGGGCGCGTACGCGGCGGCCCTGGCCGCCGGGCGCTCACCGGGGGCCGGCCGGGAAATCCTCACGGCGGAGGACCGCCGGGTGGAGCGGATCCTGCTGGAGCTGCGGCTGCGGGAGGGCGTTCCGCTGGACCTCCTGCACGCGGCGGGCCTCGCAGCCTCCCGCCGGGCGCTCTCCGACGGCCTGCTCCAGCCGGAGCCGTACGGGGCCGGGCGCGCCGTGCTCACCCTGCGCGGGCGCCTGCTGGCGGACGCGGTGGTACGGGACCTGGTGGACTGAGGCCGGCTGAGTCCGGACCCGGTTTAGTCCGGACCCGGCTGAGTCCGGATCCGGCGGTATCCGGACCCGCCGGGCCGGGGTCCGCCGGGCCGGGGCGGCCGCGGGGTCCCGAGGGGCCGGGCCCGCCTCGGTCGTACCGGGGCGGCTCCCGGCGGCGGGCACCGCAAGCGCCGCGACCGCCCCGGCCGCGGCGCTACGGCTGGGCCGTGACGAAGTCGATCAGCTCCTCCACCCGTCCCAGCAGCTCCGGCTCCAGGTCCTTGTAGGAGCGCACCCGCGCCAGGATGCCCTGCCAGGCGGCACCGGTGTTGTCCGGCCAGCCCAGGGCGCGGCAGACCCCCGTCTTCCAGTCCTGGCCGCGGGGCACCCGCGGCCAGGCCGCTATTCCCAGGGAGGACGGCTTCACGGCCTCCCAGACGTCGATGTACGGGTGGCCCACCACCAGGGCGTGCTCGCTGGTCACCGACTGCGCGATCCGCCACTCCTTGGAGCCGGGCACCAGGTGGTCCACGAGGACGCCGAGGCGGGCGTCCGGGCCCGGGGCGAACCGCTCGACGACCGCCGGCAGGTCGTCCACGCCCGCCAGGTACTCCACGACCACGCCCTCGACGCGCAGGTCGTCGCCCCACACCTTCTCGACCAGTTCGGCGTCGTGCCGGCCCTCCACGTAGATGCGCCCGGCGCGGGCCACCCGCGCGCGTGCGCCGGGGACGGCCACCGAACCGGATGCCGTGCGGGTGGGACGCACCGGGCCCGAGGCCGGCCTCACCAGGGTCACCGTCCGGCCCTCCAGCAGGAAGCCGCCGGGCTGGAGCGGGAAGACCCGGTGCTTGCCGAAGCGGTCCTCCAGGGTCACCGTGCCCGCCTCGCAGCGGATCACCGCCCCGCAGAAGCCGGTGCCCGGCTCCTCGACCACCAGCCCCGGCTCGGCCGCGATCTCCGGCACGGTCCGGGGCTTCTTCCACGGCGGAGTGAGATCGGGCGAGTACGAACGAAGGCGCGGGCCCGGGGGCCCCTCGTCGGAAGGGCGGTGGCCGGAGACGGGATGGCGCATTCGAGTGACGATAGGAGAAACCCGCGGCGGATCAGCGCGACACGCCGAAGCGTGCCGCCAGCGCGTCCCGCTGGGCCCCAACGAAGGCCGCGTCCACCACCGCACCGTGCCCGGGCACGTACGACGCGTCCGCTCCGCCCAGCTCCAGCAGCAGGTCCAGGGCGGCGGGCCAGCGGTCCGGTACGGCGTCGGGGCCCGCCTGGGGTTCGCCGGACTCCTCGACCAGGTCCCCGCAGAACACCACCGGCCGGTCGCCCGGCACCACCACCGCCAGGTCGTGCCCGCTGTGCCCGGGCCCCGCGTTCACCAGCAGCGCCTCCCGGCCGCCGCCCAGCGGGAGCGCCAGCCGGTCGCGGACCTCCCGGCCGCCGCGCACCATGGCCGCCGCCGCCTCCGCGGCCGCCCCCGCGTCCAGCCCGTGGCGCACCGCGTCCGCGCGCAGCTCCTCGCGCCCGCGCTCGTCGGCGTGGAGGGCGTACGCCCCCTCGGCGGCGAAGCACTCGGCGGCGCCGGACGCCGCCGCCCCGAGGACGTGGTCGAAGTGCGGGTGCGTCAGCGCGAGAAGTGTCACACCGCCGCCCGCGAGCCGCGCCGCCTGCGCACCCAGCCGCGCGCCCTCCGCCAGGCTCGACCCGGCGTCCACGAGCAGCGCCGAACCCTCCCCGACCACCAGCCCGACCGTGCAGTCCCACCCCGGCAGCCGGACCCGGCCCACCCCGTCCGCCAGCCGCTCCCACCCGAGCTCTTCCCAAGTCACCGTCATGCCCCGACGCTAGCCTCCGTGGAGCCGGCCTTGCCCGGGGTGTACCCGACGGCCGTACACTGGGCCGGGGAATGCTGGCACTCGTATGCGCCGAGTGCCAGGCGGGATCCGAGGGACGACTCTGGAGGTGTGCGCGATGCTCAGCGAGCGAAGGCTGCAGGTGCTGCGCGCCATCGTCCAGGACTACGTCGGCACCGAGGAGCCGGTCGGCTCCAAGGCCCTCACCGAGCGGCACAACCTCGGCGTCTCGCCGGCCACGGTCCGCAACGACATGGCGGCCCTGGAGGACGAGGGCTACATCGCCCAGCCGCACACCAGCGCCGGCCGTATTCCCACCGACAAGGGGTACCGCCTGTTCGTCGACAAGCTGGCCGGGGTGAAGCCGATGACCGCGCCGGAGCGGCGCGCCATCCAGAACTTCCTCGACGGCGCCGTCGACCTCGACGACGTGGTGGCCCGCACGGTGCGGCTGCTGGCGCAGCTGACCCGGCAGGTCGCCGTGGTGCAGTACCCGTCGCTGACCCGCTCGACGGTGCGGCACGTGGAGCTGCTGGCGCTCGCGCCCGCGCGCCTGATGCTCGTGCTGATCACGGACACCGGCCGGGTCGAGCAGCGGATGATCGACTGCCCGGCCCCGTTCGGGGAGACCTCGCTCGCGGACCTCCGGGCGCGGCTGAACAGCCGGGTCGCCGGCCGCCGCTTCGCGGACGTGCCGCAGCTGGTGGAGGACCTGGCGGAAGGCTTCGACCTGGAGGACCGCGGGACGGTCTCGACGGTGCTGTCCACGCTCCTGGAGACCCTCGTCGAGGAGAACGAGGAGCGGCTGATGATCGGCGGCACCGCCAACCTGACCCGCTTCGGACACGACTTCCCCCTCACCATCCGGCCCGTACTGGAGGCGCTGGAGGAGCAGGTCGTCCTGCTGAAGCTGCTCGGTGAGACACAGGATCCGGGCATGACCGTGCGCATCGGTCACGAGAACGCCTACGAAGGACTCAACTCCACGTCCATCGTGTCGGTGGGCTACGGTTCGGGCGGCGAGGCAGTCGCCAAGCTCGGCGTGGTCGGACCGACCCGCATGGACTACCCGGGAACGATGGGAGCGGTACGCGCAGTGGCACGGTACGTCGGACAGATCCTGGCGGAGTCGTAAGTGGCCACGGACTACTACGCCGTTCTCGGCGTGCGCCGCGACGCGTCGCAGGATGAGATCAAGAAGGCGTTCCGGCGGCTCGCACGCGAGCTGCACCCGGACGTCAACCCCGATCCGAAGACCCAGGAGCGGTTCAAGGAGATCAACGCCGCCTACGAGGTGCTGTCGGACCCGCAGAAGAAGCAGGTCTACGACCTCGGCGGCGACCCGCTCTCGCAGTCCGGCGGCGCCGGCGCGGGCGGCTTCGGGGCCGGGGCCTTCGGCAACTTCTCCGACATCATGGACGCGTTCTTCGGCACGGCGTCGCAGCGCGGACCGCGCTCGCGCACCCGCCGCGGCCAGGACGCGATGATCCGGCTCGAGGTCGAGCTGGACGAGGCGGCCTTCGGCACCACCAAGGACATCCAGGTCGACACGGCCGTCGTCTGCAACACCTGCAACGGCGAGGGCGCGGCCCCCGGCACCACCGCCCAGACCTGTGACATGTGCCGCGGCCGCGGTGAGGTCTCGCAGGTGACCCGGTCCTTCCTCGGCCAGGTCATGACCTCCCGCCCCTGCCCCCAGTGCCAGGGCTTCGGCACGGTCGTCCCGACGCCGTGCCCGGAGTGCGCGGGCGACGGCCGCATCCGCGCCCGCCGCACCCTGACGGTGAAGATCCCCGCCGGCGTGGACAACGGCACCCGCATCCAGCTCGCGGGCGAGGGCGAGGTCGGCCCGGGCGGCGGTCCGGCCGGCGACCTGTACGTCGAGATCCACGAGCTGCCGCACGCCACCTTCCAGCGGCGCGGCGACGACCTGCACTGCACGGTCACCATCCCGATGACCGCGGCGGCCCTCGGCACCAAGGTCCCGCTGGAGACCCTGGACGGCCTGGAGGAGGTCGACATCCGCCCGGGCACCCAGTCCGGCCAGTCGATCCCGCTGCACGGCCGCGGTGTCACCCACCTGCGCGGCGGCGGCCGGGGCGACCTCATCGTCCACGTCGAGGTCCAGACCCCGAGCAAGCTCGACCCGGAGCAGGAGCGCCTGCTGCGCGAGCTCGCCAAGCTCCGCGGCGAGGAGCGCCCGCAGGGGCAGTTCCAGCCGGGGCAGCAGGGCCTGTTCTCGCGGTTGAAGGACGCCTTCAACGGTCGCTGACGGTCGGCCGGGGGCCCGGGGGACCGGCCCCGGGGCGGCACGGTCGGCCGGGGCGGCAGGGCCTGTCCTCACGGTCGAAGGACGCGTTCGACGGCCGCCGGCGCGCGGCGTCAGGACCGGGGAGCGACCGGGGCCGTGCGCGGCGCGCGGACGGCGGCCGCCGCCCATGGGCGATCGGTTGCCTCCGGCATATGCCGGAGGTCGCCCGGATTCGGAGTCATTGGGAGGACGTGACACCATGCGGTCATGTCCTCCGCACTGACCGATCTCTTCCCGCACCCGATCGTGCAGGCTCCGATGGCGGGCGGTCCCTCCGGGCCGCAGCTCGCCGCCGCGGTGTCCGACGCCGGCGGGCTGGGGTTCCTCGCCGCCGGGTACAAGACGGCCGACGGCGTGTACCAGGAGATCAAGCAGGTGCGCGGGCTGACCGGCCGCCCCTTCGGCGTGAACCTCTTCATGCCCCAGCCCGAGCACGCGGAGTCCGGCGCCGTCGACCTCTACGCCCAGCAACTGGCCGGCGAGGCCGGCTGGTACGCAACGGAGCTGGGCGACCCGGACTGCGGCCGGGACGACGGCTACGAGGTCAAACTCGCCGTCCTCCTCGACGACCCGGTCCCGGTCGTCTCCTTCCACTTCGGCGTGCCCACCCGTGAGGTCGTCGACTCCCTGCACCGGGTGGGCACCTTCACCCTGGTCACCGCGACCACCGTCGAGGAGGCCCTCGCGGTGGAGCGGGCGGGCGCCGACGCGGTGGTCGCCCAGGGCGTGGAGGCCGGCGGCCACCAGGGCGCCCACCGCGACCAGCCGGAGAACGACGGCGCGGGCATCGGCGTCCTCTCCCTGGTCGCCGGGATCCGCGAGGCGGTGGACCTCCCGATCGTCGCGGCCGGCGGCATCATGCGCGGCAGCCAGATCGCCGCCGTCCTAGCCGCCGGCGCGAGCGCCGCACAGCTGGGCACGGCGTTCCTCGCCACCGTCGAGTCCGGCGCGCACCCCCTGCACAAGCAGGCCCTGACCGACCCGCTCTTCCCCCACACGGAGCTGACCCGGGCCTTCTCCGGGCGGCCCGCCCGCGGGCTGGTCAACCGCTTCATGCGTGAGCACGGCCCGTACGCGCCCGCCGCCTACCCGGAGATCCACCACCTCACCTCACCACTGCGCAAGGCCGCCGCGCGGGCGGGCGACCCGCAGGGCATGGCGCTGTGGGCGGGGCAGGGGCACCGCTTGGCGCGCGAGCTGCCCGCCGGACGGCTGGTGGAGGTGCTGGCGGCCGAGCTCGACACCGCGCGAGCGGCGATGACGGGCCACCGGCCGGCCGGGGGTGAGGGACGATGACGGCGCCGGTGTTCGTCGCCGACCGACTCGACGGAATCGGCCCCGAGTTCGTGCTCGACGGCCCCGAGGGCCGGCACGCGGTCTCGGTGAAGCGGCTGCGGCCCGGTGAGGACGTGGTGCTCACCGACGGGCGCGGGCGCTGGACCGAGGGCGTGGTGAAGGCCGCCGAGGGCAAGGACCGCCTGGTCGTCACGGACCTGGGGACCCTGCACGAGGAACCCCCGGAGACTCCCCGCATCACCGTGGTACAGGCCCTCCCCAAGGGAGACCGCGGCGAGCTCGCCGTGGAGACCATGACCGAGGTCGGCGTCGACGCCATCGTGCCCTGGCAGGCCGCCCGCTGCATCACCCAGTGGAAGGGCGAGCGCGGGGCGAAGGCGCTCGGCAAGTGGCGGGCGACCGCCCGCGAGGCCGGCAAGCAGTCCCGCCGGGTCCGGTTCCCCGAGGTCGCGGACGCGGCGACGGGCAAGCAGGTCGCCGCGCTGCTCGCCGGGGCCGACTTCGCCGCCGTGCTCCACGAGAGCGGCGACGAACGCCTCGCGACGGCCGAACTCCCCGCCCAGGGCGAGATCGTGCTCGTCGTCGGCCCCGAAGGAGGAGTCTCCCCCGAGGAGTTGGCGCTTTTCCGGGAGGCGGGTGCGCGGGCTTACGTCCTCGGGCGTACGGTACTGCGTACCTCGACCGCGGGAACGGCGGCCGCCGCTCTGCTCCTGGGCCGGACCGGCCGCTGGTCCTGAACCGCCGGTCCGACCTGTAGGGGGAACCGTGGAACTCGCCCAAGTACGCCTGTTCGTCACCGACTTCACCGCCTGCTACCGCTTCTACGCCGACGTCCTGGGCCTGAAGCCGCAGTCCGGCGCGGAGCGGGGACCGTACGAGAAGTTCAGCCCGGACACCGGGTCCGCGGGCATCGCCCTTCAGGACCGGGCGATGATGGCCGAGCTGCTCGGCGAGCTGGGCCACCCGGTCACCGGGCACCGCTCGCTGGTGGTGCTGCGCGTGGACGGCCTCGACGCGTACTGCGCGCAGATCACCGCCCGCGGCGCGACCCTGCTGCACGGCCCGCGGCCCATGACGGACCGCATGCGCGTCGCCCACCTCGCGGACCCGGAGGGCAACCTCGTGGAACTCCAGGAGTGGCTGCTGCCGCGCGCCTGAACAGGGGCGCGGGGGACGGCGGGCGGCGAGGGGAAGCGAGGCGACCCCTGTTCGCGGCCGCCGCCGCTGCGTAGGGTGATCGGGTGACTCAGTCCGCATCGTCTGCCTATCTCCGGTTTCCGCATCCGCACGGCGAGTTGGTCGCCTTCACCGCCGA
Organism: Streptomyces sp. NPDC015220; assembly: GCF_043079345.1. Lineage (NCBI taxonomy): Bacteria > Bacillati > Actinomycetota > Actinomycetes > Kitasatosporales > Streptomycetaceae > Streptomyces > Streptomyces sp. NPDC015220. The sequence continues at coordinate 687,855 of NZ_JBIBUK010000001.1, read as the reverse complement.
GGACGACGTGTGGCTCGCGCCGCTGGACGGCGGCAGAGCCTGGCGGGTCAGCGCCGACAACGTGCCGGTGAACCACCCCCGCATCTCACCCGACGGCGCCACGGTCGCCTGGACCTCCACCCGGGACGGCGCGCCCGAGGTGCACGTCGCCCCGGTCGCCGGCGGCTCCGCCAGGCGCCTGACGCACTGGGGGAGTTGGCGTACCCAGGTGCGCGGCTGGACCCCGGACGGCGAGGTCCTCGCGATCAGCACCCAGGGCCAGGCCAGTCTGCGGCGCAGCTGGGCCAGAGCCGTCCCGCTGGACGGCGGACCGGCCGGCACGCTGCCCTACGGCCCGGTCGGCGACGTGGCGTTCGGGCCGCGCACGGTGCTGCTGTCCGTGACGATGGGCCGGGAGGCGGCCTGGTGGAAGCGGTACCGGGGCGGCACGGCGGGCAAGCTGTGGATCGGCGCCGCGGCGTCCCCCGGGCCGCAGGAGGACGGCTCCCGGGACGACGGCGGGTTCGTCCGGCTGCACGAGGACGTGGACGGCAACATCGAGTACCCGCTGTGGGTGGGGGAGAGGATCGCGTTCCTCTCCGACCACGAGGGCACCGGCGCGCTGTACTCCTCCCTCGCCGACGGCTCCGACCTGCGCCGGCACACCCCCCTGGGCGGTTTCTACGCGCGGCACGCGGCCACCGACGGCTCCCGCGTCGTCTACTCCAGCTCGGGTGAACTGTGGCTGCTGGACGACCTCGACGGCGCCGAACCGCGCCGCCTGGACATCCGGCTCGGCGGCCCGCGGGTCGATCTCCAGCCCTACCCGGTCAACGCCGCCCGCTGGTTCGGCTCCGCCGCCCCCGACCACACCGCGCGCGGCAGCGCGGTCGCCGTGCGCGGCTCCGTCCACTGGGTCACCCACCGCTCCGGCCCCGCCCGCGCGCTCGCCGCCGAGCCGGGCGTCCGGAGCCGGCTGCCGCGCACGTTCCGCGCCGAGGGCGAGGAGTGGGTGGTGTGGGTGACCGACGCCGAGGGCGAGGACGCCCTGGAGTTCGCGCCCGCCACCGGCCTCGCCCCCGGCGGGACGCCGCGCCGCCTCGCCGCCGGGCAGCTCGGCAGGGTTCTGGGGCTGGCCATGGCGCCCGACGGCAGCCGCGCCGCCGTCGCCTCGCACGACGGACGGCTGCTGCTCGTCGAACGCGAGACGGGCGAGGTCCGCGAGGTCGACCGCAGCGAGGACGGCGACGTCACCGGCCTCGCCTTCTCGCCCGACTCGGCCTGGCTCGCCTGGTCCCACCCGGGGCCGGAACCGCTCAGCCAGCTCCGGCTCGCCAACACCACCGACCTGTCGGTCACCGAGGCCACCCCGCTGCGGTTCCGGGACTACGCCCCGGCGTTCACCCTGGACGGCAAGCACCTCGCCTTCCTCTCCCACCGCTCCTTCGACCCGGTCTACGACGAACACGTCTTCGACCTGGCGTTCGTGGAGAGCTCCCGCCCGTACCTGATCACCCTGGCCGCGACCACGCCCTCCCCGTTCGGCCCGCAGCGGCACGGCCGCCCCTTCGAGGTGTCCGACAAGGAGGAGACCCCGGGCAGCGAGGGCGCCCCGGCGACCCGGATCGACGTCGACGGCCTCGCCGACCGCATCGTGCCCTTCCCCGTCGAGGCCGCCCGCTACTCCAACCTGCGCGCCGCCCGGGACGGAGTGCTGTGGCTGCGCCACCCGGTGACCGGCCTGCTCGGCGCCTCCCGCGCCACCCCCGACGACCCGGACCCGAAGACCGAGCTGGAGCGCTACGACCTGGCCCAGCAGCGCATCGAGCACCTCGCCGCCGACGCCGACCACTTCGAGGTCAGCGGGAACGGCAAACGGGTCCTGCTGTGGACCGACGGCAAGCTCAAGGTGGTGCCCAGCGACCGGCGCGCCTCCGGTGACGAGGACAGCGACTCCAACATCACGGTGGACCTCGGCCGGGTCCGGCATACCGTCGACCCGGCCGCCGAGTGGCGGCAGATGTACGAGGAGACCGGTCGCATCATGCGGGACCAGTTCTGGCGGGCCGACATGGGCGGCGTCGACTGGACCGGCGTCCTGGACCGCTACCGGCCCGTACTGGACCGTCTCGCCACCCACGACGACCTGGTCGACCTCCTGTGGGAGGTGCACGGCGAGCTCGGCACCTCGCACGCCTACGTCACGCCGTACGGCGCCTTCGGCCGCGGCGCCCGGCAGGGGCTGCTCGGCGCGGACATCTCCCGCCACCAGGACGGAAGCTGGCGCATCGACCGGATCCTGCCCTCGGAGACCTCCGACCCGAACGCGCGCAGCCCGCTGGCCGCGCCCGGTGTCGCGGTGCGCGCCGGGGACGCGATCGTGGCGGTCGGCGGCCGGCCCGTCGACCCGGTGACGGGGCCGGGCCCGCTGCTGGTCGGCACCGCCGGCAAGCCCGTCGAACTGACCGTCTCCCCGTCCGGCGGCGGCGAGCCCAGGCACGCGGTCGTGGTGCCGCTCGCCGACGAGGAGCCGCTGCGCTACCACGCGTGGGTCGCCGGCCGCCGCGCCCACGTCCACGAGCGGTCCGGAGGCCGGCTCGGCTATCTGCACGTGCCGGACATGCTCGCCCCCGGCTGGGCCCAGATCCACCGCGACCTGCGCGTGGAGGTGGCCCGCGAGGGCCTGGTCGTCGACGTGCGGGAGAACCGCGGCGGCCACACCTCCCAGCTCGTGGTGGAGAAGCTGGCCCGACGGATCATCGGCTGGGCCGTGCCCCGCGGCATGCGGCCCTACAGCTACCCGCAGGACGCGCCACGCGGCCCGGTGGTGGCCGTCGCCAACGAGTTCTCCGGCTCCGACGGCGACATCGTCAACGCGGCGATCAGGGCACTCGGCCTCGGAACGGTGGTCGGCACCCGCACCTGGGGCGGCGTCATCGGCATCGACAGCCGCTACCGCCTGGTCGACGGCACGCTGATCACCCAGCCGAAGTACGCGTTCTGGGTGGAGGGCCACGAGTGGGGCGTGGAGAACCACGGAGTGGAGCCGGACGTGGAGGTGGTGCAGCGCCCCCAGGACCACGCGGCGGGCCGGGACGTCCAGCTGGACGAGGCGATCCGCCTCGCGCTGGAGGCGCTGGAGGCGACACCGGCCAAGACCCCGCCGTCGCTCCCGTAGCAACGACGGGCGCCCGTGGCCCCCGCCCGTCCGAGCCGCCCCGGGCGGCACGGCGGGCGGGCCCTCGGGCGCCCCGCGCACACCGGACCACGCGGCCCGCCCTCGCGGGACAACGCCGGGCGTCCGGAGCCGCGTTGCTCGGTAACATGCCCGTACGAGATCCACTCCTAAGGAGGCCACATGGCAGGGGAGCCCCAGGAGGACTGCCTGTTCTGCAAGATCGTCGCAGGCCAGATCCCCGCGACCGTCGTCCGCGAGACGGACACGACCCTCGCGTTCCGCGACATAAACCCCCAGGCGCCCACCCATGTCCTGGTGATCCCCAAGGCGCACTACAAGGACGCCGCGACCCTCGCCGCCGGCGCCCCGGAACTGGCCGCGGACGTCCTGCGCGAGACCCGGGCCGTCGCCGACGACGAGAAGCTGGACAGCTACCGCACCGTCTTCAACACCGGCTCCGGCGCCGGCCAGACCGTGTGGCACGCCCACGCCCACGTGGTCGGCGGCCGCGGCCTGCAGTGGCCCCCCGGGTAGGCTGCCGTGTCCGTCCGTGAACTCGTCGTCCTCGGCACCGCCAGCCAGGTCCCGACCCGGCACCGCAACCACAACGGCTACCTGCTGCGCTGGGACGGCGAGGGCATCCTGTTCGACCCCGGCGAGGGCACCCAGCGGCAGATGCTGCGCGCCGGGGTCGCGGCGCACGACCTGAACCGGATCTGCGTCACCCACTTCCACGGCGACCACTCGCTGGGTCTGGCCGGCGTGATCCAGCGGATCAACCTGGACCAGGTGCCGCACGAGATCACCGCGCACTACCCCCGCTCGGGCCAGCGCTTCTTCGACCGCCTGCGGTACGCCACCGCCTACCGCGAGACGGTCTCCCTGACCGAGGCCCCGGTCGCCGCCGACGGCGTGCTCGCGGAGAGCGGGGCCTACGCTCTGGAGGCCCGCCGCCTCTCGCACCCGGTCGAGTCCTACGGCTACCGGATCGTCGAGCCGGACGGGCGCCGGATGCTGCCCGACCGCCTCGCCGCCCACGGGATCAAGGGGCCGGACGTGGGCCGCGTCCAGCGGGAGGGAGCGCTGGACGGGATCCCGCTGGAGGCCGTCAGCGAGGTGCGGCGCGGGCAGCGGTTCGCCTTCGTCATGGACACCCGGCTGTGCGACGGGGTGCACGCCCTCGCCGAGGGCTGCGACCTGCTGGTGATCGAGTCGACCTTCCTGGACGACGACGAGGAACTGGCCGTCGAGCACGGACACCTGACCGCCGGCCAGGCGGCCCGGGTGGCGCGGGAGGCCGGCGTACGGCACCTCGTCCTCACCCACTTCAGCCAGCGCTACACCGATCCGGACGAGTTCGAGCGGCAGGCGCGGGCGGCCGGGTTCGAGGGCGAGCTGACCGTGGCGCACGACCTGCTGCGGGTCCCGGTTCCGAAACGTCGGTGAACAGGCCGTACCATTCTCTGATGCCCCTGCCCAAAGCCGAACTGCACCTCCACATCGAAGGCACCCTGGAGCCCGAGCTCGCGTTCGAGCTGGCCGCGCGCAACGGCGTCGAGCTGCCGTACGCGGACACCGACGAGCTCCGCGAGGCGTACCGGTTCGAGGACCTGCAGTCCTTCCTGAACCTGTACTACGAACTCATGGCCGTCCTGCGCACCGAGCAGGACTTCCAGGACCTCGCCGACGCCTACCTCGCCCGGGCCGCCGCGCAGGGCGTGCGGCACGCGGAGATCTTCTTCGACCCGCAGGCCCACCTCTGTCGCGGCGTGGAGATGGGCACGGTCGTCGAGGGCCTGTGGCGGGCGCTGGGCCGCAGCGAGGAGAACCACGGCGTCTCCACCCAGCTGATCATGTGCTTCCTGCGCGACGAGTCCGCCGAGTCGGCGATGGAGACGCTCCGGGCCGCCCGGCCGTACCTCGACCGGATCGTGGGCGTCGGCCTGGACTCCGCCGAGGTCGGGCACCCGCCGGTGAAGTTCCGCGAGGTCTACGAGGCCGCCGCCGCCCTCGGGCTGCGGCGCGTGGCGCACGCCGGCGAGGAGGGCCCGCCGGAGTACGTCGCCGAGGCCCTGGACGTGCTCGGCGTCGAACGGATCGACCACGGACTGCGCTGCATGGAGGATCCCGCGCTGGTCGACCGCCTCGTGCGCGACCGGATACCGCTGACCCTGTGCCCGCTGTCCAACGTCCGGCTGCGCACCGTCGACACCCTCGCCGACCACCCGCTGCCCGCCATGCTGGACGCCGGCCTGCTGTGCACGGTCAACTCCGACGACCCGGCCTACTTCGGCGGCTACGCCGGCGACAACTTCGACGCGGTCCGGCGCGGCCTCGGCCTGACCGAGGACCGGCTGCGCGAGCTGGCCCGCAACTCCTTCCTCGCCTCCTTCCTGGAGCACGACGAGGAGCGCCGGCAGCGCTACCTGGCCGAGGTGGCTGCGTACCGGTTCTCGTAGTCGCCCCCCTCGCTCATCAGGGCGCGCCCGGCACCGGCGGGGCGCGCCCTGACGCGTTGCCGGGCGCGGTCGTCGCGTCGGCGGGGAGCCGGACGTGCGGTGACGCCGGCAGCCGGCAGCCGATCCATTGACGGCCGTGGGGCGCCTCTCTAGGCTCGATTCTTATACATGGCAAGCGTTCTCATACATGAACTCTCTCGCCGCCCGCCGGACCCGAGCCCGTAGGAGCCGCCCCGTGACCCGCGACCTCGCCATCACCGAGGTACGGCTGACGCCGATCCTGGTCGCCGACCCGCCGCTGCTGAACACACAGGGCGTCCACCAGCCGTACACGCCCCGCCTGATCGTGGAGGTGGTGACGGCCGACGGGACGACCGGGCTGGGCGAGACCTACGGGGACGCCAAGTACCTGGAGCCGGCCCGTCTGCTCGCCGAACGGCTCGTCGGCCGTTCGGTCAGCGACCTGAACGGCCTGCTCGCGCTCGATGTCGCCGTGGACGCGGCCCGGGTCGAGGACGCCGTCGACGTCGGAGGGCTGCGCGGCGTCCAGACCGCCGACAAGCTGCGCCTGTCCGTCGTCTCCGCGTTCGAGGTCGCCTGCCTCGACGCGCTCGGCAAGGCGGTCGGCCTGCCCGTGCACGCCCTGCTCGGCGGCAAGGTGCGGGACGCCGTCGAGTACAGCGCCTACCTCTTCTACAAGTGGGCCGGCCATCCCGCCGGTGTGCCGAGCGAGCCGGACGACTGGGGCGCGGCCCTCGATCCGGCGGGAGTGGTGGAACAGGCGCGCAGGTTCAAGGAGCTCCACGGCTTCACCTCCTTCAAGCTCAAGGGCGGTGTCTTCCCGCCGGAACAGGAGACGGCCGCCGTCCGGGCGCTGGCCGAGGCGTTCCCGGGACACCCGCTGCGGCTCGACCCCAACGGCGCCTGGTCGGTGGAGACCTCGGTGCGCGTCGCCCGGGAACTCGGCGACGTCCTGGAGTACCTGGAGGATCCCGCGCTGGGCACCTCGGCCATGGCCGAGGTGGCCGCGCGGACCGAGGTGCCGCTGGCCACCAACATGTGCGTGACGACCTTCGGCGAGATCGAGGAGGCGTTCACCAGGGGCGCGGTCCAGGTGGTGCTCTGCGACCACCACTACTGGGGCGGTCTGCGCAGCACCCAGCACCTGGCGGCCCTGTGCGACGCCTTCGGCGTCGGCGTGTCCATGCACTCCAACACCCATCTGGGCATCAGTCTGGCCGCGATGACCCACGTGGCGGCCACCGTCGAGAACCTCCACCACGCCTGTGACAGCCACTACCCCTGGCAGTCGGAGGACGTCCTGACCGAACGCCTCGCCTTCGACGCCGGGCGGGTCGCCGTCCCGGACGCACCCGGCCTCGGAGTCGAACTCGACCGGGACGAACTGGCGCGCCTGCACCGCCGCTGGCTGGAGGACGACGGCACGCTCCGGGACCGCGACGACGCGGCGGCGATGCGGGTCGCCGAGCCGGGATGGGTCACGCCCGCGACGCCCCGCTGGTAGCCGCCGGCCGAACGGCCTCTTGGACGGGAGTGCCGACGCGCCGTCGGTGCTCTGGTGCACACTGTCCTGATCCGCAACACGCAGGGAGCGCACCGTGGCCGCGTCCAACACGTCCGCCGGAGAGGGACCGGAGTACCCGCACGACCGGGAGCACCCGACCGACCGGGACCGGGAGCACCCGCGGGGGCAGGAGCACCCGCGGGACGAGGAGTCCGCGCGGGAGCGGCAGCGCCCGCGGGGCCGGCAACACCCGCGGGAGTCCGAACCGCGGGAGGAAGGCCCGCGGGACGACCCGCGGGACGGGGGCTACCCGCGTGACCGCGAGTACATCGTGGGGGCGCCGCACGCCCACCTCGGCCCCCAGGTCGACCCGCTGGCCGCCCTGCGCACCACGGGCGACCCGGCCTGCGACGTCTACCTCACCGGCACCGTCTTCCTCGACATCATCTTCACCGGGCTCGACTCCGCCCCGGTGCGCGGCACCGAGTCCTGGGCGCGCGGGATGGGGTCGAGTCCGGGAGGCGTGGCCAACATGGCGACCGCGCTGGCCCGCCTCGGTCTGCGCACCTCCCTGGCCGCGGCGTTCGGCGACGACCACTACGGCGAGTACTGCTGGGACGCGCTGGAGCAGGGCGAGGGCATCGACCTCTCCCCGTCCCGCACCGTCCCCGGCTGGCACTCCCCGGTCACCGTCTCCATGGCGTACGAGGGGGAGCGCACGATGGTCTCCCACGGCCACGAGCCGCCCCCGGAGGACCTGTTGGTCCAGGAGGTCGCCCCGCACTGCCTGCCCCGCGCGCGGGCCGCCGTGGCCTCCCTGACCCCCGGCCGGCCCGCCCCCTGGATCGCGGAGGCCGCCCGCAGGGGCACCCGCGTCTTCGGGGACGTCGGCTGGGACGACACCGGCGCCTGGGACCTGGCGGGCCTGACCGACCTGGAGCACTGCGAGGCGTTCCTGCCCAACGCGCAGGAGGCGATGCGCTACACGCGCACCGACTGCCCGCGCACCGCCGCGCACGCGCTCACCGAGTTCGTGCCGGTCGCGGTCGTCACCCTCGGCGCGGAGGGCGCCTACGCGGTCGACCGGCGCACCGGGGAGAGCGCCGAGGTGCCCGCCATCGCGGTGGAGGCGCTGGACCCCACCGGAGCGGGCGACGTCTTCGTGGCCGGCTTCGTCACCGGCACGCTGGCCGGCTGGCCGCTGGCCGACCGCCTCGCCTTCGCCGGTCTCACCGCCGCGCTGTCCGTGCAGGAGTTCGGAGGCTCGCTCTCGGCGCCCGGCTGGTCGGAGATCGCGGCCTGGTGGCGCCGCGTGCAGTCGGTGGCCGGACAGGACCCGGCGGCGCTGCGGCGGTACGCCTTCCTGGACGCTCTGGTGCCGGAGGCGTGCGTCGAGCCGTGGCCGCGCCGCAGGGCCGTACCCACCATCGGTTTCGGCAGGTCGGCGTGAGGCGGAGCCGTGCCCGCCGGACCGGCGGGCTCCCGTCGCCCATACCCGGCCGGCCGGAGCCCGTATCCAAGGTCGCCATTGACAGATGACGTTTGCTGCTCGATCATCGGCGAAATCAAGCACGACATTGCACCGGTACCGGTGCGGTACCGCACGGGCTCCCGCACTTCCTGACCCATGAATCCCTCCTGACCGGCTCCCTCCGTCGAAGGACATGCGTCGTGCGCAGACCAGCACGCAGAACCGGAGTGCTCCTCGCCGCCCTCGCCCTCCCCCTGACCCTCGCCGCGACACCGCACCAGGCGCGGGCGCGGGTGCCGGTGTCCGCCGAGGCCGCTCCGGCCCCCCGCCTCACCCATTCCCCGGACGGACTCACCCTGACCGTCCCGCCCGGCCGCACCACCCCCGGCTACCGCCTGAGGGTGACGACCGGTCGACTCGCCCTCACCACGAGCCGTTCGGGCGCCACGGTCCTGGCCACCCCCGCGGGCGGCGACACCGGCGCCCTGCGCTTCCGCGCCGCGGGCACCTGGCAGCACGCCACCCGCGTCACCGGCTGGACCTGGAAGAAGGGCACGCTCGCCCTCACCGCCGCCACGACCGCGCCCGGCGCCACGGTCGAGGCCCGGATCACCCCGGCCGCCGACCGCTACCAGCTCGACTGGCAGGTCAAGGGGACCGTGCCCGAGCGCCTGGGCCTGGCCTATGACCTGAAGTCCGCGGGCCACTGGTACGGTCACGGCGAGGCGCAGACCCCGGACGGCGGCCCGGGCACCGCCCAGCCGTGGCCGCTGGACAGCGGACAGGTCGTCCACCCCGGCTTCGGCCCGGCGTCCTACTACATGATCGATCCGTTCTGGTACACCTCGCGCGCGACCGGTCTGCGGGTGGACACCGGCCAGGTCATGGACGTGGCGATCAACCGGAACGGCGACGGTCTCGGCCGCTTCGACGTCGACGCCACCGCGGCGGCCCCCTACCGGGCGACCGTCTTCGTGGAGTCCGCGCCCCTGGACGTCTACCGCGACTACGTGGGCATCGTCGGCACACCGGCGAAGACCGACGCCTCCTACCGCCAGTACGCCGAACCGGTGTGGAACTCCTGGGCGCAGTTCTACACCCACATCGACCAGGCGAAACTCCTCGGTTACGCCCAGGACCTGCACGACGCGGGCGTCACCGGCCACGCCCTCCAGCTCGACGACAAGTGGGAGTCGGACTACGGGAACATGACCTTCGACGCGAAGGCGTACCCCGACCCCGCGGCCATGTCCCGCCAGATCCACGACCTGGGCTTCGACTTCGGCCTCTGGGTCACCCTGTGGATCAACCTCGACTCCGACCAGTACCGGTACGCCGCCGACCACGGGTACCTGCTCAAGGACGCGGCCGACACCGCCAAGCCCTGCACGGTCACCTGGTGGAACGGCACCGCGGGCATCGTCGACCTCGGCAACCCGGACGCGAAGGCGTGGTACGAGGGCCGCCTCAAGACCCTCATGAGCGCCTACGACGTCGACGGCCTGAAGTTCGACACCCGCTTCTTCGACGACAAGTGCGCCCCCCACGAGGGCTACACGCCCACCGACTACCAACGGCTCGGCGCCGGACTGGCCGACGGCTACGACCTCCAGGGCGTCGGCATCCGCGTCCACTGGGACACCGCCGCCCACCGGGCGGGGTTCGTCACCCGCCAGGTCGACAAGGGCACCGGCTGGAACTCCCTGCGCGCCTCCGTCGCCCAGAACCTGGCCATCTCCACGATCGGCTACCCGTTCGTCACCACCGACATGATCGGCGGTTCCAGCGGCCAGCCGGCCCCGAGCAAGCAGGTCCTGATCCGCTGGGCGCAGTCGGCGTCCCTGATGCCCCTGATGTACGCCTCCACGTCCCCGGTGGACACGAACGACCCGAGGACGGGCGGCAAGGTGGTGTACGACGAGGAGACGATCGCCCTCTACCGCCAGGCCATCGCCCGCCACGGCCGCCTCGCCCCGTACATCTGGGACCAGGTCCAGCAGACCCTGAGGACCGGCGATCCGATCATGCGCCCGCTCTTCTTCGACTTCCCCGAGGACGCGCCCGCCTACACGACCGCCGACGAGTGGATGCTCGGCCCGGCCGTCCTGGCCGCGCCCCAACTCGCCGACGCCACGGCCAGGGACGTCCACCTCCCGCCGGGCTCCTGGTACGACGTGGCCCACGGCCGGACCGTCCGCGGCGGAACGACCCTCAGGGCCTACGCCACGCCCCTGGGCACCACACCCGTCTTCGTGAGAGTCGGCGCGAAGGGGGCGGAGAAGGCCCTGCGGGCACTGCGCTGAGGAGGCCGCGGGCGAAGAGGACCGCAGGCCCCCCGGACGCGGCGGCCTGCGCGCCGGGGCCGTCCCACGGCGCCTTCGGGACGGCCCGCGCCATCCGGGCGTGTGGTCCGCGTCCTCTCCGGGGCGGGGCGGGGCCGCGCGGCGCCGGGATGGAGCCCCGGAGGGAACTCCGCCACCCGGACGGACGGGCGGCCGGACGGGGCCCGCTCAGAACCCCAGCCGCCGCAGCTGCTTCGGGTCCCGCTGCCAGTCCTTGGCCACCTTCACGTGCAGGTCCAGGAAGACCGGCGTGCCCAGCAGCGCCTCGATCTGCTTGCGGGACTTGATGCCGACCTCCTTCAGGCGCTTGCCCTTGGGGCCGATGATGATGCCCTTCTGGCTCGGCCGCTCGATGAAGACGTTCGCGTGGATGTCCAGCAGCGGCTTGTCCGCGGGGCGGTCCTCGCGCGGCAGCATCTCCTCGACCACCACCGCGATGGAGTGCGGCAACTCGTCGCGCACGCCCTCCAGGGCCGCCTCGCGGATGAGTTCCGCGATCATGACCTGCTCGGGCTCGTCGGTGAGGTCGCCTTCGGGATAGAGGGCCGGCCCCTCGGGCAGCATCGGGATCAGCAGGTCCGCCAGCAGGTCGACCTGCTTGTTCGCGGTCGCCGACACCGGGACGATCTGCGCCCAGTCGATGCCCAGCTCCCTGCCCAGCTGGTCGATCGCGATGAGCTGCTCGGCCAGGGCCTTGGAGTCGACGAGGTCGGTCTTGGTGACGATGGCGACCTTCGGGGACTTCTTGATCCCCGCCAGTTCCTTGGCGATGAAGCGGTCGCCGGGACCGATCTTCTCGTTCGCCGGCAGACAGAAGCCGATCACGTCGACCTCCGCCCACGTCGTGCGCACCACGTCGTTGAGCCGCTCGCCCAACAGCGTGCGCGGCTTGTGCAGACCCGGGGTGTCCACCAGGATCAGCTGCGCCTCCTCCCGGTGCACGATGCCCCGCACGGTGTGCCGCGTGGTCTGCGGCTGGTTGGCGGTGATCGCCACCTTCTGCCCGACCAGAGCGTTCGTGAGGGTGGACTTGCCCGCGTTGGGACGGCCCACGAAGCAGGCGAAGCCGGCGCGGTGGACGGACTCGGCCGGCTGCTCGGATGACTGGGTACGAACGCTCATGGCGCCCATTGTCCCTGATCGACGAGGCCGCCACGCACGCCCGCGGCCCCACCCGGTCCCGGTGGGGCGCCGCAGACCCCCGCGCGACACGAAACGTCACGGAAACACACCCGTACGCGACAGGAAACGCGCACCGGTGACCCTCTCACCGGGTCCTGGGGCACGGCGTCCCGGTCGGCGCGCCCTGCGTCCACTCTCGCGCCCGGAAGGACAATTGCCAGGCATGAAGCTCATCACCGCGATCATCAAGCCGCACCGCCTCGACGAGGTGAGGACCGCGCTCCAGGAGATGGGGGTGGACGGTCTGACCGTGACCGAGGCGAGCGGCTACGGCCGGCAGCGCGGCCACACGGAGGTGTACCGCGGCGCCGAGTACCGGGTCGATCTCGTGCCCAAGGTCAGGATCGACATGGTCGTCGAGGACGCCGACGCCGAGGCCGTCATCGACGCCGTGGTGCGGGCCGCGCGGACCGGGAAGATCGGCGACGGCAAGGTGTGGGCCGTGCCCGTCGAGACGGTCGTACGGGTCCGCACGGGCGAGCGCGGCCCCGACGCGCTCTGAGGCGCCGGGGCCCCGGTCCTACTCGGCGGGTCCGGCCGGCTCCGTCAGCCGGACCGTGCCGTCCGGGCCGGCCAGCAGCACCGGCGTCGACGGGCCGCCCAGGTCGCCCACCGCGGCCCGGTCCTCGGGCGCGACGCCCTCCGCCTCGCTGACCACGGCAGCCGCCTCCAGCGACTTCGCGCCGGAGGCCACCGCCATCGCCACCGCAGTCTGCAGGGCGCTCAGCTTCAGCGAGGCCAGGTGCACCGACCCGGCGGCGTAGGTGCGGCCGGTCTCGTCGCGTACGGCCGCGCCCTCCGGCACGCCGTTGCGGGCCCGCACCGAGCGGGCCAGGGTGACGATCTTGCGGTCCTCGGGATCGAGCCCGTTGCTGTCGGTCATGATCCGAGCATACGGAGCCGCGCCGACGGCCAACCACCCCGAGCCGCACCGGAGGCCAACCACCCGAGCCGCACCGGCGCCCGCCCGGCCCGCGCCGCCACGACCGCGTGCCCCGCCGGGCTGCCGCCCCGCCGCGCTCACCGCGCCGCCGGGCCCGCCCCGCCGCCCGATGCGCTGTGCCGCCGGGCTCGCCCCGCCGCCCGGCTCACCCGGCCAGCGGGTACATCGTCCCGCGCCGTCCCTCCGGCGAGGCCAGCCACTCCAGCTTCGCCGCGGTGTTCGCCTCGTCCAGCGGCGTGTGCAGCACGATCGTCAGATCGGGCCGGGCCGGCACCCGCATCGCCGTCGACTCCACGCACAGCAGCCCCACCAGCGGATGGTGCAGCTCCTTGCGGATCTGCCCGGGCTCCTCGATGTCCCGCTCCTCCCACATGGCCGTGAACTCCTCGCTGGCCTCGGCGACCTGGGCCAGCACCGCCTGGTAGCCCTGGTCGTCGGGGCGGGCGGCGCACGCGGCGCGGAACTGCGCGACGACGGTGCGCGCGTTGCGCTCCCAGCTCTTGGAACGCGAGCGGTACAGCGGGTCGGTGAAGAAATCGACGAGGCAGTTCTGCGTGCCGTCCGGCCGCATGCCCAGCACCACCGCGGCGGCGTCGTTGTACAACACGCAGTTGTAGTACATGTCCATGATGTGCGCCGGATACGGCATCCAGGTGTCGATCAGCCGCCGCAGCCCCTCGCACATGTCCCGCCTGTCCGGCGCCACCTCCGGGGCGGGCGGATTCAGCCCGGCCAGCACGTACAGATGGCGGCGCTCGGTGTTGTCCAGCCGCAGCACCCGGGCCACGGAGTCCAGGACCTGCGGCGAGACGGAGATGTCCCGGCCCTGCTCCAGCCACTGGTACCAGGAGACGCCCACCCCGGCGAGGACCGCCACCTCCTCGCGCCGCAGCCCGGGCGTGCGGCGCCGGGGCCCGCCCGCGGGCAGCCCCGCCTCGGCCGGGCTCACCCGGGCCCGCCTGCTCATCAGGAACTCGCGCAGTTCGCGCAGCCGATGACTCTTGAACGCGTCCGCCTCGGGCACGTACGGATCCCCCCTCGCACTGTCTGGTGGTGCCACCACCACCATAAATCGCGACTCCCCACGCCTGTTCCGGCCGGACGAAGCTCTACGCCATGGCGATCGACACCACCACCTCACCCACCACCGTCCCCGTCCGGGAACCGCTCGACGACCCTCGGCTGTCGACGCGCGACAGACTGGTCCTCTTCGTCCTGTGCGCGGCCCAGTTCATGGTCGCCCTGGACTTCTCCGTACTCAACGTGGCCCTGCCCGAACTCGGCACCGACCTCGGCATGAGCCGGTCCGCGCTGCAGTGGGCGGTCACCGCGTTCGCGCTCCCGTCCGGTGGCTTCCTGCTGCTGTTCGGCCGCATCGGCGACCTGTACGGCCGCCGGAAGCTGTTCCTGGCCGGTCTCGCCCTGTTCGGCGCCGCCTCGCTGCTGGCCACCCTCGCCTGGGACCCGGCGTCCTTCCTGGCCGGCCGGGCCCTGCAGGGCCTGGGCGCGGCGGCGATCGTGCCGACCGGCATGTCCCTGCTGACCACCACCTTCCCCGAGGGACCGGCCCGGGACCGCGCCCTCGGCATCTCCGGCACGCTGCTGTCGCTGGGCTTCACCGTCGGCATGGTCGCCGGCGGCGTCCTCACCGACGCCTTCGGCTGGCGTTCCACGATGGCCCTGCTGACCGTGTTCGCGCTGACCGTGCTGCCGCTCGCGCCCGGCCTGCTGCCGGAGTCACGCACCCCCGAGCGCCCCCGGCTGGACGTGCCCGGCGCGGTCACCGTCACCGCCGGTCTGCTCTCGCTGATCTACGCCCTGTCCACCGCCGCCGACCAGGGCTTCGGCCGTGCCGACGTCGTCGTCGCGCTGGTCGCCGGGCTCGCCCTGCTCACCGCCTTCGCGGTCGTCGAGTCCCGCAGCCAGGCGCCGCTGGTCTCGCTGCCGATGCTGCGCCGCCGCACGGTCGCCTGGGGCAACGTGGGCGGTCTGGTCACCTTCTCGATGATGTCGACGGTCGTCTTCGTCCTGACCCTGTACCTCCAGGAGGTCCTGCGCCTGTCGGCCTTCGAGACCGGCCTGGTCTTCGGCGTGCAGGGCGTGCTGTCGGCCGTCGCCGGCTCCCGTGCCGCGAAGGTGATCGGCCGCTTCGGCGCCCGCCGCACCCTGGTCGGCTCGCTGGCCGGACAGGGCGCGCTGGTCGCGGCGCTGCTCGGCCTGGGCACCCACACCTGGTCGGTCTGGCTGGCCACCGCCGCCGTGTCGCTGGCCAGCATGTGCCACCTCGGCGCGATCATCTCCTACGGCGTCACGGTCACCTCCGGTGTGCCCGACGAGGAGCAGGGCCTGGCCACCGGCCTGGTCACCTCCACCCAGCAGGTCGGCATCACGGTCGGCATCCCGCTGCTGGGCGTGCTGGCCACCACCTCCGACGACCTGCTGTCCGGCGTGCGCACCGTGCTCGCCCTGGACACGGTGATCGTCCTCGCGGCGGCCGTCCTGGTCGGACTGGGCCTGCGCGGCCGCCCGGCCTCAGGGACGGTCGAGGCGGAGCCGGTCGGCACGCGGTAGACCGGCCACCACCAGGTCGTACGAGTCCTCGACGAGCTCCCGGACCAGCCGGTCCGGGAGCTGCGCGTCGACCGTCACCGTGTTCCAGTGACGCTTGTTCATGTGCCAGCCGGGGACGATCAGCCCCGGGTGCTCGCCGCGCAGCCGGACCGCGTTCTCCGGCTCGCACTTGAGGTTCACCCTCAGCGGCCGCGCGTCGAGCGCCGACAGGGCGAAGAGCTTGCCCCGCACCTTGAAGACGGAGGTCTCCGGGTTGAAGGGGAAGTCCTCCACGGCGGCGTCGAAGGACAGGCACAGGGCGCGCAGCTCCCGGGGCGTCACTCGGGCTTCTCCCCGTCCTTCCCGTTCCCGCCGTGTTCCCCGGCCGGTTCCACCAGCACCGTCACGACCTTGTTCCGGCGGCCGGACGCGGCCTCCGCGGTCAGCCGCAGCGCCCGGTCGTCCGGCAGCTCGACGACGGCCGACGCCCCGGCGATGGGCACCCGGCCCAGCGCCTTGGCGAGCAGTCCGCCGACCGTCTCCACGTCCTCGTCGTCGTACTCCTCCAGGCCGTACAGCTCGCCCAGGTCGGTGATGTCGAGGCGGGCGGTGACGCGGTAGCGGTCCTCGCCCAGCTCCTCCACGGGCGGCAGCTCCCGGTCGTACTCGTCGGTGATCTCGCCGACGATCTCCTCGAGGATGTCCTCGATGGTGACGATGCCGGCCGTGCCGCCGTACTCGTCGATGACCACGGCGACGTGGTTGCGCTCCTTCTGCATCTCCCGCAGCAGGTCGCCGGCGTTCTTGGTGTCCGGCACGAACACGGCCGGGCGCATCGCCGTGGACACCAGGTCGCCCTCCGCGTCCCGGCTGACGTGCGTACGTCGGGCCAGGTCCTTCAGGTACACGATCCCGACCACGTCGTCCTCGCTCTCGCCGGTGACCGGTATACGCGAGAAACCCGAGCGCAGCGCCAGCGTGAGGGCCTGGCGGATGGTCTTGAACCGCTCGATGACGACGAGGTCGGTGCGCGGCACCATGACCTCCCGGACCAGGGTGTCGCCCAGCTCGAAGACCGAGTGCACCATCCGGCGCTCCTCGTCCTCGATCAGCGACTCGCGCTCGGCCAGGTCGACCAGCGCGCGCAGCTCCGCCTCGGAGGCGAACGGGCCGCGGCGGAAGCCCTTGCCGGGGGTGAGCGCGTTGCCGATGAGGATCAGCAGCGACGGGATCGGCCCCATGACCCGGGCGAGCGGCACCAGGACGTACGCCGCCACGGTCGCCGTGTTCAGCGGATGCTGCCGCCCGATGGTGCGCGGGGAGACGCCGACGGCGACGTAGGAGACGAGCACCATGACCGCGATGGCGACCACCAGCGCCTCGGCGGTGACCGGGAACGCCTCCAGACAGGCGTACGTGACCAGGGCGGCCGCCGCCATCTCGCACGTGACGCGCACCAGCAGCGCCACGTTGAGATAGCGGGTCGGGTCCGCCGCGACCTTGGCGAGCCTGGTGGCGCCCCGGCGGCCGGACTTCACGGCCTCCTCGGCGCGGAAGCCGGAGACGCGCGCCAGACCCGCCTCCGCGCAGGCGGCGAGCCATGCGACGACGACCAGGGCGACCGCGCCGACGACGATCTGAGGACTCATCGGCGGATCACGAGACGGTGGGGGCCGGGGACGGGCCGGTCAGGCCCCGCTCGGCACGCCAGCCGTCCACGATCGCGGCCTGGAGGCCGAACATCTCGGCCTTCTCGTCCGGCTCCTCGTGGTCGTAACCGAGGAGGTGCAGCACGCCGTGCACGGTGAGCAGCTGCAGCTCCTCGTCCATGGAGTGCCGCGTCGGGGCCTCGGACCCCTGCTTCGCGGCGACCTCCGGGCAGAGCACGATGTCGCCGAGCAGGCCCTGCGGGGGCTCGTCGTCGTCCTTGCTCGGCGGCCGCAGCTCGTCCATCGGGAAGGACATGACATCCGTCGGCCCGGGCAGGTCCATCCACTGGATGTGCAGCTGCTCCATGGCGTCGGCGTCCACGACGATCACCGAGAGCTCGGAGAGCGGGTGGATGCGCATCCGCGCGAGTGCGTAGCGGGCGACGTCGAGGATCGCCTGCTCGTCGACCTCGGTTCCGGACTCGTTGTTGACGTCGATCGACATGGTCGTGCTGGTCTACTTCCCCTTGTGCCCGTGCCCGGCGGTCCTGGGACGGCCGCCCCTGGGGGCGCCGCCGTTCTCGGTGCCGTGGTCGCTGTCGTACTTCTCGTACGCGTCGACGATACGGCCCACCAGCTTGTGCCGTACGACGTCCTGCGACGACAGACGGGAGAAGTGGACGTCCTCGACCCCCTCCAGGATGTCCTGGACCTGGCGCAGACCGCTCTTCGTGCCGTTCGGCAGGTCGACCTGCGTCACGTCGCCCGTGATGACGATCTTCGAGTCGAAGCCGAGCCGGGTGAGGAACATCTTCATCTGCTCGGGGCTGGTGTTCTGGGCCTCGTCCAGGATGATGAAGGCGTCGTTGAGCGTCCGGCCGCGCATGTAGGCGAGCGGCGCGACCTCGATCGTCCCGGCGGCCATGAGCCGCGGGATGGAGTCCGGGTCGATCATGTCGTGCAGGGCGTCGTACAGCGGGCGCAGATAGGGGTCGATCTTCTCGTACAGGGTGCCCGGCAGGAAGCCGAGCCGCTCGCCGGCCTCGACCGCGGGGCGGGTCAGGATGATGCGGTTGACCTGCTTGGACTGCAGGGCCTGCACCGCCTTGGCCATCGCCAGATAGGTCTTGCCGGTGCCCGCGGGGCCGATGCCGAAGACGATCGTGTGCTTGTCGATCGCGTCGACGTACCGCTTCTGGTTGAGCGTCTTGGGGCGGATGGTGCGACCGCGCGAGGACAGGATGTTCTGCGTCAGGACCTCGGCCGGGGTCTCCTGGCCGTCGCCCTCCCCGTTCTCGCTCGCCTTGAGCATGGCGATCGAGCGTTCCACTGCGTCCTCCGTCATCGGCTGCCCGGTGCGGAGCACCAGCATCATCTCGTCGAACACGCGCTGGATGAGGGCGACGTCCGAGGGGTCGCCGACCGCGCTGATCTCGTTGCCCCGGACATGGATGTCGGCCCCCGGGAAGGCCTTCTCGATCACGCGCAGGAGGGAGTCGCCGGAACCCAGCACGGTCACCATGGGGTGCTGGGCGGGGACGGTGAACTGTGCTCTCGCCTGCCCCTGCGCGGGGGTGTTGGCTGCGGGTGTCTGAGTCATGGGCCGGCGCTGAAGGCCTGCGGTTCCTCCTCGTCACGGCCGCACAGCTGAGGGCGGCCTCGCGTTTCCCAGGGTACGACGCGGGAGTGACAACACCGTAGGACTTTTCACCGGGCACCGGCCGGGCGCCCCTGGGAGCGGCGCCGGGGAGCGGGGCGCCGGCGCGGAACCGGCAGGCCGCGGGGACGGGCGCCAGGACCCGGGCGGGGCCGGCGACCCGCGGGCCTCGTCCCGGCCCGCCCGTGCCCCCACTCCGGCTCGTGCCCCCACTCCGGCTCTGGCCCCCACTCCGGCTCGCGCCCCCGCGACAGGCCCGTGGCCGCGCGCCGGCCCGTGCCCCCGCGCCGGCCCGGCGAGCGCCGCCGCCGGCCCGGTGCGGGGTGTCAGTCCCGCTGCGCCCGCAGCACGTCCCGGAACCAGGCGTACGACGCCTTCGGCGTGCGCTTCAGGGTCTCGTGGTCCACGTGCACCAGACCGAACCGGCGCGCGTACCCCTCCGCCCACTCGAAGTTGTCCAGCAGCGACCACACGAAGTAGCCGCGCACGTCGACGCCCCGCGTCATCGCCCGGTGCAGGGCCCGGACGTGGCCGTCCAGGTAGGCGATGCGGTCCTGGTCGTCCAGGCCGTCGTAGGAGCAGCCGTTCTCGGTGATGACGACGGGCGGGAGCCTCTCGCCGTAGCGGTCGCGGAAACCGGTCAGCAGCTCGGTGAGCCCCTCGGGGACGACGGGCCAGCCGAAGTCCGTGACCGGGCGGCCCTCGATCTCCCGCACCGAGAAGGGCAGCTCGGCCGGCAGGGCGACGCCGCCGAACTCGGTCCCGGCGTCCTGCGGGGCGCCCACGCGGGTGGGGGCGTAGTAGTTGATCCCGTACCAGTCGATCGGCTCGGCGACGACCTTCAGGTCCGCCTCGACGTCGCCCGGCATCAGCTCGCCGATCCCCTCCGGGTACCGGCCGAGCAGCAGCGGCTCGGCGAACATCCGGTTCAGCAGCACGTCGTAGAGGTCGGCCGCCGCCAGGTCCGCCGGTTCCCGCGACGCCGGCCAGGTCGGGCCGTGCGAGTTGGCGATGCCGATGTCCGCCGCCCCGGCCGCGCGCAGCGCGCCGACCGCCAGGCCGTGGGCGAGGAGCTGGTGGTGGGCGACCGGGAGCGCGTCGAAGAGCAGTCGCCCGCCGGGGGCGTGCACCCCCAGCGCGTGGCCCAGCAGCGTGTGCTCGGCCGGTTCGTTGAGAGTGATCCACTTCGTCACGCGGTCGCCGAGGCGGCCGGCCACCACGGCCGCGTACTCGGCGAACCGCGCCGCCGTGTCCCGCTGAAGCCAGTCCAGTTCCGCCGGCAGGTCCCAGTGGAAGAGGGTGGGGACCGGACGTACGCCGGCCGCGCACAGCTCGTCCACCAGGCGGTCGTAGAAGTCCAGGCCGCCGGGGGAGTTCACCCGGGGCCAGGAGATCGAGAAGCGGTAGGCGTCCACGCCGAGGCCGGCCAGGAGCGCCACGTCCTCACCGTGGCGGTGGTAGTGGTCGCAGGCCACCGCCGCGGTGGAGCCGTCCTTGACCCGGCCCGGCCGGGCCGTGAACTCGTCCCACACGGACGGCGCGCGCTCGTCCGCCGCCCCCTCGATCTGGTGCGCCGAGGTGGACACGCCCCACAGGAAGCCGGCCGGGAACCGGGGGAGGGCCGTGCCCGGGTCGCCCGTGTCAGTCGCCATGCGCGGATCATCCGTACCCGCGGTAACGGAAGTCAACGCCCCTGCGCCGACGGATGGCTACGCGCCCTCCCGGAGCACCCGGGAGACGAGTCTGCGCTGTTCCTCGGTCAGCCGGGGATCCGCCGCGTACACCGTCCTGCCGTCCACGGTGATCTCGTAGCTGAACCCGTCCGGGACGCCGGCCGGGGGCGTGCCCCCGCCGGCGGCCAGTGCCTTCTCGGCCAGGGCCCGCCACTCGTGGTCGTCGGGCCGCCCCGAGGTGTCCACCTCGGCGCTCCGCTCGATGCCCGCGAACCCGCCCGTGCGCCTCACCTGAATTCGCATGGGTCCCTGTCTAGTACGCCGTCGCCGTGAATCACAGCCTCTACAGCGTCCGCACCCCGACCTGTTCCCAGGCCTTCTTCACGGCCTGGAGTTCGTCGCCGGCGCCGTAGCGTTCGCGGGCGGCCTTCACGGTGAGGGTCGCGAAGTCCGCGAAGAGCGCGTCCTCCTTGAGGTTTCCGCCGGTCAGCACGTCGTACCAGACCTGGCCCGCCTTCTCCCAGGCGTGCCCGCCGAGCGCGGTGGCGGCCAGGTAGAAGGCGTGGTTGGGGATGCCGGAGTTGATGTGGACGCCGCCGTTGTCGCTGCCGGTGCGGACGTAGTGGTCCATGGTGGCGGGCTGGGGATCCTTGCCGAGCACGTCGTCGTCGTAGGCCGTGCCGGGCGCCTTCATGGAGCGCAGCGCCTTCCCGGTGACGTGCGGGGCGAGCAGGCCCGCGCCGATCAGCCAGTCGGCCTCGGCGGCGGTCTGACCGAGCGTGTACTGCTTGATCAGCGAGCCGAAGACGTCGGAGAGCGACTCGTTGAGCGCGCCGGACTGGCCGTAGTACTCCAGGTTGGCGGTGTGCTGGGTGACGCCGTGGGTCAGCTCGTGGCCGATGACGTCCACCGGGATCGTGAAGTCGAGGAAGATCTCGCCGTCGCCGTCGCCGAACACCATCTGCTCGCCGTTCCAGAAGGCGTTGTTGTACTTCTCGTCGTAGTGCACGGTCGCGTCCAGCGGCAGGCCGCGGCCGTCGATGGAGTCGCGCCCGTACGCCTTCAGGTACAGCTCGAAGGTGGCGCCGAGGCCGGAGTAGGCGCGGTTGACGGTGGCGTCCCTGCCGGGCTGCTGCCCCTCGCCGCGCACCTTGCGTCCGGGCAGGTCGGTGCCGTGCCCGGCGTCGTAGACGGTGCGGTGCGGCTGCTCGGCCTGCTTGCCGGCGGGCGGGGCGACGGCCGTGGCGCCGACGACGGTGGTCAGGTGGCGGCGGGTGCGCTCCATGGCGTCGCGTTCCAGGGTGCGGCGCGCGGGGCCGGAGAGCGCGGGGTCCTCGTGCCGCGCGAGGCGGTCGAGGACGTGCGGCGGCACGATGGTGCAGAAGACGGGCTCGAAGCCCCCGTGGGTCGTCATGCCCGCACCATCGCACTGCGTTACTCCGATGTCACTACCCGCAACCATGATTGGTGAAAAACCAGGGCAAGGCGGTTGTGTCCTGGGTGCGAAGGGTAAGGGCGGTCGCACGACGTGACGTCGCACACGTTTCGTCCGTTTCGTCCCGCTGGTTTCGCATACTGGAACGGGCCCACGCGCCCGGCGCGGCTCGGCTAGGCTGCGGAGCATCATGCGTTTCGGGCTGCTTCTCCTTAGCTGCCGCGGCGAGGGCCTGTAGTCGAGGCCGACCCCCTCCCCGCGGAGTCTGGCGTTGCGCCGTCGGCCGTCCTTTCCGGCACCCGCGCCGTCAGCGGACTTCCCGAGGAGCCCACGCAACCATGGTCAATCGCCAGCAGCCCAGTTCCATGCCGATCCAGAAGTACGGCCGGTACGACCAGGTCGACATTCCCGACCGCACCTGGCCGCAGCAGCGGATCACCACCGCCCCCCGCTGGCTCTCCACCGATCTGCGCGACGGCAACCAGGCCCTGATCGACCCGATGTCGCCCGCCCGCAAGCGCGCGATGTTCGACCTGCTGGTGAAGCTGGGCTACAAGGAGATCGAGGTCGGCTTCCCGGCCTCCGGCCAGACCGACTACGACTTCGTGCGCTCCATCATCGAGGAGGAGGGCGCGATCCCGGACGACGTCACGATCTCCGTACTGACCCAGGCCCGCGAGGACCTGATCGAGCGGACCGTGGAGTCCCTGAAGGGCGCCAGGCGCGCCACCGTCCACCTCTACAACGCCACCGCGCCGGTCTTCCGCCGGGTCGTCTTCCGCGGCTCCAAGGACGACATCAAGCAGATCGCCGTCGACGGCACCCGCCTGGTGATGGAGTACGCCGAGAAGCTGCTGGGCCCGGAGACGGAATTCGGCTACCAGTACAGCCCCGAGATCTTCACCGACACCGAGCTGGACTTCGCGCTGGAGGTCTGCGAGGCGGTCATGGACGTCTGGCAGCCGGGCCCGGGCCGCGAGATCATCCTCAACCTGCCCGCCACCGTGGAGCGCTCGACGCCTTCCACGCACGCGGACCGCTTCGAGTGGATGCACCGCAACCTCTCCCGCCGCGAGCACGTCTGCCTGTCCGTCCACCCGCACAACGACCGCGGCACGGCGGTGGCGGCGGCCGAGCTGGCGCTGATGGCCGGTGCCGACCGCGTCGAGGGCTGCCTGTTCGGGCAGGGCGAGCGCACCGGCAACGTCGACCTGGTCACCCTGGGCATGAACCTGTTCTCGCAGGGCGTCGACCCGCAGATCGACTTCTCCGACATCGACGAGATCCGCCGTACGTGGGAGTACTGCAACCAGATGGAGGTCCACCCGCGCCACCCGTACGTGGGCGACCTGGTCTACACGTCCTTCTCAGGCTCCCACCAGGACGCCATCAAGAAGGGCTTCGACGCGATGGAGGCCGACGCGCGGGCCAAGGGCGTCACGGTCGACGACATCGAGTGGGCGGTGCCGTACCTGCCCATCGACCCCAAGGACGTCGGCCGCTCCTACGAGGCCGTCATCCGCGTCAACTCGCAGTCCGGCAAGGGCGGCATCGCCTACGTCCTGAAGAACGACCACAAGCTGGAACTGCCGCGCCGGATGCAGATCGAGTTCTCGAAGATCATCCAGGCGAAGACGGACGCCGAGGGCGGCGAGGTCACGCCGACCGAGATCTGGGCGGCCTTCCGGGACGAGTACCTGCCGAACCCGGAGAACCCCTGGGGGCGCATCCAGGTCAAGAACGGCCAGTCGACCACGGACACCGACGGCGTGGACGCGCTCACTGTCGAGGCCCAGGTGGACGGCGAGGACACCGTCCTGACCGGCTCGGGCAACGGCCCGATCTCGGCCTTCTTCGACGCCCTGCACTCCATCGGCGTCGACGTGCGCCTGCTGGACTACCAGGAGCACACGATGAGCGAGGGCGCCTCCGCGCTGGCCGCCTCGTACATCGAATGCGCGATCGAGGACAAGGTCCTGTGGGGGATCGGCATCGACGCGAACACGACACGTGCGTCCCTGAAGGCGGTCGTCTCGGCCGTCAACCGGGCCGCCCGCTGATCGCTCCGACCGGCACTTTCCGGGCCCCGGCCGCCGACACGGGCGGCCGGGGCCCGGTTCTTCGCGCGTCGGTTACCGGCCAGGTCACGGAAAGGTCTCGTCCGGGGTGCTGACTCAGCCTCACCGATGTGGCTAACATCACGCCAGCGCGGCGATGTTGCCGCGTGGTTACGGAGGTGCGACGTGCTGCCAGTACGGGGACGAGACGGCCGTGCCACCAGGCTTGCCCGGGTTCTGGGCACCCGTACCGCGTGGACACCCGTCGGCGACGGGGAGTTCTTCTGCCCGGGCTGCGGCGGCGACCGCAACTACCAGCGGCTGAGCGGCCGGCGGCGCTTCACCGTCCTCGGTGTGCCCGTGCTGCCGCGCGGCGGGGCCGGACCGGTCGTGCGGTGCGCCGCCTGCGGCGGCCACTTCGGCACCGAGACCCTGGACCATCCGACCACCACCCGCTTCTCCGCGATGCTCCGCGACGCCGTGCACACCGTCGCCCTCGCGGTGCTGTCCGCGGGCGGCACCGGCTCCCGCACGGCCCTGGAGACCGCGGCGGCCGGCGTCCGCGCGGCCGGCTTCGCCGACTGCACCGAGGAGCAGCTGGCAGCCCTGGTCGAGGCGCTGGCCGCGGACACCGGCCGGGTGTACGAGGACCAGCCGTGCACCACCGGCCTGGCCATAGAGCTGCACGAGGCCCTCGACCCGCTGGCCCCGCACCTCGCCTGCGCCGGCCGCGAGTCGATCCTCCTCCAGGGCGCCCGTATCGCGCTGGCCGACGGCCCCTACACCCCCGCCGAACGCGACGCCCTGGCCACCGTCGGCGCCGCCCTGACCATCTGCGCCGACGACGTGACCCGCCTGCTGGAGGCCGCCCGGACACCGTCCTGACACCGGCCCGCGGCGTCCGCCGCCGCGGGCCGTGCCGCGGCGCCGGGGCTCAGCGCCCGCGCTTCTCCCGCCACCGCCTCCCGGCCGTCCGGGCCCGCTCGTTCCAGTGGCCCCGCAGCCGTCCCCACAGCAGCGCGGCGGGCGCGGCGGCGAGCCCGACCAGCAGCGAGTGCCCCCACGACATGCCGCCGCGGCCGTAGCGGAACATCAGGACGAGGAACACGTACACGCACAGCAGCATCAACAGCGCCTTCAGCGGCTTCGGCAGGTACATGCGGTACGGCTACCCCGCTCCGGCGCGCGGACGACGGCCGCCGGTGCCGCGGCACTAGGCCAACCCCGCGGCGGCCAGGAACCCGCCGACCCGCGCCACCTCGCGCTCGGACAGCGGGATCTGCGGTTCCGCGGTCAGCGGGCAGTCGATGACGCCCCGCAGGTGCAGCGCCGCCTTGAACGCGCCCAGCGCGCTCGAGCCCGGCCCCATCCGGGCCGGGTCCGCGGCGCGGGTCATGCCGAACAGCGCGCACAGCCGCTCCTGCTCGGCCCGGGCGCCGTCCAGGTCGCCCGCCCGGGCCGAGCGGTACAGGCGTACGTAGCCGTGCGGGTCGACGTTGGCGAGGCCCGGCACCGCCCCGTCGGCCCCCAGGGCGAGGGCGGCGTCGACGAGCAGCTCCGAGCCGGTGAGCACGCTGAAGCCGGCGGCACCCGACCCGCCGCGCACCCCGGTGACGACTTCCCGGAATCCCGCCAGGTCGCCGCTGGAGTCCTTCAGCCCGGCCAGCACGCCCTCGGCGGCGAGCTCCAGGACGACCGGAGCGGGAAGCGGGGTGTGCACGGAGACCGGGATGTCGTAGGCCAGGACCGGGACCGCGCTGCCGGCCGCGACGCGCCGGAAGTGGCGGGAGATCTCCGCGGGGTGGGCGGTGCGGGCGTAGAAGGGCGCGGTGACGACGACGGCCTGGGCGCCGGCCGCCGTGACCGAGGCCACATGGTCCAGGACGCGGGCGGTGGTCATGTCGATCGCCCCGGCGAGGACCGGAAGCCGCCCGCCCAGGTGCCCCACGACCGTCTCCACCACCTGCCTGCGCTGCCGGTCCGTCAGGAACGCCGCCTCGGAGGTCGACCCCAGCACGAACAACCCGTGCACCCCGCCCGCCACCAGATGGTCCACCAGCCTGACCAGCGAGCCCACGTCCACCTCGCGCTCCGGCGTCAGCGGGGTGCACACGGGCGGGACGACACCGGTCAGCGGAACGGGGAAGGTCATGGCTGCTCCCTCGGGCGGCGACGCACGACACCCTGCCCCGTGCGGCCGCCGCGGCGGGCCCGGACACGCCGGGGCGGCCAGGGCCTCCCGTTCGGACCACGCCGGGCCCGCGGGGTCCGGCACCGCCGCGAGCCTCTGGGCAGGGGCCCCGGCCATGTCGTCCCCGGCCGTCATGGCTCCGCCCTGGCGCCCTCCTCCGCCGCCCCGCGGTGCCCCCGCACCGCCCGAACGGAGTGGGCGCTGCCCCGTCACCGGACACCGCTCCCCGGGCCGGCCCGGTCAGAACCGAAGCCCCGAGGCCGGCCGGGGTCCGCCGGGGCTCCGGCTCAGGGGCGTCAGGTGAGGTCCAGACGCATCACCTGGCGGTCCATGCCGGGGCCGAAGTAGTCCCGGCGCAGGCCCGCGTCGGGTTCCTCGGGACGGAAGCCCAGGGACCGGTAGAGCAGGATCGCGGCGCGGTTGGCGGGTTCCACGGTGAGCCGCACCTCCTCGATCCCGCTCCGGCGCAGCCGGGCCAGGATCTCGACCATCAGCTCCCGGCCGAGCCCGTTGCGGCGGCGGTCGTGGGTGACGGCCAGGCCGAGGATCCAGCTGTCCCGGCCCAGCGCCGTGGTACCGGCCAGCACATAGCCGCGCAGGCGGTCCGTGCCGTCGTCGAGGACCAGGAAGTGCTCCGCGTACATGTCGTAGAGCTGGCGCAGCAGGAACCCCGGGTAGGCGACCTCCTGGAAGACCTCCTCGTCCAGCCGCTGGAGTTCGGGCAGGTCGGACTCCCGCGCTCTCCGCAGGACCAGTGGCAGGGGGTCGGCGAACGGCGCCGGCGCCGTGAGCTGCTCGTGGCGGTCCAGGGATCGTTCCAGCGGTTCGGCGGTCATGCCACCCCCCAGTCGGGACGTGCGGACGTCAACACGACGATCACCGGCGCGGTAACCCGAAGGAATGAAGGATCGGTATGGCGGCCGGCGGCTCGTACTGACTAGAGTGGGCCGCCCAACTCCGCGTGTGCAAGGGCGATTTGGCGTGTGCGCCCAGGTGTGCTGACGTGCGCCCGAGTGCCCCCTGCACATGGGGAGTGGCGTATTCCCGGCTGTCTGTGCGCCCTCGGTGGGCCTACCGTGCGGGGAACGAGGTTGCCGCTTCATATGCCGACGTTCCCAGGGCACGCGAACACGGCACACGGACTTGCTCGGAAGACGAAACGGAACGCGGCAGGGTGACTATGGATCGCAACGCTGACGCACCTTGGTCGAAGTTCGATCCAGAGGTGTACGTCGACAACAACTACCGGACGCCGCTCGAGGTCGACCTGCTGATCGTGCGGCTGATGCGCGACCATTTCGGCCAATGCCTGGCGGACGTCGCCCCGGGCTCGCTGCGCGGCGTGGACGTCGGCGCCGGTGCGAACCTCTACCCCGCGCTCTCCATGCTGCCCTGGTGCGCCAAGGTGCTCCTGCTCGAGTACGCCCGCCCGAACGTCGAGTACCTGGAGCGGCAGACCGGGCCGGAGGGCTACGACACGGCCTGGGACGCGTTCTGGGACGTGCTCAGCCAGGGCCCGGCCCACCGTGCCGTCGAGCACCCGAGGTCCAGGGTCGGTGAGATCGTCCGGGTGGAGCGGGCCAACCTGTTCGACCTCGACGGACGGCGGCGCTGGGACATCGGGACGATGTTCTTCGTGGCCGATTCGATGTCGGAGTGCCCCGAGGAGTTCCAGCGGGGCGTACGGTGCTTCATGAACGCGCTCAACGAGGGGGCTCCGTTCGCCGTCGCGTTCATGAAGGAATCGGTCGGCTACGACGTCGGCGAGCACCATTACCCGGCCTACCGGGTGAACCGGGACCTGGCCGCGGAGAGCCTGGAACCGTTCAGCGGGGGGCTGACGATCCACGATCTCGACCACGTGGTGCGGCCGGGGCACGAGGGAATGCTCCTCGCCCTGGGGCGGCGCAATGCGGAGGTTGCCGCCCCGTAGGAACGGGGACCATGTGGGAACACAGGCAACGAGATCTGTACGAGGGGTGCGGGGATGCAGATCAAGCCGCGGCAGCATCTGCTCGACATCTGGCGGGCCACGGCCCGTCATTCGTTCGACGACGGCAAGCTCGTCTGGGGGGACACCGACGGGCTGAGCAGCGTCGCCGACGCCGAGCGACTGCTCTGCCTGCTGTACCCCGCCACCGAGGTCCCCGCGTTCCGGCTCGACCAGCCCGACACCACCGAGCGGGACGTCCTGCGCGCCCTGGAAGGGGTCGGCAGCCGCCTGGAGATCCCGCCCAACCTGATCACCGCGCTGGCCCAGTTCATGCGCACCCACACCGGAGCGGACGACAGCCCCACCTTCGCCGGCGGGCACTACTTCAAACCCTCCGACCCCGCGGACGAACTGACGCACGAGCAGAGCCAGCTCGGGGTCGTGGACTCGTACTCCATGTCCGTCACGCTCTGCCTCGCCACGCTCGGCTTCCTCAAGGTCTACGAGGGCACCACGACCCGGCCCGAGGTGCGCAAGGCGATCGTGGAACTGCGGGATGCCACCAACACCCGGCTGACCGCCGCGATGATCAGCCTGCTGCGCTCCTTCACGGTCAACGTCTTCGACGCCGAGTCCGAACAGGGCCGGCGGCTGATCCAGGTCATCGGGCAGAACAGGCAGTCCGACCGGGCCGTCCTCCAGCAGTTCTCCCGCCGGTTCCGCCCGCTGCGCGCCACCATCATCGAAAGCCTCACCCGCGGCATCCAGGTCGACGAGAGCATCCGGGACGAGAGCCAGCTCTTCGAGTGCGGCTGGGCCTGGGGCGTGGTGCAGGACGCCCCGAAGGTCACCGACCTGGACGTCCAGGTCCCCGGCCAGCCCGACGGCATCGCCGACCGGCTGCCCTACGTCTACTTCACCGTCGTGGCCCTGGACGGCATCCAGGACCTGTTCTCCGAGCGCACCCTCACCCTGGGCCTGCTCGACGCCGACCAGCAGAAACTGGCCGAGGCGCTGCGCCTGCGCTGGGAGCTCAGCCAGCAGTACTGGTCGGCCGTCGCCCGGTTCGGCGCCGACCGCTGGCCGTTGGAGGACCTCCCCTGGCAGACCACGGGCCTGCGACTGGAGTCCGAGTACTTCTCCCTGACCGTCGCGGCCATCCTCGTGCACGACCTGGTCCGCCGGAAGGCGACCGACGACGACCTCACCCGCACCGTCGCCATCATGGAGCGCCTGGCCGACCGCGGCCGGATCACCAGCCGGATGACCAGGGAGGACCCCACCATCCGGCTGCACAGCGCGGGCGTCACCATGCCGCTGGCCGGCTCCGACCGCTCCGGCGGGCTGCTCCTGTGGCGGATGACCGACTTCTCCGCCCAGCTCCTGAAGCGGACCATCCAGCTCGCGACGCTCTCCCGCAACATCGACGCCCAGGACCGCCTGCTGCGCCTCGCCGAGCAGACCTTCGAACACCTGTGGGACCGGCGGATCGACGAGGGCGACGGCACCGAACTGTGGGACGACGTCCGGGCCGTCTACCCGGACGCCCGCGGCGCGGGCCCGCGGCTGTCCTGGAGCATCACCGAACGCATCACCGAATGCCTGGTGGCCGCCCGCAACCTCTACGAGCAGGAGCCCATCCGCAGCCCGGAACTGGCCCAACTGGCCCGGGAACTGCTCAGCGAGGCCACCCACCTGTTCGGCAAGGAGCAACTGGAGGCGTCCACCGGCGCGGACGGAAGCCGGGGCCGGACGATGCGCAGCATCGAGAACCGGCTCGACCACGCCCGCGACCTCGTCGACGAGCGGCCCGCCACCGCCTTCGCCCTGGCCCTGCCGGTGCTCCAGGAACTCGACACCCTGGCCCAGGCCAGGGGCGCCGCGGCGCAGGAGGTGTAAGCCGTGCTCGTCTTCGCCGCCTCCGACAAGGGAGGCACCGGCCGCTCGGTGACCAGCGCCAACCTGGCCTACCAGCGCGCCCTCACCGGCGACCACGTCGCCTACGTGGACTTCGACTTCGGCTCGCCCACGGCCGCCGCCGTCTTCGACGTGCCCGGCGCGATGCGCGGCACCGAGGAGCGGGGACTGCACTCCTACCTGGAGGGCGAGATCGCCGAGCCGGCCAGGATCGACGTCTGGCGGCAGACCGAGCACCCCCTGCTGCGCGCCCGGCCCAACCAGTCCGGCCGTCTGGTCCTGCTTCCCGGGGACGCCGGCGGCGGCGAGTTCGCCACCGGCGAGGAGGCACTGGAACGCTGCATCGATCTGCTGCTGCGGCTGAACGGCGAGTTCGACCTGACCGTGGTCGACCTGAGCGCCGGCCGCAGCTACGCCGTCGACATGGTCCTGGCGGCGACCGCCCACCCCCGGATGCGCAACGTCCCCTTCCGCTGGCTGGTCTTCCACCGCTGGACCCGGCAGCACGTGATCGCCGCCTCCGGCCTGGTCCACAGGGAACACGGCATCATCAAGGGCGGCGTGGCGCGCGGCCACGACGAGCAGGCGCTGCGCGGCGCGATCCGCTTCGTACGGGCCGCCGTGCCCGACCCGGAGTCGCCGCTGTGGTCCCAGGGCTCGCCCGCCCAGGCCGCGTGGATGCAGGCCTGCGACGAGGCACTGCGCCGGCTCGCGGCCGAGCACCGCATCGGCGACAGCGTCGTCCTCGGGATCGTGCCCCTGGAGCCCATCCTCCAGTGGCGTGAGCAGCTGATCACCGAGGAGGACGTGCTCTCCACCCAGATAGCCAACAAGGAGACCCTGGAGGCCCTGGAGGAGATCGCCCTGCGTCTGACGGACGACTCGTACTGGGGGCGGCCATGACGGAGGCAGTGTTCCGCGAGACCACCGCCGACCCGCGCACCCAGTCGGTGCCGCTGTCCCACCTCTCCCTGGAGCTGGGGCACCTCTACATGGAGGACTTCGAAGCCGGTCCGCAGCGGCTGCGCGAGCACTTCGCCCAGGTCCGCCCCTGGGTGGAGGCCGCGCGCGCCGCCGCCGCGGCCCGCACCGGCGGCAGACGCCCCCGCATCAGCACCTGTTTCCTGATAGACGACTACTTCACCCGTTTCTCCAGTCCCGCCGAGCTCGTCCCGCTGCTGCTGGCGGAGGCCGACCGGGCCGGGCTGGTCGTCGACTACCTGGCCCGCGAGTCCGGCTGCGCGGTCACCGGCAAGGTGCCGGTCGCGGAGGCGGTGGCCGGCCGCATCGTCGAGTCGCCGCCGCCCGGCAGCTACGGCAACCGCCCGCCGGCCGCGCAGACCGGCTGGCTGGCCAACGGCGAACGCAGCCCCGTGGCGCGGGCCCCGCAGGCGATGAAGCCGGCCGCCGCCTGGCAGCCGCCCAGGGAGACCGCCGCCCGCCGCCACTCCGTCTTCCTGGACGTCGAACTCCGCAGCGACGACCCCGACGGACACCGCACCTGGTCCTGCCCCTTCCTCGCCGCGGTGTGGCAGCTCGCCCGCCTCGGCCTGCTGCGCAACGAGGGCGAGCCCGTCTTCGTCCCCCACCCGCACACCGCCGCCGGCTTCCCCGAGGACTGGGACGAGCTGCCCGCGCTGGTCCGGCTCAACCCCGGTGCGGACCCGTTCGCCGCCTACCGGACCTGCTCGGTGCTGCCCAACCGGTTCTTACCCGTCGAGCACGCCGTCCGGGTGGTGCTCGACCAGATCGAGGTGGACCAGGACGCACTGCGCCAGGTCGCCCAGCGGTCCGCCCGCGAGAACGCGGCCGTCCCGGACTCGGTGGCCGACCGCGTCTCCTACGTCTTCTACGCGGGGCCGTGACATGCCCGGGACGATGCCGCAGGAGACCGCGTCGCACGCCGTACTCGCCTGCGGCGAGATCCGCACCTGTCTGCTGCCGGCCGGGCAGGCGCTCGACATCCGGGCCGCCGCCCAGCTCCTGGGAGTGCGCGCGGACGAACGCGTCCTGCTCTCCGAGCGTCCCAACCTCTACGCCCGATCGCCCGACACCCTGACCGGGGTCGACTGCACCCTGCCCAGTGCCAACGGCGCCCGGGTCCGCGCCGTCGGGACGGTCGCCGCCCGGGCCGCGCTCACCGAGGGACGCGTCCTGCAGACCTCCGCGTACTTCCGCGTGCCGGCCGCCGGGCCCGACCAGCGGCGCCCGTGGGGCCACTACCTGGTGCGGCCCGCGACGGTCGAGCCGTTCGGGAAACTCCCCCACGAGGCGGTCGCCGAGGGCGTGCTCGGCGGCGGCCGGCACGGCGAGCTCGACGTCGGCCTCATCGCGGACGGGCTGCTGACCCGGCTGCTGCGCCATCCGCTGCTCGACCAGCGCCCGCCGCTCAGGTCCCGCCCCACCCGGCTGCGCTGGGCCGCCCTGCCCGCCGGCCCCGGCGACGGCCCGTCGATCGAGCGGTTCACCCTCGCCGAGGACGAGCTGCGCACCGTACGGCTCCGGGTGCCCGAGGGCACCGACAGCGCCGAGATCGCCGGACTCTGCGACGACCTGGCCCTGCACGACTGGCTGCTCACCACCGTCGTCCGGATGCTCGACGGCATCGCCCTGGGCTCCGGGACGCAGCCCGCGCGGGCCAGGCAGCGGGCGCAGGACCGGCCCGCCGTGGTCGAGGCGCTGCGGCCCGCCGTCGACCACCTGCTGCACCTGTGGATGCCGCGGGCCCGGGTGGCCAGGGAACTGGCCCCGCTGTGGGAGGCGCTGGAGGAGCGGCCCGGCTTCACCCGGCAGTGGCGGACGCTGGTGCAGCGCATCCGCGACCAGCTCACGCTGCACGCCGTCCCCGCGCTGTACCGGGAGGTGGGGCCGGCACCCTGACCGCAGGCTCGACCAGCACCCCCACGCACGTTCCGCATCCCGATCCGACGCGTATCCCAACGGGGGGAGAAGCGAGATGAGCACGGCACAGTCACCCCAGCCCGAGGACCCGGCGGGCGCGTCCCCCACGGTGCGCGCGACCGGGCCGGCGATCCCCGGCCCGCAGGGCGGAGCGCCCCCGGCAGGCGCCCGGGACAGACTTCGGGCGGCCCTCGCGGCCCAGCCGGGGCAGGGGCGCCCCGGCCCGCCCCGGTGGGCGGGCCGGCTCGCCGTCGGCGCCGTCCTCGGCGCCCTCGCCTGGTGCGTGACCGCGCTGCTGAGTCCGCAGACCGCGCTGCCGCGGCAGTTGGCGACCGCCCTGCTCTGCGCCGCCGCGGCGGTGCTCGTCCAGCGGATCGCCGGCCTGGACCGGCGGCTGGAGGAGCACTCCCGGAACACGGAGAGCCTGCTGGCCAAGACCGCCGACGCCGTGCGCGAGGGACTGCGCCGGCAGGACGAGGAGCTGAGGGCGGCCCTGGCCCGGCACTCGGAGGACGTCAGGCAGCTGATCGAGAGCCGTGTCACCGAGGTGGAGCGGCCCGCCGACCCCTACCCCCAGCTGGACCGGGTCCGGGTCGACGTGCCGGAACTGGCCAAGAGCTTCGCCGAGGTGCTGGCTCCCCAGCCGCCCATCCTCTTCACCTTCGTCCGCCTGGAGATGAAGCGGGTGGTCGGATACATGACCGACCTCACCAATCTGAGCGCCGAGTGCCCGGGCGAGAACCACGACTGGATGCTCGCCCTCACCCGGGCCGCGGAGCAGTCCGTCTGCGCCACCAGCACCTCCGTCGACCGCGAGTTCTGGAACAGCGAGCCCGCCAGCCGCTACCTCCAGGCGCAGCAGGAGGCGATCGAGGAGCGCGGGGTGTCGGTGCGCCGGGTGTTCCTGCTGGAGAGCGCCCGGGAGCTCGACGACCGGCTGCTGCGGCTGTGCGAGGAGCAGGAGCTGCTGCGCATCGAGGTACGGGTGGCGGTCCTGCCCGAACTCCCCCCGCACCTCCAGCGCGGCACCACCAACGACTTCATCGTCTACGACGAGGAGGCGTCCTTCGAGATCGACCAGGACCTGCGCGACGTCAACGTCCGCACCAGGCTCATCGCCCGCCAGGACCACGTCCAGGACCGGATGAAGCGCTTCCGGGAGCTCTGGGACGCCGGCATGGGCGTCCGCGAGCTCGAGGTGCGGGTGGACGACGAGGAGGACGGCACCTGGATGGTCGACCGCGGCTGACCGAGCCCACTGCTCAGCGGCAGTGGAGGTCGGCGTCCGGCCGCTGTCCGCTCGCCAGGAAGCGGGAGACCACGCGGTCGCCGCAGGCGTTGCCGTTGGCGAGGTAGGCGTCGTGCCCGGTGGAGTTCACCGTGACCATGACCGCGCGGTCGCCGAGTGCCCGGCGCAGCCTCAGAGCGCCGCTGAGCGGGGTGGCGACGTCCCGCTCGTTCTGCACCAGCAGGACGTTGGAGGGCCCGCGGCCGGTGATGCGCACCGGCGGCTCCTGGGGCGCGTACGGCCAGGCGGCGCACACCATGGCGTTGCGCGGCATGCCCGCCGTGAGCGGGTACTCGGCCCGGCTCTTGGCGACGTCCTTCTCGTACACCGCCGCGGACCGGGGCCAGGCGACGTCGTTGCAGAGGGTCGCGGCGCCGACGGCCGCGACGTTCTGCAGCACGGCCTCGGGCGGCGCCGCGGGCGCGGGCGGCACGGTGCCCCGCAGCGCGGCCCGGACCAGCTTCGCCAGCGCCGGGTACTTGCCCGGCGAGTAGAGGCTGTCCAGCATGGTCTGGCGCAGCACGTTGCCGTTGAGTTCCTCCGGGTTGGCGCCGGGCCACGGGATCGGCTCGCGGTCGAGCCGGGCGGCGAGCCGCAGGAACAGCGGCCGTACGTCGGCGGCCCGCTCGGCGAGGCGGTCCGGGTTGCCGGGCGCGGCGGCCCAGGCCGCGAAGTCCGGGAAGGTGTCCTCCACCCCCTGCTCGTGCCCGGCGAGCCAGGCCCGGCCGACGCGGGCGGGATCGGGGTCGTCGTTGCTGTCGAGGACGACGCGGTCGGTGCGCTGCGGGAACATCTGGCTGTAGACGGCCCCGACGTACGTCCCGTACGACACGCCCCACGCGGACAGTCTGCGTTCGCCGAGCGCGGCCCGGATGCGGTCGATGTCGCGGGCCTCGTTCGCGGTGCTGATGTGCCGCAGCAGCTCGCCGCCGTTGCGCCGGCAGGCGTCCGCCATGCGCCGGGCGGTGGCCAGGTTCGCGTCGACCGAGCCGTCCGCGGCGGGCCAGGGGCGCAGCCTGGAGGTGGCGAGGTCGGCGTGGTCCAGCCCGCAGTCGACGGAGGCGGAGGGGGCGAGGCCGCGCGGGGCGAAGCCGATCAGGTCGTAGGCGTCCCGGACGTCCTGCGGCAGTCTCTGCCCCCGCCCCGAGGGGTCGTCGAGGCTGGAGCCGCCCGGCCCGCCCGGGATGAGGAGCAGCGCCCCGCGCCGGGCCGCCGGTTTCCCGCTCGGGACGCGGGAGAGGGCGATGCCGATGCGCGGGCCTCGGGGGTTCGAGTAGTCCATGGGGACCTGGAGGGTGGCGCACTGTTGGCGGGGGTCGGCGGTGGCCCCCTGGCACGCCGTCCAGGCGAGACCGCCGGGGCCGCCGGGCGCGGGCACGGAGGAGGCGGAGGCGGAGGCCGTGGCCGGTGCCAGGAGGCCGAGGAGGACGGCGGAGACACCGGCGAGGGCGGCGGTGCGGCGGATGCGTGTGCGCTGTGTCATGGGAGGAGCCTCGCGGATCGCTTCCGCCTTCCCCATCCGGCCAACCGGCCGAAGGACAGGGGGGTTTGCCCCAGGGCCCCGCCACCCGGGGGCCGAGCTCCCCGGCCGGGGCGGTCGCCCGCGGGCCGGGCCGGCGGGGACGGCCCGGTACGGGGCGCCGCTCGGTGTGCCCGCCTCGTACGGGGCGGTGCCGCCCGTGCGGGACAATGGAGCCATGAGTCTGTTCCGCGACGACGGCATCGTGCTGCGCACCCAGAAACTGGGCGAGGCGGACCGGATCATCACCCTGCTCACCCGGGGGCACGGGCGGGTGCGGGCGGTGGCGCGCGGGGTGCGGCGGACCAAGTCCAAGTTCGGGGCCCGGCTGGAGCCCTTCTCGCACGTGGACGTGCAGTTCTTCGCGAGGGGCGGCGAGCTGGTGGGCCGGGGGCTGCCGCTGTGCACCCAGAGCGAGACCATCGCGCCCTACGGCGGCGGGATCGTCACGGACTACGCCCGCTACACCGCCGGGACCGCCATGCTGGAGACCGCCGAGCGGTTCACCGACCACGAGGGCGAGCCGGCGGTGCAGCAGTACCTGCTGCTGGTGGGCGCGCTGCGCACCCTGGCCCGGGGCGAGCACGCCCCGCATCTCGTGCTGGACGCGTTCCTGCTGCGCTCCCTCGCCGTCAACGGCTACGCGCCCAGCTTCGGTGACTGCGCCAGGTGCGGGATGCCCGGGCCCAACCGGTTCTTCTCGGTGGCCTCGGGCGGTTCCGTCTGCGTCGACTGCCGGGTGCCCGGCAGTGTCGTACCCTCGCCGCAGACGCTCGCCCTGCTCGGCGCGCTGCTCACCGGGGACTGGGCGACCGCGGACGCCTGCGAGCCGCGGTACGTGCGCGAGGGCAGCGGGCTGGTGTCCGCCTACCTCCACTGGCACCTGGAGCGCGGACTGCGCTCGCTCAGGTACGTGGAAAAGTAACGGCACCGAGAGACAGCGACACAAGGGAGACGAGGAGCACATGGCCGTACGCGGGATCCTGGGGCGCCAGCGCCGCGAGTACCGGGCGCCGGAGCCGCATCCGTCCGGCGCCCGGGCGCCGAGGCTCCCCGGCGAGCTGGTCCCCGAACACGTGGCGATCGTCATGGACGGGAACGGCCGCTGGGCCAAGGAGCGCGGGCTGCCGCGCACCGAGGGGCACAAGGTCGGTGCGGAACGCGTGCTGGACGTGCTCCAGGGCGCGGTCGAGATCGGCGTGCGCAACATCTCCCTGTACGCCTTCTCCACCGAGAACTGGAAGCGCTCGCCCGAGGAGGTGCGCTTCCTGATGAACTTCAACCGGGACTTCATCCGCAAGTCCCGCGACCAGCTCGACTCCCTCGGCGTCCGGGTGCGCTGGGTGGGCCGTATGCCCAGGCTGTGGAAGTCGGTCGCCAAGGAGCTCCAGGTCGCCCAGGAGCAGACCAAGGACAACGACCGGCTCACGCTGTACTTCTGCATGAACTACGGCGGCCGGGCCGAACTCGCGGACGCGGCCAGGGCCATGGCGGAGGACGTGAAGGCGGGCCGTCTCGACCCGTCGAAGGTCGGCGAGAAGACCATCCAGAAGTACCTGTACTACCCGGACATGCCGGACGTGGACCTGTTCCTGCGGCCGAGCGGCGAGCAGCGCACCTCCAACTACCTGCTCTGGCAGAGCGCCTACGCCGAGATGGTCTTCCAGGACGTGCTGTGGCCGGACTTCGACCGCCGTGACCTGTGGCGCGCCTGCGTGGAGTTCGCCTCCCGCGACCGCCGCTTCGGCGGGGCCATCCCCAACGAGGAACTGCTGGCCATGGAGGGCCGCACCGAGGAGGGCTGACGGCGGCGCCCGCGCCGTGTCCCCGCCGGACGCCGGCGGGGACCGGATGCGTTCGGGCCCGTACCGTGTCGCCGTCGGTCCCGGGTCGCGGCGAAGGGGCCGGCCCGGCCCCGGCGGCCCACGGGCGGTCGTGCGCGGACCGGCTCAGCCGGAGGTCTTCGCGCAGTCCGCGCAGGTACCGAAGATCTCCACCGTGTGGGCGACGTTGAGGTAGCCGTGTTCCAGGGCGATCGCCTCGGCCCACTTCTCCACGGCCGGGCCCTCGACCTCGACCGCCTTGCCGCAGACCCGGCAGACCAGGTGGTGGTGGTGCTCACCGGTCGAGCAGCGGCGGTAGACGGACTCGCCGTCGGAGGTGCGCAGCACGTCGACCTCGCCGGCGTCGGCCAGGGACTGCAGGGTGCGGTAGACCGTCGTCAGGCCCACCGAGTCGCCCTTGTGCTTGAGCATGTCGTGCAGCTCCTGCGCGCTGCGGAACTCGTCCACCTCGTCGAGGGCCGCGGCGACGGCGGCGCGCTGCCGGGTGGCGCGGCCCTTCACGGGCGGTCCTGCGGTAGTCACCGGTTGCCTCCTTAGCGCTGCGCCTGCCGGGGCCATTGTGCCAGTCCGGGCTGTGCGCGGTCAGACGCCGACCTCGCCGGAGGGCTCGCGGGTGGCTGGGATCGCGTGCTCCACCGGTTCGCCCGCCGGGCGCGCCGCGGCGAGCGCCCGGGCGCGGCGCCGGGCCAGCGGGGTGGCGAGGGCGGTCAGCGCGATGAACGCGGCGATGGTCAGCAGCACGATCGTCGCCCCGGGCGGCACGTCCTGGTAGTAGGAGGTGACCGTGCCGCCGATCGAGACACCGACGCCGATGGCGACGGCGACGGCGAAGGTCGCGGCGAAGCTCCGGGTGAGCTGCTGGGCTGCGGCCACCGGCACGACCATGAGGGCGGAGACCAGGATCAGGCCCACGACCCGCATGGCGACGGTGACGGTGACCGCCGCCGTGACCGCGACGAGCAGGTTCAGGGCGCGCACGGGCAGCCCCGTCACCCGGGCGAACCCCTCGTCCTGGCTGACCGCGAACAGCTGGCGGCGCAGCCCCAGGGTGACCGCGACCACGAACGCGGCCAGGACCGAGATCGCCGTGACGTCCTCGGGCGCGACCGTGGACAGCGAGCCGAACAGGTAGGAGCCGAGGTTGGCGTTGGACCCGCCCGGGGCGAGGTTGACGAGCATCACGCCGCCCGCCATGCCGCCGTAGAAGAGCATGGCGAGGGCGATGTCGCCGCGGGCACGGCCGTACCAGCGGATCAGTTCCATCAGCACCGCGCCGAGCGCGGAGACGGCGGTGGCCAGCCACACCGGCGAGGTGTCCAGCAGGAAGCCGAGGCCGACGCCGGTCATGGCCACATGGCCGATGCCGTCGCCCATGAGGGGCTGCCGGCGCTGCACGAGGTAGATGCCGATCGCGGGGGCCGTGACGCCGACCAGGACGGCGGCGAGCAGGGCCCGCTGCATGAAGGCGTAGTTCAACAGTTCCATCAGCTGAGCAGTCCCGTGCGGATCGGATCGGCGGTGGTGTCGTGCGGATCGGGGCAGTGGTGGGCGGCGCCCCCGCCGCCGTCCCCGTCGGGCGGGCCGTCGTGCACCACGCGGCCGTCGCGCAGGACGACCGTCCGGCCGATCAGCGGCTCCAGCGGGCCCAGTTCGTGCAGCACCAGCAGCACCGTCGCACCGGCCGAGACCTGTTCCCGCAGGGTGCGGGCCAGCACCTCCTGGCTGGCCAGGTCGACGCCGGCCAGCGGCTCGTCCATGATCAGCAGCTCGGGCTCGGCGGCCAGCGCCCGGGCGATCAGCACCCGCTGCTGCTGGCCGCCGGAGAGGGCGAACGCGGAGTCCCCGGCGCGGTCCGCCATGCCGACCAGCTCCAGCGCCCGGCGTACGGCGTCCCGGTCGGCCCGGCGGAACAGGCCGAAGCGGGTGCGGGCGAGGCGGCCGGAGGAGACGATCTCGGTGACCGTCGCGGGGACGCCGGCCGCGGCGGCGGTGCGCTGCGGGACGTAGCCCACCCGTGCCCAGTCGCGGAAGCGGTGCCTGGGGGTGCCGAACAGCTCGACCTCGCCGGCGGTCACCGGCACCTGGCCGATGACGGTGCGCACGGCGGTCGATTTGCCGGAACCGTTCGCGCCGAGCAGCGCGACGACCTCGCCGCGGCGCACGGTGAGGTCGACGCCGCGCAGCACGGGGCGGGCGCCGAGGTCGGCGCTGACGCCGCGCAGGGATATGACGGGCTCGCCCATGGTGTCGTCCTCCATGCCGGTCACTCGGCGCCCAGAGCCTGTCGCAGGGCCTTCAGGTTGGCTTCCTGGACGGAGAGGTAGTCGGTGCCGCGGGACTTCTTCGTGATGCCCTCGATCGGGTCGAGGACGTCCGTCCTGAGGCCCGCGTCGCCGGCGACGGTGCGCGCGGTCCGGTCGCTGACGAGCGTCTCGTAGAAGACGGTGGTGACGCCGTCGGCCTTCGCCGTCTTCTGCAGGTCCCTGACCCGGGCGGCGCTGGGCTCCGACTCCGGGTCGAGGCCGCTGATGGCCTCCTGGGTCAGGCCGTAGCGCTCGGCGAGGTAGCCGAAGGCGGCGTGCGTGGTGATGAAGACCTTGGACCTCGTGCCGGCGAGGCCCTTCGCGAACCGCTCGTCCAGGTCGTGGAGCTGCCCGACCAGGGCGGCGGTGTTCCTGCGGTAGTCCGCCGCGTGCTCGGGGTCGCCCTTCTCGAAGGCCTTGCCGACGCCCTCGGCGATCTGCGCGTAGCGCACCGGGTCGAGCCAGACGTGCGGGTCCTTGGCGCCGGACTCCTCGCCCCGGTGGCCGTCGTGGGCCGCCGCGTGGCCGCCCACCTCGTTGCCGTGCACCTCCAGCGTGGTCAGGGCGGCGGCGTCGATCCTGGTGCGGGGGCCCGACTGGGCCACGGCGCTGTCCACGGCGGGCTGCAGGCCCTTGAGGTAGAGGACGGCGTCGGACTTCTGGAGCCCGACGGTCTGCTGGGCGCTGATCTCCAGGTCGTGCGGTTCCTGTCCGGGGCTGGTGAGGGTGGTGACGTGGACGTGGCTGCCGCCGATCCGCTCGGCGAGGAAGGTCATCGGATAGAACGACGTGACGACGTCGTACTTGTCCGTGTTGCCGGCCGCGGCGTCGGCGGAGGAACAGGCGGAGAGGGTGCCGAGGGCGACAGCGGTGGCCGCCGCGACCGCGGTCCCCGGTATGAGGCGTCGTCGTACGTTCATGACATCCATTTTCAACAAAAATGGAAACCGTTGTCAACAAGCCCTGGCGCAGGGTCATCGAAGCGGCCTCGCAGCCCCGACAACCGGCACCGATTTGATTGAGGGGCGACCCCCGCCGGTACTCTGAAGCATTCGCTCTGAAGCGTCTCGCTTCGTCGCCCGTCGTCGTAATGAAGAGAGCACCGTGGCCGCCGACAAGATCGACACCATCGTCAGCCTGAGCAAGCGCCGTGGCTTCGTATTCCCCTGCAGTGAGATCTACGGCGGCCAGCGTGCCGCCTGGGACTACGGCCCCCTGGGTGTCGAGCTCAAGGAGAACCTCAAGCGCCAGTGGTGGCGCTACATGGTGACGTCCCGCGAGGACGTGGTCGGCATCGACTCGTCCGTGATCCTGGCCCCCGAGGTCTGGGTCGCCTCCGGACACGTCGCCACCTTCACGGACCCGCTGACCGAGTGCACCGCGTGCCACAAGCGGTTCCGCGCGGACCACCTGGAGGAGGCGTACGAGGAGAAGAAGGGGCGCGCCCCGGAGAACGGCCTCGCCGACGTCAACTGCCCCAACTGCGGCAACAAGGGCCAGTTCACCGAGCCCAAGCAGTTCTCGGGCCTGCTCTCCACCCACCTCGGCCCGACCCAGGACACCGGCTCCGTCGCCTACCTGCGCCCCGAGACCGCCCAGGGCATCTTCACCAACTTCGCCCAGGTGCAGACCACCTCGCGCCGTAAGCCGCCGTTCGGCATCGCCCAGATGGGCAAGTCGTTCCGCAACGAGATCACGCCGGGCAACTTCATCTTCCGCACCCGCGAGTTCGAGCAGATGGAGATGGAGTTCTTCGTCAAGCCGGGCGAGGACGAGCAGTGGCAGGAATACTGGATGGAGCAGCGCTGGAACTGGTACACCGGCCTGGGTCTCCGTGAGGAGAACATGCGCTGGTACGAGCACCCCAAGGAGAAGCTCTCCCACTACTCCAAGCGCACCGCCGACATCGAGTACCGCTTCAGCTTCGGCGGCAGCGAGTGGGGCGAGCTGGAGGGTGTCGCCAACCGCACCGACTACGACCTCGGCGCCCACGCCAAGGCCTCCGGCCAGGACCTCTCCTACTACGACCAGGAGGCCGGCGAGCGCTGGACGCCGTACGTCATCGAGCCCGCGGCCGGTGTCGGCCGGGCGATGCTCGCCTTCCTCCTCGACGCCTACGTCGAGGACGAGGCGCCCAACGCCAAGGGCAAGATGGAGAAGCGCACGGTGCTGCGCCTGGACCACCGCCTGGCCCCGGTGAAGGTCGCGGTGCTGCCCCTGTCGCGCAACCCGGAGCTGTCGCCCAAGGCCAAGGGTCTCGCCCAGGCGCTGCGGCAGAACTGGAACATCGACTTCGACGACGCCGGCGCCATCGGCCGTCGCTACCGCCGCCAGGACGAGATCGGCACGCCGTACTGCGTGACGGTCGACTTCGACACCCTGGAGGACAACGCCGTCACCGTCCGCGAGCGCGACTCCATGAAGCAGGAGCGCGTGTCGCTGGACCAGATCGAGGGCTACCTGGCCGGACGCCTGCTGGGCTGCTGACCGAACGGTCCCGAGACGCCGTACGGCCGCCGAGTCACTCGGCGGCCGTACGGCGTTCTTCGTGGCTCAACGGCCCTGGAGCGCCTTCACGTTGTCGCCGAAGGTCCAGTTCTTCGAGCCGTCCCAGTTGACCGACCAGGTCATCAGGCCCTTCAGGCCCCCGCCGTAGTGGCTCCAGGCCTGGGAGACCAGGGAGGGGGACATGTACCCGCCGCCCGCGCCCGGCTGGGCGGGCAGGCCCGGGACCTGCTTGTCGTAGGGGACCTTGACGGTGGTGCCCTGGATCACCAGGCCCTTGTTCAGGCAGTCGGTCTGGGCGTTGAAGCCCGCCACCGTGCCGGCCGAGTACGAGTCGCCGGAGCAGCCGTACATGCTGCCGTTGTAGTACTGCATGTTCAGCCACCACAGCCGGCCGTTGTCGGCGTACTTCTTGATGATCGGCAGGTAGGCGCCCCAGATCGAGCCGTAGACGATGCTGCCGCCGGTGACGTAGGCGGTCTCCGGGGCCATCGTCAGGCCGAAGCCGGACGGCATCTGGGCGAGGACGCCGTCGATGATGCGGATCAGGTTGGCCTGGGACGTGGAGAGCTGGTTGATGTTCCCGCTGCCGGTCAGGCCGGTCTCGATGTCGATGTCGATGCCGTCGAAGTTGTACTTCTTCAGGATCGGCACGATCGTCGCGACGAACCGGTCCGCCACCGCCGAGGAGTTCAGGTCGATGCCCGCCGCCGCGCCGCCGATGGAGAGCAGGATGGTCTGGCCGGACGCCTTGGCCGCGCACATCTCGGCGGGCGTGGCCACCTTGACGCCGGTGTCCATGCCGTCCTCCCACAGGGCCGTCCCGTCGGAGAGGATGACCGGGAAGGCCGCGTTGATCACGTTGTAGCCGTGCGCGGCGATCCGGGAGTCGGTGATCGGGGTCCAGCCGAAGGGCGGGTGGACGCCGTTGGAGGAGCCGTCCCAGTTCTCCCAGTAGCCCTGGAGCACCTTCCCGGCGGGGCGGGACTTCACGGCGCAGGTGTCGCCCGCGGCGGCGGGGGCGGCGGCCGAGGCGGCGGGCGCGAGGGCGAGGGCGAGCGGGGCCAGACAGGCGGTCGCCAGGGCGGCGGCGAGCAGCCGGAGTCTGCGGCGGATCATGCGGAGCCTCCCGGTGGGGGTGCGGTGAGGGATCGGGGCAGTGATGTCGCAGCCATGACATTCCTCTGGTCCAGACCTTTCGTCAATAGGTCTGGACCAGATGCGGCCGAACTCCGGCGCCCTGGCATGACAGATGACAGCTATTGAAATCTGTCATCTGTCATGCCAGAGTGGGGGCACGTCCTCCCGAGACACCCCCAAGGAGCTCTCCCATGGACATCCGACACCTCGGCGCCACCGGCCCCCAGGTCTCCGCCCTCGGCCTCGGCTGCATGGGCATGTCCGCGCTGTACGACGACGTGGACCGGTCCGAGTCCGTCGCCACGATCCACGCCGCCCTGGAGGCGGGCGTGACCCTGCTCGACACCGGCGACTTCTACGCCATGGGCCACAACGAGATGCTGATCGGCGAGGCACTGCGCGCCGCCCCC
This sequence comes from Streptomyces sp. NPDC015220, assembly GCF_043079345.1. Classification (NCBI taxonomy): domain Bacteria; kingdom Bacillati; phylum Actinomycetota; class Actinomycetes; order Kitasatosporales; family Streptomycetaceae; genus Streptomyces; species Streptomyces sp. NPDC015220. The sequence goes on along the minus strand of NZ_JBIBUK010000001.1, from coordinate 643,804 downwards.
GCCGCCCGCCGCGAGCAGGCCCTGGTCAGCGTGAAGTTCGGCGCGCTGCGCGACCCCGACGGTGACTGGAGCGGCTTCGACGGCCGGCCGGCCGCCGTGCGCAACTTCGCCGCCTACTCGCTCCAGCGCCTGGGCGTCGACCACATCGACGTCTACCGGATCGCCCGCGTCGACCCCGACGTGCCGATCGAGGAGACGGTCGGCGCCATCGCCGAACTGGTCGAGAAGGGCCATGTGCGCCACATCGGCCTGAGCGAGGTCGGCGCCGACACGATCCGCCGGGCCGCCGCCACCGCGCCGATCGCGGACCTGCAGATCGAGTACTCGCTCATCTCGCGCGGGATCGAGGACCGCATCCTGCCCACCACCCGCGAGCTGGGCATCGGCATCACGGCGTACGGGGTTCTCTCGCGCGGCCTGATCTCCGGGCACTTCACCCGCGACCGGCGGCTCGCCGCCGACGACTTCCGGGCGCACTCGCCCCGCTTCCAGGGCGACAACCTCCAGCACAACCTCGACCTCGTCGACGCGCTGCGGAAGGTCGCCGATGGCAAGGGCGTGACGGTCGCGCAGACCGCCATCGCCTGGGTGCTCTCGCGCGGCGAGGACATCGTGCCGCTGATCGGAGCGCGCACCCGGGAACGGCTCACGGAGGCGCTGGGCGCCCTGGACGTGACGCTGGACGAGGCCGACCTGGCGGCGATCGAGGAGGCCGTCCCGGCCCACGCGGCCGCCGGCGAGCGCTACCCGAGGGCGCAGATGGCACACCTGGACAGCGAACACTGATCCCGGCGCGGGTACGGTCTACGACATGTCACCCGCCACCGAGTCCCTGACCGCCGAACGCATCCTGGAGGCGACCGAGGAGGTGCTGCGCCGCCACGGTCCGGCCAAGGCGACCGTGGTGGACGTGGCCCGCGCCCTCGGCGTCAGCCACGGCAGCGTCTACCGGCACTTCCGCACCAAGGCCGCGCTGCGGGCGGCGGTGACCAAGCGCTGGCTGGACCGGACCTCCGGCCTCCTGGCCGGGATCGCCGCCGCCGACCGGGACCCGGAGGAGCGGCTGCGCGAGTGGCTCAGGGCGCTGTTCGACGCCAAGCGCCGCAAGGCCGGCGGCGACCCCGAGCTGTTCGCCACGTACTCCGTCCTCGTCGGCGACAGCGGAGAGGTGGTCGACGAGCACGTCGCCGAACTGACCGCCCAGCTGACCGGGATCGTCGCGGCGGGCGCCGCCGCCGGCGTGTTCACGGCCGCCGACCCGAACTCCGCGGCGCGTGCCCTTTTCCATGCCACCGGCCGCTTCCACGACCCGGCTTACGCGGGGGAGTGGAAGCGGCCGGCGATCGAGGAGGAGTTCGAGGCGGTGCTCGAACTGGTGCTGTGCGGACTACGAGCCCGTTAGCACCGTGCCGCTCCCGGTCACATCACGTCGACGGTGATCGTCTTGGAGCGCGTCGGACCGGACACCACGCGCAGGTGCTCCGTGCCCTTGGCGGCGAGCTTCGTGGTCACGGTGTACGTGTCGCCCTTCTTGACCACGGTGGTCGCCCGCAGGGTGGTCCACTTGCCGTTGTGCAGGCGCTGGACGGTGAGCTTGGTGCCGGCCGCCAGGTTGGCGGTGCGCCCGGTGAGCGTCACGCTCTGCCCGGCCCTGATCCGGCTGTGGCTGGCCTTGATCGAGATGGACTTGGCCATCGCGGTCATGGTGTGCGTGGGGCTCGGCTTCGGCATCGGCGCCGAGTCGGCGGCGAAGGCTCCGGCCGATCCGACCGACACCAGCGCGGCGGACAGGGCGCCCGCGGCCAGAGTGCGGATACAGCGACGGCGGAGAGTGGCGTGCATGGTGGTCTCCCGTTGTTCGACGGACTTCCCCCTGCGGAGCGAAGGCCCCCGGGTGGGGGGCCGTTCGCGCTACTCCAGGTTTGCCCGGGTTCGCCGGCGCGGCATGTCGACGGAGATCGAACTCGGCCCGGAGCGGGGTTTGTTTGATGAGAAACCGCAGGTCGGGCGGGGGTGACCCGTTCACTTGTTTCTTACCTTTGTCCGACTGGTCACACAGTGTGACCTACGGGCGGTGACCGGCCGCGGCCACGCGGTCGCCCACCGGAACGGGCCGTCCGCACACGGGCGCCGGCCCTCAGCCGATCGCGCGCGGCAGCCGGAGGCTGAGCAGCCCGGTCAGGACCACGCCCGCGAGCTGGACCAGGAGCGTGATCACCAGGGCGTCCCGCATGCCCGTGCCGGGCACCAGCGACAGGAACAGCGTGCCGAGGGTGGCCACGCCCAGCGCCAGCGCCGACTGCTGGGTGGTGACCATGACCCCGCTGCCGACTCCGGCCCGGGCGGCCGGCACCTCGGAGAGGACGATCCGGAAGATCACGGGCAGCTGGAGCGCCTGCCCCGCACCGGCCACGGCCGCTCCGGGGAGCAGTTCCACGAAGCCCAGCTGGGGCCAGGACCGCTGGACGGTCAGCGCCATCAGTCCCACGCCCACCAGTTGCACGACCGCGCCCGCCGTCACCACGCGGGTGCCGTACCGGGCGACCAGCCGGGGCCCGGCCAGCGAGACGAGGAAGAAGGCGACCGCCATCGGGGCCAGCGCCAGCCCCGCCGGGACCGGGCCGAGGCCCGCGCCCTGCTGCAACGCCACCGCGACGACGAACATGAAGCCGCTGAAGCCGATGGAGAAGGGCACGATCAGCGTCAGGCCGCGGCGCAGGGACACCAGGCGGAACAGGCTCGGCGGCACCAGGGGCGTACGCCCCTGCCGGTCCGCCCTCCGCTCCACCGCGTAGAACGCGGCCGCCACCAGCGGGAACGCGGCCAGTGACAGCCACGTCCACAGCGGCCAGCCCGCCGCGCGGCCCTCGGTGAGCGGCGCGAGCAGCGCCAGCAGGGACAGCGCCAGCAGGACCGTGCCGGGGCCGTCCACCGGCTCCGGGTGCTGCGAGCGGGTCTCCGGGACGGCGCGCAGCGCCAGCACCAGGCCGGCCACCACGACGGGCACGTTCACCAGGAACACCGCGCGCCAGCCGGTGCCCCAGACGTCCGCGGCGACCAGGACGCCGCCGAGGATCTGCCCGGCCACCATGGAAAGGCCCGCCGTCGCGCCGTACAGGCTCATCGCCCGGGCCCGGCGGGGACCGGAGGTGGTGGCCTGGATGGTCGCGAGCACCTGCGGCAGCATCGCGGCGGCCGACGCGCCCTGCGCCGCCCGGGCCGCGACCAGCGTCCAGGCGCCGGGGGCGAGCCCGCAGGCCAGCGAGGTCAGGCCGAAGGCCGCCATGCCGCCGAGGAAGAGCCGGCGCCGGCCGAACAGGTCGCCGAGCCGGCCGCCGAGCACGAGCAGCACGGCGTACGCCACTCCGTACCCGGCCACCACGAGTTCGAGCACGGCCTCGCCCGCGTGCAGGTCCTGGCCGATCGCCGGCAGGGCGACGTTGACGATGAAGAAGTCGATGAGCGGCAGTGCCGCGCCGAGCAGCACCGTGAAGAGTCCGGGCCCGCCCAGCGCGGATGGCGCCGCGACGGGCCGGACGACGCGTGAGGAGATGGTGGGAGTGGTCACGGCCACGAGCCTGCGCCCGTTGTGAGACGGGTACCAGAGTGTCCTTATCCTGGTAGCGGAAGTACCTGGCAACAGGGTCCGCGCGGCGGCAGGATGGAGGCATGACCATCATGGCCCAGAAGGCACCGGCAGGGCCGGCCGCGGTGCGCCCGGCCCCGGCGGGAGCGGCCGACGCCCCGGGTGAACGGGGCGGACAGGCCACGGCCTCGGCGATCCGGCGGCACGAACTGGCCGCCTTCCTCCGCCACCGCCGCGAGCACATCACCCCCGAGCGGGTCGGCCTGCCCCGCGGTCCCAGGCGGCGCACGCCCGGGCTGCGCCGCGAGGAGGTGGCCCACCTCTCCGCGGTCGGCGTCACCTGGTACACCTGGCTCGAACAGGCCCGCGACATCCAGGTCTCCGTACAGGTCCTGGACGCCCTCGCCCGCACCCTGCTGCTCGACCCCGGCGAGCGCGCCCACCTCTTCCAGCTGGCGGGCGCGACGGACCCGGCGCCGTCCACGGTCTGCCCGTCGGTCACCCCCGCGCTGCGCGCGGTCCTGGAGCAGCTCGAGCCGTTCCCGGCCTGCCTGCAGAACAGCCGGTACGACATCCTCGCCCACAACCGCACCTACGGCCTGCTTCTGTGCGACCTGGACGCGGTACCGCCCGAGGACCGCAACTGCATGGTCCTGTCGTACACCCACCAGGAGTGGCGTTCCTCGATCGTGCACCTGGACGACGCCCTGCGGCACATGGCCGCCCGCTTCCGCGCCGCGATGGCCGGCCACCTCGCCGAGCCCGCCTGGAAGACGCTGCTGAAGCGGCTGCGCGACCAGTCGCCGGACTTCCGCGAGGTGTGGGACCGGCACGAGGTGGTCGCCCCGGCGAGCAAGCGCAAGGAGTTCCGCAACTCCCTCGTCGGCAGCGTGACCGTCGACCACACCGATCTGTGGCTGACCCCGGATGTGGGTCCGCGCATGGTGACGTACGTGCCGGCGGACGACGAGTCGCGCGCACGGCTGGAGAAGCTGCACGCGATCGCCCTGGAGCGGCGGGCCTAGGGTCCGCCGCGCGGTTCAGGCGCCGACGGCCGCCGCCTGGCGCACCTCGTGCTCCTGGAGCCGCTCGGCGGTGCGCTCCGCCGTCCCCCTGGCCCACCGGCCGGAGGTGACCGCGCCCAGCACCAGGACCAGCACGCCGCACGCCACCAGGACCCACCAGCCCGGCCGGGCGGCGGAGACGAACGAGTCCCGGTAGGAGGACGAGCCGGCGCCGGAGGCCAGCAGCGCGCCCACGACGGCGACGCCGAGGGTCTGCCCGAGCTGCCGGCTGGTGGAGGCCACGGCCGCGGCGACCCCCGCCTGGGCGCGCGGCATCCCGGACACGGCCGTGTTGGTGATGGGCGCGTTGACGAAACCGAAGCCGATGCCGAACAGGACGTAGCCGATGACCAGCGTCAGGTTCGAGGTCTCGGCCTCGAAGGCCGCGAAGAGCACCGCGCTGACCGTCATGGCCACCCCGGCGACCAGCAGGGGCAGCCGGGGGCCGCGGCTGCCGACCAGCCGCCCGGACAGCGGCGCGCACAGGAACGTGGGCGCCGCCATCGGCAGCATCCACAGGCCCGCGTGCAGGGCGTCCAGACCGCGCACGTTCTGCAGGTACAGCGTGGACAGGAACAGGAAGCCGCCGAGCGCCGCGAACGCGCTGACCGCGACCACCGTGGCCCCGCTGAACGGAGCGGACCGGAAGAAGCGCAGGTCGATGAGGGGTTCGGCGCGGCGCGGCTCGTACCACAGCAGGCCGAGCAGGGCGGCCAGCGCGACGACGGCGAACGGCCAGACCGTGGCGGCGCCGGCGTCGGGGGCCTCGATGATCGCGTACGTCAGCGCCCCGAACAGGGCGATGACCAGGACCTGCCCCACCGGGTCGGGACGGCGGGCCTTCGGCGCCCGGGACTCGGGGACGAACCGCAGGGTGAGCAGGAGCGCGGCCAGGCCGACGGGCAGGTTGACCCAGAAGATGGAACGCCAGCCGACCGACTCCACCAGCAGGCCGCCGACCAGCGGTCCCGCGGCCATGGATATGCCGACCACCGCGCCCCACACGCCGATCGCGCGGGCGCGCTCGCGCGGGTCGGTGAAGGTGTTGGTGATGATCGACATCGCGACCGGGTTGAGCATCGAGCCGCCGACCGCCTGCACCATGCGGAAGACGATCAGCAGTTCGAGGTTGGGCGCCAGCGAGCACAGCAGCGAGCCGACGCAGAAGACGATCAGGCCGGTCATGAAGACCCGCTTGCGGCCGATCCGGTCGGCCGTGGAGCCGGCGAGCATCAGCAGCGCCGCGAGCACCAGCGTGTAGGCGTCGATGGTCCACTGCAGGCCGGACGTGCTCGCGTGCAGCTCGCGCTGCATCGAGGGCAGGGCGACGTTCAGGACGGTGTTGTCGATGCTCACGATCAGCAGGCTCATGCAGCAGATCGCGAGCACCAGCAGCCGTCGGCGGTGGCTGAGCTCGGGCATGTGTGCCATGGTACGCGTTCGATAGTGCGGTTAACTAATGACTGATACACGATCCGTACGGGCGTGCGGCACGGAGGCCGGAGCGATACGCGACAATGGGGGAATGCCCACGCCCGAGTCCCCCTTGCAGATCGGTCCGCACGCCGTCCGGCCCCCGGTGGTGCTGGCTCCCATGGCCGGTATCACCAACGCCCCCTTCCGCACCCTGTGCCGGGAGTTCAGCGGCGGCAAGGGCCTGTTCGTCAGCGAGATGATCACCACCCGGGCCCTGGTCGAGCGCAACGAGAAGACGATGCAGCTGATCAGGTTCGACGCGAGTGAGCGGCCGCGCTCCATCCAGCTGTACGGCGTCGACCCGGCGACGGTGGGCAAGGCCGTCCGCATGATCGCGGAGGAGGACCTCGCCGACCACATCGACCTGAACTTCGGCTGCCCGGTCCCGAAGGTGACCCGCAAGGGCGGCGGCTCGGCCCTGCCCTACAAGCGCAACCTGCTGCGCGCCATCCTGCGCGAGGCGGTCAGCGGGGCGGGCGACCTGCCGGTCACGATGAAGATGCGCAAGGGCATCGACGACGACCACATCACCTACCTCGACGCCGGCCGGATCGCGGTCGAGGAGGGCGTGACCTCCATCGCCCTGCACGGCCGCACAGCCGCCCAGCACTACGGCGGCACCGCCGACTGGGAGGCCATCGCCCGCCTGAAGGAGCACGTGCCGGAGATCCCGGTGCTGGGCAACGGCGACATCTGGTCGGCCGAGGACGCGCTGCGGATGGTGCGCGAGACCGGTTGCGACGGCGTGGTCGTCGGCCGCGGCTGCCTGGGCCGGCCATGGCTCTTCGCCGATCTGGTGGCGGCCTTCGAGGGCCGTACGGACGCCTTCGTGCGGCCCACCCTGCGCGAGGTCGCCGACGTGATGGTCCGCCACGCCACCCTGCTCGGCGAATGGCTCGGCGACGAGTCGCGGGGCGTCATCGACTTCCGCAAGCACGTCGCCTGGTACCTGAAGGGGTTCGCGGTCGGCTCCGAGATGCGCAAGCGGCTCGCGATCACCTCCTCCCTGGCCGAGCTGCGCGCGGGCCTGGACGAGCTGGACCTCAACCAGCCCTGGCCGGCCGGCGCCGACGGACCGCGCGGCCGCACCTCCGGCAACAACCGGGTGGTGCTGCCGGACGGCTGGCTGAAGGACCCGTACGACTGCGCGGGCGTCGGCGAGGACGCCGAGCTGGACACCTCCGGCGGCTGAGCGCCGGCGGGCCGGCGGCCGAGCGGGTCTCGACGCCGGGGGCGGCCCGCGCCGCCCCGCCCCCGGCGCCGGCCGAAGGCGTCGGCCAGCCCTTCCGAGCCCCGACCCCCCGGCCGGTCGCGGTGGGACGGTCGCGGGGGGGCAATGACGGTTCCGGGCCAAGAGCGGCGCTCCCGACCTGGGCCTTCGCCCCCGCGGCCCGGCCCCGATCCGTCATTCGCGTATGCCGCCCGGTTCCACCGCCGGGTCCCCGTCCGCAGGGCCGCCGGTCGGCCCGTCCGATCCGCTGCCACGGAAGCGAAAACTCGTCCGCATGGTGAAATCCATGGCCCTGTGGCAGCGTGATTCTCGCCACCCTTGATAGGGGCTGCGCTCAGATGAGCGGATCTTGCGCGGTTGCACCTCATCAAGGGATGGCACTCAGTGCCATCCCTTGATCGTTCATCGATCGAAATCACCCGTGCTGAGGCTCGCTCACATGAGCGGAAAAGGGGGTCGGATGAGCCGGCTCCGTTCAAGAAGTGAAAACATCGGGCCCTGACGACTTGCCAAGCCTTGACTTTCGATCCGCTGGCGGACCGCTGGTTACGGGCGCATGACGCACGAGTGGACGTACCCACAGGCCTTTGATCTGGGTATGTTCCTCGCCGTCAGGGCAGCCACCGCGTCCTCGAGGAGTCGAGACCCGTGTCGGAAAACAAAGATCCCCAGGTAGCCGAACGCGGCAACAGCGTTGAGGGCGTGAAGTTCGTTTACGACTTCACCGAGGGCAACAAGGACCTCAAGGACCTCCTCGGTGGCAAGGGCGCCAACCTCGCCGAGATGACCAACCTGGGCCTTCCCGTCCCGCCGGGCTTCACCATCACCACCGAGGCCTGCAAGGTCTACCTCGACAGCGGCGAGGAGCCGACGGCACTGCGTGACGAGGTGAGTGCGCACCTCGACGCGCTCGAGCGCAAGATGGGCAAGAAGCTCGGCCAGGCCGACGACCCCCTCCTCGTGTCGGTCCGCTCAGGGGCGAAGTTCTCCATGCCCGGCATGATGGACACCGTCCTGAACATCGGTCTCTCCGACAAGTCCGTGCAGGGCCTGGCCAAGCAGGCCGGCGACGACCGCTTCGCCTGGGACTCCTACCGCCGGCTCATCCAGATGTTCGGCAAGACGGTCCTCGGCGTCGACGGCGAGCTCTTCGAGGACGCCCTCGACAAGGCCAAGGAGACCAAGAAGGTCGCCGTCGACACGGAGCTGGACGCGGCTGACCTGAAGAAGCTGGTCGCCAAGTTCAAGAAGATCGTCAAGACCGAGGCCGGCCGGGACTTCCCGCAGGACCCGCGCGAGCAGATGGACCTCGCCATCAAGGCGGTTTTCGACTCCTGGAACGGCGAGCGCGCCAAGCTCTACCGCCGTCAGGAGCGCATCCCGCACGACCTGGGCACCGCCGTCAACGTCTGCTCCATGGTCTTCGGCAACCTCGGCCCCGACTCCGGCACCGGCGTCGCCTTCACCCGCGACCCCGCCTCCGGCCACCAGGGCGTCTACGGCGACTACCTGCAGAACGCGCAGGGCGAGGACGTCGTCGCGGGCATCCGCAACACCGTCGCGCTGGCGGAGCTGGAACAGATCGACAAGACGTCGTACGACCAGCTCATGCGGATCATGGAGACCCTGGAGAACCACTACAAGGACCTCTGCGACATCGAGTTCACCATCGAGCGCGGGCAGCTGTGGATGCTGCAGACGCGGGTGGGCAAGCGCACCGCCGGTGCCGCCTTCCGTATCGCCACCCAGCTCGTCGACCAGGGACTGATCGACGAGGCCGAGGCCCTCCAGCGGGTCACCGGCGCCCAGCTCGCGCAGCTGATGTTCCCCCGCTTCGACGACGGCGCGAAGGTCGAGCAGGTCGGCCGGGGCATCGCGGCCTCGCCGGGCGCGGCGGTCGGCAAGGCGGTCTTCGACTCGTACACCGCCGTGAAGTGGTCCCGCTCCGGCGAGAAGGTCATCCTGGTCCGCCGGGAGACCAACCCCGACGACCTGGACGGCATGATCGCCGCCGAGGGCATCCTGACCTCGCGCGGCGGCAAGACCTCCCACGCGGCCGTCGTCGCCCGCGGCATGGGCAAGACCTGTGTCTGCGGCGCGGAGGAGCTGGAGGTCGACACCAAGCGCCGCCGTATGACGGTCCCCGGCGGACACGTCGTCGAGGAGGGCGACGTCATCTCCATCGACGGCTCCACCGGCAAGGTCTACCTCGGCGAGGTCCCGGTCGTCCCGTCCCCGGTCGTGGAGTACTTCGAGGGCCGGATGCACGCCGGCGCCGACGACGCCGACGAACTGGTCGAGGCGGTGCACCGGATCATGGCCTTCGCCGACCGCAAGCGCCGGCTGCGGGTGCGGGCCAACGCCGACAACGCCGAGGACGCGCTGCGCGCCCGCCGCTTCGGCGCCCAGGGCATCGGCCTGTGCCGCACCGAGCACATGTTCCTCGGCGACCGCCGCGAACTGGTCGAGCGTCTGATCCTCGCCGACACGGAGGCCGAGCGCGAGGAGTCCCTCAAGCAGCTCCTCCCGCTCCAGAAGAAGGACTTCGTGGAGCTGTTCGAGGCGATGGACGGCCTGCCGGTCACCATCCGCCTCCTCGACCCGCCGCTGCACGAGTTCCTGCCCGACATCACCGAGCTGTCGGTGCGCGTGGCCCTCGCCGAGTCCCGCCAGGAGCCGCACGAGAACGAGCTGCGGCTGCTCCAGGCCGTGCACCGGCTGCACGAGCAGAACCCGATGCTGGGCCTGCGCGGCGTACGCCTCGGCCTGGTCATCCCCGGTCTGTTCACCATGCAGGTCCGGGCCATCGCCGAGGCCGCCGCCGAGCGCCGGAACGCCAAGGGCGACCCGCGCGCCGAGATCATGATCCCGCTGGTCGGCACCGTCCAGGAGCTGGAGATCGTGCGGGAGGAGGCCGACCGGGTCATCGCCGAGGTCGAGGGCGCCACCGGCACGCGGCTGAAGCTGGCGATCGGCACGATGATCGAGCTTCCGCGCGCCGCGCTCACCGCCGGCCAGATCGCCGAGGCCGCCGAGTTCTTCTCCTTCGGCACCAACGACCTGACCCAGACGGTGTGGGGCTTCAGCCGCGACGACGTGGAGGCCAGCTTCTTCACGGCGTACCTGGAGAAGGGCATCTTCGGCGTCAGCCCGTTCGAGACGATCGACAAGGACGGCGTGGGCTCCCTGGTGAAGTCCGCCGCCCTGGCCGGCCGGGCCACCCGCCCCGACCTCAAGCTCGGCGTCTGCGGCGAGCACGGCGGCGACCCGGAGTCCGTGCACTTCTTCCACGAGGTCGGCCTGGACTACGTCTCCTGCTCCCCGTTCCGCATCCCGGTCGCCCGCCTCGAGGCCGGCCGCGCGGCCTCCCGGTCGGAGGGCAGCGACCACCGGTAGGCACCGGAGAAAGACCCCGGAGTCCTCGTCGTGGTCCCCGACCCTCACTACCGATTGCGACGAGGACTCCGGTCCGCCGAAGGGGCGGCACCCTGTGCGGGGGTGCCGCCCCCGCCCTGTGCCGGGGCACGGCGCACCGCGGCGCCCCCCCGTCACACGGCCCGGACCTCGTACGCCGCCACCCGTACCGTCCCGTCCTCCAGGCACCGCCCCGACTCCAGGTCGAAGCGCTGCTTGAGCAGGGGGGAGGCGACGAACGGGCGGTCGCCCTCGGTGCCGGTCAGGCCGCGGGAGAGCACCGCCGCGCCGGTGAACGGGTCCCGGTTGTCGATGGCGTACAGGCGGCCGGACCGGTCGCGGAAGAGGGCCGCCTGCCGTCCGTCCGGCAACAGGGCCGCGACCCCGCGCCCGGGCAGCAGCGCGGTCAGGTCGCAGAGGGTGAACCAGCCGCCCGCCAGGCGCAGCTGGACCTTCAGGCCGGTCGTCTCGGGTGCCAGGGTCATCGCTGGGTGCTTCCTTCCAGTTCCTCGGTGTCCGAGGGGCGCATGCCGATGGACAGCAACGGCAGGTCGGGCTTCATCTGGCCGCGCTCGGGGACGAAGCCGACGACCGGGTCCGGGGTGCCGGGCGCGTTGACGAAGGAGACGAACCGGGCCAGTTTCGCCGGGTCGCCGACGGTCTCGGCCCACTCGTCGCGGTAGTGGGAGACGTGCGCCGCCATCAGGCTCTCCAGCTCGTCGCAGATGCCGAGCGAGTCGTGGACGACCACGTCCCGCACGTGGTCCAGGCCGCCGGGGATCCGCTCCAGCCACACGCTGGTGCGCTCCAGACGGTCGGCGGTCCGGATGTAGAACATCAGGAACCGGTCGATCAGCCGGGTCAGTTCGGCGTCGGACAGGTCCTGGGCCAGCAGGTCCGCGTGGCGCGGGGTGGCGCCGCCGTTGCCGCCGACGTACAGGTTCCAGCCGTTCGCGGTGGCGATCACGCCGAAGTCCTTCGACCGGGCCTCCGCGCACTCGCGGGCGCACCCGGAGACCGCCGACTTCAGCTTGTGCGGCGACCTCAGGCCCCGGTAGCGCAGCTCCAGGTCGATCGCCATCCGCACGGAGTCCTGCACGCCGTAGCGGCACCAGGTCTGCCCCACACAGGACTTCACCGTGCGCAGCGACTTGCCGTACGCGTGCCCCGACTCGAAGCCCGCGTCCACCAGCCGGGCCCAGATCGACGGCAGTTGCTCGACCCGGGCGCCGAACATGTCGATCCGCTGGCCGCCGGTGATCTTCGTGTAGAGGCCGAAGTCCCGGGCGATCTCGCCGATCACGATGAGCTTCTCGGGGGCGATCTCGCCGCCGGGCACGCGGGGGACGACCGAGTACGAGCCGTTCCTCTGCAGGTTGGCCAGGAAGTGGTCGTTGGTGTCCTGCAGCGCGGCCTGCTCGCCGTCCAGCACATGGCCGTCGGCGCCGATCACCGGGGCGAGCGAGGCGATGATCGAGGCGACGGCCGGTTTGCACGTCTCGCAGCCGTCGCCGCCCCGGGCGCCCTCGCGGCCGTGCCGGTCGAGGAGGGCCTGGTAGGAGGTCAGGCGCAGGGCGAGGACGATCTCGTACAGCTCCTCGCGGGTCTGCGCGAAGCAGCGGCACAGTCCCCTGTCGACCTCGACGCCGCTCGCCTCCAGCTCCGCGTCCACGAGCTGGGTGAGCACCTTGGAGCAGCTGCCGCAGCCGGTGCCGGCCCGGGTGCACTTCATCACCTCGGGCACGGTGGCGCACCCGTGCCCGGTGACCGCGCCGCGGATCGTGCCCTTGGTGACGTTGTGGCAGGAGCAGACCACCGCGTCGTCCGGCAGGGCGGCGGGGCCGAGCCGCGCGGGGGCGCCGGCGCCCGCGGGCACGACCAGCGACTCGGGGGGGACCGGGGGCACCGAACCGGTGAACGCCCGCAGGGTGCCGTACGCCTCCGTGTCGCCGACCAGGACGCCGCCCCGCAGCGTGCCGTCCCGGCCGATGACCAGTTTCTTGTACAGGCCCGCGCGGGAGTCGGAGTAGACGACGTCCAGGCAGTCCCCGGCGGTGCCGTGCGCGTCGCCGAAGGAGGCCACGTCCACGCCGAGGAGCTTCAGCTCGGTGGACAGGTCCGCGCCGGTGAACTCCGCATCCCGCGCCGCGATGGTGGCCGCCGCGGTCTCCGCCTGCTCGTAGCCGGGCGCGACCAGTCCGTACACCCGGCCGTCGACCGCCTGCGCGCACTCGCCGATCGCGAAGACGCGCGGGTCGGTGACCGTACGGCAGCGCGCGTCCACCACGATGCCGCCGCGCTCGCCGACCGCGAGACCCGAGGCCCGGGCCAGCTGGTCGCGGGGACGGACGCCGGCGGAGAACACCACCATGTCGGTGGCGAGTTCGGAACCGTCGGACAGCTTCATGCCGGTCACCGCGCCGTCCGGGCCGGTGACGATCTCCTGGGTGCCCGTGCCGGTGTGCACGGTCAGACCTATCCCCTCGATGGTGCGCAGCAGCGCCGCGCCACCGCCCTCGTCGACCTGCACCGGCATCAGGCGCGGCGCGAACTCCACGACATGGGTGGCCAGTCCGAGTCCGTGGAGGGCGCCGGCCGCCTCCAGGCCCAGCAGTCCGCCGCCGACCACCGTGCCGGTCGTCGCCCGCGTCCCGGCGTACTCCTCGATGGCGAGCAGGTCCTCGATCGTGCGGTAGACGAAACAGCCCGTGGCGTCCCTGCCGGGGACCGGCGGGACGAACGGGACGGAGCCGGTGGCGAGGACCAGGACGTCGTAGCCGACGGTGCGACCGGAGCGCGCGGTGACCGTACGGGCCTCCCGGTCGACGCTTGCCGCCGGGTCGCCGACGTGCAGCTCGATGCCGTGACCGTCGATGAACCCCATGTCGGTCAGGGAGAGTTCCTCGGCCGTCCGGCCCGAGAAGTACGAGGTGAGCCGCACGCGGTCGTAGGCGGGGCGCGGCTCCTCGCACAGCACGACCACGCGGTGCGTGGCGGTCAGGCCGTGCTCGGCGAGCGCCTCCAGGAAGCGCTGGCCGACCATGCCGTGGCCGACGAGCACGATCGTGGGGCGGGGCCGGTCACGAAGAGCCGTGGTGGACATCAGGAGCCTCCATCATCGGTGGGCGGGTGGAGCGGGGACGCCGTCCGTCGGGAGCGGTCGCGTCCCTCCCGGGCGCGGGCGGGCGCGCCGGCGGTGCCGGGTCCGCCGACCGGGGCCCGGGCGGGCGGCGCGGTCGACGCATGTGTCCCGGGCCCGGGCCGGCCGGGCGGGCGCGGGCCCTGCGGTCGCCTCGGGCGGGCACCGTCCGTCCGGCGCCTCGGCGAGCGGCGCCCGGTCCTGCGGCCGGTGCCCCTCCTCGCCGGCGGCCGGCGCGGGCGCGCCGGAGCCCGGCGAACCGCCGGGCGGGTGTCGCGCCCGCGAGGCCGGCGCCGTTCACCGGGCCACACTCGTTCGGGGTCATGCCGACGAGCGTGCGGCGCGGACGTTACCCGGCGGCATCCCCGCTGTTTCCCGTGGGGAACGCTGCGCTCAGCGGCGCACCGGCCCGGGTGTGAGGGGTCCGCGGCGGCGGGGGCGCGGGTGAGGCGGGCCGGCGCCGGGGGCCCGGCGGCGCGCCTACCTCAGAAGTCCCTCAGGTCCGTGGACCGCACACCTTTCTCCTCCCTAGGCTCGCGATCATGCCCGACATATCGCTGACCGTCGTCTGCCTGCTGTGCCTCGCCGCCCTCGCGGCCGGCTGGATCGACGCCGTGGTCGGCGGGGGCGGGCTCCTGCTGCTGCCGGTGCTGCTGCTCGGGCTGCCCGGCGGCACCCCGGCCGCCTCCGTGCTCGGCACCAACAAGGCGGTCGCCATCGTCGGCACGACCGGCGCGGCCGTGACCTACGCCCGCCGGGCGCCGGTGGACGTCCGCACGGCCGTCCGGATCGGCCTGGCCGCGCTCGCCGGGTCGTGCGCCGGGGCCTTCTTCGCGGCCGGGATGAGCACCGACGTGCTCAAGCCCGTGATCATGGTTGTGCTGCTCGCGGTGGGGGCCTTCGTGATCCTGCGGCCCGCGTTCGGCACCGCACCGGCGCCCGGCCCGGCCTCCCGCCGCCGGGTCCTTGCGGCGATCGGTCTGGCGGGTCTCGGCATCGGTTTCTACGACGGGTTCATCGGTCCCGGCACCGGCACCTTCCTCGTCCTGGCGCTGACCGCCGTACTCCACCTGGACCTGGTGACCGCCTCCGCCACCGCGAAGATCGTCAACTGCTGCACCAACGCGGGCGCCCTGGCCACCTTCGCCTGGCAGGGCTCGGTCCTGTGGCAGCTCGCGGCGGTCCTGGCCGTCTTCAACCTGGCGGGCGGCACCCTGGGCGCGCGCACCGCGCTGAAGAAGGGCAGCGGATTCGTCCGTGTCGTGCTGCTGACCGTGGTGTTCGCCCTGGTGGCGAACCTGGCCTACCAGCAGTGGGTGGCCTGAGCGCCGGAGGCGGGCGGGAAGGCGACGGCCGGCGGCCGGGCGGCCGCGCCGTCGGCCGGCCGGGTCGCGGAGGGCCACCGCGAAGGCCCCCGGCCGCGAGCGGCGTCCGTCCGGGCCTCACCGGCCGGGGGAGGGGTGGAGCACCTGCCTGGTCCTGGTCACCACCGCGCCGAACAGGGCGAGGCCCCTGATCACGACCCGTGGCGTGGGCGTCGGCCTCCTCCGGCGTCCGGCGTCGTCGTCCGGCCAGGGCCTTCCCATTAGCAAGGCGGACGACAGTGCCGGTCCGCACCGCCGGCAAACCCCTCGGACGGCCGCCGGCGCCGGCCTCAGCGGCTGCCGGTGAGGTGGGCGAAGACGACGACGTTGCCCTGGTACCCGGTCGCCTTCGAGTAGCCGCCGCCACAGGTGATCACCCGCAGCTCGGGGCGCTTCGCCGCGCCGTAGACCCTCTCGTCGGGGAAGTCCTTCGCCTCGTACACCTCCACCGCGTCCACGGTGAACACCGCGACCTCGCCGTCGCGGCGCTCCACCTCGATGACACTGCCCTTCTTCAGCGCGCCGAGGTCGTAGAAGACGGCCGGGCCGCGGGTGTTGTCGACGTGGCCGGCGACGATCGCGGTGCCCCGCTCGCCGGGCGCGGTGCCGGCCTCGTACCAGCCGGCGAGGTTGTCCTCGTCGGCGGGCGGGACGTCGAGGCTGCCGGACGCGGTCAGGCCGAGGCCCGTCATGGGGGCGTCCACCCGGATCGAGGGGATGCGGATGCGGGTGGGCGGGGACGGCGGCAGCGCGGGGGCGCCGAGCTGTTCCTCGCGGGGGTCGGGGGTGCCCTCGGCCGCGGCGGGCTGGGGCGGCGCGTGGCTGGTGCCGGCGCTGTGCAGCAGCCAGGCGCCGGAGCAGAGGGCGACCACGGTGACGGAGACTATGGCGGTGTTGCCGATCCTGCGCATGCGAATCCCTCTTCCGGTCGTGCACTGCGGTG
This sequence comes from Streptomyces sp. NPDC015220, assembly GCF_043079345.1. Lineage (NCBI taxonomy): Bacteria > Bacillati > Actinomycetota > Actinomycetes > Kitasatosporales > Streptomycetaceae > Streptomyces > Streptomyces sp. NPDC015220. The sequence continues at coordinate 627,587 of NZ_JBIBUK010000001.1, read as the reverse complement.
CCCCGTGCCCCTCCGGGCGGCGAGGGGCGTCGTGCCCGGAGGGGAGGGACGTGCGGTACCGGCGGACGGACGGCGGAGGGCGTCCGTCAGATCCCGTCGCCTCTCGCCCGGCGGTGCAGGAGCCAGGTACCGCCCGCGGCGGCGACGGCGAGCGCCGTCACGCCGGCCGCGGTCTGCACGGGGTCGTGGCCCAGGGCTCCGCCGACCCCCGTCCGCACGCTTCCCCGGGGCTGCACCTGTTCCTTCCCCGGCTCCTTCGGCGCGGTCAGCGTGACCACCAGGTCGCCCCGGACCTCGCGGTCGCCCTCGGCGCACGCCGCGACGATCTCGTACGTCCCCGGCTGCGCGCTCTCCGGGACCCGGAACCGGCCGGTCGCGTCGCCCGCGCGTCCGCCGGGCGCCAGCGTGAAGGGTCCCGCGCCGACGGCGCTCGCGTCCCCCGCCGCGGCGGCGCTCCGGCCGCACGACGTGGTGTTCACGGTGACCTGCCCGCCCGGCTCCACCGAGTACGGGACCACCTCCAGACCGCCCGCGGCCTTACCGGGAGGGCGCGCCGGGGCGGCGACGGTGCCCGCGCCGTGCGCGGGGGCGGCGAGACCGGTCACTGCGGCGACGGCGAGCGCGGCCCCGGTCACGGCCCCGGCCGTCGGGCGGGCGGTACGTCGCATCGGTGCTCCTTAGAGCTCAGCGGTCGGGACACGGCCCGCGGCACCCGGGTGTGCCGCCGTTGTCGCGCCCTGCCCTTCCGAGGTAAGTGGCACCCGGGTCCGCCCGCTTCCTGAGAGGGTGTCAGAAATGCGGTGAACGGGTGCCGGCCCGCCTGCCGGCGCGCAGCCGGTGGCAGGCGTTTCGCCTGGTCAGCGCGGTCCGGCTGACGGTGCGTCGGGAAGTGTCCGAAGGGCGCGGGGCGCGGGGATGAACGGGTGACCGGGATGCCGGGCAGACCGGGGCGGCCGTGCGCCGGGGGAGGAGAGGGCCGGGGGAGAAGAGGCGGGAGGCGGGGTGACGGGCCGGGCGCCGCGGGCGGGAACCGGGCAGGGCCCGGGACGCGCGCCGCGGGACGGGCTTGACCTCAACAGAGCTTGAGGTATCAGGCTGTGCCGCATGGACACCACAACCGAACCCCTGAAGGTCACACTCGTCGTCGGCAGCAACCGGCACGGCCGCTTCGGCCCCGTGGTCGCCGACTGGCTCCTCGCCCGTCTGCGCGAGCGCGCCGACATCGTCCCGCGGGTCGTGGACGTCGCGGAGACGGCCGCTCTGCCGACCTCCATGGAGCGCGGCCCGGAGGCGACGGCGGCGCTCGCGGGGATCACGCCGAAACTGGCGTCGGCGGACGCGTTCGTCGTCCTCACCCCCGAGTACAACCACTCCTTCCCGGCCGGTCTGAAGAACCTCATCGACTGGCACTTCACCGAGTGGCAGGCCAAGCCCGTCGCCCTCGTCTCCTACGGCGGCATGGCCGGCGGTCTCCGCGCGGTCGAGCAGCTGCGCCAGGTCTTCGCCGAACTCCACGCCGTCACCGTCCGCGACACGGTCTCCTTCCACAACGCGGGCGCCTCCTTCGACGACACGGGCCGCCTGAAGGACGCCTCGGGGCCCGACGCGGCGGCCAAGGCGATGCTGGACCAGCTGGTGTGGTGGGGGGAGGCGCTGCGAGAGGCCAAGGAGCGCCGGGCTTATCGGAGCTAGTGCCGCACCGGACGGCGCCCGCCCCGTCGCGGCGCCCGGCACGCCTCCCCGGGATCTCGAGGCAGGGAACACCCGCTCGCCGCACCGGCGGGAAGCCCGGCCCCGTCCAGTACGGGGATTCCGGCCGGCACCCCCGAGCTGCTCGGGCGGGCGGCCCCCGGAGCACGCACCGCACGCCGCTCCTCCACGGGCGGACGCCGTCCGCCGCGGCACCGTAAGTCCCCCCGGCGTCCGGAGGAGTGACCGACTCGGGGCCGTCCGGCGCATCCCCGTCACGGGGGGACGGGAATGCGCCGGCCGGCCCCGGCGGCCCCCGGCGTCCGCCGGGGAACCCCGCCGACCGCCTCGGGTGAGGGACGGCCGCCCCCGGCCGCGTGGGCGCGGGGGGCCGTCCCGTGCGGTCCCGGCGCTCAGTTCACGTTGACCGCGCTCCAGGCCGCCGCCACCGCGTTGTACTCCGTGCTGCCGGAGCCGTAGAGGTCCTTGGCGGCGTTGAGGGTGGCCGTCCGGGCGCCCGCGTAGTTCGTCGAGGACGTCATGTAGACCGTCAGGGCGCGGTACCAGATCTTGCCGACCTTGTCGTGGCCGATGCCCGCCACCGTGGAGTTGTTGCAGGTGGGGGAGTTGTAGGCGACGCCGCCCACGGTCTTGGCGCCGCTGCCCTCGGCGAGCAGGTACGCGAAGTGGTTGGCGACGCCCGAGGAGTAGTGGACGTCCAGGTTGCCGACCGAACTGCTCCAGCAGTCCGCCGAGTTGCCGTCCTTGGAGGGCTTGTCCATGTACCGCAGGGCCGTCCCGCCGAAGCCGGAGCGGACGATCTTCTCGCCGATCAGGTAGTCACCGGGGTCGGCGGGGTTGGCGGCGTACCACTCCACCATCGTGCCCAGGATGTCCGAGGTGGCCTCGTTCAGGCCGCCGGACTCGCCCGAGTACGTCAGGGCCGCCGACTTCGAGGTCACGCCGTGCGTCATCTCGTGGCCGGCCACGTCCAGCGCCACCAGCGGGCCGAACGTCGTGCCGTCGCCGTCGCCGTACGTCATGCAGAAGCAACTGTCGTCCCAGAAGGCGTTGTTGTAGTTGCTGCCGTAGTGGACGCGGTTGTACGAGCCCTTGCCGTCGCCCGCTATGCCGTTGCGGCCGTGGACGTTCTTGTAGTAGTCCCAGGTCTCGTCGGTGCCGTACTGCGCGTCCACCGCCGCCGTCGAGCGGTCCGCCGTCGTCCCCGTGCCCCAGTGGTTGTCGGCGTCGGTGAACAGGGTCGCGGGGGCGCGGCTGAAGCAGATGCCGAGGATGCACAGGTCGGTCTTGTTCGCCGCGTCGCCGGTGTAGGTGTTGCCGCGCGTCGGGTCCTTCAGCTGGTACGCCGATCCCGACTGGGTGGTCTCCAGTCCGACCGTGCCGCTGTACAGCGACGCGCCGTCGCCCGTCGCCGTCTCGATGCTGTCCCACGCGTCGATCCGCGCACCGGTGCGCGCGTCGGTCAGCACCGTACGGGCCACCGGGTTGCCCAGTGAGTCCAGGCCGGCCGCGTTGGTGCGCCAGGCCAGGCGCGGTACGCCGTGCAGGGCGTCGACGACCAGTTCGGGCTTGGCCTTCGCCTGCCTCAGGTGCGCGCCGGGGTTCGCCGCGCGCAGCGCGTTCACCGCGAGGTCGGCGGCCTTCGGGGCGGACAGCCGCGGCGTGGTGCTCGGCAGCGACACCGTGCCCTTCGTGGCCCGGCTCGCGCCGCGGTAGGTGCCGTCGGCGGCCAGGTGGACGACGAAGTCGCCGCCCAGCACGGGAAGTTCGTGGTACGTGCGGTCGTAACGGACGTGCTGCGTGCCGTCGGGGTCGATGACCACGTCCCGGACGGCGGTGTTCTCGGCGGAGGTGAGTCCCAGGGCCGTGGCGTGGTCCACGAGCGCCGAGGCGGCGTGCTGGACCGCGGTGGCCCTGGTGGGTCTGCCCTCCGCGTGCGCGACGGGGGAGAGTGCGGTGGCCAGCAGGGTGGCGGCGGTGGCGGCCAGGCCGGCCGTGGCGAGACGGTTGCCTCGGATGTGCCGTGTCCGACTCATCGGTCTCCTTGAGCGCGGGCGCCCTCGGGCGCGGTGGGGATGGCGCTGACGGTGGACCAGATTTAAGTGGCCATGACATGTCGTGTCCATAGCACCCGCGTGCCGATGTGCCGGAGAAGAGAATCGTTTCTGTAGTAGTTCCCGGCGCCTCCGGCGCCCGGTCGGCCGCCACCGGCCGCCACCGCCCGCTCCGGCCGCCACCGGTCGGCCGGGCGCCGGGCCGGTGAGGGTTCCGCACGGCCCGCGCCGGACGCCCCGCCCGCGCCCGCCGCGATGCGCTCCGGCGCGGGCCGGGTCACCGCGCGTCGGCCAGCGCCCGGGCGACCCCGGGCTCCTTCGGGCCGAGGAACCTCGGATCGGGCCGGAACACCGCGTCCAGCACCGCCTTGCCGGCCGCGAACACCTCACGGGCGCCGCCGTAGTACCAGGTGGCGTCGTGCACGGCGTCCACGCCGACCCCGTAGGAGTCGATGCCCGCCGCCTGGCACAGGGCCACCGCCCGCCGGATGTGGAAGCCCTGGCTCACCAGGACCGCCCGGTCCACGCCGAAGATCCTCTTCGCCCGCACGCAGGAGTCCCAGGTGTCGAATCCGGCGTAGTCGGTGACGATCCGGGAGCCGGGCACGCCGTGCCCGGTCAGGTACGCGCGCATGGCGTCCGGCTCGTCGTAGTCCGCACGGCTGTTGTCGCCGGTGACCAGGACAACCTTGATCCGGCCCTCGTGGTACAGCTTCGCCGCCGCGTCCAGGCGGTGCGCCAGGTACGGCGACGGCTCGCCGTCCCACAGGCCCGCGCCGAAGACGACGGCGACCTCGGTGCGCGGCGCGTCCGCCGTGGTGCGCAGGCGGTCCCCGGTGACGCCGTACACCCAGGTCGCGGGGGCCAGTGCCAGCACGCACACCGCCATCACGGCCTGGACCAGCCGCCGCCGGCCGGCACGGGTACGGGGCAGCCGCGGTCGCAGCCGCGTCGGTCGGCGCGTCGGTCGGCGCGTCGGTCGGTCCATGGGTCGGTTCCCTCCTCGAGCGGCCCGGACGGGCCTCGACCGGCAAGGACGCCACCCGGGGCGCACCGGTTCGCGCCGTGCGCGCCGCCCCGGCGACAGCCGGCGCACGGCCCGCACGCGCACGACCCCGCGCACCCACGGTCGGCGCGCGCCCGGCGCCGAACCGCACGGCCGCCTCACACCGCCCCGCGCCGCCGCGTGAAGCCCCGGAAAACTCCCGTCACCGCCGCGCAACGGCGGGGCAACCCGGAGCGGCGAGGATCGTTCCATGACGCCGCGCACCCCGCACGACCCGCCCGCCCTCGTCCTCGTGGCGCACGGCAGCCGCGACCCGCGTGCGCGGATCGCCGTCGAGGCCCTGATGGAGCGCGTGCGCGAACTGCGCCCCCGGCTGCCGGTGCACCTCGGGCACATCGAACTGAACGAGCCGCTGCTCCCCGGCGCCCTGGCCCGGCTCGGGGACGCCGAGGCCGTGCTCGTGCCGCTGCTGCTCAGCCCCGGACACCACGTCAAGCACGACATCCCCGGGGCGGCGGCGGCCGCGCCGGCCCGCACGCGGGTGGCCGCACCGCTCGGCCCGCACCCGCTGCTCGTGGAGACCCTGTACGCCCGGCTGGCCGAGGCGGGCTGGCGGACGCCCGCGGACCGGGCGACGCGCCGCGCCAGCGCGGTGGTGCTCGCCGCCGCCGGCTCCCGCGACCCCGACTCCGCCGCCGACACCCGCCGCACCGCCCGGCTGCTGGCCGAGCGCATCGGCGTGCCCGTCGTCCCCGCCTACGCCTCGGCCGCCGCGCCCACCGTCCCGGACGCCCTGCGCGCCCTGGCCGCCCGCGGTCGCCACCGCACCGCCGTGGCCTCCTGCTTCACCGCCCCCGGACGCTTCGCCACCCAGTGCGCCGAGGCCGCCCCCGGCATCGCCGCCGCCCCGCTCGGCGACCACCCGGCGATGGCCCGGCTGGTTCTGCACCGTTACGAACAGGCGCTCACGACCCGGCAGCCGCACCCGTCGCGCGCCCACCGCCGACGGGCCCTCGCACCGGCGTGAACCGGCCCCGGGCGGCAGGCGTCCGGGGACGGCCGGCGCGGGCGGCGGCAACGCGGCGGAGGGGAGCCGCCGGCGGAGGAACGGCGCGGCGCGGGCCGGGACACGGACGCCGGCGCCCCGATGTCGGCACCTGCCCTTACTGTCGAGGAATGGAAGGGATCGAAGGGATCGCCCCCGGGGCGGCCGGGCCGTACGAGAACCACCTGCCGGCCGCCGGTTACGAGACGTCGGCCGTCGAGCGGTGGGCCGCCGAGCCGGACAAGCGGCCGGGACGCACGGCGTTCCAGCGCGACCGCGCGCGCGTGCTGCACTCGGCGGCGCTGCGACGCCTGGCCGGCAAGACCCAGGTGGTCACGCCGGGCACCCGAAGCCCGGCCTGGGACGCCAGCCCGCGCACCCGGCTCACCCACTCCCTCGAATGCGCCCAGGTCGGCCGCGAGCTGGGCGCGGCGCTGGGCTGCGACCCCGATCTGGTGGAGGCGGCCTGCCTCTCCCACGACCTCGGCCACCCGCCCTTCGGGCACAACGGCGAGCAGGCGCTGAACGAGTTCGCGGAGGACTGCGGCGGCTTCGAGGGCAACGCCCAGTCGCTGCGCCTGCTCACCCGCATAGAACCCAAGCGGTTCGTGCCCGATCCCGTCTCCGGCGACCCCGGCACCCTCGTCAGCGTGGGCCTCAACCTCACCCGCGCCGCCCTCGACGCCGCCACCAAGTACCCCTGGCCGCGCGGCGCCCACCCCACCGACCCGGCCTCCCCCAAGTTCGGTGTCTACGAGGACGACCGGCCCGTCTTCGACTGGCTGCGCAAGGACGCGCCGGGCACGCGCACGTGCTTCGAGGCCCAGGTCATGGACTGGGCGGACGACGTGGCCTACTCGGTGCACGACCTGGAGGACGGCCTGCACGCCGGCCACATCGACCCGGCCCGCCTGCGCTCCGCCTCCGAACGGCAGGCGGTGTTCGCGGTCGCCGCCGGGCGGTACGTCCCGGCCGGCACCGACCCCGAGGAGCTGGCCGAGGCACTGGACCGTCTCCTGGAACAGGAGTGGTGGCCGCACGGCTACGACGGCTCGGCCATCGCCCAGGCGCGGCTGAAGGACGCCACCAGCCAGCTCATCGGCCGCTTCTGCCTGGCCGCCGAGGGCGCGACCAGGCAGACGTACGGCGACGGGCGCCTGACCCGGTACGGCGCCGAGCTCGTCGTCCCCGCGAGCACCCGAATGGAGTGCGCCGTCCTCAAGGCCGTGGCCGACCGGTACGTCATGCAGCGCGCCGAGCAGGAGCGGCTCCGCGCCGACCAGCGGATCGTGGTCGCCGAACTGGCCGAGGCGCTCACCGCACGCGCGCCCGAGGGGCTGGAACCGCAGTTCCGCGCCCTGTACGAGCAGGCGGCGGACGACCGCGCCCGCAAGCGCGTGATCGTCGACCAGATCGCCTCCCTCACCGACGCCAGCGCCCGTTCGCTTCACGCGCGTCGCACGGGGCACATGTGAGCTTGACAGCGCGTTTACCGACACCCGTGATACCCGTGGGACCCAGGTGACTCCCGTCACCGTGACAGAGAGGCCCGAGGTGACCCTCCGTGGCCTGATCGGGCCACTCCCTCTTCCCGCACCACGCTCTGTGCGGGACGCTCGCAGGTGGCGGCACCCACAGTGTTCTCTGGGGGACACCCCCAGACCCCGGCAGGAGGCATCAAGTGGTCGACGCGGATCAGACATTCGTCATCGTCGGAGGAGGCCTGGCCGGCGCGAAAGCGGCCGAGACGCTTCGCGCGGAGGGCTTCAGCGGCCGCGTCATCCTCATCTGCGACGAGCGGGACCACCCCTACGAACGGCCGCCGCTGTCCAAGGGCTACCTCCTGGGCAAGGAGGAACGCGACTCCGTCTTCGTGCACGAACCGGCGTGGTACGCGAGCAACGACATCGAACTGCACCTCGGCCAGACCGTCGACGCCATCGACCGCGCGGCGAAGACCGTCCACTACGGCGACGACGGCACCCACGTCCGCTACGACAAGCTGCTGCTCGCCACCGGCGCCGAACCGCGCCGCCTGGACATCCCCGGCACCGACCTGGCGGGCGTCCACCACCTGCGCCGCCTCGCGCACGCCGAACGGCTCAAGGGCGTCCTGGCCCACCTCGGGCGGGCCAACGGCCACCTGGTGATCGCGGGCGCCGGCTGGATCGGGCTGGAGGTCGCGGCGGCGGCCCGCGAGTACGGCGCTGAGGTCACCGTCGTCGAGCCGTCCGCCACCCCGCTGCACCACGTGCTCGGCCCCGAGCTGGGCCAGCTCTTCGCCGAACTGCACCGCGAGCACGGCGTCCGCTTCCACTTCGGCGCCCGGCTGACCGAGATCGTCGGCCAGGACGGCGTGGTGCTGGCCGCCCGCACCGACGACGGCGAGGAACACCCCTGCCACGACGTGCTCGCCGCGATCGGCGCGGCGCCGCGCGTCGCCCTCGCGGAGGCGGCGGGCCTGGAGCTGACCGGCCGGGAGCACGGCGGCGGCATCGCGGTCGACGAACGGCTGCGCACCTCCGACCCCGACATCTACGCCGTCGGCGACGTGGCCGCCTTCCCGCACGGACTGTTCGACACCCGGCTGCGGGTCGAGCACTGGGCCAACGCCCTCAACGGCGGCCCGGCGGCGGCCCGCGCGATGCTCGGCGCCGACGTCGCCTACGACCGCGTGCCCTACTTCTTCTCCGACCAGTACGACCTGGGCATGGAGTACAGCGGCTGGGCGCCGCCTGGGTCGTACGACCAGGTGGTGATCCGCGGGGACGCCGGCAAGCGCGAGTTCATCGCGTTCTGGGTGAAGGAGGGCCGGGTGCTGGCCGGGATGAACGTCAACGTGTGGGACGTCACGGACCCGATCCAGCACCTGATCCGGACCAGGGCACGGGTGGACACGGAGGCGCTGGCGGACCCGCACGTGCCGCTGGACGCCCTGGCCTCCTAGCCGGACGGCGGCCCCCGGCCGTGTCTCCCCCGGGCCCCCTCGGGCCCCCGCCGACGGGGGCGGGCGGCTCGGGAGTGTCCGGCCGTCCCCGTAGAATTCACTCGTGGCAGGACGGATCAACGACGAGGACGTGAAGGCGGTACGGGACGCGGTCCCGATCGACGCCGTGGTGTCCGAGTACCTCCAGCTGCGGAACGCGGGCGGCGGCAACCTCAAGGGGCTGTGCCCGTTCCACGACGAGAAGTCGCCGTCCTTCCAGGTCAGCCCGAGCAAGGGACTCTTCCACTGCTTCGGCTGCCAGGAGGGCGGCGACACCATCACGTTCGTGATGAAGATCGACCACCTCACCTTCTCGGAGGCGGTCGAGCGCCTGGCCGCCCAGGCCGGCATCACCCTGCGCTACGAGGAGGGCGGGTACAACCCCGCCCACCAGCGCGGCGAGCGCATCCGCCTGGTGGAGGCGCACAAGCTGGCCGCCGAGTGGTACGCCGAGCAGCTCGCGTCCTCCGCCGAGGCGGAGGCCGGCCGCGTCTTCCTCGCCGAGCGCGGCTTCGACCAGGGCGCCGCGCTCCACTTCGGCGTCGGCTACAGCCCCCAGGGCTGGGACCACCTCACCCGCTTCCTGCGCGGCAAGGGCTTCACCGACAAGGAGCTGGTCCTCTCCGGGCTCGCCCAGGAGGGCCGCCGCGGCCCCATCGACCGCTTCCGCGGGCGGCTGATGTGGCCGATCCGCGACATCGGCGGGGAGGTGGTCGGCTTCGGCGCCCGCAAGCTCCACGAGGCGGACACCGGACCGAAGTACCTGAACACCCCCGAGACGCCGATCTACCGCAAGTCCCAGGTCCTGTACGGCATCGACCTGGCGAAGAAGGAGATCGCGAAGGTCTCCCGGGCGGTCGTGGTCGAGGGCTACACCGACGTCATGGCCTGCCACCTCGCCGGTGTCACGACCGCCATCGCGACCTGCGGCACGGCCTTCGGCGGCGACCACATCAAGATCCTCCGCCGGCTGCTGATGGACAACGGCTCGGCCCGGGTGATCTTCACCTTCGACGGTGACGCGGCCGGCCAGAAGGCTGCCCTGCGGGCCTTCGAGGACGACCAGAAGTTCGCCGCCGAGACCTACATCGCCGTCGCCCCGGACGGCATGGACCCCTGTGACCTGCGCCTGGCCAAGGGCGACGAGGCGGTCGCCGACCTGGTCCAGCCACGCACCCCGCTGTTCGAGTTCGCGCTCCGCCAGATCGTCGCCCGCTACGACCTGGACACCCCGGCCGGCCGGGCCGCCGCGCTGGACGAGGCGGCGCCGGTCGTCGCCCGCATCAAGAACAGCGGCGCCCAGCACGAGGTCGCGGTCCAGCTCGCCGGGCTGCTCGGCATCCTCGACACCCAGTTCGTGGTCAAGCGGGTGGCGCAACTGGCCCGCTGGGCGCGCGAGCGCGGCGGTCGGGGCGGCGCCCCGGACCGGCAGCAGCGGGGACCGCAGCAGCCGTACGCCGCTCCCGCCCCGTCCGCCCCCCGGGGCCCGGCCCTCAACCTGCGCAACCCGGTCTTCGCGACCGAACGCGAGCTGCTGAAGCTGGCCCTGCAGCGCCCGGAACTGGTCTCACCGGCCTTCGACGCCTACGGCGTGGACGAGTTCACCGCCCCGTCCTACGCGGCCGTGCGCCAGGCGGTCCTGGACGCGGGCGGCGCGGAGTACGGCACCGCGGACCCGCAGGAGTACCTGGTCCGGGTCCGCGAGGCCGCTCCCGACGACGCGGTCCGCGCGATGGTCACCGAGCTGGCCGTCGAGGCGATCATGCGCCGGGTGGTCGACGAGATGTACGCGGGCGAGGTGCTGGTCCGCGTCCGCCGCCGCGCCGTCGAACGTCGCATCCGCGATCTCAACAGCACCGTGGCCCGCCTCGGCACCGGCGGCGATCCCGCCCAACTCGCCGCCGCCCAGAACGAGTTGTGGATACTTCAGCAGTACGACCAGGCCCTGCGGGAGCGGGGGGCGGCGGCCCTGTGAGGGGACCGGTGCGCCCGTCCCCCCGTCCGGCGACAGAACGGCCCCGGTAACCGCGCCGTCACGGACCGGACGCAAAAAGTCACCGCACGCCCCTCGTGGCGGCGATGTGTCGTACCCCACACTGGGTCCGGTGCCTGAGTCCCCGGAGCGCGGCCGGTCCCTCACCCATGGGTCCCACACCCCCGCGGCTGTGCTCATCGCGTACGGGACGGACAGCGGCGCGGCCGCCGGATCCGCCCCCCGAGTACCGCTGCCGCACAGCTCAGCAGCGATCATCCTGGAGGTCGCCCCCGTGCAGACCCGGACCCTCACCCCTACCGACAGCACCACCGGCCCCGGTCACGGCGGACCGGCCGCGGACGCGGAGCCCGGCGTCGTCGCTGCCGTACCCCCGCAGGACCGGGCCGCGCGCCACCCCGGGACCGAGACCCCCGACGAGCCGGAGGAACCCCCCTTCCCCGAGGACTCCGACGAGCTCCGCCCCCCACGGACCCCCATGGCACTGGAGCCGGCCGAGCCCGTCGGGCCGGCCGCCGCGCCCGCGCGCACCGAGACCGGCGGCCCGTCCGCCGACCTGTTCCGGCAGTACCTGCGGGAGATCGGGCGGATCCCGCTGCTCACCGCTGCCGAGGAGGTCGAACTCGCCCGGCGGGTGGAGGCCGGACTGTTCGCCGAGGAGAAGCTCGGCAGCACGCCCGACCTCGACAGCCGGCTCGCCGGCGACCTGGACCGGCTCGTCGTCATGGGCCGGGTGGCCAAGCGCCGGCTGATCGAGGCCAACCTGCGGCTCGTGGTGTCCGTGGCGAAGCGGTACGTCGGCCGCGGACTCACCATGCTCGACCTCGTCCAGGAGGGGAACCTGGGGCTGATCCGGGCCGTGGAGAAGTTCGACTACGCCCGCGGCTACAAGTTCTCCACCTACGCCACCTGGTGGATCCGCCAGGCCATGTCCCGGGCGCTGGCCGACCAGGCCCGCACCATCCGGGTCCCCGTCCACGTGGTGGAACTCATCAACCGGGTGGTGCGGGTGCAGCGGCGGATGCTCCAGGAACGCGGCTACGAGCCCACCCCCGGCGAGGTCGCCGCGCACCTGGAACTGCCCTCCGAGCGGGTCAGCGAGGTGCTGCGGCTGGCCCAGGAGCCCGTCTCCCTGCACGCACCGGTGGGCGAGGAGGACGACGTCGCCCTCGGCGACCTCATCGAGGACGGCGACGCCGCCTCGCCCGTGGAGTCCGCGGCCTTCCTGCTGCTGCGCGAGCACCTGGAGGCGGTGCTGTCGACGCTGGGGGAGCGGGAGCGGAAGGTCGTGCAGCTGCGGTACGGGCTCATGGACGGACGCCCCCGCACCCTGGAGGAGATCGGCCGCATCTTCGGCGTCACCCGCGAGCGGATCCGCCAGATCGAGTCCAAGACCCTCAACAAGCTGCGCGACCACGCCTTCGCCGACCAGTTGCGGGGCTACCTGGACTGACCGCGCGGCGCGGCGCCGCCCGGCGCCGCGCCGAGGGCCCGGCCCTGACAGCCCCGCCCCGGGCCGCCCCGGACCGGCCCGGGCAGGCGGTCCCCGCGGCGGGCCCGGCGGTCAGTCGACCTCCGCCACCGCCTGCGCGAACTGCGCCTTGTACAGGCGCGCGTAAGCCCCGTCGGCCGCCAGCAGCTCGGTGTGGGCGCCCTGTTCGACGATGGAGCCGTTCTCCATGACGAGGATCGTGTCCGCGTCCCGGATGGTGGAGAGCCGGTGCGCGATGACGAACGACGTCCTGCCGTGCTGGAGCTTGGCCATCGCCTTCTGTATCAGCACCTCGGTACGGGTGTCGACCGAGCTGGTGGCCTCGTCCAGGACGAGGATCACCGGGTCGGACAGGAACGCCCGCGCGATGGTGATGAGCTGCTTCTCGCCGGCGCTGACCCCGGAGCCCTCGTCGTCGATCACGGTGTCGTAGCCGTCGGGCAGGGTACGGACGAACCGGTCGGCGTGCGCGGCCCGGGCCGCCTCCTCGATCTCGCCGCGGGAGACGTCGCGGCCGGAGCCGTAGGCGATGTTCTCCGCGATCGTGCCGCCGAACAGCCAGGTGTCCTGCAACACCATGCCGATGCCGGAGCGCAGCTCGTCCCGAGACATCCGCGCGATGTCCACCCCGTCCAGGGTGATCCGGCCGCCGGTGACGTCGTAGAACCGCATCAGCAGGTTGACCAGCGTGGTCTTGCCCGCGCCGGTCGGGCCGACGATCGCGACCTTGTGGCCCGGCTCCACCGTGAGGGACAGGTCCTCGATGAGCGGCTTCTCCGGGTCGTAGCGGAACGACACCTGCTCCAGCGCGACCCGGCCGCGCAGCTCCTCCGGCCGGACGCCCGGCACCGGGTCCGCCTCCTGCTCCTCGGCGTCCAGGAGTTCGAAGACCCGCTCGGCCGAGGCGACGCCCGACTGCACCAGGTTCGCCATCGAGGCGACCTGGGTCAGCGGCATCGAGAACTGCCGTGAGTACTGTATGAAGGCCTGCACGTCACCGATGGACAGCGAGCCGGAGGCGACCCGCAGACCGCCGACGACCGCCACCAGCACGTAGTTCAGGTTCGACACGAACATCATCAGCGGCTGCATGACGCCGCTGTTGAACTGCGCCTTGAACCCCGCCTGGTACAGCGCCTCGTTCTGCTCGGCGAACTGTGCGGCCGACTCCTCCTGCCGCCCGAACACCTTCACCAGCGTGTGCCCGGTGTACATCTCCTCGATGTGCGCGTTCAGCGCGCCGGTGGAGCGCCACTGCTGCACGAAGTGCGGCTGGCTCCGCTTGCCCACCCGGGTGGCGACGGTGAACGACAGCGGCACGGTCACCAGCGCGACCAGGGCCAGGATCCAGGAGACGTAGAACATCATCACCAGCACGCCGATGATGGTCAGCACCGAGTTGATGAGCTGGCCCATCGACTGCTGGAGGGTCTGCCCGATGTTGTCGATGTCGTTGGTGGCGCGGGAGAGCACCTCGCCGCGCTGGCGCTTGTCGAAGTAGGACAGCGGCAGCCGGGACAGCTTGGTCTGCACGTCCTCGCGCATCCGGAACATCGTCCGGTTCACCGACCGGTTCACCAGCCGCGTCGCCACCGCCATCAGCAGGCCGGCGACCATGAAGGTGCCCAGGGCGAACAGCAGGACCTCGCCGACCGCGCCGAAGTCGATGCCCTTGCCCGGGGTGAAGTCGGTGCTCTTCAGCATGTCGGCGACCGAGCCCTGCCCGCGCTGCCGCATGCCCTGGAGGACCTGCTCCTTGGTGGCCCCGGCCGGCATCTGCCGGCCGATGATCCCGGCGAACACCAGGTCGGTGGCCTTGCCGAGGATCTTGGGTCCGATCACGCTGAGGGTGACGCTGACGAGCACGCACAGCACCAGTGCGTAGATCGTGACCCGTTCGGGCCTGAACTGGGCGATGAGCCGCTTGCCCGACTTCTTGAAGTCCATCGAGCGGCTGTCGGGGCCGCCGCCGGCCATCATCCGCCCCATGGGCCCGGCCATCAGGCAGCCTCCGCTTCCGTCAGCTGGGAGAGCACGATCTCCCGGTAGGTCTCGTTGTCCGCCATCAGCTCGTGGTGGCGGCCGGTGCCGACGACCCGTCCCTCGTCCAGGACGACGATCCGGTCCGCGTCGCGGATGGTCGCCACCCGCTGGGCGACGATGACGACGGTCGCCTCGGCGGTCTCCCGTGTCAGCGCGGCGCGCAGGGCCGCGTCGGTGGCGTAGTCGAGCGCGGAGAAGGAGTCGTCGAAGAGGTAGATCTCCGGGCGCTGCACCAGGGTGCGGGCGATGGCCAGCCGCTGGCGCTGACCGCCGGAGACATTGGTGCCACCCTGCGCGATCGGCGCGTCGAGGCCGCCCTCCAGCTTGGTGACGAAGTCCTTGGCCTGCGCCACCTCCAGCGCGTGCCACAGCTCCTCGTCGGTGGCGTCCGGGTTGCCGTAGCGCAGGTTGGTGGCGACCGTGCCGGCGAACAGGTACGGCTTCTGCGGCACCATGCCGACCGTCCTCGCCAGCAGCCGCTGGTCCACGGTCCGCACGTCCACCCCGTTGACGAGGATCTCCCCCTCGGTCGCGTCGAACAGGCGCGGCACCAGGCCCAGCAGAGTGGACTTGCCGCTGCCGGTCGAGCCGATCACGGCGGTGACCTCGCCGGGCCGGGCCACCAGGTCGACGGCCTTGAGCACCGGCTCCTCCGCCCCGGGGTAGCGGAACCCGGCCTGCCGGAGCTCCAGGTGGCCGTGACCGCGCAGCTCGGTCACGGGCGCGAGCGGCGCCACGACACTGGACTCGGTGTCCATGACGTCCTGGATGCGCTCGGCGCACACCTCGGCGCGCGGCACCATCATGAACATGAACGTGGCCATCATCACAGACATCACGATCTGCATCAGATAGGCCAGGAAGGCGGTCAGGTCGCCGATCTGCATGCCGCCGCTGTCGATGCGGTGGGCGCCGAACCACACCACCGCGATGGACGACAGGTTCACCACCGTCATCACCATCGGGAACATCAGCGCCAGCAGCCGGCCGGTGGCGAGCTGCATCTCGGTCAGGTCGCCGTTGGCCTTGCGGAAGCGGTCGTTCTCGTACTGGTCGCGGACGAAGGCGCGGATGACCCGGTTGCCGCTGATCTGCTCGCGCAGCACCCGGTTCACGGTGTCCAGGCGCGTCTGCATGGACCGGAACAGCGGGCGCAGCCGGCGCACGATCAGCGTCACGCAGACGGCGAGCACCGGCACGACGGCGACCAGCACCCCGGACAGCGGGACGTCCAGGCCGAGCGCCAGCACCACACCGCCCACGCACATGATGGGCGCCGACACCATCAGCGTGAACGTCATCAGGACCAGCATCTGCACCTGCTGGACGTCGTTGGTCGTACGCGTGATGAGCGAGGGCGCGCCGAAGTGGCCGACCTCGCGCGCCGAGAAGGACTGCACGCGGTCGAAGACGGCGGCCCGGACGTCCCGGCCAAGCGAGGAGGCGGTCTTGGCGCCGTAGTAGACGGCGCCGATGTTGCACACCACCTGCGCCAGCGAGATGCCGATCATCACGGCGCCGGCCGTCAGGATGTAACCGGTGTCACCCTTGACCACACCCTTGTCGATGATGTGGGCGTTCAGCGTCGGCAGGTAGAGGGTGGCGCAGGTCTGCAGCAGCTGCAGCAGCACCAGGAGGATTATGGGTTTCCTGTAGGGCCTGAGATAGGTCCGCAGAAGTCGTATGAGCACGCTGGTCTCTCGGAGTCGGCGGTGGGGGGCGGTCGGTGTCCCCTGGCCCCTATCGTCGGACACTCCACCCGCGTTACCTCAACTGATTAAGCGAATGACAGTCCACCGGCCGACACGGTGTCAGCCGATGGACCTAGTGCCGAAGACCGCCGCCGGATCCCCGCTACGCGTGGAACGCCCCGGGATGGGTCTGCTCGCGCACCGCCACGTACTGCTGACGCACCGCCTGGCCCACCGCCAGTTCCTCACCGGGCTCCAGGACCTGCGCGGCCGCGCCCTGCCAGGCCGGGGGAGTGCGCGGGTCCAGGCCGCCCTGCGACACGCCGAGCGCCCACGCGGCCTGCCGGGCGGCGCCGATCGCGGCGTAGTCCGCGGGCTGCGGGACCACGACCTGCGCGCCGAACAGCGCGGGCGCCGCGGCCTGCACGGCGGGCAGTTCGGCGGCCGGACCGAGCAGGAAGACCCGCCGCACCTCCACGCCCCGTCCGCGCAGCACGTCCAGCGCGTCCGCGAGCCCGCACAGCATGCCCTCGAACGCGGCCCGCGCCAGGTGTTCCGGTTTCATCGACTCGCGCCGCAGGCCCGCCAGCGTTCCGGCGGTGTGCGGCAGGCTGGGGGTCCGCTCGCCCTCCAGATAGGGCAGCAGCACGAGCCCGTGCGCGCCCGGGGTGGACTTCATCGCCAGCTCGGACAGGCTCTCCAGGTCGGGCAGGCCGAGCAGTTCCGCGGTGCCGCGCAGGGCCCGTACGGCGTTCAGCGTGGTGACGACCGGCAGGTGCATGCCGGTGGCGTCGGCGAGTGAGGTGATCATGCCGGTCCGGTCGACCAGCGCCTCGGGGTGCACGGCCATGACCGAACCGGAGGCGCCCAGCGAGACCACCACGTCGCCCAGACCCAGCCCGAGTCCGAAGGCGGCGGCCATGGTCTCCCCGGTGCCGGCCGAGATCAGCAGCCCCTCCGGGGTCGTCCCGGCCGCCTCGGCGGGCCCGATGACCTCGGGCAGCACCGCCTGGTGGCCCAGCGCCAGCTCCACTATGTCGGGCCGGTAGGTGCCGGTGGCGGCGGACCAGTACCCGGTGCCGGAGGCGCCGCCGCGGTCGGTGGTCCGCCGGACCGGCCGCCCGAGCAGCTGCCACACCAGCCAGTCGTGCGCCTGCATCAGCACGGCCGTGTGCCGGGCCGCGTCGGGTTCGTTCTTGGCGAGCCAGCGCAGCTTCGTCACCGGCTGCGCGGCCTGCGGCACGCAGCCGACCGCCTGCGCCCACGCCTCCCGGCCGCCGAGGGCGTCGATCAGGTCGGCCGCGGCGACCTGGGCCCGCCGGTCGCCGCCCACCAATGCGGGCCGCACCGTGGCGCCCTGGCCGTCCAACGGGACCAGCGCGTTCTGCTGGGCCGACACGCCGATGGCCTGCACGCCCTCCAGGAGCCCGCCGCCCGCGGCCTCCCCGAGCGAGAGCAGCCAGGCCTGCGGATCCACGTCGGACGGCCGTCCGCCGCCCTCTGGACTCTCCACCGGATGCGGTGCGTAGCCCTGCCGGAGCACGGCTCCCGTGTCCGTGTCGCAGACCACGATGCGTGTGAAATCAGGTGAACTGTCCAACCCGGCGACTATCCCCATGGTGAAAATTCTGCCGTACCGCCGGGCCTGCTCGGGCCACGGACCACCACGGGGACGCCGGTAACCAGGGCGCGGTCACGTGTTGCTGGTGCCCCAGTCGTCCGGACCGCTGCCGTTGCCGTGGCCGCGCAGCGAGCGCACCCGCTGGGCCACGGCCTCGGGCACGCGGTCGCCGACCTTGTCGCTGACCACGTGGTACGCCTTGTCCGCGAACTGGCGGCCCTGGTGCGCCGCCGTCTCGGCGGTGTTGCGCACCGCGGGGTTCTGCGCGACCTGGCGCGCGGACTTCCGGAGCTGTTCGTAACGCTCACGTCCCGCCTTCGTGCCCAGCACGTAACCCACGGCGAGCCCTGCGATGAAGACGAGCCGGTACCGCATGGTGGTCACCCTTCGTTTGCTTCGAGATCGGGGCCGGGGGGAACCGATTGGCAAAGCACCCCCCTGCTTGCGCTAATGTATGTGTCGCAGCGAGCGCACGCCCCCTGGCGGATACCCAGGCAGGTACGTTCGATGCAACGAGGCATTCCTCCGTAGCTCAATTGGCAGAGCAGCCGGCTGTTAACCGGCAGGTTACTGGTTCGAGTCCAGTCGGGGGAGCTCGGTCCTCCGTAGCTCAATTGGCAGAGCAGCCGGCTGTTAACCGGCAGGTTACTGGTTCGAGTCCAGTCGGGGGAGCATGGTGAACGAGGACCCTCCGGGGTCCTTTTTCATGTCCGGTTTCACGACCCGGGGAACCGCGCGGCCCGCGGCGGAGTCCTCAAGGTCGTGAAGGGCCGCGGGAAGCCGACCATGACGAAGCAGGAGATCGTATGAGCGGCTATGCTGCGGCAGACGGCGCGCACACGTGTACGTGACGCGCCGAACGGGGCGGTAGCTCAGCCGGTTAGAGCAGCGGACTCATAATCCGTCGGCCGTGGGTTCGAGTCCCACCCGCCCCACCGCATGTCGTGCTCGAAAAAACGTTCTGACCAGCCGGGCCGGCCGGAACGGGCGCGGCAGGCCCCGACGGCCTCCTGGCGTCCATGGTTCCATGATCGCGAGGGCCCGTCGGGGAGCTGGGCCGTGCGGCGCGACTCAATCCCCCGTCCGGACCATACGGACCGTCCCCTGGCCCGCATCCCCTTCGGGCCGACGCCCGCCCTCCCGCCGTCACCCCCTGCCCGCCGGACACCGTCCTGGCGACGGCGACACGGGCGTGCCCCAGACGGCCCGCGTGGCCGCGGCTGATCGTGTCGCGACCGCCGAACCCGGGTGCGGCACTGACCGTGGAGCGACCGGAACATACGACCGGCCGGGGGCCGGCCCCCCTTCCTCGGACGGCGTCCGGCACCGGCCGGGTCGCTCGGGGGGCGGCGACGCCCGCCGCCCCCCCCGAGCGGCCCCGGCGCCGGTCACGGATCAGGACCGGCGGTCGTCGGCGGCGTCGGACGTCTCGGGCAGGTCGTCCCGGTCGCCCTCCGCCTGGGAAGGTGTCGGATAGGGGGTGTCGGGCGCCTCGGCGACGCGCCGGGTGTCGTTGTCGTCCCGTTCGCCCTCGGCCTGGGACGGGGTGTGTTCTCTCATCGCGCTGCTCCTGCGGACAGGGAAGGGCTGCTCACTCGGCCACCGGGTACCCCGCGAACCACGGAACACCACGAGACGCCCACCGGCTCTCGCGGGGCGCGGCGTCACCCCTCCCGCCGGGCGCCGAAGGCGCGGGCCACCGCCACGCGCAGGGCCGCGCGTATCTCCTCCGGCGGCGCGGGGCCGTCCGGCAGCGCGCCCGCGGTGACCGCGGCGGCCACCGTCCGGAGCTTGGTGTTCGACCGCTGGGACGCCTCCCGCAGGATGTCCCAGGCCTGCTGCTGCGTACAGCAGTGGGCGGCCATCAGAACGCCGCGCGCCTGGTCGATCACCGGGCGGGAGGCGATGGCCTGCCGCAGCTGCTCGACCTCCTGCTGCAACCGCAGGAGCCGCTCCGCCCGCTCCGCGGCCACCGCGGAGGCGGGGGCCGCCGGCCGCGACGGCGCGCCCGGGCCGGGCGCCGGGTGCAGGGGGTCCGTGGTGTCCAGTCCGGCCAGTTCCAGGACGCGCAGCGGCTGGCCCGTCCAGCCGGTGGCCGTCACCCGGACCGGATGTCCGCGCCCGTGCCGCTCCAGCAGGTCCAGCAGTTCCAGCCCCGCGGTGTCCATGAACGTCACCCGGGCCATGTCCACGTCGATCCGGCCCGTCCCCGGCGGCAGCTCGGCCAGCGCCTTCGCCAGGGTGTCCGCACAGCCGTGGACCAGCTCGCCGCACGGGCGCAGCACGGCCCGGCCGTCCCGGTACGTGATCACGTCGATGGTCAGGGCGTCGACAAGAGTGGTCAGCCGTCGTGTGAGAGGTGGTGGTGCCGCTGAGGTCATGTCCCCGCCTAGTTCGTCCCCGGCAGTCCTCGCGCGTCCCGGTGCCGCGACCGCAAGGGTCCGCCGGCTCGCGCCGCGTCGTCGCATCACCCGAGTACGTCCGGTACGAGGGCGATGCCTCGCGACGCACCGCACCGGACGCGACGGGCTTCCCGGCAGACCTTCCCGGTCACAGCACTGGCGACGTCGCGTGTCCCGTCGCCACCGGGATCGCGGCCGACGCGGTCCGCGGGCCGTGCGAAGTCCGCGGGATCCCGGCGCTGCTGGCCTGCGCCTGCCCGCTTCCCGGCGCGGTACACCTGGGGGGTGACGCGGCCGGCGGGCGCGGGCCGGGGCCCGGCGAGGGCCGCGGTTTCCCCCGGTGCGCCGACGGCCGGACCCGGCGCGGCGTACTGTTCTCTTCCGACGGCGCGCAGCGGGGAGGCGGTGTGGACGTCCCGGACGGTGGGGCAGCGACGGAGCGGGCAGGCGTGCCGTCCGGCGCCGCGCCCGAGCTGAGGGTGTGCCCACTGCCCCGGCGGGCCGGGCTGCGGGCGGCGGGCGAGGTGAGCCTGGTCACGCGCGCGCTCTGGGAGCGGGTGCTGGACCGGGCGGTGCGTGAGGGTGAGGACGTGTACTGCCTGGAGCTGTCAGCCGTGACCTTCGTCGACGTCGCCGGGGTCGGCGCGCTCGCGGACGCCGCGCGACGGCTCGGCCCGGGCCGCCGTATCGTGCTGCACCGGCCGCCGTCCGGGGTGCTGCGGATGCTGGAGATGTTCTGGCCGGAACTGCCGGGGATCGAGGTGACGATGTCATGACCGCCGCCGCGGAACCCTTCGTCCATCCCGCCCTGTTCTACCGGGACGAGGACGACTACCTCGCGGGCACCGTGCCCTTCGTGCGCGCCGGGCTGGAGTCCGGCGAGCCGGTCGCGGTGGCCGTCCCCGGCGAGAACCTCCGGCTGATCGAGGCGGAACTGGGCGCGGACGCCGGCGCGGTACGGCTGCTGGACATGCGGGAGGCCGGGCGCAACCCGGGCCGGATCATCCCCGGCGTACTGCGCGCCTTCGCCGACGCCCAGCAGGCCGGCCGCCGGGTGCGGATCGTCGGCGAGCCCGTCTGGTTCGGCCGCACACCGGCCGAGTACCCGGCCTGCGTCCAGCACGAGGCACTGATCAACGCGGCCTTCCGGGGCCGCGAGGTGAGCATCCTGTGCCCGTACGACGCCGCCCGCCTGGACGAGCGGACCCTCCTGGACGCCCGCGCCACCCACCCCCTCGTCATCCCCGCCGGGGCCGTGGCGGCGCGGGACAGCGCCGCCTACGCCCCCGAGCGCGTCCACGCCCGCTACAACGAGCCGCTGCCGACGGTGCCGGGGGCGCTGTCCCTCGGTTTCACGGCGCCGACCCTCTCCCGGGCCCGGCACGTGGCCGTCGCCGAGGGCGCGCGGCTCGGCCTGGCCGGCGCGCGGCTGGAGGACCTGGCCCTGGTGACGGCCGAGCTGACCACCAACAGCGTCGTGCACGGGGGCGGTTCGGGCGAGCTGCGGGTGTGGGCGGAGAACGGGCACGTGCTGTGCGAGGTGCGCGACCGCGGGCGCATGGACGACCCGCTGGCCGGGCGCCGTCCCGCCACCCGTGACCAGCGCGGCGGCCGCGGCCTGCTGATGGTGAACCTGATCGCCGACCTCGTCCGCCTGCACGCCGGCGAGCACGGCACCACGGTCCGCGCCTGGCTCGCCCGCTGACCGACGCGGCCGCGCCGCCCTTCGGACGGTCGCCGGTACGGACGGGTCGGGCGGTGGCGCGAAGTGACGGGCCGCTCGCGGTCTCATGCTCCCAGCGGGTCCAGCACCAGCGGCTCGATCCTGCCCTCCAGCATCTCGCCCAGCCCCTGGACCGCGCACACGTCGGGGCGTTCGGCGATGTGCACCGGGATGCCGGTCGCCTGGCGCACCATCTGGTCCAGGCCCGGGAGCAGGGCGGAACCGCCGACCATGGTGATCCCGCGGTCGGTGAGGTCGGCCACCAGGTCGGGCGGGCACCCCCGCAGCACCTTGCCGATCCCGTCGAGCACCGCGGTCAGCGGCGTCTGGATGGCGTCCCGTACGGCGGCCGTGTCGACCAGGACCGAGCGGGCCAGACCGGTGGCCACGTCCCGTCCGTGGATCTCGGTGGACGCCGGCCCGTGCGCGGTGAGCCCGTTGCCGTGCAGGGCGAGCTGGAGCGGCCGTACGGACTGGCTGGGCAGCATCAGCTCGTGGGCGTGGCGCAGGTGCTGCACGATCGCGTGGTCGACGGCCTCGCCGCCCACGGGAACGCGTTCGGCGGTCACGATGGAGCCCAGGGAGAGGACCGCCACCTGGGTCGCGGCGGCCCCGCACACCATGATCATGGACGCCTCGGCCCGCTCCACGGGCAGTCCGCAGCCCACGGCGGCGGCGATGAGCGTGTCGACCAGTTCCACCCGGCGGGCGCCGAGCCCGACCAGCGTCTCGATGGTGGCCCGCTGGGCCAACGGGTCGGCGTCGTGCGGCGTGCAGGCCGCGGCCCGCAACCGGGCCCTGCGGCGCAGTGACCGGCGCATCGGGTCGCCGATCAGGTGCCGCAGCATGCGCTGGGCCATCTCGATGTCGACGACCGTGCCGCCGGAGACCGGACGGACCACGCGGATGTAGCCGGGGGTGCGGCCGGTCATCCGCTCCGCGAACTCGCCGACCGCTATCAGCGCGCCGGTGCGGGTGTTCACGGCGGCGACCGAGGGCTGGTCGACGACGAGCCCCGCCCCCTTGACGTACACCCGGGTCCGGGCCGCGCCCAGGTCGACGGCGAAGTGGCAGCGGCGCAACTGCTCCAGACTGGCGGTCATGGCAGATCCTCCCGAGAGCGCGGACCGTGACGGCCGCCGGGTGGCGGGCCTTGTTCGCATCCTGTGCGGAGCGGATCGGGGCCGCCCGGTGGAAGGGGCCGGTCGGGGTGCCGCTGAACGGGTGCGTTGTCCCTCGTAACCCGTATATACGCCTAAATATGGCTCGGAAAAAGCCCTGTGTGCCATATAAAGGTCTGTTCGGCCCAAGGCCCGCCCCGTCCGCGCGCTGACGCGCCCCGTCCGCGCGCTGACGCGCCGCGCCGCGCGACGGGCGCGGACGAGGACCCGGCGGGCGGTGACCGGGGGAGCCCGCGGCGGCCTCGCTCCCGCACGCGGCGCGGGCGGGCCGGACGTCACCGCTCACCACGGGCCGGCGGACTCCCGGGCGGGCACGCCCCGTTACGGCGGCCGGCCCGTCCCCACCGGCGAGACGCCCCCCCCTCGGCCGCGCCCTTCGCGACGGCCGCACCGGCCCCCGGCACCACGCCGGACGCATGGCGGGAAACCGCCACGCGCCCTTCCGCCACCTCCCGTCAACTCCCCTGCAACACAAGTCTCCTGACACTCTTCGAAGCACTCGACGTAGCACTCGACGAAGAGAGGCACGGATGAGCAGAGGACCAGGCGGACGGGCGGCGACCCTGCTGTCGGCCGGGCTCGTGATCGCCCTGCTGCCCATGGGGCAGGCCGCCGCGCGACAGGCGCCCGCACCCGCGACCGGGTCCGCCGCCCCCGCCCCGGGAGCCCCGGGCGGCGCCCGCACCGTCACCCTCGTCACCGGCGACAAGGTCACCGTCACGGAGCTCGGCGGCGGCAAGGAGACCGTCACGGTGGACCGGCCCGCCGGCGCCACGGGAGCCGTGCGCACCCAGGCGGCGGGCGGCGACGTCACCGTCGTACCGGACGAGGCGCTGCCGTACCTGCGGGCGGGACGGCTGGACCGGCGGCTGTTCGACGTCAGCGCGCTCCTGCGGCAGGGGTTCGGCGACCGGAGCACCGGCGCGACACCGCTCATCGTGACCTACGGCAAGGGCGCCCGGACGGCGACCCCGCCCGGCACCGAGCGGACCCGGGACCTGGCCAGCGTGCACGGAGCCGCCGTGGACGCGGTCAAGGACCGCACGTTCTGGCGGGAGTTCACCCGGCACGGCGCCGGACAGGGCGTGCGCGGCCTCTCGCCGGACGGCGTCGACAAGGTCTGGCTGGACGCGCGCGTCACCGCCGAGATGGCCCGGAGCAACGAGCAGATCGGGACGTCGAAGGCATGGGAGGCCGGGCTCACCGGCAAGGGCGTCACCGTCGCCGTCCTCGACACCGGCGTCGACGCCTCCCATCCCGACCTCGCCGGCCGGGTCGCGCGGACCAGGAGCTTCGTCGAGGGCGAGGACGTCGCCGACCGCAACGGCCACGGCACCCACGTCACCTCCACCGTCGGCGGCAGCGGCGCCGCCTCCGACGGCCGGGAGAAGGGGGTCGCCCCGGACGCCACGCTCGCCGTCGGCAAGGTGCTCGACGACCAGGGGACCGGCAGCGAGTCCCAGATCATCGCCGGGATGGAGTGGGCCGCGCGGGACGTGCGCGCGCGGATCGTCTCGATGAGCCTCGGCTCCGACGAACCCAGCGACGGCACCGACCCCATGGCACGGGCCGTCGACACCCTCTCCGCTGAGACCGGCGCGCTCTTCGTGGTCGCCGCGGGCAACACCGGCGCCCCGTCCTCCATCGGCTCGCCCGGCGCCGCCGACGCCGCCCTCACCGTCGGCGCGGTCGACTCCGGCGACGAGGCCGCCTACTTCACCAGCACCGGCCCCCGCTTCGGCGACAACGCCCTCAAGCCCGACCTCGCGGCCCCCGGCGTCGACATCCTCGCCGCCCGCTCCCAGCTCACCGAGGGCAGCGGCTACTACACCTCCATGAGCGGCACGTCCATGGCGACGCCGCACGTCGCCGGCGCGGCCGCGCTGCTCGCCCAGCAGCACCCCGACTGGACCGGCGCCCGGATCAAGGACGCGCTGATGTCGACGTCCGAGCGGCTCGACGCCCCCGCCTACGCGCTGGGGGCCGGCCGGGTGAGCGTCCCGGACGCCGTGACCGCCCCGGTCACCGCCACCGGCAGCGCCGATCTCGGCTTCCACCGCTGGCCGTACGGCGCGGACCGGCCGGTCACCCGGACCCTCGCCTACGCCAACTCCACCGACCACGCCGTCGAACTGGACCTCGCCGTCCAGGGCGCCCCCGACGGCGTGGCCACCCTCGCCGACTCCCGCCTCACCGTGCCCGCCCACGGCACCGCCTCCACCACGGTCACCGGCGACGCCACCGGGGCCCCGGTGGGCACGACCAGCGGACAGATCGTCGCCTCGGCGGCCGGCGCCCCGGTCGCGCACACCGCGTTCGGCCTGGTCAAGGAGGACGAGCGGTACACGCTCACCGTCCACGTCAAGGACCGCGCGGGCGCAGCCACGGCCGCCGACCTCACGGTGCAGGAACTCGCCGAGGGGATCGACCCGGTACCCGCCCGCGTCGGCGACTCGGGCACCCTTCGACTGCGGCTGGCACCCGGCACGTACAGCCTCACCTCCTTCCTCGACGTGCGCGGCGGCCACGGCGCCGACTCCCTCGGGCTCGGCTTCCTCGCCGCCCCCGAGATCACCCTCGACCGGGACCGCGAGGTCACCCTGGACGGGCGGCGGCTGCGCGAGATCCGGGCCGACGTCGGCCGGCGCACCGAGACCCGGCAGCTGCTCATGGAGTACGACCGGAAGGGGGGCGGCTCCGACCTGTTCGGCGCCGTGCAGGTGCCGCCCCTGTACGACAGCGTCTTCGCCGCGCCGACCGGGCCGGTCACCCGGGGCGGCTTCGAGTACCGCACGGTGTGGCGGCTCGGCAAGCCGCTCCTGGAGGTCAAGGGGATCGACGAGGCGGTGGCGCAGTCCGGCGGCACCCTGACCGAGGGCCGCAGCAGGCTGCCGCTGGTCGACGTGGGCGCCGGGGAGTTCACCGGCAGGGACGTGCGCGGCAAGGCGGTCCTGGCGAAGCTCACCGACGGCGCCGAACCCACCGCCCTCGCCCAGGCCGCCCAGCGGGCGGGCGCCCGGGCGCTGTTCGTGACGGACGACGTGCCCGGCCGGCTGAGCACCTGGTGGGGCACCGACGACAACGCCGACCGCCCCCTGCAGATAGCGACGGTCGACACGGCGGACGCGGCCCGGCTGCGCGCGGCCGGCCGGGTCGACATGACGGGCACGCGCGACACCCCGTACGTGTACGACCTCTCCCAGGGCCACCCGGGAGCGGTCCCCGACCACGACCTGACCTACCGGCCCGGCCCCCGCCAACTCGCCGAGCTCACGACGGCCTTCCACGCCGCGCGTCCCGCCCAGGGCGGCGAGTACCGGTACTCCGTCACCGACGCCTTCCCGATCGGCATCGGCTTCCAGGAACGGATCGACTACCCGGCCGAGCGGACCGACTACGTCTCCACCGGCCCCGGCCAGCTCTGGCACGAGTCCGTCACGGTCGGCGACGGGACCCTGGAGGAGCGCAGCGGCCTGGTGCGGTACGAGGGCGGCTCGCGTCCGGCGCTGGACTGGTTCGAGCCCGTCTGGCACCCGTGGCTGGGCACCGGCCTGGGCTGGGGCCAGCAACGCGCCGGGAACAGCCTGCGGTTCAACGCCCCCGGCTGGGGCGACTCCGGCCCCGACCACACCGGCTTCGGCGACGTGTGGAGCACCGACAGCGGCATGACGCAGACCACCGAGGTCCGCCTGGACGGCAAGCCGGTGGACCGGCGCTCCGGTTCCGCCGCGTACGTGTGGGACGCGCCCGCCGACGAGCACGCCTACGAACTCGTCACGGACACCTCGCTCGACCCCGGCCGCTGGAAGCTCGCCACCCGGGGGCACGCCGAGTGGACGTTCCGCTCGTCGGCCGCCCCCGACGACCGCTGGAGCACGCTGCCCCTGATCAACCTCGCCTTCGACCTCGACACCGACCTCGCGGGCGACCTCAGGGGCGGCGGCCGGGTCCCGGTCGGCCTGCGCGCCCAGTACGTGGCGGGCGCGCCGGGCACCGGGACCATCGGCGGCGGCAGCCTCCAGGTGTCGTACGACGAGGGCGCCACCTGGCAGGCGGTGCGGCTCACCGCGGGGCACGGGGCCGCCGCCTGGAGCGGCACGCTCACCGTGCCGCGCGGCGCCGCGTCCGTCTCCCTGCGGGCCGCCGCGCGCGACGACCGGGGCGGTTCGGTACGGCAGGAGATCGTGCGGGCCGCGGGTGTCAGGTAGGGCCTTCCCGTTCGGACCACGCCGGACCGGGGAGCGGGGCCGGGGGAATCCCCGCGCCGTTCGGACGGCGCCCTTGCTCCAAGGGCTCGGGGGAGCGGCGTTCGGACCCCGCACGCCCCGCGTGATCCGAACGCCGGGCCCCGGCGCGTACGCGGACGGCGCCGCCTCCCCGGGACGGGGGACACGGCGCCGTCGTGCGTCCGCGTGGACGCACGACCAGCCGGCCGATGGAGTGGGCGAGGCCGCCGAGCACGTCGGCGCCGAGGTGGGTGATCGTGTCGCGGTGGGCAGGCGGGACACGCGCCCGACCGCCTCGGCGGCCGGTGACGTGCGCACCGTGGGCGTGAGTCCTCGCCGTCCGACCAAGTGATCACATGGGCGGCGATCACCTGTACCAGTGGGAACCCGATCCCGTGTCCGGGGCGTCCGCCGCGGGCACGACCCCTCGGACCACGCCGAGTTCGACCAGGTCCTGGGGGCGGATGCGGAGCTGGTCGGCGGTGGCCGGCGCCTGGTCCGCCGGCCGCTTGAGGATCGCGGCGGCCGACTCCGGGGCGATGACCGAGAAGTAACTGTCCGGCGTGGCCCAAGTCCTGCCGGGCGCCGCCAGCGCGAGGGCGCCGCCCGAGCCACCCTCGCCGATCAGCAGTGTGGTGACCGGCGTCCGGGCCGCCGCCACCGTGCCGAACAGGTCGGCGATCGCGGCTCCGACGCCCTGCCGCTCCGCCTCGGCGTCGTTCGCGGCGCCCGGGGTGTCCACCAGCGTCAGCACCGGGACGCCCAGCCGGTCGGCGAGCCGGATCAGCCGGGCGGCGGTGCGGTACCCGGCGGGCAGGGTCGCGGTGCCGGTCTGGGCGGCGTAGGCGACGGTGCGAGGTGCGCCGTCGATCCCGTCGGTCTCCCCGAACCCGCACAGCATCCCGTCGTCCACGCCCCCGCAGCGGTCGCCGCGCAGCGCAGCGCGCCGGGTGAAACAGGCGTCCAGGTACCGCTCGGCGCGCGGCCGCCCGGGCAGGCGGGCCCGCCGTACGGCCTCCCAGCCGGTCGCGGGCAGACGGGCGTCCGGGGCCGCTGCCGCCGTGGCCGGCCCGGAGACGGCCGGTACGGAGTCGGCCGGTGGGGGTGTGACCGGGCCGGAGGCGGACGGGCCGGTCGCGGGCAGCGCCCGGGGCGGGGGTACCGCGGCCGACGACGGCCTCGTCAGCAGCCGCAGCCACAGTCCCAGAGTCTCCCGCAGCTCCTCCGGGCGTACGACCGCGTCGACCGCGCCCGCCGCCACCTGGGCCTGTGCGGTGTACGCGGCCGGGTCGGCGTCCGGCGGCCGGACCCGGGAGCCGGCGAAACCGACCTGTGCCCCGGGCAGCGCCAGGACCACGTCGGCGCCCGCGCCGAGGGTGGCCCAGCCGCCGCCCGTCGTCGGATCGCGCAGCACCGCGATCTGCGGCAGGCCCGCCGCCCGGGTGAGCGCGATCTGCCGCGCCACGCGCTGGAGTTGGGTCAGCGCGAGCATGCCCTCCTGCATCCGGCTGCCGCCGGTGGCGACCAGCGGGACCACCGGAAGGCGGTGCTCGCGGGCGTGGCGGTACGCCGACTCCAGGCGGTCGCCGGTGCGCCGGCCCAGCGAACCGCCGAGGAAGCCGAACTCGAAGGAGATCAGCACGGCCCGGACCCCGGCCACGCGAGCGGTGCCGCACACCACGGACTCCCGCTCGCCGGTGCGCTCGGCGGCACGGGCCCGCGCGGCGTCGTAGCCCCGCCAGCCGAGCGGCCCGTCGGTGGCCTCCGGTTCCGGCGCCGCGTCGGCCAGTTCCCGGAAGTCGTCGGTGACCAGGGCGACGGCCTGCCGGGCGGTGAGCCGCTCAGTCATGCGGCAGCGCCCGCTTCATGATCTTCCCCATGTCGTTGCGGGGGAGCGAGTCGAGCAGCCGCACGACCCGGGGCCGCTTGTGCGGGGCGAGCCGCCGGGCCACATGGTCGGCCAGCTCGGCCGCACCGGGAGGGGACTGCGGATCGGCCGGGACGATCCAGGCGACGATCCGCTCCCCGAGGTCGGCGTCCGGCTCCCCGGTGACGGCGGCCTCCCGCACCCCCGGGTGTTCGAGCAGCGCGTTCTCGATCTCGCCCGCGCCGATCTTGTAACCGCCGCTCTTGATCAGGTCGGTGGCCTTGCGGCCGACGATCCGGACGTAACCGTCGCGGTCGCGCACCGCCATGTCCCCGGTGCGGAAGAAGCCGTCGGCGGTGAAGGCTGCGGCCGTCGCGTCGGGGCGGTTCAGGTACTCGGTGAACAGGTTCGGCCCGCGCACCTGGATCTCGCCGACCGTCTCCCCGTCGTACCGGGTGATCGGTGTGCCGTCCTCCTCCACCAGCCTCAGCTCCACACCCGGCAGCGGAACCCCGACCGTGCCCGCGCGCGCCTCGCCGTCGGCCCGCACACTGGTGTTCATCAGCGTCTCGGTCATGCCGTACCGCTCGACCACCCGGCGCCCGGTGGCGGCCGCGATCCGCTCGTGGTCGTGCACGGGCAGCGCGGCCGACCCGGAGACCAGCAGCCGCGCACCGGCGAGCGCCTTGGCCAGCTCCGGGTCGCCGGGCAGCGCCTCCGCGATCCGGTGGTACATGGTGGGCACCCCGAACAGCATGGTCGCGCCGCCGTTCAGTTCGGCCGCCACGCCTTCGGTGGTGAACCGCCCGAGATGCCGTACGCTCCCGCCGCGCCGCAGCGGGCCGAGGACACCGAGCACCAGCCCGTGCACATGGAACAGCGGCAGCCCGTGCGTCAGCACGTCCTCGCCGGTCCACTGCCAGGCATCGGCGAGCGCGTCCAGGGTGACGGCGACGGCCCGGCGCGGAATGACGGCGCCCTTGGGAGGACCGGTGGTCCCGGAGGTGTAGACGACCAGCGCCGGATCGCCGTCGCCGGAGCGTTCCACCGGGCCGGGAACGGGGCCGGCGCCGCGCACGTCGACGTCGATCCGCTCCAACCCGGCCAGCGCGGGCGGCAGTTCGTCACCGGGGGCGGCGAGCACCACCGACGGCGCGCTGTCGGCGAGGATGTGCGCGAGCTCCTTCTCCCCCGAC
Organism: Streptomyces sp. NPDC015220; assembly: GCF_043079345.1. Classification (NCBI taxonomy): domain Bacteria; kingdom Bacillati; phylum Actinomycetota; class Actinomycetes; order Kitasatosporales; family Streptomycetaceae; genus Streptomyces; species Streptomyces sp. NPDC015220. Next base: position 597,351 of record NZ_JBIBUK010000001.1, on the reverse strand, counting down.
CTCGGGTTGAGCGGCACGGCGGCGACCCCGGCGAGCAGCACGCCCACGACCCCGACGGCCGTCTCCAGCTCCGGCGTCGCCCACACGGCGACCCGGGCCCTGCCGCGCACCCGCGCGCCCACGGCCCCGGCCGCCGCCGCGAGCTCCGCATACGTCAACGACCGGGCGCCGAACCGCAGCGCGGGACGCGCACCCGGTTCACCCGTCAGGGCCGGAAAGAGGGAGGACACGCGGCGACTCCTTGTGACTCGTGTGCCGACTGAGGACTTGAGCGACTGGGGGTACTGGGTTACTGGGGGACGACACCCCGTTCCTACCCCACGGCCGGCCATGTCCGCCGCCGGCCGCGGCCTCAAGCCGGTCACGTTCCGCCGTCACTCGCCGGTCCGCGTGCGCTGGAGCAGGCCCCAGGTGAACTCCGCGACGACCGGACGCCGTACGCCCCGGGTGTCGGGAGCCTCGAAGGCCAGCCCCCAACGCGTGGGCGCGGTGCCCTCCAGGGGCCGGGCCGGCGCGAAGGCGCGGGCCGCCTCGTCCACCGTGCAGGACCAGGGGGTGAGGTCCTCGACGGTGCGCAGGTCCGGCACCGGGGCGCCCGGGGCGCGGACCAGCCACTCGTTCCAGACCTGGCCGTTCGGCCCGGCCAGCACCTCGAAGCGCAGACCGGGCCAGAGGGGGAGCGCCCACTGCCGGGCCTCGCAGTCCAGGTCGCCGACGCGGTGGGCGGTCGCGGACTCGGGCGCGCCGAGGACGGAGCGGTAGCGAGCGGCGGCCGATCGGGCCCACGGCGAGCGGACCATCGCCTGCCAGCGCTTGTTGGCCTCCCGCATGTCCGTGAGCGAGGCGCCCAGCTCACGGCGGGCGTCGGCCACCAGATCCGGATTGTGGTCGGCCATGCGGCGCAGCAGCACCAACTGGAAGTCGAACGGAGTGAAGGGCGCGGGCATGGCACCATCGTCGCTCACCCGCCCGCCTCGCCCGCTCACCCGCCCGCCTCGCCCGCTCACCCGCCCGCCTCGCCCGCTCACCCGCCCGCCTCGCCCGCTCACCCGCCCGCCTCGCCCGCTCACGCCCGCCTCGCCCGCTCGCCATCGCCCGGGAGCACGCACCGCACGACCCGCGCCTGCGGACCCGCCCCGCCGCCACCCGTCGCCCGGGCCGGGCATCCGGCACGCCCCGTCGCCGGTCCCGTCCTCCGTGCCGTGCCGTGCCGTGCCGTGCCCTGCCCTGCCCTGCCCTGCCGTGTCGTGCCACGCCCGTCGCCCGCGCATCCCGTACGACCCATTGCCCGCGCGTCGCACCCGTGACTAGCCTGTGTTCGTCATGCCGATCGCCTGTTGAGATTTCGAACAAGGCCAAGTTCAAGGGAGGGGGCCGGTCGTGGGACGCCTCGTACCCGCCGTGACCCGGGCTCTCGACATACTCGAGCTCTTCCTCGACGGGGACGGGACGCTCTCCGCCCCCGACATCGTGCGCAGGCTGCAACTGCCGCGCACCACGGTGCACGAGCTGGTCACGACGCTCGCCGCCCGCAAGTACATCGTCCAGGTGGCCGGCCAGCCCGGCCGCTACCGCCTCGGTGTGCGCCCCTACCAGCTCGGCAGCCGCTACGCCGAGCAGCTCGACCTCGCCGCCGAGGGCCAGCAGGTCGCCCGGACCGTCGCCGAGACCTGCGACGAGACCGTGCACGTGGCGATCCTGGAGGACACCGACGTCATCTACATCGCCAAGGTCGACTCCACGCACGCGGTGCGCATGGTGTCCGCGGCCGGCCGCCGCCTCCCGGCCCACTGCACCTCGGTCGGCAAGATGCTGCTCGCCTCCCTCCCCGAGCAGGAGCTCGCCGCCCGCGTCCCGGACGACGCCGAACTGCCGGCGATGACCCCCAACAGCATCACCGACCCCGCCGCCCTGCGCGAGGCGCTCACCGGCATCCGGCAACGGGGCATGGCCGTGGAGAGCCGCGAGTCCAACCCGGACGTCAGCTGCGTGGCCGCCCCGGTGCGCGACCGCACCGGACAGGTCGTCGCGGCGCTGTCCATCTCCGTGCCCATGATCCGCTGGAGCGAGGAGCGCCGTACCGAGCTGGAGCGGCTCGCCGCGAAGGGCGCCGCCGACCTCTCGGAGCGCCTCGGCCACCGGAGCGTGGCATGACGACGACGTACGGACCCGAGTTCGAGGTCGCGGTCCGCGCACAGGCCGAGCTGGGCGAGGGCCCGACGTGGGACCCGGCGGCCGGGCGGCTGATCTGGATCGACATCCTCTCCTCCCGGGTGCACACCTACGACCCGGCGACGGGCCACCGCACGGTGCGCGCCACCGGACAGCACGTGGGCGCGGCCAAGCCGCGCGCCGGCGGCGGGCTGGTGCTGAACCTGCGGGACGGCGTGGGCCTGCTGGACCCCGACGGCGCCTTCCGCTGGCTGCACCACGACCCGGTGCCCGGCCGCCGCGGCAACGACGCCGCCGTGGCGCCCGACGGCTCGCTCTGGGCCGGCACCATGCGCTACGACGAGGCCCTGGGCGGCGGCACGCTCTCCCGCCTCACCGGGGACGGCACGGCGGAGACGGTGCTCACCGGGGTGACGGTGAGCAACGGCACCGGCTGGAGCCCCGACGGCCGCCTCATGTACTACGTCGACACGCCCACCCGCCGGATCGACGTCTTCGACTTCGACGGCGAACGGGCCACCGGCAGGCGGGCACTGGCACAGGTGGAGGAGGGAGCCGGATACCCCGACGGCCTCACGGTCGACGCCGAGGGCTGCGTCTGGGTCGCCCTGTGGGACGGCGGCGCGGTCCGCCGCTACACCCCCCAGGGAGAGCTGGACCGCGTCGTCCGCCTCCCCGTCCCCCGGGCCACGGCCTGCGCCTTCGGCGGCCCCGCCCTGACCGACCTGTACATCACCACGGCCCGCACCGGCCTGACCGCACCCCACCCCCTGGCCGGCTCGGTGCTGGTGGTGCCGAACGCGGGCGAGGGCCTGCCCCAGCCGTCCTTCGCGGGCTGACCGGCCCCGGCCCCCTCCGGGCCCCGCTCCCGGCCCCCGCCCTGCGCCCTCAGCCCCCGACCCTCAGCGCCGGGTCCCCGGCCCCGGCCCCGGTCCGGTCCAGGTCGTCGAGGACCGCGCGCTCCGCCGCGGTCAGCGGCGGCCCGGACAACGGGGGCAGCAGGGCGCCGCAGGCCACGTCCAGCAGGGTGCCGGGGCGCAGGAGGCGTTCGGGACCGGTGTTCATGCTGGTCACGTCCCACAGGGCCGCGGCCGCGCGGTAGGAGCCGGTGGCCGCCCTGGTCAGACGGCGGCTGAAGGCCGTCACGAGGCGGTCCGCCGGGCCGGGGCGCGCCCCGCGGGTGCCCGGGTACCAGACGTCCTGGCCGACCGCCGCGGCCCAGGCCGCGTCGACCGACCGGGCGGCTCCGCGCTGCACCCGGCGGGCCAGCCCGGGCGCGGCCGGACCGGTGCGCCGCAGCTCCTCGCCGAGCAGCCGCGCCCCCAGCGCGGCCACCGACATGCCCTGCCCGTAGGCCGGGTTGAAGGTGGCCACGGCGTCGCCCAGCGCGACGAAGCCCTCCGGCCAGCGCCCGGCCTTCTCCAGGTAGCGCCGCACATTGCTGGTGCTGCGGCTGATGTGCACCCCGGTCAGGGGTTCGGCGCCGGAGATCAGCCGGCCCACCACGGGACTCGGCAGGGCGAGCGCGTACGCCAGGAACCCGGCCGGGTCCGCGGGGGGCTCGCCGCCCCGGGTGCCGGCGAGGCTGACCATCCACCGGCCGCCCTCTATCGGCATGACCATGCCGCTGCGGCCAGGGGCGGACCCGTACGGATCGGCCTGCACGACCGTCAGCGGGAACCGCTCCGTGCCCGCGGGCGTGCGGTACACACGGGTGGCGTTGACCAGGCCGGAGTCGACGGTCCGAGTCCGCACGCCGGTGATCCCGAGCTCCTCCAGCCAGACGTCGATCCGCGACCCCCGGCCGCTCGCGTCGACCACGAGGTCCGCGGCCAGCTCCGTCTCCTCGCCGTCCGGCGCCGCCGCCCGGACCCCGCGCACCCGCTCCCCGTCGCCCAGCAGCCCCAGGGCCCGCGCCCTGCGGACCTCGACCCCGGTGCGCGCGAGGACGGCGTCGCGCACCGTCCAGTCCAGCAGCGCCCGGGTACAGCTCAGCATGCTCGGCCCGTCGTGCCGCCAGCGGCGGAACCAGCCCTCGGGGCTGAGGGCCAGCATGCCCGAGCCGAGGGACACCTCACGGGCGCCCGCGGCCAGCAGCCGCTCCCGCAGGCCCGCCCCCGGCACGACCTCCTCCATGGCGGCCAGCCCGCCGGCCATGAGGAGATGGGCGTGGCGGCCCTGCGGCAGCCCCTTGCGGTGCTCCGGCCCGTCGGGCAGCTCGTCGCGGTCGAGTACGACCACCTCGTCCACGGCGGTGGACAGCGCCGCCGCGGCCAGCAGGCCGGCCAGGCCGGCGCCGACGACGACGGCCCGGCGCGCCCCGAGCGCTCTCGGGGCGCCGGGGTCGCTGGATGCTCTACGGGACATGGGGCTCCTCGGAGTCGGCCATGGCTCAGCCATGGAAGGTCCTCACCGTTCCTCGACGTACGGCGGTCTCGGCGGGCCTGCGGACCAGCGCCACCGCCAGTTCCACCAGGCCGCTGGTCCCGGACACCTCCGTGGCGTGGAGGCGGTACCCGCTCGGCGCGCGCAGCGGCTCCTCGCGGGCGGCGGCGCGGCGCGCGGCGTCGGCGAGCATCACCGCCTCCGCCGCGATCCGCGCCTCGTGCGCGGTCCGGCCCGCGCTCCGGGCGGCGGCCAGGGCCCGCTCGCGGACCCGGTCGTCGAAGTACGGGGCGAGGCCCAGCAGGGCGTCGTGGATGGACACCTCGCGCCAGTGCAGGCGCTCCCGCGGCGACTGCCACCAGGAGCTGGGCGGTTTGGGCGCGGTGGACACGAACCGCACCCGCGACCACAGCGGCCCCAGCCTGCGGTAGTCCCGCAGGCTGCGCACGTGCGCGAGCGTCACGGGCAGCAGCCTGGGCAGCACGAAGCCCGCCGAGCACAGCAGCGCGCCGAGCGAGGCCATCGGCGGGGCGACCTTCGTGGACAGCACGTCCAGGTCGTGCCCGCACCAACGCGCCGCCACGGCCGTGTACTTGGTCACCTGGAACCCGGCCACGTCCAGCACCGACCCGGCGAGGATCAGCCGCAGCCCGGCCCGCAGCAGCCCGGTGACCTCCCGGCTCCACTTCACGCACAGCACGCACATCGCCAACGTCGCCGCGCTGTGCCCGATCAGGTAGAGCAGGATCATCTCGCGCAGGTACGGCGTGTCGGCGTAGTACGTGTCGAGGTCGGTCAGGCGCTCGGTGCGGGCGTCGCCGAGCGCGAACAGCACGACGACGGCGGCGATCAGCGGCACGTACGCGGCGAGGGCGCGCAGCACCATCCGCCGGACCCGCTCGCGGGGGCCGCCGCGCCAGTGGATCAGCAGGACCAGCAGCGAGCAGCTGTACGCGGAGAGCATGCCGTACGTCAGCGGGGCGCCGAAGTTGGGAATGCCGGTGAGCTCGTTGACGGCGGACAGGGTCAGGGGCGCCGAGCAGACGAACACCAGCGACCCGAGGACGATCGCCACGCACGTGGACACGGTCAGCGGATCCCGCACCGCCGTGCGCGGCCGCCGGAACAGCACGACGGCCGACAGCCCGAACAGACCGGCCGCCAGATACACGACCACACTCACCCCCGGCACCCCCGCCCGGCCCGGCGGACGGCGCGCCGGGACCGCGCCGCCGGCGCGGACGACCCGCTCACACCGCCCCCGACGACGACGTACCGCCCCCGACCGCCCGCGACGGTGCCGCGCCACCGCCCACCGGTTCCGACGCCGGCGCACCGCCCGGGAGGGCCCCGGCCGGCGACATCCCCCCGAAGGCGCCCGGCAGGACCGACGGACCGCCCCCGGCCGCACCCGCGGCCAGCGCGTCGGCGATCCGGACCAGTACCGCGGGACCGGGCACCCGGGCCTCCAGCCGCCCGCACGCAGCGGCCCCCGCCGGGCGCGCGGCGCCCACCGCCGGCGCGGGTTCCGCCAGGCCGGGCACGGTCTGCTCCCGGACCGCCGCCCGGATGACCGCCGCCCACGCCGTGGCCTCCGCCCGCTCCTTGTCACCCGTGGCGTCCAGGGCCGTCGCGTGGACCCGCTCGTACAGGGCGTGGTCGAAGGACGCGTCGAGATAGCCGAGGGCGTTGTGGATGCTGGTGCGACGCCACATCAGCCGGGTGGCGGGCGAGGCCCAGCGCGGGCGGGGCAGCCGCAGGGCACGGCGGGTGAGGACGCCGTCCAGCTCGCGCTCCAGCGGCTCCAGACGCGCGTACGTCCGCCAGGCGCGCCGGCACTCCGTCAGCCGGGGCCCGGCCAGCGGCACCAGGATGCCGACCGCGGTCAGCAGGGCGCCCGCCCCGGCGGCGGCCGGCGAGACGGACGTGCTGAGCGCCGACCAGTCCCGCCCGCACCAGCGGGCGACCACGGCCACCAGCTTGGACACGCTGTACCCGGCGTTGCACAGCGACCCGATCCCCAGCAGCACCAGCCCCGCCCGCAGCCAGCCGGCCACCTCGCGGGCCCAGCGCAGCGACGACACCGTGGTCACGCTGACGGCGGTGAGGTGCCCGACCAGGTACAGCACGATCATCTCCGAGATGAACGGCGTCGTCGCGTAGTAGGTGTCGAGGTCGGTACGCCGCTCCACCGGCGCCCGGCCGAGCGCGAACATGACCGCGATGCCCACGAGCACGAACGCGTACGCCACCACCCAGCAGCGCACCACGCGACGCACCCGCTCACCGCCCCGCCAGTGCACGATGAGCACCTGGGAGGCCGCGCTGTAGGCGGTGATCGACGCGTAGGTCAGCGGGGCGGCGAGGTTCGGCACGCCGCTGAGCCGGTTGACGGCGCCGACCGTCGGCGCGGCCCCGAGGAGGAAGCAGACGCCGGCCAGGCCCAGCACCACGCAGATCGCCCGCAGATAGGGGTCGCGCCGGTGGCGGACGAGGTCCGGCGTCTTCACCGCCAGGCCCAGCCACAGCGCGCCGCAACTGACGTAGTTGATCAGGCCGGTCATCGTCTCCGTGTCCCGCGGTAGTTGAGCGCCGCGCCGATGCGTCCGGCGAGGTCCTCGCCACCCGCCACCCGGTCCGCGGCGGGCGGCTCCGGGGCCGCCGGGGACTCCTCCAGCCAGCCGCGCAGCCGACCGCCCATCAGCATGCCGAACCGGTCCGCCTCCTGCTCGTCGGCCAGGCTGAAGTCGGTGCGCGCCGCGACGGGCCGGGGCGCGCCGGCGGAGCCCGCCTCGTCCGCCGCGGCGTCCGCGTCCCGCCGGTTCATGTGCCACACCTCGTGACAGAAGATCACGATCTGGTGCCACACCGCGGCCCGCTGGTCGACGACGACCACGTCCTGCGTCTCGGCCTCCAGCCACAACCCGCTCGCGGTGTGCGGCGGGAAGACCTCGCGGCGCACCACCACCCGCCGCCCGCGCCAGGCGCTGACCGACTCGACGAGGGCCGCGAACAGCGTCTCGGGGTCCGCGGGGACCGGCACCCGGATGGAGTCGATGAGAGCGTCGGCGAGCCGCCGCATCTCCCGCTTCCTACGCACCCGCACCACACGCCCCCGTGGATCGTTCCGAACCGCCCCCATCATCCCCGTGCCCGGGACCCCCGTCGCCCGCGCACCGCGAACCTCCACCATTCCCGCGCCGCGGACCCCCATCATCGCCGCGCCGCGCGCCCCCGGCACCCCCGGGCCGGGGACCGCGCCGAACGGCCGGACCAGCGCGTTCACTCATGGACGGGCACGCTCCTCACCGGGACGGCGGCCCGCACCCGCACCGCCTGGAGACGGTCGGGCCGGCGCAGGGCACGGGAGAGGGCGCCGATCTCCTTGAGCAGTTCCGTGGTGTCGCCTCCGGCGCCGTCCGCGTCGTCCCGGGCGGCCCGCCCCCGGACGGCCACGGCGTCCTGGACCGCCACCGCGGCGGCCAGCGCCCGCGCCTTCTCCGGTGCGTACCCGAGCTCCAGCGCCGCCTCGTACGCCCGCCCGCGCGACTCCTCGTCGATGTGGCGCGCCAGCGGCAGCAGCACGTCCCGGATGAACGTCTCGCGCCGGGTCAGCCGCAACTCCGGCCCGCCGCGCAGCAGCGGGGCCGGAACGCCGCCGTCGACGGTCCGCATCAGCAGGTACAACGGCCGCAGTTGACGGTGGGCCAGCCGGACGCGCCAGCGGTCGTGCAGATACTGGCCGGCGTGCGGGACGATGAAGCCGACCGCGATCAGGATGGCCGACACGCACGCGACGGGCGGCGCCAGGTCGGTGCTCAGCCAGTCCAGGTCGCGCCCCGACCAGCGGGCCCCCACGGCGGTGAACTTGACGGTGTCGAAGAGCAGATTGAACCCGTAACCGACACCCAGCGACTTCAGCCCCCAGCGCAGCCAGGCGTCCAGCCCGTCGGTGCGCACCCAGTTCCAGATCACCCGGAACGTGATGAGCACCGCCACGGCGTGCGCGAGCAGGTAGAGCAGGATCTCCTCGCGCATGAACGGCGTGCCGGCGTAGTAGGTGTCCAGGTCCCGCAGCCGCTCCACCGGCACGTCGGCCAGGGCGAACAACCCCCACAGCGCGACGATCACCCCCGAGTAGACGGACACGACCCAGCGGGTGGCCCGGCGGGTCGCGGCCGAGCGGTCGGCCAGGCCGTTGCGCCAGGCGATGATCAGCAGCAGACACGACCCGCAGAACGCGGTGAGCAGCGAGTAGACCCACGGCGCCGAGATGTTCGGCACGCCCGTGACCCGGTTGGTCCAGTGGATCGTCGGCGGCGCCACGAACACGAACACCGCGCAGGCGAGCAGCAGCAGCCCGCCCACCGCGCGCAGCATCGGGTCGTGCCACAGCCGGATGATCGTGGGCACCTTGATCAGCAGGGCGGCGGTGAGCACCGCGGCCGGGATCCAGAAGGAGATGGAGCAGTGACCGGCGAACTCGGCCGGGTCGAACGCGAGCCGCAGCCGGCCGGGACCGGCGTCCTCGCAGGACCCGGCGGCCGGGCCGGCCAGGACGGCGACCGGTTCGGCCGGCAGGATCACCGTGCCGCTCCCGGACGCCCGCGGTGGAGGTGCCCCGCAGGACGGGCCGCCGCGCGCCGCGCGCCCGCGAAGTGCATCGTCCCACCCCTTCCGGCCGCCCGTGCGGGACGGTTCGTACGAGCCTACGCGGCCGTATGTGTCCGCGTCATGCGATCCGACGACCGCTGTTCAACGGAGAACGACCGCCGACCGGGCGTTGCTTCCCGGCCCGCGCGGGCTCAGCGGCCGGAACAGGCCACCAAGGACACCGGCACCCCTCCGGCCGCGCTGCCCAGCAACGTCAGCCGCACCCGCCCCGGCCCGGCCGGCGTGGTCCCCTCGGACAGCACCGCCAGGGCCAGGGTGTTGACGCCCCGGGTGCGCAGGATCCCGTTCGGCAGGACGAAGGTGTGCTGCGGGCCCACGTCGTTGACGTACTGCCCCAGGTTCCAGCCGTTCAGGAAGATCTGCGCGCGATAGGCCCGGCGCGGATCGTCCTCCAGCGTCAGCCCCACCGACGCGTCCACGCCCGCCGGCACGGCCGGCCGGAACGTCGTCCGGTACCAGGTCACCCCCTGCCGGCGCTCGGCCCGGGGGAACGCGACGGGCTTCCAGCCGCCGTCCGCGAACCCGGGCAGGTGCCAGCCCTCCCGCTCCCCGAACAGCCCGCCGTTGTTCAGCGGCCCGCGCACCGGATCCGGCGCCGCCTCGCCCTGGATACGCCACGTCACCCTCGGCGCGCCCCCGGTGAAGGCGGCCGAGGTCAGCCCGCGCGCCGCCTTGTGCGTGTCCAGCGCCCTGCCGTCCTGGTCGTGCGCCATCCGCCGCACCAGGACGGACAGCACGTGCCGCCCGCCCGTCCGCGACCGCTTGCCCACCGGCAGGACGGCCGTGCCCGTCCAGGTGCCCCTGCGGATCGTGCCGTCGTCCGGCACGGGCATGCGGTGCGTGCCCAGCGGCTCCCCGTCCAGCCACGCCATCAGCAGCCCCAGCGTTCCGGTGCTGTAGGAGAGGGACACCGACTCGATGCCGGTGGCGTCCGTGAACGTTCCCCGGTACCAGACGTCGCCGTAGTGGAAGCCGTAGTCGTCGGCGAACAGGACCGGCCCGCCCTCGGGGACCGCCGTGGTGCTGTACGAGGACGTCCGGTCGGCGACCCGCCACCCGGAGTCGTCGAAACCCGGCGCCGACTCCGGGTTCTCGGCCCGCGTCCGCCAGCCGCCGAGCACCGGCAGCTCCACCTCGGGCACCCCGGCCTGCGGCACGGCGGCGCGCAGACTGCCCGAACCGGTCGGAACCGTCCGCACCGCGCCGTCGTTCCACGTCACGCCCTCGACGCCGCGCGGCCCCCACACCTCCAGGCCGGCCGCCGCCACCGTGTCACCGGTGAGACGCAACGTGGAGTCGCGCAGGACGGCGCCGCGCAGCAGCTCCGGCCCGTACACCAGAACCGAACCCGACGGCGTGTCGTACGGCCACAGCCGCAGCGACGTCGCCTCGTCGGCGAACAGCACCAGCAGCGGACGGTCGTTGCCGTCGCCCTCCACCCGCACCCCGATCAGCCCGCCCGCGCCCAGCGGAGCGGTCAGCCGCAGCAGCCCCTGGTCGTAGACGTACGCCGCCTGCTGGCTCAACCGTGTGACCAGCGGCTCCTCCGCGGACTCCAGGACCACGCGCGCCATGTCGCCGCGCCGCCCGCAGAACACGACGACGTCCTGCCGGCCCGCGGACAGGAACAGCATCGGCTGCGCGGTGGAGTAGCGCAGCCTGCGCGGCCCCAGCGCCAGGTTGGCGACCATCAGCCGGGCGTCCCGGGCCGGCACCGTGACCGGCAGGTCGTCACCGCCGACCGGGACGGCGGGGGCGACCGCGGAGGCGACGGCTGCGGTGACCTCCCGGTCACCGTCGTTGCGCAGGACGTAGACATGGGCGTCCGTGTCCGGGTTCCTCAGGTGGTAGGCGGTCAGCCCCGCCACCTTCACGTCCGCCGCCCGGTCCAGCTTGGCGAAGTCCGGGATGGTCCGGAGCATGTGCCCCGTCTGGTGCATCGGCGCCAGCTTCCCGGTGAGCTGCCGGCCCTCGTCGATGGCGGCCCCGTAGTCGTACGACGTGTAGACGACCGGCGCGGGCAGCCAGCCCCACGACGTGCCGCCGAACGTCATGTAGACGTTGTGCGCCGTGATGCCGTTGGCGAGATTGGTCAGGTGGAAACGGCGCTCGTACGCCGCGTCCCGGGTGCGCCGCGCCTCGGCGTACCCCTTGCCCTTGAAGAACACCCCGCCCCACGGGTCGAACCAGCCGCCCCCGAACTCCGGCATGAACCCGGGCGTACGGGGACTCGCCCCGGCCCCGCCGGTCGGCCCGCCGGTCCCGAACTTCCCCCAGTCCGGCGGGACCTGGGAGGGCGAGGGGTACCCGTCGAACCCGTACAGCCACCGCCCCCGCTCGCCGCCGGTGTCGAAACTGCCCGGCGTCCAGTAGCCGTTGCGGCCCTTGTCGTTGTGGAAGAGGGGCACGTCGATGCCGTCGGCGCGCACCTTCCGGTACAGGTGCGACATGTAGGCGCGGCCCGTCGGCTCGTCGACGTGCGCGTCGTACTCGTTCTCGATCTGGTAGAGCAGCACCGTGCCGCGGCCCCTGGTGAACAGGTGCCGGGCGACGATGGCGTCGACGTGCCCCAGCCACTCGTCGACGTGCCCGAGGTACGTCGGATCGGCGGTCCGGGCGGTGCCCGCGGTGGCCGTGAGCCAGCCGGGGAAACCGCCGCCGTCGACCTCGGCGTTGATGTAGGGGCCCGGCCGCAGCACGACGTAGAGCCCCGTCTCGGCGGCCGTGCGAAGGAACAGGTCGAGGTCGCGGACCCCGGTGAAGTCGTACTTCCCGGGAGCGGGCGAGTGGTAGTTCCAGGCCACGTAGACGCTGACGGCGTTGTAGCCGTGGGCGCGCATCTTCTGCAGGACGTCCCGCCACAGCGAGGGACTGGGCAGCCGGAAGGGGTGCATCTCGCCCGACCACAGCACCAGCCGCCTGCCGTCGACCAGCAGCGAGTAGTGGTCGAACCCGACGGTGTGCCGCCGCCCGTCGGCGCTCGGCGCGGGCGGCGGCGGCCCGGTCGGCACCTCGCGCGCGGCGTACGCCGACGACGCCCCCGGTCCGCCACTGCCGCCCAGTGCCAGCCCGAGCGCGGCGGTGCCCGCGAGGGCGCTGAATGAACGTCTGCTGAGCGCCAAAGCTGTGCCTCCCGGGCGGATCTTACGGGGCGCGGGTGCCGACATTCTCCACCGTCCCGACAGCCACAATGGACGCATGAGGATCTCGGCGCGGGCGGATTACGCGGTACGGGCGGTTCTGGAACTGGCCGTCCGGCAGGGCGACGGCCCGGTGAAGGCAGAAAGGATCGCGGTCGAACAGGGCATCCCGCACAAGTTCCTGGAGGGCATCCTCGGCGACCTGCGCCGCGCCGGCGTGGTGACCAGCCGGCGCGGCGGGGGCGGCGGGTACGCCCTGGCCCGGGAGGCGTCGTCGATCACGGTCGCCGACGTCATCCGCGCGGTGGACGGCCCGATCGTCTCGGTGCGCGGCGAGCGGCCCACGGGCCTGACCTACACCGGCTCGGCGGAGCCGCTGCTCCCCCTGTGGATCGCCCTGCGCGCCAACGTCCGCCGGATCCTGGAGGGCGTCACGGTGGCCGACATCGCGACGTGTGCCCTCCCCGAGGAGGTACGACGCCTGGCAGCGGAGCCGACGGCCTGGGAAAACCCCTGACCCACGGCGCGCCCCGGCCGCGGCGCGACCCGTGGGCACGGCTGGCTGTACTGACCCGTGAGGTCGGGGACGCGGCTGGCCGTGGACGTCGCGAGCCGTCTCAGGGCACCTGGGTGTTTCCTGGGCGGCCGGAAGCGGGGGTACGCGGTGGCGGCGTGCGTCGCGGCGCTCGTGACGTCGGTGATGGGCGCCCTGGAAGGGCGGAGATCGATCCCGGTGTTTGCAAGTGGCTGTGGGGCCGCCTCCTTCTCGGGTGAGTGTGGGGCTTGCGGGGGCCCACAGCCACTTGTCCTCCCGCGTGGGGAGAACACCCTGCGACCGGGGAGAGCGGGCTAGGGACGCTCGTCGGTGATGAGGGCGATCAGGCGTCGTAGCGTGGACCGCAGTTCCTCCTCGTCGACCGAGTGGGACATGAGCAGGTGGTGGAGCGTGCCGACCAGGGCCAGCGCGGCCGTGTCGGTGTCGGTGCCGGACGGGATGCGGCCCAGGGCGCGCTCGGCTGCCATGTACTGGGCGATGGTGTGCTGGACGGCCGTGTAGCCGGCCTCGCCGCCGTGCAGCGCGGTGCGGATGCGGTCCGTCGCGGCAGGGCGGAGCAGCGCGGTCCGGGCGATGGCGGGGAACGGCGGGGTCGTCATCACCAGCGTGATGTCCAGCAGGTTCTCGGCCACCGTGTTCTGCCCGGCCCGGTCGGTGACGGCGGTGACGAGCTGGACCAGTCGCCGCATGCGGTCCAGGACCAGCTCGGCCAGGAACTCGTCCACCCCGGTGAAGTAGTTGTGGAACACGCCCTTGGAGCAGCCCGCCCGTTCGGCCACCGCGCGCGTGGTGACCGCGTGCGGGCCCTCCTCGGTCAGCAGGGCCTCCGCGGCGGCGTAGAGCCGCTCGCGCGCGTCCGGGGTGGCGACCCCTCGTGGGCTCATGTGTCCTCGTCCTCCCTGCGGAATGTGTCCGGAGGTCATTCTTGCGCGATGGCGAGCCGCCACCTCGTTGTGGGCGTACGCCCGGGACGGGGGTGGGCGGGGAGGAGGCGCGTCGGAGCGGCGTCGGCGGGGCGGCGTCGGCGGGGCGGCGTCGGCGGGGCGGGCGGCGTGGGCGGGTTGGTCATCCGGTCGTGCCGGGCCGTCCAGTGGCAGGAGGGCGACGGCCCCCTCGTCCCGTGCGCCTGCCTTGTGCCTGGAGTGCTGCCGGCGGCCTGCGGGACGGGGCGCGGGCCGGGCCGGGGGTGGGGACCCGGGAAGGGTGTGGGCCGGGGGAGGGGTCAGCGGCGTCCGGGGCAGGCGGAGAGCGGGCGGCGGCCCGTGCGGGGAAGCACGGGCCGCCTCTGTGCACTGGCGGGGGTGCGTGCCTGCCGCGCTGTTCAACTCAGCGCATGGGAGGGTGTGTTCACGCGCCGAAGGAGTGGATCGTGGTGGTTCGGTAGGTGCGGCCCGGGCGCAGCACGGTCGACGGGAAGGCGGTGTGGTTGGGGGAGTCCGGGAAGTGCTGGGTCTCCAGGGCCAGGCCGTCGCCCTGGCGGTAGGTGCGGCCGGAGGTGCCGACCAGGGTGCCGTCGAGGAAGTTGCCCGAGTAGAACTGCACGCCGGGCTGGTCGGTGGAGATCCTCAGGGTGCGGCCGGAGGCCGGGTCGCGCAGGGTCACCGCGTGCACGGGTCCGGCGGTCACGCCCTTGTCGAGGACGAAGTTGTGGTCGAAGCCCTTGGCGGTGACCAGCTGGGGGTGGCCGGCGCGGATGTCCCGGCCGATCGGCTTGCGGCGGGTGAAGTCGAAGGGCGTGCCCTGGACGCGGGCCAGTTCGCCGGTGGGTATCAGGCCCTGGTCGGTGGGGGTGTACCGGCCGGCGGCGAGCCACAGTTCGTGGTCGTGGACGCTGCCGCTGCCCTCGCCCGCGAGGTTGTAGTAGGTGTGGTTGGTGAGGTTGACGATGGTGGGCTTGTCGGTGGTGGCCTCGTAGTCGATGCGCCAGTCGCCGTGCCGGGTGAGGGTGTACGTCACCTTCGTCCTCAGCGTGCCGGGGTAGCCCATCTCCCCGTCGACGCTGGTGTAGTGCAGGTGGAGGCCGACGTCGGAGCCCCGGGTGAAGGGTTCCACGTCCCAGACCTTGGTGTTGAAGCCCTTGGCGCCGCCGTGCAGGCTGTTGACCCCGTCGTTGACGGAGAGCTGGTAGGTCCTGCCGTCCAGGGTGAAGCGGCCGCCCGCGATGCGGTTGCCGTAGCGGCCGATGGTGGCGCCGAAGAAGGTGGTGCCGGCGACGTAGGCGGCCAGGTTGTCGTAGCCCAGGGACACGTTGGCGTAGCGGCCGTGGCGGTCGGGGATCTCCAGTGACTGGACGATGCCGCCGTAGGAGAGGACCCGCAGGCGGGTGCCGCCGTTCTCCAGGGACCAGCGGTGGACCTTGGTGCCGTCGGAGAGCGTGCCGAAGAGTTCCCTCACCGGCTTTTTGCCCGCGGACGAGGGGCCGGGGCCGGCCGCCTGGGCCGTGCCGCCGAGCGAGGCGGCGGCGATGCCCGCCGCCGCTCCTGCGATGACCGTGCGTCTGTTCAGTTCCATGTGCTGCGGCTCCCTGATGAGGAAGGGCCCCGCCTGCGGCGGGGCCCGAGCTGACTCACGAACCGGACTTGCGCTTGTTCCACACGTCGAAGCCGACCGCCACCAGCAGTGCGAGCCCCTTGATGACCTGCTGCCAGTCGGTGCCGACGCTGAGGAGGTTCATGCCGTTGTTGAGCACGCCGAGGACGAGACCGCCGATGATCGCGCCGAGGACGGTGCCCACACCGCCGCTCATGGACGCGCCGCCGATGAACGAGGAGGCGATGGCCTCCAGTTCGAAGTTGACGCCCGCCTTCGGCGAGGCCGCGTTCAGACGGGCGGCGACCACCAGACCCGCCAGGGCGGCGAGCACGCCCATGTTCAGGAACACCTGGAAGGTGACCCGCTTGTCCTTCACACCGGACAGCTTCGCGGCCGGCAGGTTGCCGCCGATCGCGTAGATGTGCCGGCCGAAGACGGCGTTGCGCATGATGTAGCCGTAGCCCACCACCAGCGCGGCGAGGATGATCAGGATGATCGGCGCGCCCTTGTAGCTGGCGAGCAGCAGGGTGAGGACGAGGATCGCGGCGACCAGGGCGACCAGCTTCAGCGCGAACAGCTTCACGGGTACGACGTCGAGGGTGAACTCCCGCTGCCGGCGCCGGGCCCGCACCTCCTGCCAGACCACGGCGGCGATCAGGACGATGCCGAGGAGCAGCGTGAGGTTGTGGTAGTTGGTGTTCGGGCCGACCTCGGGCAGGAAGCCGTTGCCCATCTTCTGCAGGCCGTCGGGGAACGGGCCGAGGGTCTGCCCCTTGAGCAGGATCTCCGTCAGGCCGCGGAAGAGCAGCATCCCGGCGAGGGTGACGATGAACGACGGTATCCCCAGATACGCGATCAGGAAGCCTTGCACCGAGCCGGCCGCCGCGCCGACCAGCAGGCACAGCACCAGTGCGACGGGCCAGGCCACGCCGTGCTGGACGGTGAGCACGGCGGCGAAGGCACCCACGAACGCGGTGAGCGAGCCGACGGACAGGTCGATGTGGCCGGCGATGATCACCAGCATCATGCCGATCGCGAGGATCAGGATGTAGCTGTTCTGCAGGACCAGGTTGGAGACGTTGCGGGGCAGCAGCAGGTCGCCGCCGGTCCAGATCTCGAAGAGGATCACGATCAGACCGAGCGCGATCAGCATGCCGTACTGGCGCATGTTGCGGCGCAGTCCGGTCAGCACCAGCTGGAGCAGGCCGTTGCCGCCGGCCGATCCGGTGCCGCCCGGCGGCGCGGGGGCCGGGGTCTTGGCGGTCACATCCGTGCTCATCGGGTTACCTCTTTGTCCTGTGTGTCCTTCGTCATCCGGCGCATCAGCTCTTCCTGCGTGGCCTCGGCCCGCGGCACCTCGCCGGTCAGCCGTCCGGCGGACATCGTGTAGATGCGGTCGCACATGCCGAGCAGTTCCGGCAGTTCGGAGGAGATGAAGACGACCGCCTTGCCCTGGGCGGCCAGTTGGTCGATGACCGTGTAGATCTCGTACTTGGCGCCCACGTCGATGCCGCGGGTGGGCTCGTCCAGGATGAGCACGTCGGGTCCCGAGAAGATCCACTTGCTGAGGACGACCTTCTGCTGGTTCCCGCCGGAGAGCTTGCCCACGGACTCGAAGACGGTCGGCGCCTTGATGTTCATGGACTTGCGGAAGCCCTCGGAGACCTGGCGTTCCTCGTGCTCGTCGACCACGCCGCGCCGGGCGACCTTCCGCAGGGCGGTGAGCGAGATGTTCCGGTTGATGGTGTCGATGAGGTTCAGGCCGTAGTGCTTGCGGTCCTCGGTGACGTACGCGATGCCGTGTCCGACCGCCTCCGCGACGGTCTTCGTGCGGATCTCGGCGCCGTCCTTGAGGACCGTGCCCCGGGCATAGCGGCCGTAGGTGCGGCCGAAGACGTTCATGGCGAGTTCCGTGCGGCCGGCGCCCATCAGACCTGCGATGCCGACGATCTCCCCGCGGCGTACCTGGATCGACACGTCGTCGACCACCTTGCGCTGCTGGTCGATGGGGTGGAACACGGTCCAGTTGCGGATCTCCAGCGCGGGGGCGGCGCCGTCCTCGGGCTGGTGCGGGGTGCGCTCGGGGAAGCGGTGGTCGAGGTCGCGGCCCACCATTCCGGCGATGATCCGTTCCTCCGTGGTCCCCTCGGCCCTGACGTCGAGGGTCTCGATGGTGCGGCCGTCGCGCAGGATCGTCACCGAGTCGGCGACCTTGCGGATCTCGTTCAGCTTGTGGGAGATGATGATCGAGGTGATGCCCTGGTTCCTCAGCTCCAGGATGAGGTCGAGGAGTTTGTCGCTGTCCTCGTCGTTCAGGGCCGCGGTCGGCTCGTCGAGGATGAGCAGTTTCACCGACTTCGACAGTGCCTTGGCGATCTCCACCAGTTGCTGCTTGCCGACGCCGATGTCGGCGACGCGGGTCTCCGGGTGCTCGTCCAGGCCGACGCGGCGCAGCAGTTCGGTGGCGTGCCTGAGGGTGTCGTTCCAGTTGATGAGTCCGCGCTTGGCGTGTTCGTTGCCGAGGAAGATGTTCTCGGCGATGGACAGGAACGGCACCAGCGCCAGTTCCTGGTGGATGATGACGATGCCGTGGTGCTCGCTGGCCCGGATGTCCTTGAAGCGGCAGACCTCCCCCTCGAAGAGGATGTCGCCCTCGTAGCTGCCGTGCGGATGGACGCCGGAGACCACCTTCATCAGGGTGGACTTGCCGGCGCCGTTCTCCCCGCAGATGGCGTGGACCTCGCCCTGACGGACACTCAGGTTGACGTCCGACAGCGCCTTGACACCGGGAAAGGTCTTGACGATCGAGCGCATTTCCAGGACGGGTCCCGCCATGGTCGTGCCTTCCAGTCGTGTGCGGTCGGTGGGAGCGGGCTGTTACTTGAGCTGGGCGTCGGTGTAGTAGCCGCCCTTGACCAGGACCTCTTCGTAGTTGGACTTGTCGACGCTGACCGGCTGGAGCAGGTAGGCGGGGACGACCTTGGTGCCGTTGTCGTACGACTTGTCGTCGTTGACCTGGGGCTTCTTGCCCTTGAGGACGTCGTCGACCATGGTGGAGGCGACGTCGGCGAGCTTGCGCAGGTCCTTGTAGACGGTCTGCGTCTGCTGGCCGGCGATGATCGACTTCACGGAGGCGAGTTCGGCGTCCTGGCCGGTGATGACCGGCAGCGGCTTGCTGCCGGAGCCGTAGCCGTCCGACTTCAGCGAGGACAGCACACCGATGGAGATGCCGTCGTACGGCGACAGGACCGCGTCGACCCGCTGGCTCTTGTAGGAGGAGGTCAGGATGTCGTCCATGCGCTTCTGGGCGGTGGCCCCGTCCCAGCGCAGGGTGGTGACCTGGTTGAGCGCGGTCTGGCCGGACCGGACGACCAGTTTCTTGCTGTCGATGTACGGCTTCAGGACGCTCATCGCGCCGTTGAAGAAGTACTTGGTGTTGTTGTCGTCGTTGGAGCCGGCGAACAGCTCGATGTTGAAGGGGCCCTTGCCGTTCTTCAGGCCCAGCTTGTCGACGATGTAGCCGGCCTGGAGTTCGCCGACCTTCTCGTTGTCGAAGGAGGCGTAGTAGTCGACGTTCTTGGTGCCCAGGATGAGGCGGTCGTAGGAGATGACCGGGATGTCCGCGTCCGCGGCCTCCTGGAGCACGTTGTTCAGCGACTTGTTGTCGATGGCCGCGATGATCAGGCCCTTGACGCCCTGGGTGATCAGGTTCTCGATCTGCGAGACCTGGGTGTCCGGGTTGTCCTCGCCGTAGACCAGCTTGGTCTTGTAGCCCTTGGCCTTGAGGTCGTTGACGACGTTCTTGCCGTCGGAGATCCAGCGCTCGGAGGACTTGGTCGGCATCGCGATGCCGATCGTGCCGCCCTTGGCGCTGCTGTCCTTGTCCTCCTTGGAGCCGCCGTCGCTGTTCTGCCCGCAGGCGGACAGGGTCAGGGCGAGGGAGGCGGCGGTGGCCATCGCGGCGAGTGCGGCTCTGCGGTTGCGCATGCTCATCATCCTTGATGTGTGTGCGGGGTCGGTCCGGCGGTGCTGGGGTGGCGCGGATGCGGTGCGGGAGCGGTACCACTGCGGTGCGGGCTGCGGTGCCTGGCGGTGCGGTGGAGCGGGGCGCGGGTGGAGCGGTGATGGACCGAGAACGGTTGTGTGGGATTGTGCGCGGCTGTGTCTTGTTCTGTGAAGCGCAGTTTCCGGAACGTTATGCCGGTGTTTCGAACCGGCGCAGGTCGCCCGGCAGTCGGGAGCCCAGTGGCGCCATGTCCCCGGCCGCCCCGTGCCGCTCGAGCAGGTCCAGTGCGAGCCGGCCGCGCCGCACCCGCTCCCGGGCGGTGGCCAGGGTGACCTCGCGCATCTGGTGTCCGTACGGGTAGATGCCGGGCGCCTTGGACAGGCCGAACTTCAGGTACAGCGGCGCGCCGCGCCGGATCAGCTCGGCGACCTCGTACATCCGCACATAGCCGCCCAGGTCGTCGGGCGCCTCGATGTACATGTCCATCGGTGCGCCCGACACCCGCCGGATCTCGGTGAGGTGGTCGAGCGTCAGGTCGCTGGGCACGTTGACGGAGTCGGCGCCCAGGTGCTCGTAGACGGCGTACGAGGCCGGGTTGACCGGACCGATCAGCGCGGAGACCTTGAGCGTGGTGTCGGCGGGGATGATGCCGGCCGTGCGCGCCCGGTGCAGCGTCCACAGCACGCCCTCGTCCGCGACGAGCAGGCACTTGACGCCCAGTTCGGCGGCCCGTACGGCGTCCTCGACGCATCCGGCCACCGCGTCGTGGCCCCGGGCGCGCAGTCCGGCGCCGCGGGAGTCGGAGCGCACCGAGCCGCCGGTGTCCCAGGTGCCGCGCGGGCCGGTGAACAGGCACAGCTCGATGTCGCGTTCGGCGGTGGCCTCGACCATCTCGGTGATCTCGGCGTCGGTCAGCATCCACACGCCGCTGCCCTGGCTGATCCGGTGGATCGGGACGTCGAGCCGCGAGGATTCCTTCAGGACCACCGACAGCGCCTCGGGACCCTCGCACGAGGGGATCTCGGTGCGCCAGCGGCCGCCGCCGGGGAAGGCGTGCGGCGAGGCGTCGGCGGGGTCGAGGGCCGGGGCGGCCAGACCGAGCGCGGTGAGCACCTGCTCACCGGGCCTGCGGGCTGCCGTGGCGGAAGCGTCTGTCACAAGCTGTCCTTCGGTTCGACAAGCCAACCTGTTCGACATGTCGAACGCGGTTCGTGGCTCGGGGTGCGGAAAAGGCTCGGTGGTGTGCCGGTCGCGGCGTCGTCGGGCCGCGCCGCGACCGGCGCACGGTCGGGGACGGGGCCCCCGGGAGGCGGGCGTCAGGGCCGGAGCAGGACCTTGCCGACCGCGGGATCGCCGGCCCCGACCAGGTCGATGGCGTGCGAGAACTCGGTGAGCGGGAGTTCGTGGGTGACCAGCGGCAGCGACTGGAGCAGTCCGGCCGCGAACACCCGCACCGTGTGCGCCCACGCGTGCGGCGGCGCCCCGAAGACCGTGTGCACCTCCAGTTGCCGTACCACCAGATCGGTCGGGTCCAGGCCCTCGGCGCCCGGTGCCGGGATCCCGGTCAGCACCAGCCGTCCGCCCCGCCCGAGCAGCGCCGCGGCGGTGCGGGCCGCGTCCGCGGACCCGGCGGTCTCGATGACGACGTCGAAGCCGCACGGCAGTTCCTGGTCCTTGGTCCAGAAGCCGGTGGCGCCCAGGCGTCTCGACAGCGCCTCCCGGTCGTCGCTGACGCCGACCACCGCCAGCTCGGCCGGGGAGACCGCCCTCAGGAACTGCACGGCGAACATGCCGAGCGTCCCGGTGCCGACCACCGCGACCCGCTCGCCCGGCCGGGCGTTCGCCTTCAGCGCGGCGGCCGCGACGCAGGCGGCCGGCTCCAGCAGGGCGGCCGCGGTGAGGTCGGCGTCGTCCGGCAGGACGTGCAGCAGCCGGGCCGGGAGCGTGAGGGTGGCCGCCATCGCGCCCGGCTGGGTGAAACCCGTCTCCTCGTACCCGGCGCCGCACAGGGTGGTGCGGCCCGCGTGGCAGTGGTCGCAGACCTGGCAGTTGCGGAAGCCCTCGCCGACCACCTTGCGGCCCACCAGGTGCTCGTGCACCCCGGCGCCGATCGCCCGTACCGTGCCGGACCACTCGTGGCCCGGGGTGAGCGGGTAACGGACGTACCCCTCGGGCCGGGTGCCCTGGTACAGCTCGCGGTCACTGCCGCAGAGGCCCACGGCGTGCACGTCGACCAGCGCCTCGCCGGGACCCGGCTCGCGGGGCGTGTGCGCCACGAGGCGGTGCGCGCCCGGCGCCTCGACGACGACGGCGGTGCTCACCGGGCGCCCTTCGGCCTGCGCGTCTCCCAGCCCTCGGCCCACAGGTCGAACCGGGCCTGCTGCTGCGGGAACTCGGCCGCCGCGTCGACGTCCAGCTCCACGCCGAGACCGGGCGCGTCGGAGAGGTGGAAGCAGCCGTCCTCCGGATCCACCTGGGGAGCGCCCTTGACCACCTTCTTGATCTCCGCGTCCGCGAAGTCGTTGAAGTGCTCGAGGATCTTGAAGTTGGGGGAGGTGAAGCCGACCTGGAGGGACGCGGCGGTCAGGACGGACCCGCCGACGTTGTGCGGGGCCACCAGCATGTAGTGGGTCTCGGCGGTCGCGGCGAGCTTCCGGGTCTCCCAGATGCCGCCGATGTGGCCGACGTCCGGCTGGACGATGTCGACGGCCTGGCTCTCGAAGAGCTCGCGGAACTCGATCCGGTCGTGGATGCGCTCACCGGTGGCGACCGGGACGTCCACCTTGGCGGCGATCTTCTCCAGCGCTTTCAGGTTCTCCGGCGGGCACGGCTCCTCCAGCCAGGCCGGCTTGAAGGGGGCCATCTCCCTGGCCAGCCGCACCGCGGTGGCGGGGGAGAAGCGGCCGTGCATCTCCAGCATCAGCTCGGCGTCGGGTCCGATGGCGTCCCGCACCGCCTCGATCAGCGAGACGGCGTACAGGGTCTGCTCGTGGTCGAGTTCGAAGTGCCCGGTGCCGAACGGGTCGATCTTCAGCGCCCGGTACCCGCGCGCCATGACGCCCTGGGCGGCCTTGTGGTACGCCTCCGGGGTCCGCTCCGTGGTGTACCACCCGTTGGCGTACGCCTTGACCTTGTCGGTGACCTTGCCGCCGAGCAACTGCCACACCGGCACCCCGAGCGCCTTGCCCTTGATGTCCCAGCACGCCATCTCCACGAGCGCGATGCCGGACATGACGATCTCGCCCGCACGGCCGTAGTCGCCGTACTTCATCCGGCGGACCAGGTCCTCGACGGCGAACGGGTCGGATCCGAGGACGTGGTTGGCCTCGGCCTCCCGCAGGTAGCCGATCAGCGCGTCGGTGTGGCCCAGCATCCGGGTCTCGCCGACTCCCGTGATGCCCTCGTCGGTGTGCACCTGGACGTAGGTCAGGTTGCGCCACGGCGTCCCGACCACGTGTGTGCTGATTCCGGTGATGCGCACGGCGGTTGCCCCTCAGCTGTTCGAGATTGCGGTTCTGGCGGTAGCTGTTCGAGATGGGTTGTTCGAAATTTCGTCAGGCGTTCGAAATGCTGGCGTGACAGTAAGGACGGCGCGCGGGGGGTGTCAATGGGGCCGACAGGTAACGGTTTCGGCAAGCCCTTCGACAGCTCTTTCGATCCCCCACGGAACCTTCACATGGGCCACTGGGAACGCCGCCTGCCCGGAACTTAGTCTTCCGGCGTCATGAACTACTGCCACCCGTGCCGACGGCATCTCAACGGCGCCCTCGTCTGCCCGGGGTGCGGCACTCCGGCCGACACGCGCCCGGTGGACCCTTACGGGCCCGAACTTGGGAGTGACGGCGAGGAGTTCGCGCGTGCGCGACGGGACGACGGCGACGCTGACGCCGAGCGAGACCGCGACGGCCCGGACGGTGGTGAGGGCCGTGGGCGACCGGCGGAACGGGCGGACCGGCGCCGGGCGCCGGAGCGCGGTCGCGGGGCGGCCGGCGACGACCCGGTGGATGCGGCGGGCACGGCCGCGAGCCGGCGCGACCGCAAGGCGGCGGCCCGGCACAGACGCCGTCGCCGGACCGTCCTGATCACCACGGGCCTCGTCCTGGCGGCGGGCGGACTGAGCCTGGCCGAACTGGGCACGGTCGCGCCGGGCCTGCCCGGCCTCACCGGCCCGGGACCGACGGCGGCCGACGGCGGGGCGGCCGACGGCGTCACGGCGAGCCCCGGCGTGCCGGAAGCGGCCGGGCCGCCCGCGGACGCCTCCGGCGGGGCCGCGAGCGCGCGCCCGGCGGCGATGCCGTCCTCGGGCTCCGCGTCGCCGTCCGCCTCCGCGCGGGACGGCCGGCCTGAGCCGGGGCCGAGCGGCTCCGGCGGTGCGCGGCAGTCGCCGTCGTCGGCGGCACCGAGTGCGGCACCCGGTGCCGCCGTGGGTGCGGGTGCGGGTGCGGGTGCGGCCGTGGGCGGGGGCGCGGGGGCGACTCCCACGACCCCGGCGGCCCAGCAGCCGACGGCCCCCGCGGCGTCGCAGCCGGCCCCGTCGGACCCGTCACCGCAGCCGGCGCCGACGCACACGTGCGAGCGGTTCCTGTGGTGGTGCTCCTGAGGCCGGCCGACGTGGACGGAAGCCGCCGCTCGGGGGCCGCCCAGGGGCCCCGCGCCGTCGGCGCCGGCCGGCCGCCTCCTCCGGGGCCCGCGAGCGGAGGACCCCGACCCGGCCCCTCCGCGCGGCGCGGCTCAGTCGGAGCCCAGCATCCTGCGCAGCAGGTCCCGCAGTGCCAGTCGCTCCTGGTCGCTCAGTTCCGCCAGCGGCTCCCGCGCGAAGCGCAGTCCCTCCCGCAGTTCCCGCGCCACCCGGCGCCCCTCCTCCGTCGCCGCCGCCAGTTTCACCCGGCGGTCGGCCGGATCGGGTCGCCGCTCCACCAGCCCCCGCACCTCCAGCCGGTCCACGATCCCCGTCACGTTGGACGGCTCGCACTTCAGCTTCTGCGCCAGCTTCCGCATCGGCAGCGGCTCCAGCGACAGCAGGCTCAGCAGCCGGGCCTGCGCGCCGGTCAGCGCGTGCTCGCCGGCGGCTTCCTCGTAGTCCTCGTAGAACCGGGCCACGACGTCACCGATGAGCTCGACGACCTCCATGGTCAGGGCATCGGGGCGGCGGGTATTCGGTGCAGTGGCCATGTCGTCCAGCGTACCCCGTTGCTTGACAGGCTGAAATATTCAGGCGCATGGTTGTTTCAGATAGTGAAGTAATCCGCTCCCCGGAGCATCCCCCCACCGCACCGACGAAAGGCGCCCCCCATGTCCGACACCCCCGCACTTCCCGCCGTCAGCCGTGAATGGCACCTGCTCAGCCGGCCGGTCGGCTGGCCGAAGCCGGAGGACTTCGCCCTGGTGGAGGCCGAGCTCCCGCGGCCGGGCCAGGGCCAGGTCCTGGTGCGCAACGAGTACCTCTCGGTGGATCCCTACATGCGTGGCCGGATGAGCGAGGCAAAGTCCTACGCTCCTCCGTACGAGCTGAACAAGCCCATGCTGGGCGGCGCCGTCGGCGAGGTCGTCGCCTCCGAGGCCGAGGGCATCGCCGTCGGCGACCACGTCCTGCACTCCGGCGGCTGGCGCGAGTACGCAGCCGTGGACGCCGGCCAGGCGGTCAAGGTCGACCCCGAGGTCGCGCCGCTGTCGACGTACCTCGGGGTGCTCGGCATGACCGGCCTGACCGCCTACGCGGGCCTGCTGCGCATCGCCTCCCTCAAGGAGGGCGACGTCGTCTTCGTGTCCGGCGCGGCCGGCGCGGTCGGCAGCCAGGTCGGGCAGCTCGCCAGGCTCAAGGGCGCCTCGCGCGTGATCGGCTCCGCCGGGTCCGACGAGAAGGTCAAGCTGCTCCTCGACGAGTACGGCTTCGACGCCGCGTTCAACTACAAGAGCGGCCCGGTGGCCGAGCAGCTCCGGGCGGCCGCCCCCGACGGCGTCGACGTCTACTTCGACAACGTCGGAGGCGACCACCTTCAGGCCGCCATCGGCTCCCTCAACCGGGGCGGACGCATCGCGATCTGCGGCATGATCTCGGTCTACAACAACACCGAGCCCGCGCCCGGCCCGAACAACCTGGCCCGGCTGATCCAGACCCGGGGGCGCATCGAGGGCTTCCTCGTCGGCGACCACTACGACCTCCAGCCGCGGTTCGTCCAGGAGGTCGGCCCGTGGGTGCGCTCGGGCGAGCTGAAGTACCGCGAGACCGTCGTCGAGGGCGTCGAGAACACCTTGGAGGCCTTCCTCGGCGTGCTGCGCGGCGACAACACCGGGAAGATGATCGTCAAGCTCTGACGGACCGGGACGTCGGCGGCCGGGCGTCCGGCCCGCCAAGCCGCCCTCCGGCCGGTCCGCACGTCCGCTCGGTCCGCCCGTCCGCTCGGTCCGCCGGTCCGTTCGACGGCGGGCCGGCAGGCCGACCGGCGCGCGGTCTTCCGCAGGGATTCCGGCATGCGGTAAGTTTATTCCGAAACCGTTGTGATCGTGGGCGCGAGTCACGACGGAACGAGGAGGAACGCACCGCATGCCCATCCAGCAGTCCGACGTCAAGTACACCGCGGTCGCCACCGCCGAGGGCGGCCGCGACGGCCGGGTCGCCACCGACGACGGCAAGATCGACGTCGTCGTGAACCCGCCCAAGGAGATGGGCGGCAGCGGCACCGGCACCAACCCCGAGCAGCTGTTCGCCGCGGGCTACAGCGCCTGCTTCCAGGGCGCCCTGGGCGTCGTCGCCCGCCAGGAGGGCGCCGACATCTCCGGCTCGACCGTCACCGCGAAGGTCGGCATCGGCAAGAACGAGGACGGCTTCGGCATCATCGTCGAGATCTCCGCCGACATCCCGAACGTGGACGCGGCCACCGCGCGGAGCCTGGTCGAGAAGGCCCACCAGGTGTGCCCGTACTCGAAGGCCACCCGGGGCAACATCACGGTCACGCTGGCCTGAACCGGACGCCGCCCGGCAAGGAGGCCGCACTCCCGGTGCGGCCACCGCCGGGCGCGGACGACGGGCCGGGCCCGGCGGGGAATCGCCCGGGAGGCCCCCGGGCGTCCCTCGATAGAGTGAGCCCATGCGTGATCTTGGGGTGGGATTCGGTTATCTCCTGAAGGGCCAGCGCTGGGTCGCCCGGCACGGCAGGTCGTACGGCTTCGGTCTGCTCCCCGGACTGATCACCCTGGTCCTGTACGCCGCCGCGCTCGTCGCGCTCGCCCTGTGGGGCGAGGACGCCGTCGCCTGGGCCACTCCCTTCGCCGACGGCTGGCCGAGTCCCTGGCTCGGCCTCTTCCGCGGCTTCCTCACCGCCGTGCTGTTCGCCCTCGGGCTGCTCCTCGCCGTGGTCACCTTCACCGCGGCCACCCTGCTGATCGGCCAGCCCTTCTACGACAACCTCTCCGAACAGGTCGACCGCGACGTCTCCCCGGACGGCACCGCGCCCGAGTCCGGGCTGCCGCTCTGGCGCGAGCTGTGGATCTCCGCCCGCGACGGGCTGCGCATCGTGGTGCGGGCCGCGCTGTGGGGCGTGCTGCTCTTCGCCCTCGGCTTCCTGCCCTTCGTCGGCCAGACGGTGGTCCCGGTGATCGGCTTCTTCGTCACCGGCTTCTTCCTCACCGAGGAACTGGCCGCCGTCGCCCTCCAGCGCCGGGACGTGGACCTGCGCGCCCGTCTCGCCCTGCTGCGTTCGCGCAAGCTGCTGGTCTGGGGCTTCGGCACCCCGCTCGGGCTGGCCTTCCTGCTGCCGTTCGTCGCCGTGTTCCTGATGCCGGGCGCGGTCGCGGGCGCCACCCTGCTCGCCCGCGACCTGCTCGGCGAGGAGACCGGCGAGCCGGGGGAGGCCGACGGCGCGGAGGAACCGGGCGGGTCGGCGGTACCCGCCTGATTGTGAAGGGTTCGTACGAGGTTGCGGCCGGGCTGCCGATCACCGGGCACCGCGCCCCTTCGGCGATTACCGTCTGATCGGGGACGAGTCTCCCGCCGGCGGCCCCGGTCCGAGAACCTGACCCCCGGACCGGGGCTCGTGGCGCCACCGGCCATCCGGCGGACCCCCGGCCCGCGGACGCCCGGACGGCCCGGCAGCCCGCCACGGGGAGACGTCCGGGGGAGCGGGCGCGAGGCGAGCGGTCAACGGCCGGTGATCACCGGCGGCACGGCGCCGCTGAACCGCGCGGACGCGGCGGCCCTGCTCGGCACGGCGGCCGGGCGGACGCGCGGCGGGAGGGCCCGGCGACATGAGTGACACCCGTGTCCTGGGCGGCCGGCGCCCGGCGCGCGCCGCGGGTACGGGCCGCGGGAACGCCCGGTGCGGTGGACGCCCGGCCGGCCGCTACCGCACCGAGAAGCCGTACACCGTCTCCGAGCGGAACACCTCGCCGGGCCGCAGTTCGGTGCTCGGGAACTCCGGGCGGTTGGGGGAGTCCGGGAAGTGCTGGGTCTCCAGGGCGATCCCGGCGCCCGGGGCGAACGGGCCGGAGAGGTGGTCGGCGGTGTAGAGCTGGAGGCCCGGCTCGGTCGTCGAGACCGTCAGGACGCGGCCGGACGCCGGGTCGTACAGCTCGGCGACCTCCTCGGCCGCCGGGGTGACGCCCTTGTCGAGGACGAAGTTGTCGTCGTAGCCGGAGCCCACCTGGCGCGGGTGGCGGAAGTCGAAGCGGGTCCCGGCGACCTCCGCCAGCACGCCGGTCGGGATCAGACCGGCGCCGACCGGGGTGCGGCGGGAGGCGGCGAGCCGCAGTTCGTGACCGCCCGCCGCGCCGGAGCCGGCCCCGCCGAGGTTCCAGTACGCGTGGTTGGTCGGATTGACCACCGTCGGCGCGTTGGTGACCGCCTGGTAGGCGATGCGCAGGGCGCCCGAGGCGTCCAGCGTGTAGGTGGCCGAGACCTCCAGCCGGCCGGGGAAGCCCTCCTCGCCGTGCGGGGAGACCCGGGCCAGGCGCACCCCGTGCTCGACCTCGGTCACCTCCCACACCCGCTTGTCGAAGCCTCTCTCGCCGCCGTGCAGCGAGTTGGGGCCGTCGTTGGGCGCCAGCGCGTACGTCCGCCCGTCCAGCGGGAACCGGGCGCCGCCGATCCGGTTGGCGTACCGGCCGACCAGGGCGCCGAGGAACGGCTCGGGATGGGCCAGGTAGCCGTCCAGGCCGGGGAAGCCGAGCACCACGTCGGCGGTGCGCCCGTCGCGGTCCGGCACCTCGACCGACTGCACGATCCCGCCGTACGACAGCACCCGCACCCGCACCCCGGCCCGCTCCAGCGTCCAACGGTGCACCGGTGTTCCGTCGGAAAGTCTGCCGAAATTTTCGCTCATGCCCGGAACCCTAGGTCACGGGTTCTTGGCGGTGACGGCCCGGTAGGCGATCTCCGCGAGGCGGGCCTGGCCGTCACGGCTCGGGTGGAACCAGTCCCAGTGGCTGAGCTGCTCCGTGCCGAAGCGGTAGTCGAAGACCGCCTCGTGGTCGAAGCGGCAACGGCGGTCCTTGGCGCAGACCTCCGCCAGCGCCTTGTTGTACGCCACCACCCGGTCCTGCACGGCGTCGCGCCGCCGGGTCGCCGTCCCGTCCAGCGCCTCCGCGTCGCCCAGCATCGACGGGCAGATGCCCAGCTTCCAGATCTGCTTGCCGAGCGGGTTCGTACGCCCCTCGGACCACAGCCGCTTCAGGTTCGGCACGCTGGAGACGTACACCTCGGTCTTCGGCAGCGCCTGACGCAGGGTGTTCATGGCGTCCTGGAACTGGCCGCGGAAGTCCGCGACGGACGTCATCTCGTCCGTGGAGGCGCGGCAGGCGTCGTTGGCCCCGACCATCACCGTCACCAACTGCGGCTTGTTCAGCACCGCCTGGCCGACCTGGCCGTTCAGATCGCTCATCCGGGCACCGGTCACCGCGTGGTTCCAACTGTGCTGCGCCGCGCCGGTCACCCCGAGCAGCCGCACGGCCAGGCTGTTGACCGAGGCGTCGCTGCCCGTCGCCCAGGACACCTCCGGGCAGTCCGACAGCACCGCGCACGCGTCGAAGCCGCGGGTGATGGAGTCGCCCACCGCGGCGATCGAGTCCGGCGCGGTGTCCCACACCGGGGTCGGCGAGGCGGACGGCCGGGTCGCGCGCGCCCCGGTGTCGCCCCGGCCGAAGGTGCCCCCGTCGGCGCTGTCGCAGCCCGCGGTGGCCAGCACCGCCGCCGCCACCACGGCGTGCGCTGCCCGCATGGGGTGGCTTCGCTTCCGCATCCCCTGGAGTTCCCCTCGGTCGT
Organism: Streptomyces sp. NPDC015220; assembly: GCF_043079345.1. Taxonomy (NCBI): domain Bacteria; kingdom Bacillati; phylum Actinomycetota; class Actinomycetes; order Kitasatosporales; family Streptomycetaceae; genus Streptomyces; species Streptomyces sp. NPDC015220. The sequence continues at coordinate 567,631 of NZ_JBIBUK010000001.1, read as the reverse complement.
CGGGCGCTGATCCGGTCCCCTCCATGAGAACGCGTGGGGGTTCCCGTTCCCGCTCGATGTGACGGCGCACACCCGCACAAGCGTCCCCATGGGTGAATGGCGGGGGTTTCCTGGCACCGGGACCGACGGTACGTCACACTCCTTGCCCCGTCGCACGGTAGCCTCGCCATCAACGTGGCCGTCGCGCCACTGCCCGCCCGACCGCATCCTGTCCCGCCCTGTCCGGAGGTCCCGGTGACGACACGTGGAGTTCTGTACGTGCACTCCGCGCCGCGCGCGCTGTGCCCGCACGTCGAGTGGGCCGTCGCCGGGGTCCTCGGCACGCGTGTCAGCCTGGACTGGATCCGGCAGCCCGCCGCGCCCGGAACCTGGCGTTCGGAGTTCTCCTGGCAGGGCGAGGCGGGCACCGGCTCCAAACTCGCCTCGGCGCTGCGCGGCTGGCACCTGCTGCGCTTCGAGGTGACCGCGGAGCCGTGCGCCACCGCGGAGGGCGAGCGCTACAGCTGCACCCCGGACCTCGGCATCTTCCACGCCGTCACCGGCATCCACGGTGACATCCTCATCCCCGAGGACCGGCTGCGCGCGGCGCTCACCCGCTCCCAGGGCGGCGAGACGGACCTGGAGGCGGAGGTCGCCAAGCTCCTGGGCAAACCCTGGGACGACGAGCTGGAGCCCTTCCGGTACGCCGGTGAGGGCGCCCCGGTGCGCTGGCTGCACCAGGTCGTCTGACCGCCGGCCGGCACGGCCCCGCCCCGCACGGACACGAAGGCCACCGGGTACGCCGGTGCGCCGGGGCCGCCGTGCCCGCCGACGGCCCGCCACGCGATGGCTCCCGCGCACACCGACCGCCGCGGTGCCGGCTCCCGCACGCCCCGAGGACCGCGCGGCGAGGTTCCGCGAAGACGAAGGGCCCCCACCGACCGGTGGGAGCCCTTTCAGGTGCGTGACGGGGGTTCTCAGACCGTCCGGAACGCCAGCACGACGTTGTGGCCGCCGAAGCCGAACGAGTCGTTCAGCGCGGCGATGCGGCCCTCGACGGGCAGCTTGCGGGCCTCGCCGCGGACCACGTCGGCGTTCGCCTCGGCCTCGGGGTCGATGTTCTCGACGTTGATGGTCGGCGGCGCGACCCGGTGGTAGAGGGCCAGCACGGTCGCCACCGACTCCACGCCGCCCGCGCCGCCGAGCAGGTGACCGGTCATCGACTTGGTCGCGGAGACCGCCATGTGGTCGGCGTCGTCGCCGAACACCTTGCGCAGCGCCTTCAGCTCGGCGATGTCACCGGCCGGCGTGGAGGTGGCGTGCGCGTTGACGTGCACGATCTCGGCCGGGTCCAGGTCGGTGCGGTCCAGCAGGTTCAGCAGGGCGTGCGAGATGCCGCGGCCCTCCGGCTCCGGCTGCACGATGTCGTGGCCGTCGGCGGAGATGCCCTGGCCGACCGCCTCCGCGTAGACGCGGGCACCGCGCTTGGCGGCGTGCTCGGCGGACTCCAGCACGAGCACACCGGCGCCCTCGCCGAGGACGAAGCCGTCCCGGTCGACGTCGTAGGGACGCGAGGCGCCCTGCGGGTTCTCGTTGTTCTTGGACATCGCCATCATGTTGCCGAACGCGGCGATCGGCAGCGGGTGGATCGCCGCCTCCGTGCCGCCCGCGACGACCACGTCGGCGCGGCCGGTGCGGATCATCTCGATGCCGTAGCCGATGGCCTCGGCGCCCGACGCACAGGCGGAGACCGGCGTGTGCACGCCCGCGCGGGCGCCCACGAGCAGGCCCACGTTGGCCGAGGGGCCGTTCGGCATCAGCATCGGCACGGTGTGCGGGGAGACGCGGCGGACGCCCTTCTCCTTCAGCACGTCGTACTGGTCGAGCAGGGTGGTCACGCCGCCGATGCCGGAGGCGATGACCGCACCGAGCCGGTCGGGGTCGACGGTGTCCGCCGCGTCGGCGGAGGTCCCGGTCTCGCCCGCCTTGCCGGTGAAGCCGGCGTCGGCCCACGCCTCCTGAGCGGCGATCAGCGCGAACTGCGCCGAGCGGTCCAGCCGGCGGGCCTGCGGCCGCGGGATGGTCTCGGTCGGCTCAACGGCGACCGGGGCCGCGATACGGACGGCCTGCTCGGCCGCCCACTCCTGGGTCAGCGGCTTGACGCCGGACTTGCCGGCCACCAGGGCCTCCCAGGTGGAGGCTACGTCGCCACCCAGCGGTGTGGTTGCGCCGATACCGGTGACGACCACGGTGCGATTGGTCGAGCTCACGGGAATTCTTTCTCCAACGGATGCGAGGATTCGTACGGCGCCACCGCCGGGTGGCGGGGCAGTCAGCCCAAGGCGGTGATCGGTGGATCAGGCCTGGTGCTTGAGGATGTAGTCGGTCGCGTCGCCGACCGTCTTGAGGTTCTTGACGTCCTCGTCGGGGATCTTGACGTCGAAGCGCTCCTCGGCGGCGACGACGACCTCGACCATGGACAGCGAGTCGACGTCCAGGTCGTCGGTGAAGGACTTGTCCAGCTGGACGTCCTCGGTGGGGATCCCGGCGATCTCGTTCACGATCTCGGCGAGACCGGCGACGATCTCTTCCTGAGTGGCGGCCATGTCGGCGCTCCTTCGTAGATGTTCCAGAGGGTGTGGCAGTGTTTCCCGCACCGGACGCGTGATCCGGCACGGAGTGCCTAGGGGAGGGTAACGACCGTAGCGGCGTAGACGAGACCCGCCCCGAAGCCGATGACGAGTGCGGTGTCGCCGCTCTTCGCCTCGCCGGTCGCCAGGAGCCGCTCCATCGCGAGCGGGATCGAGGCGGCCGAGGTGTTGCCGGTGGTGCGGATGTCACGGGCGACCGTGACGTGCTCCGGCAGTTTCAGGGTCTTCACCATCGAGTCGATGATCCGCACATTGGCCTGGTGCGGGATGAAGACGTCCAGGTCGTCCGGGCTGATCCCGGCCGCGTCCAGCGCCTGCTGGGCGACCTTCGCCATCTCGAACACGGCCCAGCGGAACACCGCCTGGCCCTCCTGGGTGATCGCAGGGAACTTGACGTTGCCCTCGCTGTCCAGGGGCAGTTCGGACACGTCACCGATCCTGAAGCGGTCCCAGGACACGGTCTGCTTGATCGTCTCGGACTTGTCGCCCTCCGAGCCCCACACGGTCGGGCCGATCGCCGGCTCCTTCGAGGGGCCGACCACGACCGCGCCGGCGCCGTCGCCGAACAGGAAGGCCGTGGCCCGGTCCTCCAGGTCGGTCAGGTCGCTCAGCCGCTCCACGCCGATGACGAGCACGTACTCGGCGGAACCCTCCACCACCATGCCCTTGGCGAGGGTGAGGCCGTAGCCGAAGCCGGCGCAGCCCGCCGAGATGTCGAAGGCGGCCGCCTTGTCGGTGCCCAGCTTGTCGGCGATCTCGGTGGCCACGGCCGGGGTCTGGCTGAAGTGCGAGACGGTGGAGACGACCACGGCGCCGATCCGCTCCGCGTCGATCCCGGCGTCGGCGATCGCCTTGCCGGCCGCCTCGACGGACATCACCGCGACGGTCTCCTCCGGCGACGCCCAGTGGCGGGTCTCGATGCCGGAGCGCGAACGGATCCACTCGTCGGACGAGTCGATCTTCTCGAGGATCACCTCGTTGGGCACCACCCGCGTGGGGCGGTAGCCGCCCACACCGAGGATGCGTGCGTACGGGGCGCCCTTGCTGGGCTTGATCTTCGACATGTTCGATCGGCTCCTTCGGGGCGTCAGGCGTTCGCGTGCTCGGCGATGAGGTCGCGGGCCGCTTCGAGGTCGTCGGGGGTCTTCAGCGCGAGCGTCTTCACGCCGGGCAGCGCCCGCTTGGCGAGACCGGTCAGCGTGCCGCCGGGGCACACCTCGACCAGGGCGGTGACGCCGAGCTCCTTGAAGGTCTCCATGCACAGGTCCCAGCGGACCGGGTTGGCGACCTGGCCGACCAGCCGCTCGACGATCTCGGCGCCGCTCGCGACGGTCCGGCCGTCCTTGTTGGAGACGTAGACGACCTTCGGGTCGGCGGGCGCGAGCGCCTTGGCGGCCTCGGCCAGCCGGTCGACCGCGGGTGCCATGTGGCGGGTGTGGAAGGCGCCGGCCACCTTCAGCGGCACGACCTTGCGTACGCCCTCGGGCTTGTCCTCGTTCAGCGCGGCGAGCTGCTCCATGGTGCCGGCGGCCACGATCTGCCCCGCGCCGTTGACGTTCGCCGGGGTCAGACCGAGCTTCTCCAGGTGCGCGACGGACACCTCCGGGTCGCCGCCGAGCAGCGCCGACATGCCCGTCTCGGTGATCGCGGCGGCCTCGGCCATCGCCACGCCGCGCTTGCGCACCAGGGTCAGCGCGGCGGTGTCACCGAGCACGCCCGCGAAGGCGGCCGCGGTGATCTCGCCGACGCTGTGGCCCGCGACGGCATCCGGTGCCACGTCACCGAGTGCCGCGGCCGACAGGATTCCGGCGGCCACCAGCAGCGGCTGGGCCACGGCGGTGTCGCGGATCGCGTCCGCGTCGGCCTGCGTCCCGTAGTGGACGAGGTCGAGGCCGATGGCGTCCGACCAGGCGGTCACACGGTCGGCGGCCCCGGGCAGTTCGAGCCAGGGGGTCAGGAAGCCGGGCGTCTGGGCGCCCTGGCCGGGAGCGACGAGTACGAGCACTCTCACACTCTCTCTTGGGGACGGCCACGGCCGCCCGTGAGGACAAGGACGAAGAACACGAAGGGGTTTTGTGGGACCCCGACAAAACGCTAGGCCTGAGGATCTCCGTCGGCCAGACGCCCCAGGATCAGTGCGATCCGCAGCGTGAACGCGGATCGTACATCGGACGGCGACCAACCGGTGACGTCAGTCACACGTCGGAGCCGGTAGCGCACGGTGTTCGGGTGAACGAAGAGCATTCGGGCCGCGCCTTCCAGACTGCTCGCCTGTTCAAGATAAACACTCAACGTTTCCAGGAGCGCGGACCCGGCCTCCTCGAGCGGTCTGTAGATCTCCTCTACCAACTGCTCCCGCGCGCCCGGGTCGCCCGCGATGGCGCGCTCCGGCAGCAGATCGTCCGCCAGCACCGGGCGGGGGGCGTCCTGCCAGGCGGAGCACGCCTTCAGCCCCGCCGCGGCGGCCTGCGCGGACCGGGTCGCGGCCAGCAGGTCGGGCACGATCGGCCCGGCCACCACCGGGCCCGCCGCGTACGGCCCGATCAGCGACTTGGCGACGGCCAGCGGGTTGTCGTTGCCGCCGGCGATCACCACCAGCCGGTCCCCGAGCACCCCGGTGAGCACCTGGAGCTTGGCATGGCGGGCGGCCCGCCGGATGGCCTCCACGGTCAGCTCGGAGTCGCCGTCGGGCGCGGTTCCGAGCACCACGCACACATGGTCGGGGGAGTTCCAGCCCAGGGCGGCGGCCCGCGACACGGCGCCCTCGTCCGCCTCGCCGGACAGGACCGCGTTGACGACCAGCGACTCCAGCCGGGCGTCCCAGGCACCGCGTGCCTCGGCGGCCTGGGCGTAGACCTGGGCGGTGGCGAACGCGATCTCCCGGGCGTACACCAGCAGCGCCTCGCGCAGCACGGACTCGTCCCCCGGCGCCGCCACCTCGTCGATGGCGGACTCCATGACCTCGATCGTGGTGCGCACCATCTCCACGGTCTGCCGCAGGGTGATCGCCCGCGTCAGCTCGCGGGGAGCGGTGCCGAACACATCGGTGGAGATCGCCTGCGGCGCGTCCGGGCGCCGGAACCACTCGGTGAAGGCGGCGATGCCCGCCTGGGCGACCAGTCCGATCCAGGAACGGTTCTCCGGGGGCATGGCCCGGTACCACGGAAGCGTCTCGTCCATCCGCGCGATGGCCTGGGCGGCGAGCGACCCGGAGGACTTCTCCAGCCGTCTCAGCGTCGCGGTGTGCGGATGGACGGGGCGCGCTGCGGCTTCGGCGTGACGGGATTCGGGTTCGGGCACGGGGACAAGACTGCCTTATCCGGACGCACGTGCGTGCCGCCGGGTCGGACTGGACCGTCCGGGGGCCGGCGGCGGAAGCGGGGCCGCGCCGGAGACGGGCTGCCCCGGGTGGGCGCGACCCGGTCCGGGACGAGCCGCACGGGCGTTCGCGGAGGGTCCTGGCGGGGGCTGCTCACAGGCGCGCTCGCCGGGACCGGTGCGGGTCGCGCGGGGGCCGCTCGGCCGGCTTTCGGCCCGGGGCTACGGTGGTTCCCGTGACGATGGACGTACGGCGCGCGGCGGAGCGCTACCGAGGCGGCGAGAGCGCGGCCGGGATCGACACCCGGCACGCCTTCTCCTTCGGCCCGCACTACGACCCCGACAACCTCCGTTTCGGCGCGCTGATCGCCTGCAACGAGGAGCGCCTGGCTCCCGGCGCCGGCTTCGACGAGCACCCGCACAGCCACACCGAGATCGTCACGTGGGTGGTCGAGGGCGAGCTCACCCACCGCGACTCCGCGGGCCACGAGAGCGTGGTCCGCCCCGGCGACGTGCAGCACCTGAGCGCGGCGGCCGGCGTGCGCCACGTCGAGCGCAACGACGCCGACGTCCCGCTGGTCTTCGTCCAGATGTGGCTGGCGCCCCGGGAGCCCGGCGGCGCGCCCCGCTACGAGGTCGTACGCGCCCTCGCCGACTCCGCCCCGTACGCCGTCCCGAGGGCCGGCGCCACCCTCCATGTGCGCCGGCTCGGGCCGGGCGGGCGGACGGCGCTCCCGGCGGCGGCGTACGTGTACGTCCATGTCGTACGCGGTGAAGTGCGCCTCGGCGGACGGGAGATGGCGGCGGGGGACGCGGCGCGGGTCACGGACGCCGAGGGACTGGAAGCGGTGGCGGCGACGGACGCGGAGCTGATCGTGTGGGAGATGGCGGCGGGATGACCGGCCCGCCCGGCCCGCCCGGCCTCTGCCGGCCCGGTCCGAGCGAGCGGCCCCGGGTCTCCTGGGGCCCGCACGTTCCCGTCGTCGCCCGAGGGGCGGACGGGGACGTGCGGACGGCAGGCCCTAGCGCAGCTCCGCCAGCACCCCGTCGGTGAACGGCGGCCAGGCCTCGATCGCCCACGGGCCGAAGGCGCGGTCGGTCAGCGCGACGCAGGCCGCGCCGGCGTCCGGGTCGGTCCACAGGAACGTGCCGGACTGGCCGAAGTGGCCGAAGGTGCGGGGGGAGGACGAGGAACCCGTCCAGTGCGGGGACTTGGAGTCGCGGATCTCGAAGCCGAGCCCCCAGTCGTTGGGGTTCTGGTGACCGTAGCCCGGCAGGACGCCCTTGGTGCCCGGGTACTGGACGGTCATCGCCTCGGCGACCGTGCGCGGGTCCAGCAGGCGCGGGGCCTGGAGTTCGGCGGCGAAGCGGAGCAGATCGTCGACCGTGGAGACGCCGTCCTTGGCCGGGGAGCCGTCCAGCGATGTCCGGTCCATGCCCAGCGGCTCCAGCACCGCCTGGCGCAGGTACTCCGCGAACGGGATGTCCGTCGCCTTCGCCACGTGGTCGCCGAGCTGTTCGAAACCGGCGTTGGAGTACAGCCGCCGCTCACCGGGCGGTGCCGTCACCCGGTGCTCGTCGAAGGCCAGGCCCGACGTGTGGGCGAGCAGGTGGCGGACGGTCGCGCCGGGCGGGCCGGCCGGCTCGTCCAGTTCGATCGCGCCCTCCTCGTACGCGACGAGCACCGCGTAGGCCGCCAGCGGCTTGGTGACCGAGGCCAGCGCGAAGCGCTGCCCGGTCGGGCCGTGGGTGCCGACGACCGTGCCGTCGGCGCGGACGACGCCCGCCGCCGCGGTGGGGACCGGCCAGTTCTCGATCGACGCCAGGCTGTTCAACGACATGATGTCGAGCCTACGGCCTGCCCGGCGCGGGCCGGTCGCCGCCGTCCCTTCCGCGGCCCGGTCCGCCGGACGGGCCGGGCGCTACAGCCACAGCTCCAGCAACGGGTCGGGCTTGGGCCGGAAGCCGAGCGAGGAGTACAGCGGCGCTCCCTCGGCGGACGTGGTGAGCTGGACCCGGTCGACGCCCCGCTCGCGGAACCACTCCAGCAGCGCGTCCACGCACGCGCGCGCGTACCCGCGTCGGCGGGCGTCCGGATCGGTGGCGACGCTGAAGACGTAGCCGACCGCGCCGAGCGGGTTGCGGGCCCGTCCGATGCGGTAGTCGACCGTGCCCGCCACCAGCGTGGCCAGCGCCCCCGGCCGCTCCGGGTGGTCAACGACGAACGCCGCGAAGTCGCCGTCCGGTTCGGCGAGTCTGGCCCGCAGGGCGGGCAGGGAACGCGTGTGCCAGTCGGTGGAGGTGTCCGCTCCGGCCATCGAGTCGATCATCACCTGGCGCAGCCGCAGCACTTCCCCGGCGTCGGCGGGCTCGGCACGTCGTACGGGACTCATGCCCCGCACGCTAGTCAGCGAGCCTGGCAGGCGTCGCGCGATTTTGTCGCCTTGCCGGATTCCGCTTGCCTGGAGTGCACTCCAACCCCATAGCGTGAAGGGCATGACGGTGATGCAGACCACGGCCGTGGCCATCGAGGAGACCGAGGACAGCGCCGCCCCCGTTCGCACCTGCGCCGCCGGGCCCCGGCGGCATCCGCGTCCGGACGGGCAGGACCGGTACACGATCAGCGAGGTGGTCGCCTTCACCGGGCTGACGGCCCACACCCTGCGCTGGTACGAGCGGATCGGGCTGATGGCGCACGTCGACCGCTCGCACACCGGCCAGCGCCGCTACACCAACGGCGACCTGGACTGGCTCGACCTCGTCGGCAAGCTCCGGCTGACCGGCATGCCGGTCGCCGACATGGTGAGGTACGCGGAGCTGGTGCGCGGGGGCGAGAGCACCTACGGCGAGCGGTACGAGCTGCTGGTGGCGACCCGCCGGGACGTGCTGGCCCGCCTCACCGAGCTCCAGGACACCCTCGCGGTGCTGAACCACAAGATCGGTTTCTACGCGGACGCCGGACGCCACCACGAGACGGAGAGGGAGACGACCCGATGACCGACAGCAGGATCGCGACGGTGCGGCTCGGCACGCACGGACCGGAGGTCGGGGTCCAGGGCCTCGGCTGCATGGGCATGAGCTTCGCCTACGGCCCCAGTGACGCCGAGACCTCCCGCGCCACCCTGGAGCGGGCCCTGGAGCTGGGCGTGACGCTGTACGACACGGCGGACGCGTACGGCGCGGGCGAGAACGAGAGGTTCCTCGCCCCGTTCTTCAAGGCGCACCGGGACGAGGTCGTGATCGCCACGAAGTTCGCGCTGTCGATCCCGCCCGACGAGCCGACCAGGCGCGTCATCCGCAACGACGCGCCGTACATCCGGCAGGCCGTCGAGGCGAGTCTGAAGCGCCTGGACGTCGATGTGATCGACCTGTACTACATGCACCGGCGCGATGTGGGCGTCCCCCTGGAGGAGAGCGTCGGGACCATGGCCGAGCTGGTGCGCGAGGGCAAGGTCAAGCACCTGGGGCTGAGCGAGGTCACCGGCGACGAGCTGAGGGCGGCCCAGGACGTGCACCCGATCGCCGCCGTCCAGTCGGAGTGGTCCCTGTTCAGCCGGGACATCGAGGCGAAGGTGGTGCCGGCCGCCCGTGAGCTGGGGGTGGCGCTGGTGCCGTACTCGCCGCTCGGCCGGGGCTTCCTCACCGGCGGCTTCGTCCAGGCCGAGAAGGACCTGACCGACGACGACTTCCGCCGTACGATGCCCCGCTTCACCGGCGACAACGCCGCCGCCAACGCGGCCCTGCTGGAGCCGGTCCGGGCCGTCGCGGAGGCGCACGGCGCCTCGCTCGCCCAGATCGCGCTGGCCTGGGTGCAGCAGCGGTCCGCCGTGCACGGTCTGCCGGTCGTGCAGATCCCCGGGACTCGCAGGCCCGGCCGCGTGGAGGAGAACGTCGCGGCGACGAGGATCGTCCTGACGCGGGAGGAGCTGGCGCTGCTGGAGCCGATCGCCGGGCGGGTGGCCGGGAGCAGGTACCAGGACATGACGTTCACCTCGGCCGGACGGGAGTAGCGGCGGGCGGCCCGGGCCTACAGCTCCGCGAGCAGTTCCGCCTTCTTCACCGAGAACTCGTCGTCGGTCACCAGTCCCGCCTGGTGCAGTTCGCCGAGGTGGCGGATGCGGTCCGCGATGTCGGCGGGATCGCGGCGCGCCGCCGGGACGGAGAGGGCCGGCGCGGGCGCGGCCGCCCGCACCGCGGCCAGCACCGCCGCCGCGAACGGCAGGGACTCGTGGACCGGCCCGTACCCGAGCCCGAAGACGACCGCGGCCGGGTCCTGGTCCGGCTGCGGGGGCACCTGCGTCTGCTGCGGCGCGCCGCACGCGTCCCGCCGCAGCAGCCGCAGGTGCCCCTCGAACACCTCCGGTGAGCGCCACTCCACTCCGCCCAGGGCGTCGACCGGGAAGCTCTGGTCGCCGGCCTTCCACTTGGCCGACGACGCCCCGGTCCACGACCAGCGGAACCGCACCGCGGCGCCGTCGAAGGACGCCTTGCCGTCGTAGGCCTTGAACCGGAGCGGGACCTCGGGCGCGGCCACCAGATGGCGGTCGGCCGGGCCGGTCCCGGTCAGGCGGTCGCGCAGTTCGTCGGCGTAGTACTCGGCGAGGGTCTCCCGTTCGGCGGGCAGCACCAGCCGGTAGGGGTCGCTGCCCTCCTTGAGCTGCCCGTCGGCGGCGTCCATCAGCGGGTCGGCGCCGGGCCGGGGCTCGATCCGCAGGACCACGGTCCCGCGCCGGCCGGGAGCGAGCGTCACGTCGGCGAGAGCGGCCAGCGGAACGCGGCGCTCGCCCAGCGCCTGGAAGAGCTTGGGTGTCCGTATCCCCCGTTCGTATCGGATGAGCACGGAATCGGACTCGAACTCCCAGGCAGCATGAAATCCGGTCAGTACGTCACCCATGCGGCTCATCGTAGGCGGCACGAGCTCCTTCGTCCCTCCCCGCGCGGACCGCACTTCCTGCTGTCTCTACGCGCGTCCAGCCGTCGTCGTGCCGGGCAGATCCGCCCGGCACCCGTCGTTGTCATGGGCGCACTGGACCGACGCGTAGGCGCCGACGCCGACCTCGGCGAGGTTGGTGAGGCTGTCGGTGCCCGGCTCGAAGTAACCGGCGTGCCCCCTGGCGTCCCGCGCCGACAGCACCCGCGCCCCGAACGCCGTGGAGACCGGGTCGGCGCCGTGGCCGAGGCCGCCCAGCTCCAGGTACGGGACGTCCCGGATCCAGTCGGTGGCGTCCCGCATCGCCCACACCCGGGCGGAGGTGCGCAGCCCGGAGGCGCTCCGGGCGCGCATGCCCGGGCTCGCGGCGACCGCGATGTCGGAGACCCGGGCCGGCAGCGAGCGCGCCGCGACGCCGCACAGCACCGAGCCGTAGCTGTGGCAGAACAGGGCGACGGGCGCGTCGCCGGGCAGCCCGCGCAGCACCTTGTCCAGCCGCACGGCGCCCTCCTCGGCGCGCATCGCGGTCGCCGCGTCCACGCCGAGCCCGCTCGGGGTGGTGTAGTCGGCCCAGGCGATCACGGCCGTGCGGGTCCGGGGGCTCACCGCGCGCTCGGCCGCGTACAGCGACTTCGCCATGCCGTACGGCGCCGAGTACGGGAGGTGGGTCTTGCGGAAGGTGAACAGGTTGGTGTCGACACCGGGGACCAGGACGGAGACCCGCTCGGCCTTCGTCAGGTCGCCGAAGACCTCGGCGACGCGGCCGGAGCCCTCCGGGTCGAAGGCGAGGATCTGGCGGCCGTCGCCCATGAGCGCCGCGAAGTGGTGCATACGGCGGACGGCGTCCTGCTGCCCGGCCGGGGTGAGCCGGCTGTCGTGCGTGCGCTTCAGCTCCACCGCGCGGGCCTGGCCGAGCGCGATGCGGTTGGCCTGGTAGCGCAGCCGGACGGGGGCGCCGTTCATGTTGCCGACGGCGAGCGGGTAGCGGTGGGCGAGGCGGTCGCGGTCCCGGGCGCCGAGTGAGGCGAAGAAGCGGGTCAGCCGGGCGGGGGCCGCCTCCGGGTCCGGCAGCCGGTGCCCGTGCAGGCGGCCGTGCTGCCACGCGGACAGGGACGCCTGGAGAGCGGTGGTCCCGCGGTGGCCGCGGCTGGCGGTCCAGCCGGTGGTCGCCAGCATCACGAAGACCACGGCCAGCGCGAGCAGCGCGCGCGAGACGTTGAGCGGCGGGGAGGTGTCGAAGGAAGTCACTGGGAGGACACACTAGGAGAACGGGAGGGTCTCGCGTTAACCGAGTGACGGGTATCACGTTTCGAGCCGCGTGACGGGAATCTCAGTCCGTACTCTTGTTCAAGATCGGCCGTCTGTACGGCAGTTCGTGACCGGTCGCACATCCGGCGCCGGACCGTTCGGCGCCGCGCTCCCGGACCGTCCGGCGCCGCGTGCCGGGGTGCGGGCGCCCGCCGCCGACGGCCCGCGCCCAAGTGCCCGCGCCGGGGCAGCCGATGGTCCGCGCTCGGTTCGGCGGTCCGTGTTCGGGCGGTCGTGCCGGGTCGGGGGACGGTCCGCGTCCGGGGGCGTCTCGGGCCGGGGGTGGTCCGTGCCCGGTGGTTCGTTCCGGGGGTGCCGGTGAAGTCCGTGCCGTCACGTGCGCGCCGGTCCCAACGTCGGTCCTCGGGCGCAGGCGTTGGGTCCGGGGGTGGTGCCTTTGGTCCGTGCTCGTACGCGCGCCGGGCTCGGCGTCGGTCCCCGCGTTCAGGCGTTCGCGTCGGGTCCGTCGGTGGCCCGCGCGGGGGCCGCCGCGCCCGGAGCGGCCGTGGCCCGCCAGTTCCCGGTCAGCGCCGGGACGATCTGGTCGAGGTACGCGGCCGTGAGCGCGCGTATCGCCTCCAGGCTGGAGTCCTCGCCCGCGCTCCACTGACGTCCCGTCACCCGTATCACCCCGCCGAAGACGGCCACCGCCAGTCGCGGCCGGGGGTCGGTGTCCGCGTCGAGGCCCTCGCGCTCGGCGAGCAGGCGCGCGATCGTCTCCTCCGTCTCCACCGAACGGCGCAGGTGCGCGGCGAGCAGGGCGGGCGTCGACTCGATCACCCGGAACATGCGCAGGTACAGCTCCACGGGCACGACGCTCGCGACGGCGTCGTTGATCGTGTCCCAGCCGTCCAGCACCGCCCGGCGCAGCGCTTCCAGCGGGGCCTCCGCGGGCGGGCGCACCCGCAGCGACTCCACGAAGTGCGCCTCCACCATGTCCTGCACGGCGAAGGCCGCCTCCTCCTTGCCGGGGAAGTAGCGGAAGAAGGTGCGCTGCGACACGCCGACGGCGTCCGCGATGTCGTCGACCGTCGTCCGTTCGTACCCCTGGGTGGTGAAGAGTTCGAGCGCGGCCCGCAGCAGCGCGCCGCGGGTGCGCTGCTTCTTGCGTTCACGCAGTCCCGGGCGCGGCGCCGGCCGTGCCGCCGCCTCGGCGGTCCCCGCCGTCTCCATGTACTTCTCCGTGCCTCTGCGGACTCCCCGCGAACTGTTCCCCCAGTTCAGCCTATAGGGGAGTGACATGTCAGTTACCGACTTGTGAATTGGTTTGTCGTTTGTCAGTCACTGACATTAACCTCGAATGTATGACTAGTCAGACCACCATCGACGAGGCCGGGCAGGGGGGCGGGGCCTCGGCGGACCCGTCGCAGCCCGGGCCGGCCAAGGGGCTGCGCGGCCACCCGTGGTTCACCCTGATCACCGTCGCCGTAGGGGTCATGATGGTGGCCCTCGACGGCACCATCGTGGCCATCGCCAACCCGGCCATCCAGAAGGACCTCGGCGCGAGCTTCGCCGACGTCCAGTGGATCACCAACGGCTACTTCCTCGCCCTCGCGGTCTCCCTGATCACCGCGGGCAAGCTCGGCGACCGGTTCGGACACCGGCAGACCTTCCTGATCGGCGTGACCGGCTTCGCCGCCGCCTCCGGGGCCATCGGCCTGTCGGACAGCATCGCCATGGTCGTGACGTTCCGTGTCTTCCAGGGCCTGTTCGGCGCGCTGCTGATGCCGGCCGCGCTCGGCCTGCTGCGGGCCACCTTCCCGGCCGAGAAGCTGAACATGGCCATCGGCATCTGGGGCATGGTCATCGGCGCCTCCACCGCCGGCGGCCCGATCCTCGGCGGTGTCCTCGTCGAGCACGTCAACTGGCAGTCGGTGTTCTTCATCAACGTGCCCGTCGGCGCCCTCGCCCTGGTCCTGGGCGCGCTGATGCTCCTCGACCACCGCGCGGAGAACGCTCCGCGCTCCTTCGACATCCCCGGCATCGTGCTGCTCTCCGGCGCGATGTTCTGCCTGGTGTGGGCGCTCATCAAGGCGCCGGCCTGGGGCTGGGGCGACGGCAAGACATGGGCGTTCATCGGCGCCTCCGTGCTGGCCTTCGCCGTCTTCGCCTTCTGGGAGACGAAGGTGAGGGAGCCGCTGATCCCGCTCGGACTGTTCCGCTCCGTGGCGCTGTCCGCGGGTGTCGTCCTGATGGTCCTGATGGCCATCGCCTTCATGGGCGGCCTGTTCTTCGTCACCTTCTACCTGCAGAACGTGCACGGGATGAGCCCGATCGACGCCGGTCTGCACCTCCTGCCGCTCACCGGCATGATGATCGTCGGTTCCCCGCTCGCGGGCGCGCTGATCACCAAGCTGGGCCCGCGCGTCCCGCTGGCCGGCGGCATGGCCGTCACCGCCCTCGCCATGTACGGCATGTCCACGCTCGACACGGGCACGGGCAGCGCCACCATGTCGCTCTGGTTCGCCCTGCTGGGCCTCGGCCTCGCCCCCGTCATGGTCGGCGCCACCGAGGTCATCGTCGGCAACGCGCCGATGGAGCTCTCCGGTGTGGCGGGCGGTCTCCAGCAGGCCGCCATGCAGATCGGCGGCAGCCTCGGCACGGCCGTGCTGGGCGCCGTGATGGCCTCCAAGGTCGACAGCGACCTGGCCGGCAACTGGAAGGACGCCGGACTCCCGCCGCTCACCGCGGCCCAGGAGCACCAGGCCTCCGAGGCGGTCCAGGTCGGCGTGGCGCCGGTGCCGAAGGGCGTGCCCGAGGCGGTCGCGGCGAAGATCACCTCCGTCGCGCACGACACGTTCATCTCCGGCATGAGCCTCGCCTCCCTCGTCGCCGCCGGTGTCGCGGTCGTGGCCGTCCTGGTCGCGCTGCTCACCAAGCGCGGCGAGAACGCGGAGGCGGGCGCGGGCGTCGGCCACATCTGACGCGCTCCGGGCCGGCGGGCCGCACGGACCCGCCGGCCGCGAACCCCGGCCGGGCCCGACCCGGCCGGGGTTCATCCATCAGGGTGACGCGGGTCGGGACCGCTCGCCCTCGGCGCGCGCCACAGGTGACAGTGGGTCAAGTCCTCCGCAGGGGACGGCGGACGACCCGCCGCGGCGCGCCGCTGGAGGGGGGCGGCGCGCCGGGCGGCGGGATGGGCGCGCGGATCCGGGGTACCCGGCACGGTGAACCCCGAAGAACGCCGACTCGACCCGGGGTTCAGGGAGTTGATGATGGCGGGCTTCGGACACGGAACGCGCGGATACCCCCGCTCACGTAGCCGTACATGGTCACGGACCGGGCCGGACCGCGCGACGCTCGGAATCATCGGAACCATCTGCGCGATCGCCGGGTTCTTCGTGCTGGGCATCGTCCTGGGCCCGGTGGCGGTCGTCTGCGGATGGCTGGCGATGGGCCGCAGCTGGGCGGGCTCCGACCGCTCGGTCCCGGCCCTGGTCGCCCTGGTTCTGGGCGCGATCGACACGCTCCTGGCCATCATCTGGCTGGCCGGGGCGGCCACCTGGGGCAACGGCATGTTCTGACCCCGGGCGGTACGGAACGGCACAGGACCGGTCCCCCGCCCCTCCACGAGGAGGGGCGGGGGACCGGTCGCGTGTCCGGGCGGCGTCCTACGCGTCGCCGCCCGCCGCGCCCGGGTCGGCCGCCGTCACGTCGAGCAGCCGGTAGCGGTCGATGGCCTGCTTGAGCACCGACCGGTCGACCTTCCCCGCGCGGGCCAGCTCGGTCAGCACGCCCACCACGATCGACTCGGTGTCGATGTGGAAGAACCGCCTGGCCGCGCCCCGGGTGTCGGCGAAGCCGAAGCCGTCGGCGCCCAGCGACTGGTACGGCCCCGGCACCCAGCGGGCGATCTGGTCGGGCACCGACCGCATCCAGTCGGAGACGGCCACGAACGGCCCCTCGGCGCCGCTCAGCTTCCGCGTCACCCACGGCACCCGCTGCTCCTCCTCCGGGTGCAGCAGATTGTGCTCCTCGCACGCCACGGCCTCGCGCCGCAGCTCGTTCCAGGACGTCGCCGACCAGACGTCGGCCTTGACGTTCCAGTCCTCGGCGAGGATCTTCTGCGCCCTCAGGGCCCAGGGCACCGCCACGCCGGACGCCATGATCTGCGCCGGGATCTCGCCGGCCCGGCCCGCGGAGACCCGGTGGATGCCCTTGAGGATGCCCTCGACGTCCACGCCCGCCGGTTCGGCCGGCTGCTGGATCGGCTCGTTGTAGACGGTGAGGTAGTAGAAGACGTCCTCGCCGTGCGGATGCCGCTCGTCGCCGCCGTACATACGGCGCAGGCCGTCCTGCACGATGTGCGCGATCTCGTACGCGTACGCCGGGTCGTAGGCCACGCACGCCGGGTTGGTCGAGGCCAGCAGCTGCGAGTGGCCGTCGGCGTGCTGCAGACCCTCACCGGTCAGGGTCGTGCGGCCGGCGGTCGCCCCGAGGACGAAGCCGCGCGCGAGCTGGTCGGCCATCTGCCAGAACTGGTCGCCGGTGCGCTGGAAACCGAACATCGAGTAGAAGACGTAGACCGGGATCAGCGGCTCGCCGTGCGTGGCGTACGCCGAGCCCGCCGCGATCGCGGAGGCCGTGCAGCCCGCCTCGGAGATGCCGTCGTGCAGCATCTGCCCGGTCGGCGACTCCTTGTACGCGAGCAGCAGGTCGCGGTCGACGGACTCGTACTGCTGGCCCAGCGGATTGTAGATCTTCGCGCTCGGGAAGAAGGAGTCCATGCCGAACGTACGGTACTCGTCCGGTGCGATCAGCACGAACCGCCTGCCGATCTCCTTGTCCCGCATGAGGTCCTTCAGGAGCCGGACGAAGGCCATCGTGGTGGCGATGGCCTGCTGACCCGAGCCCTTCTTCACGGTCGCGTACGTCTTGTCGCCGGGCAGCGGCAGCGGCTTCGCGCGCACGATCCGGGTCGGCACGTAGCCGCCGCAGCCCTTGCGGCGGTCGTGCATGTACTGGATCTCCTCCGAGTCGCGGCCCGGGTGGTAGTACGGCGGCGGCCCGGACTCCAGCTCCTTGTCGGAGATCGGCAGGTGCAGCCGGTCCCGGAAGCGCTTGAGGTCCTCGACCGTCAGCTTCTTCATCTGGTGGGTGGCGTTGCGGCCCTCGAAGTTCGGGCCCAGGGTCCAGCCCTTGACCGTCTTGGCCAGGATGACCGTGGGCTGCCCCTCGTGCTCCACGGCCGCCTTGAAGGCCGCGTAGATCTTGCGGTGGTCGTGGCCGCCGCGGCCCAGCATCAGGATCTGGTGGTCGGTCATGTTCTCGACCATCGCGCGCAGCCGGTGGTCGTCGCCGAAGAAGTGCTCGCGGATGTAGGCGCCGGACTCGGTGGCGTAGGTCTGGAACTGGCCGTCCGGCGTGGTGTTCATCCGGTTGACCAGCACGCCGTCGCGGTCCTGTGCGAGCAGCGGGTCCCAGGAGCGGTCCCAGATCAGCTTGATCACGTTCCAGCCGGCGCCGCGGAAGACCGACTCCAGCTCCTGGATGATCTTGCCGTTGCCGCGCACCGGGCCGTCCAGGCGCTGGAGGTTGCAGTTGACCACGAAGGTCAGGTTGTCCAGGCCCTCGCGGGCGGCGATGGAGAGCTGGCCGAGCGACTCCGGCTCGTCCATCTCGCCGTCGCCGAGGAACGCCCACACGTGCGAGGCGGAGGTGTCGGCGATCCCGCGCGCGTGCATGTAGCGGTTCATCCGGGCCTGGAAGATCGCGCCGATCGGGCCGAGGCCCATGGAGACGGTCGGGAACTCCCAGAAGTCCGGCATCGAGCGCGGGTGGGGGTAACTGGACAGGCCGTAGGGCGACTTGGACTTCTCCTGGCGGAAGCCGTCCAGGTGCTGCTCGGTGAGCCGGTCCAGCAGGTACGCGCGGGCGTAGATGCCCGGTGAGGCGTGTCCCTGGAAGAAGACCTGGTCGCCGCCGCGGCCGTCGTCCTTGCCGCGGAAGAAGTGGTTGAAGCCGACGTCGTAGAGCGAGGCGGAGGAGGCGAAGGTGGCGATGTGGCCGCCCACGCCGATCCCGGGACGCTGGGCGCGGGAGACCATCACCGCGGCGTTCCAGCGGGTGGCGTTGAGGATCTTGCGTTCGATCTCCTCGTTGCCCGGGAAGAACGGTTCACTCTTGGTGGGGATGGTGTTGACGTAGTCCGTGCTGCGCATCTCCGGCACGGCCACGCGCCTCTCCCGGGCGCGTTCGATCAGCCGGAGCATGATGTGGCGGGCCCGCTCCCGGCCCCGCTCGTCGACCGCCGCGTCGAGCGAGTCGAGCCACTCCTGGGTCTCCTCGGGATCGAAGTCAGGAACCTGACTCGGAAGGCCGCCAATGATGATCGGGTTTCGATCGGATCCGGAAGCCACGCTGTTCCTTACCTGTCAGAGGGCGACATTTCTGGTTTGCGATCGGGTTGTCTGCCTGTGCCTGAACCATTCCCCATCGTGTACCTCGCAACAGGCAAAGTCACCTCTACCGAGTGGTAAGGGGGCGGGCCGGGGACCAATGGCCCCGACGGCGGAGGTTGCCGACCGGGCGAAACGGACACAATGGTGTGGTGTACGTCACCATCGCCCGGGATACGGTGTCAGGAGTTGCGGCGACACAGCCGGGAACGTCACCGTTTCGGCGGTCCGAACCGCCGGGTACTTGCGCGATCCGGCCCGCACGTGTGGACTACGGCCAACGCTTCGCGCACGCGCGAGGCCGAAGACCCAATCGCAACACCATCAGGAGGCAACCCGTGAGCGCGACCGCGGACCACGCGGAGGAGCGGACCAACCCGGCCGGCAGGCTGGGTTTCCAGCCCGGGCAGGTGGTCCAGGAGATCGGCTACGACGAAGACGTCGACCAGGAGCTCCGCGAGTCCATCGAGGAAGCGATCGGCAGCGAGCTCGTCGACGAGGACTACGACGACGTGGCCGACGCCGTGGTGCTGTGGTTCCGTGAAGAGGACGGCGACCTGACGGACTCGCTGGTCGACACCCTCGGCTTCCTGGACGAGGGCGGTGTGATCCTGCTCCTGACGCCGAAGACCGGCCGGGACGGATACGTCGAGCCCAGCGACATCGGCGACGCCGCGACCACGGCGGGACTGGCGCAGACCAAGAGCGTCAGCGTCGGCAAGGACTGGAACGGCACCAGGCTGCTGACGCCCAAGGCCGCGAAGTCCAAGAAGTAGTCCCGGACCCCGGGGGCCCGAACCGCCCCCGGACGCCCGGAGCGCCCGGCGGACGGGCCGGCTCGTGTCGGCCCGTCCGCAGGCCCGCGGTGATCGCTGCGTAGGGTGGAGCCACCCGAACAGTCCCACCGAAGGGAAGCAGGACGATGGCGATCCAGGTCGGCGACAAGGCACCCGACTTCGAGCTGAAGGACAACCACGGCCGCACCGTGCGGCTGTCCGACTTCCGCGGCGAGAAGAACGTGGTGCTGCTGTTCTACCCGTTCGCCTTCACCGGCGTGTGCACCGGCGAGCTGTGCGAGCTGCGCGACAACCTGCCGAAGTTCGTCAACGACGACACCCAGCTGCTCGCCGTCTCCAACGACTCCATCCACACCCTGCGGGTCTTCGCCGAGCAGGAGGGCCTGGAGTACCCGCTGCTGAGCGACTTCTGGCCGCACGGCGCCGCCTCGCGCGCCTACGGCGTCTTCGACGAGGACAAGGGCTGCGCCGTGCGCGGGACCTTCATCGTCGACAAGGAGGGCGTCGTGCGCTGGACCGTGGTCAACGGTCTGCCGGACGCCCGCGACCTGAACGAGTACGTCAAGGCGCTCGACACCATCTGATCATCGGGTCGCACGGTCCGCCCGAGGCGGGAACCCGTCACTAGGATCGAGACGTTGATCCCATATCCGATGCACGACGGGGCTCCCCGCCCCCGGACACCAATGGAGGACTCGTGGGAGTCAGCCTCAGCAAGGGCGGCAACGTATCGCTGACGAAGGAGGCCCCGGGCCTGACCGCGGTCCTGGTCGGCCTGGGCTGGGACGCCCGCACCACCACGGGCACCGACTTCGACCTGGACGCCAGCGCGCTGCTGCTGAACACGGCCGGCAAGGTCGGCAGCGACCAGAACTTCGTGTTCTTCAACAACCTCAAGAGCCCGGACGGGTCGGTCGAGCACACCGGTGACAACCTCACCGGTGAGGGCGAGGGCGACGACGAGGTCATCAAGGTCGACCTCGCCGCTGTCCCCGCCGACGTGGACAAGATCACCTTCCCGGTCTCGATCTACGACGCCGAGAACCGCCAGCAGTCCTTCGGCCAGGTCCGCAACGCGTACATCCGCGTGGTGAACCAGGCCGGTGGCGCGGAGATCGCGCGCTACGACCTGAGCGAGGACGCCTCGACCGAGACCGCCATGGTCTTCGGCGAGCTCTACCGCCACGGCGCGGAGTGGAAGTTCCGCGCCATCGGCCAGGGGTACGCCTCGGGCCTGCGTGGCATCGCCCAGGACTTCGGCGTGAACGTCTGAGCCGTACGTCCGACGCTCACGAACACCCGAGCGACTGAACGCCTGACCGTCCGGCGCCGCGCGTTTCCGCGCGGCGCCGGACGCGCAGGAAAACGAGAGAAGCACCATCCCCGGGGAGGACCAGCATCATGGGCGTCACGCTCGCCAAGGGAGGCAACGTCTCCCTGTCCAAGGCCGCACCCAATCTGACCAACGTCATGGTCGGACTCGGCTGGGACGCGCGCTCCACCACCGGAGCCCCCTTCGACCTCGACGCCAGCGCGCTGCTCTGCTCGGCCGGCAACCGCGTGATGGGCGACGAGTGGTTCGTCTTCTACAACCAGCTCAAGAGCCCGGACGGCTCGGTCGAGCACACCGGTGACAACCTCACCGGCGAGGGCGAGGGCGACGACGAATCGATCCTGGTGGACCTCGGCAAGGTGCCGCCGCAGTGCGAGAAGATCGTCTTCCCGGTCTCGATCCACATGGCCGACGAGCGCGGCCAGACCTTCGGACAGGTCTCCAACGCCTTCATCCGCGTCGTCAACCAGGCCGACGGCCAGGAGCTCGCCCGCTACGACCTGAGCGAGGACGCCTCCACCGAGACGGCCATGATCTTCGGCGAGCTCTACCGCTACCAGGGCGAGTGGAAGTTCCGGGCGGTGGGACAGGGGTACGCGTCCGGCTTGCGGGGCATCGCTCTAGACTTCGGAGTCAACGTTTCGTAAAGCCGAGTACGGCGCGGGGGAGCCCCGTACACGTACGGATTGGGTAGCCAGTGCTTCTGAAAACCTTCGGCTGGTCGTTCGCGATCACCGCGCTCGGCCTGGTCGCGGCGGTGTTCTACGGGGGGTGGACCGCCTTCGGGGTCGTTGCGATCCTCGCCGTCCTGGAGATCTCGCTGTCCTTCGACAACGCGGTGGTCAACGCCGGGGTCCTGAAGAAGATGAACGCCTTCTGGCAGAAGATCTTCCTCACGGTCGGCGTGCTCATCGCGGTCTTCGGCATGCGGCTGGTCTTCCCCGTCGTCATCGTCGCCATCACCGCCAAGATGGGTCCCGTCGAGGCCGTCAACCTGGCCTTCAACGACAAGGACCGCTACCAGCAGCTGGTGACCGACGCCCACCCGGCGATCGCCGCCTTCGGCGGCATGTTCCTGCTGATGATCTTCCTCGACTTCATCTTCGAGGACCGGGACATCCAGTGGCTGCGCTGGATCGAGCGGCCGCTGGCCAAACTCGGCAAGGTCGACATGCTGTCGGTCTGCATCTCCCTGATCGTCCTGCTGATCACCTCCTTCACCTTCGCCGCCCACGCCCACCAGCACGGCGGCGCGCACGCCGACAAGGCCCAGACGGTGCTGATCGCCGGCATCGCCGGTCTGATCACCTACCTGATCGTCGGCGGTCTGTCCGGGTTCTTCGAGGACCGGCTGGAGGCGGAGGAGGAGCGTGAGCACGAGGAGGAGGAAGAGGCCGCCCGCACCGGCAAGCAGCGCTCGGCCGTCAGGCTGGCCGGCCAGGCCGCGTTCTTCATGTTCCTCTACCTCGAGGTCCTGGACGCGTCCTTCTCCTTCGACGGCGTGATCGGCGCCTTCGCCATCACCAACGACATCGTCATGATGGCCCTCGGCCTGGGCATCGGCGCCATGTACGTCCGCTCCCTGACCGTGTACCTGGTCCGCCAGGGCACCCTCGACGACTACGTCTACCTGGAGCACGGCGCCCACTACGCGATCGGCGCGCTGGCCGTGATCCTCATGGTCACCATCCAGTACGAGATCAACGAGGTGATCACCGGTCTGGTCGGCGTGGTCCTGATCGCCTGGTCCTTCTGGTCCTCGGTGCGCCGCAACCGGGCGCTGGCGGCCGCGGAGGGGAGCGCGGCGGGCCCGGGGGAGAAGACTGAGGTCCGGTCCGGGGTGTGACAGCCCTCCGGGCGAGGGAACGCTTCGAACGGGGCGGCCGACGAGGAGGACGGCGAGCAGGCCGAGCCGGATCCTCCGGGCCGCCCCGCGGCATGCGTGCGGGGCGGTGACCAGGGTGTGAATGCGGGGCGGGAATGGGTTTCTTCGACGGTCTGCTGGGCGGACGCGCGGCCGAGTTCGACTCGGGCAGCGCCGCGTCCAACGCGATCGAGCTGACCAAACGGCACCACCAGGTGTCGCTGACCAAACAGGGCGCGGCCACCGGGAACCTGCGCATCAACCTGACCTGGCGGATGCGCACCTCCGACTTCGGCGGCGCCAGCCGGGAGAGCCTGCTGCGCCACCCCTTCAGGGCGCTCAAGCCGCCGGAGGTGATCGGGCACAGCCAGTCCATGGTCAACGTCGACCTCGACCTCGGCTGCCTGTACGAGCTGGCCGACGGCACCAAGGGCGTCGTGCAGCCGCTCGGCGGCTTCCTGGGCGACGTGAACGCACCGCCATACGTCAAACTCAGCGGCGACGACCGGTTCGGCTCCGGTTCGGGTGAGACGATCTACGTGAACCTCGACCACCGCGACGACATCAAACGGCTGCTGGTCTTCGTCTACATCTACGACCAGACGCCCGCCTTCGACCGCACCCACGCGGTCGTCACGCTCTACCCGAGCAACGGCCCGCGCATCGAGATCGGCCTCGACGAGCGCCACCCCCAGGCACGCTCGTGCGCGGTGGTGCTGATCGAGAACACCAAGGGCGGCGAGCTGACCGTCCGCCGCGAGGTCAAGTTCGTCTACGGCTTCCAGTCCGAACTGGACCGGCTCTACGGCTGGGGCCTGCAGTGGGGCAGGGGCTACAAGAAGGCCGACCGCTGACGCCTCCCGCGCGGCGAGGGCCCGCCGTGCCGCGGCCCGCCCGCACCCGGCGGGCCGGGCCCCCGCCCGCGGAGCCCGGGGACAGCCGGACAGCCCGGCGCGCCGCCGGGAGTCCGTTCACCGCCCGATGAACTGCGGACCCTGCGGCGGCAGCCGGAAGTCGGGGTCCGGCACCACGGCGGGCACGGGCGACGACTGCGGATACCCGTACGCCGGCTGCGGATGGCCGTACGCCGGACCGGCGGCCGCGGGCAGAGCGGGAGCCGGCGGGGTCGAGGGCACCGCGCCCGCCGCCTGCTGCGGATACCCGTACGTGGGCGGCTGCTCCGGGGGCAGCGGCTGCGCGACGTGCGCGGTCGCGCCCTCGTCGGCGTCCGCCTCCTCCGTCTCGTCCACCGAGATGCCGAAGTCGGTCGCGAGGCCCTTCAGCCCGTTCGAGTAGCCCTCGCCGAGCGCCCGGAACTTCCAGCCCTCACCCCGCCGGTACAGCTCGCCGCAGATCAGCGCGGTCTCCCGGCCGGTCTCGGGCTTGATGTCGAAGTACGCCAGCGGCTCCCCGTCGGCGGCCGCCGCGTCGTACAGCAGGATGCTCAGCGTCCGTACCCGGTCGAACGTGACGCCGTCCGCCGAGGCGACCACCAGGATCCGGCCGACGGCGGGCTCGACGCCGGTCAGGTCTGTCTGGATCGTGTCCGTCAGACTCTCCGCGAGCCGCCGCTTGCCGAGCCGCCATACCTTCCCGGAGGGGTGCCGGGGCTGGTTGTAGAAGACGAAGTCCTCGTCGGAGCGCACACGACCGCCGGGACCGAGGAGCAGTGCCGAGGCGTCCACGTCCGGCACCCCCTGCCCCGGCGTCCAGCGCACCACCGCCCGGACCGTGGCGGCTTCCAGCGGGACGTTCGACCCCTTCGTCATCGCGTGCGTCATGCGGTCATCCTGCCTTCTCGGTCCTGCTCACGACAACGCGGCCCGGGCCGCGACCACGGCCATGCCCACCCGCGCTACCAGAAATTCACACTCCATGGGAACTGATGCCATTGATTCGTACGTACTATTACCGGCCACCTTTTTTCTGCTCGGCGTCACCACGGGGGAGTTCCATGCGTCATTTCGGGCACCTCGCTCCTGAGGTGCGGAAGCGCCTCTTCCATCAGGAGCCCTGCGAGTTCACCGCCAACTCCCCGGCCCGGCTGCTCGCCGCGGCCCTGGGCGCCACGCTCTACAGCCCGGCCACCCGGCCGCTCCTCGCCGACGACATCCTCAAGCAGGCCGCGAACGGCGTGGTCTCGATGGTGCTGTGCCTGGAGGACTCCATCGACGACGCGGACGTGGAGCGGGGCGAGGAGAACCTCGTCCGGCACTTCGCCGACCTGGCCGCCCGCCTCCGGACCGCCGGCCCCGCCCGGGACGACGGCGCCGCCGGCCTCCCGCTGCTGTTCATCCGGGTCCGCACCCCCGAGCAGATACCCGACCTGGTGCGGCGCCTCGGGCCCTCCGTCCGGCTCCTGTCCGGCTTCGTGCTGCCCAAGTTCACCGCCGAGCGCGGGATGCCGTACCTGGAGGCGCTCGAGGCCGCCGAGGCGGCGAGCGGCCGCCGGCTGTTCGCCATGCCGGTGCTGGAGTCGCCCGAGCTGCTGTACCGGGAGTCGCGGGTGGAGACCCTGGAGGGGATCTTCCGCGCGGTCGACAAGTACCGGGACCGGGTGCTCGCGCTGCGCCTGGGCGTGACCGACTTCTGCTCCGCCTACGGGCTGCGCCGCGCCCCCGACATGACCGCCTACGACGTGCAGGTGGTCGCCTCCGTGATCGCCGACGTGGTCAACATGCTGGGCCGGGCCGACGGCACCGGGTTCACGGTCACGGGGCCGGTGTGGGAGTACTTCCGGGCGCCGGAGCGCATGTTCAAGCCGCAATTGCGGCAGAGCCCCTTCCTTGAGGTGCAGGCGGCAGGGCTGCGCGAGAGACTGATCGAGCACGCGATGGACGGGCTGCTGCGGGAGATCTCCCTGGACCAGGCGAACGGGCTGCTGGGCAAGACCTGCATCCACCCCTCCCACGTCCTGCCCGTGCACGCGCTGTCGGTCGTCAGCCACGAGGAGTACAGCGACGCGGCGGACATCCTGCGTCCGGAGCGCGGGGGCGGGGGCGTGCTGCGGTCGGCGTACACGAACAAGATGAACGAGGTCAAGCCGCACCGCGCCTGGGCCGAGCGGACCCTGCTGCGCGCCGAGGTCTTCGGCGTCGCCAGGGCGGACGTGGGCTTCGTGGAGCTGCTCGCGGCCGGAATCCCCGGCTGATCCCGGCACCGTGCCCACTCACCACAAGGAACGCATGAACAAGGCAGTGAACGACGGGGTCTGGTCCGGCACCTGGGTCGCCGAACGGCTCGGGATCGAACTCGTGGGCGGCGAGGAGCTGACCGGCCTGCTGGGACTCGCGCTGCGCCGCAACCCCAAGCGGGCGCACCTGCTCGTGTCCAACGTCCTCGGCAAGCACGTGCCCCAGTCGCCCGCGGTGGTCTACGACCACGGGCTCGCCCTGGGCCGCCGGGTCCGGGAGCTGCTGGGCGAGCGGGAGGCAGCCTCGGCGGTCGTCCTGGGCTACGCGGAGACCGCGACGGGCCTGGGCCACTCGGTCGCCGACGGCCTGGGCCCGGTCCCCTACCTGCACTCCACCCGCCGTCCCGTCGCCGGCCTCGCCCCGGCCGGCGGCTTCGAGGAGTCCCACTCGCACGCCACCTCCCACCTGCTGCTCCCCGAGGACCCGGCCCTGCTGGCCGCCCAGGGGCCGCTGGTCCTGGTCGACGACGAGTTCTCCACCGGCAACACGATCCTCAACACCATCCGCGACCTGCACGCCCGCCACCCGCGCCGGCGGTACGTCGTGGTCGCCCTGGTCGACATGCGCTCCCCGGCCGACACCGCCCGCCTGGACGCCTTCGCGCACGGCATCGGCGCCCGCGTGGACGTGATCGCCTCCGCCTCGGGCACCGTGCGCCTGCCCGAGGACGTGCTGCGCCGGGGCCGGGAACTGGTCGCCCGCCACGAGCGGGCGGCGGTCCTGCCCGCCCAGGGCGGCCGCGGCCGCGTCACTCGGCTCGACCTGCGCTGGCCCCGGGGGCTGCCCGACGGGGGGCGGCACGGCTTCACGCCCGCTCACCGGGAGCGGCTGGAGCGGGCGCTGCCCGCCATGACCGCCCGGATCGCCGAGGCGCTGCCCGCGGGCGCCCGACGGGTGCTGGTGCTCGGCTCCGAGGAACTGATGTACGCGCCGTTGCGGCTGGCCCGCGAGCTGGAGCGGACGGCCGACGCCGAGGTGCGCTGCTCCACCACCACCCGCTCGCCGGTGCTCGCCGTGGACGACCCCGGCTACGCGATCCGCACCCGGCTGGTCTTCCCCGCGCACGACGACCCGGCCGACGGACCCGGCGAGCGCTACGCCTACAACGTGGCGGGCGGCGGCTTCGACGCCGTCGTCGCCGTCGTCGACTCGGTCGCCGACACACCCGCCCTGCACGCGCCGCGGGGCCTGCTCGCCCGGCTCGCCGCGCACACCCCGCACGTCCTGCTCGCGGTCGTGCCGTCGTACGTGCCCGCCTCCTCCCAGGAGAGTCGCCCCATGCTGCCCGAACCCCTGCGCGGCCCAGCCTTCTCCTCCTACGCCCCCGAGGAGGTCGGCTGGCTGCTCCAGGACCTCTCGGAGGTGACGCTGGAGGCGCCGACGGAGGAGCGCGAGGAGGCGATACAGAGCGGTGGCGCGCACTACGCGGAGTCGCTGCCCGTGGAGTACCAGCCCAGCGAGCAGTACCAGGAGCTGTTCCGGGCGGCCC
The DNA here is from genome assembly GCF_043079345.1 of Streptomyces sp. NPDC015220. NCBI lineage: Bacteria > Bacillati > Actinomycetota > Actinomycetes > Kitasatosporales > Streptomycetaceae > Streptomyces > Streptomyces sp. NPDC015220. Next base: position 540,370 of record NZ_JBIBUK010000001.1, on the reverse strand, counting down.
TGGAGGACTCCGCCGCCCGGCTCGCCCGGGCCGTGGGCGTGGTCACCGAAGTCGTCCTCGCCGAGCTCCCGCTGCGCGGCGGGCGCGGGGCGGTCCGCACCACCGCGTCGAGCGGGCGGACGCCCGCGTCCCGGCCCGTCCTGGTCTCGCTCGCCCGCGCCGGCACCCCGGTCGGCGTGCTGATGCGCCGCTGGGCCGCCTTCCGGCACGGCCTCGAACTGCCGCACTACGCCGTGTCCATCGTGCGCGGCCGGGGCATCGACGCCAACGCGCTGCGCTGGCTGGCCGCCCACCACGACCCCGCCGACGTCGTCTTCGTCGACGGCTGGACCGGCAAGGGCGCCATCACCCGGGAACTGGCCGAAGCGATCCGGGAGTTCGAGGAGACCGGCGGCCCCGTCGGGTTCGACCCGGAGATCGCGGTACTGGCCGACCCGGGCTCGTGCGTGCGGACGTACGGCACCCGGGAGGACTTCCTCATCCCCTCCGCCTGCCTCAACTCCACCGTCTCCGGGCTCGTCTCGAGGACCGTGCTCCGTGCCGACCTGGTCGGCCCGGAGGACTTCCACGGCGCGAAGTTCTACCGCGAACTCGCCGGCGCCGACGTCTCCAACGACTTCCTCGACGCCGTCTCGGCCCGCTTCCCGGAGGCCGCGGAGACCGTGGACACCGCGGTGAAGGAACTGCTCTGCGAGGACCGCACGCCCACCTGGGAGGGCTGGGCGGCGGTCGAGCGGATCAGCGAGGAGTACGGCATCCACGACGTGAACCTGGTCAAGCCGGGCGTCGGCGAGACCACGCGGGTGCTGCTGCGCCGGGTGCCGTGGAAGATCCTGGCGAAGGCGGGGGCGGGCGCCGACCTGGACCACGTACGGCTGCTCGCCGAGCAGAGAGGGGTGCCGGTGGAGGAGGTGGACGACCTGCCGTACACCTGCGTGGGGCTGATCCACCCCCGCTTCACCCGCGGGGCGACCGGCGCCGACGGCACGGCGGTGGCCCTGTGACGCCGGTGCTGGTGGCGAGCGACCTCGACCGTACGCTCATCTACTCGTCCGCGGCGCTGGCGCTGACCATGCCGGACGCCCGCGCGCCGCGCCTGCTGTGCGTGGAGGTGCACGAGAGCAGGCCGCTGTCCTACATGACGGAGACCGCGGCCCGGCTGCTGACCGACCTCGGCGACGCGGCGGTGTTCGTGCCGACCACGACCCGGACCCGCAAGCAGTACCTGCGCATCAACCTGCCGGGTCCGGCGCCGACGTACGCCGTCTGCGCCAACGGCGGGCACCTGCTGGTGGACGGGGTGTCGGACGCCGACTGGCACCGGCGGGTGACCGAACGGCTGGCCGGGGAGTGCGCACCGCTCGCGGAGGTGCGGGAGCACCTGCTGCGGACCGCCGACCCGGTCTGGGTGCGCAAGCAGCGGGTCGCCGAGGACCTGTTCGCCTACCTCGTCGTGGAGCGCGAACTGCTGCCCGAGCAATGGGTGAAGGAGCTCGGCGCCTGGGCGGAGACGCGGGGCTGGACGGTCTCCTTGCAGGGCCGCAAGATCTACGCCGTGCCCAAGCCGCTCACCAAGAGCGCCGCGGTCCGCGAGGTCGCCCGCCGCACCGGCGCGGACCTCGTGCTGGGCGCGGGCGACTCGCTGCTCGACGCCGACCTGCTGCTCGCCGTGGACCGCGGCTGGCGGCCGGGCCACGGCGAGCTGGCCGAGACCGATTGGACCGCGCCCGGCGTCAGCTCACTGCCCGAGCGCGGTGTGCTCGCCGGGGAGCGGATCGTGCGGGAGTTCCTCAGGACGGCCCGGGCGCCCCGGTAGGGGCGGCGGGCCGGTGGGGGCGGCGCCCCCGCGGGCCCGCCCGGCCCCCCGCGGGCCCGCCCGGCCGTCGCGGGGGGTCAGCCGCAGCAGCCGCCGCCGCAGCAGCCGCCCCCGGCCCCGCCGCCGGAGCGGGGCGCGGAGGCGGGCGCCGAGCCGCCCACCGCGACGGTGGACAGCAGCTTGACCGTGTCGTCGTGGCCGGCCGGGCAGGTCGCCGGAGCGGCGGATTCCGCCATCGGGCGGCTCAGTTCGAAGGTGTTGCCGCAGCTGCGGCAGCGGTACTCGTAGCGAGGCATACGCCCAGGCTAGCGGGCGTGAGCAGACCCAGAGAGCTCTGTGTTTCTTGTGTGTTCGTTTCTGTCCCGTTCTCATGCGGAGAAATTGAAAAGACGGCTGATAATTTTGTATGGCCGCGAGAGCCGTGAGACGGCTGGGAGTGAGGGAGCAGGCGGCCGCGTTCGCGGCGGCTGCGTCGACCCGCGCGAGCAACACGGAGTGCGGAGGGAGACGCAGTCGTGACCGAGGCAGGGCAGGGGGAGGGCCTTCCGGAGGAAGGCCGCCGGCCCCGTGGGGGCCGCGCCGCGCAGGGGGATTCGACGAACGTCCCCCCGCCGACCGCGGACGAGACGATGCAGCTGAGCGTGGACGCGCTGCGCAAGCGGGACCGGTCGGCGCGGCCGCCGTCCGACCCCGCGCCGCCCAGGCCGGACGAGACCATGCAGCTCAAGGTGGACGCCCTGCGCGAGCGGCACGACCGGGAGGAGCCGCGGCGGCAGAACCGGGAACAGCCGCCGTCCGGCCCGGAACAGCCGCAGCCGCACGAGACCATGCAGCTGCGCGTCTTCCGGCCGAAGCCGTCCTCCCGGCCCGCCGGTCAGCGGGCGGACCGGCGCAAGAGGCAGCGCCGCCGGCTCGCCCTGCCCCCGGCCGTGGCCCGGCTGACCGCCCCGGTCGGCCGGCGCCTGGCACCCGTCCTCGCCGTGCTCGCGCCGTACGCCCGGAAGCTGAAACCGGTGTACCCGCGCCCGGGACGCACCGGCTGGCGCCGCTGGCTGCCCTCCTGGCGGCAGTGGGTCGGCGCCACCCTCTCGGCGTGCGGCCTGACCACCCTGTTCCTCGTCATCGCCTACGCCGCCACCGACATCCCGGACAACCTGAACAGTTACGCCACCCAGCAGGACAACGTCTACTTCTGGTCCGACGGGACCCCCATGGCCCGTACCGGCTGGGTGCAGCGGCAGGCGATGCCGCTGCAGGACATACCCGAGGACGTCCGCTGGGCGGTGCTCGCGGCCGAGAACGAGAGCTTCTACAGCGACCCCGGCATCTCCTTCAAGGGCATCACCCGCGCCCTGTGGCGCACGGTCGGCGAAGGGGACACCGAGGGCGGCTCGACCATCACCCAGCAGTACGTCAAGAACGTCTACCTGACGCAGAACCAGACCGTCAGCCGCAAGTTCACCGAGGCGATGATCGCCCTCAAGCTCGACAACAGGATGAGCAAGGACAAGATCCTCGAGGGCTATCTGAACACCAGCTGGTTCGGCCGCGGCACCTACGGCATCCAGCGGGCCTCCCAGGCCTACTACGGCAAGGACGTCAGCAAGCTCAACGCCAGCGAGGCCGCCTTCCTCGCCTCCCTGCTCAAGGGCGCCGGCCTCTACGACCCCACCCTGAGCCCGAAGAACCACGACCGTGCCGTCAAGCGCTGGAAGTGGACCCTCGACCGCATGGTCAAGATCGGCAGGCTGTCCCCGGCCGAGCGCGCCAAGTACACGACGTTCCCCGAGCCGCTCAAGCGCAACCCGCTCGCCGACACCGGCCAGCAGAGCGACTACCTGGTCGAACTGGCCACGCAGTACGCCAAGAAGGCCGCCCACATCTCCGACAAGGACTTCGACCTGGGCGGCTACCAGATCTACACGACCTTCGACCGCGGCCGCGAGACCGCGCTCACCGACGCCGTCACCAAGGCCCGCAAGCGGGCGAAGGAGACCGACCCCGGCGCGGCGAAGAGCGCCCACTACGGCGCCGCCTCGGTGGCCACCGACGGCCGGATCGTCGCCGTCTACGGCGGCCCCGACCACCGCACCCAGGGCTACAACGAGTCCAACGCCTCCACTGTCCCGGCCGGCTCGGCCTTCCAGCCGTTCGTGTACGCCGCCGCGCTGCAGAACGGCGTCATCAAGCAGCGCGACGCGGCCCGCGAGCCGGTCACCCCGGAGAGCGTCTACGACGGCGACGACGCCGTTCCCGTCACCACCCCCGAGGGCCCCTACTGGGACCGCAGCGGCCGCAAGGTCGCCGCCCACAACGACGGCCGCAGGTCCTACGGGAAGATCACCCTGCGCAAGGCGCTCGCCCAGTCGGTCAACACCCCGTTCATGCAACTCGGCATGGACACCGGCCTGGACAAGGTGAAGCAGACCGCCATGGCGGCCGGACTGCTCTCCTCCAGCCTGGGCCCGCAGGTGCCCGACCTGTCGCTGGGCAGCTCCACGCCGAGCGCGATCCGCATGGCGGGCGGCTACGCCACCTTCGCCGACGGCGGGATGAGCACCGAGCCGTACTCGGTGTCCCGGATCACCCGCAACGGCGCCGCCGTGCGGCTGGACCGGCCGGCCTCGCGGCGCGCGGTCGGCGCCACCGTCGCCCAGCAGGTCGAGGACGCGCTCGGGGACGCCTTCCGCACCGCCCATCCCACCGCGGCGCCCGCGGGCGCCCGGGTGACCGGCAAGGCGGGCACCACCGAGAAGGACACCGCCGCCTGGTACGTGGGGACCGCGAAGTCGGTGTCGACGGCAGTCGTCGTCTACCGCATGGATCTGGCCAAGAGTCTCGAACCGCTGCCGTTGAAGGGGCTCGCCGGAACAACCGCCGACAGTGTTCCGTACTCCATATGGGCAGGCGCCATGGCACCGCTCGGCTGACCACCGGCGGCACGGCCGCACCGCACCCGCCCGAAGAACCCCCTCGCGAATCGAGCCGCCCATGAAGTCGACCCCCGGCCGCCGCCGGAAGGCGCCCGCGCGCCGCCGCCCCTCCCGTCCCCAATTCGTGACCCTGGCGGCCCTGCTGGTCGTGGCCTCCGTCGTGGCGGGCTACCTCGTGCTGACCCGCAGCGACTCCACCGCGCCCACCGCCTCGGCCGGCGCCAAGGCCGGCGGGGGGAGCCCCGTGCCCACGGCCACGGCCACCAAGGAGCCCGAGTGGGACGGCAAGGTCAAGGTGCTCGGGGACGGGTCCACTTCGTACACCGGGCCGCAGAAGGGCGAGTTGAAGCCCGTACCGCTCAAACCGGGTGAGAAGCCTCCGCAGTTCGTGGTGTTCTCCTGGGACGGCGCCCTGGAGGGCAGCGACCACCTGTTCTCGCACTACCGGGAGCTGGCCAAGGAGTACAACGCCCACATGACCTTCTTCCTCACCGGCATCTACCTGCTGCCCAAGAGCAAGAAGTCCCTCTACCACCCGCCGATGCACGACCCGGGCGACGCGGCGATCGACTACGCCACCGACGAGCACATCCGCGACACCGTGGGACAGCTACGCCTCGCCTACGAGCAGGGCAACGAGATCGGCACCCACTTCAACGGCCACTTCTGCGGCGCCAAGGGCGGCGGCGACTGGAGCGTGGAGGAGTGGAAGAGCGAGATCGACCAGTTCTTCGACTTCGTGGAGAAGTGGAAGACCAACACCGGCTTCACCGACGTCGCCCCGCTGCCCTTCGACTTCAAGAAGGAGGTCGTCGGCGGCCGCGCGCCCTGCCTGGAGGGCCAGCCCAACCTGCTCAAGGCCATCAAGGACTACGGCTGGCGCTACGACGCCTCCTCGCCCGGCGACTTCCAGATCTGGCCGAAGAAGAAGAACGGCATCTGGGACTTCCCGCTGCAGATGCTCCCGTACGAGAACGGCAAGTACCAGGGCCTGTCCATGGACTTCAACTTCCTCTACAACCAGTCCGAGGGCGAGACCAAGGGCGACCCCGCCAAGTACCCCCAGTGGGAGCAGCAGACCGTCGACTCCTACATGGCCGGCTTCAACCGCGCCTACTACGGCAGCCGGGCGCCGCTGTTCATCGGCAACCACTTCGAGGACTGGAACGGGGGCATCTACATGAAGTCCATCGACCAGGTCATCAAGAACGTCTGCACCAAACAGGGCGTCAAGTGCGTGTCCTTCAAGGAGCTCGCGGACTGGATGGACGTGCAGAAGCCGGAGACGCTCCAGGCACTGCGCGGTCTCGACCCGGCGCAGTCCCCGGACTGGTCCTCGGTCGTCAAGTGACGCCTGTAACCGCTTGGTTCCGCTTGTGCGCACCCTCTTCACAAACGCCTCCCGGGTCATGCGAAGATGCGATTTCCCGGTAGCAGTACCGGCGTAGAGGGGAACATCATTGAAGTCCAGAAAACTGAGCCGTAGCCGGCGGCGCACCGCCATCGTCACGGCTGCCGCCGCCTCCGTGGTGGCCGGTGTCGCCCTGGTGCCCAACTGGAGCGCGGGAGCGGCGGTCACCGACGACCCGACGGTGGACGCGGCCACCAAGGCCACCTTCCAGAAGCTGGCCGACGCGGTCTTCACCGACCGCACCCAGGCCCTGGTCGACGACACCAAGGGCGGCAAGGACGGCAAGAAGGGGCGGCACCAGCAGCTGACCTCCGGCTTCTCCGGCAAGGTCCGCCTCTCCGGGACGCAGTCCCGCCAGGAGGACTCCGCGCTGAGCACGCTGCGCGGCCGCAAGACCCGCCTGGAGCAGCTCGGCGAGAAGTACAGCGCGGGCAGCACCACCGTCACGCTGAACGCGACTCAGGTGAAGGGCCGCGCCGCCAAGGTCGCCGTCACCGAGAGCACCACGCTGACCTACGAGAAGGTCCGCGGCAACGAGCCGAGGACCACCGGCTTCCAGGCCCACCACGAGCTGACGTTCCAGGCCGACAAACGCGGCAACTGGCAGCTGACCGGCATCCGCGACACCGACGACGGCGTCGCCGTCAACCAGATCGCCAAGCCGCGGCGCGTCTCGCTGCCCAGCCTGCGGCAGACGAAGCCCGGCAAGCCGAACAAGCCGCAGTCGATCATCGAGCCGTCGACCCCGGCTCCGTCGTCCTCGGCGCCCACCACGGTCCCGTCGTCCCCGGCTCCGTCGACCTCGGCGCCCACCACGGTCCCGTCGTCCCCGGCTCCGTCGTCCTCGGCGCCCACCACGGTCCCGTCGTCCCCGGCTCCGTCGACCTCGGCGCCCACCACGGTCCCGTCGACCTCGGCTCCGGCGCCGACGACCGCGGCACCGACCACCTCCGCGCCCGCGACCGACGACGGCAACCCGCCCGAGGCGCCCCGTTCGTCCACCCAGCGCAACGCGCCGGCCAACGCGAAGAACCTCACCTCCGGGGCCTACGACTACAAGGCCATGGCGGACTACGCGGCGAAGTACTGGAGCAAGTACAACCCGGACTACCCCGACTACAACGGGCACGGTGACGGCGGCGACTGCACCAACTTCGTCAGTCAGGCCCTGAAGGCCGGCGGCTGGAAGCACGTGCCCGGCTACACGTACGACTTCCACAAGTGGTTCGGCAACAGCGAGATCGTGTCGGACTCGTTCATCGGCGTCAACGAGTTCTCCTGGTTCGCCCTGTCCTCGGGGCGGGTCACCAGCCTGCCCTACGTCTACCAGCTCGACGTCGGTGACGTGCTGCAGATGGACTTCGACCGGGACGGGTCCAAGGACCACACCATGATCGTCACCTACCGCAGCCCGGAGGGCGTGCCGTACGTGTCGTACCACTCCACCAACACCTACAACAGGTCGGTGGCGAGCCTCATCGCGTCGTACCCGAACGCGAACTACTACGCCTACCGCACCTGATCCGGTTTCGCTCCCGAGCGGGGGGGCCGGGCCTTCAGTGACCGGCTCCCCGCTCCTCGCGGATCAGCGCGACCACCCGGGCCGCCGTCCCCCGGACCGCCTCGGTCTCCGTCAGGAAGTGCCAGTAGTCCGGGTGGCGGCCCGTCAGGCCGTCCACCGCCCGGTCCAGCCGGGCCACCGCGTCGTCCAGCGGCCGGGCGTGCCGCGGGTCCGGTGTCGTCCGGCCCGTCATGGCCAGCCGCTGGGCGTCCCGGATGGCGAACCGGGTCTTGTCGATCTCTCCCCGCGGATCCTTCTGCACCGCGTTCAGCCGCGCCAGCCGGTTGCCGGCGGCCGACACCGCCTCGTCGGTGGTGTTGAGCAGCGCCCGCACGGTCGACAGCAGCGCCGTCGCGTCCGGCCAGCGCTGCGCGTCCCGGGCGGCCTGCGCCTCCTTCAGCCTCGACTCGGCCTGCCGCACGTTCTGGGCGGCCTGTTCGGGCACGTGCTGCAAGTCCTGCCAGCAGGCGGCCGTGAACCGGCGCCTGAGCTCGCTGAGCACCGGCTCCACCTGCCCGGCCCGTGTGGTGAGCGCCTGCGCCCGGGTGCGCAACGACACCAGCCGGTGGTCGATCTCGGCGGCCTTCTCCGGCAGCCGTTCCGCCTCGGTCCGGATGGCCTCCGCTTCCCGCGCCACCCGCTCGGCCCGGTCCAGCGTCTGCTGCACACCGTGCTGTCCCGCGCCCTGGTTCAGCCTCGTCAGCTCCGGCGAGAGCGCCGCGAGCCGGGCGGCGAGGTCGTCCGCGCCGAGCCCCGAGGCGCGTACGGCGTCCAGCGCGTTGCTCGCCGCCAGCAGGGCCTGCCGGGCGCGCTCCACGGCCGGCGCCAGCCGGGCCAGCTGGGTCTCGGCCTTGCCGAGCAGCGGCCCCAGACCGTCGGCGAAACGATCCAGCTCCCGTTTGACGCCGCCCAGTTCGTCCTTGGCGGCGACCAGATCGGTGCGCGCCCGGGCCGCCGCGGCGGCCTCCAGGTCGTCCCGGTCCAGATCCTGCGCGTCGACGGCCTGGATGTAGCGCCGGCTCGCCTCGTCGATCCGCCGGCCGAGCGCCTCGAAGTCGGCGACCGCGCGGCGCGCGGCGGGCGAGTCGTCGACGGCGGTGATCGTCTCCATCGAGATCCGCAGGTCGCGCTGGGCGGTGTCGAGTTCGTAGAAGGCGGCCGCGGCGGCGTCCTTGGCCGCCTGCGCCTCGGCCCGGTGGCTCTCGGACCTTCCGCCGAACCAGCGCCGGGTGCCGCCCCCGGCGAACGCGGCGGGCAGCGCGAGCGCGGCCAGCACGGGCAGGCCGAGCAGGGTGAGGACGTCACGCGCGGCGGCAGCGGTCGGGGAGGTGGCCCGGGAGGGCCGGAGCCGGCCGGGCCGGGGCCGCCGATCCGGCGAGTGCGGCTGCCGAGGTGTCGCCGGTGTGGCCCGTGCCGCCGGTGTGGCCGTCACATCCCTCTCCTGTGGTCCGCCCTGCGTGGTGTTCATTCTCCCACCAGTACAGGACGAACACACGGGCCGGTCAGTTCGCCGTACGGACCGTGATGCTCCCGTCGGCCGTGCGCGCGGACACCACATGGCGGCTGGAGTCGTCGCGGGGCACCGAGACGTGGCTGGAGCCGTCCCCGGTCCTCGTGGTCACCCGGTACTTGGCGTCGGGCAGCGTGATACCGACGGAGCCGTCCCCGGAGCGGGCGTCCACCAGGTCCGGCACGGCGCCGAGCCGGAGGTGGACCGAGCCGTCCCCGGTGGTGGCCCGCACCTGCCGGGAGGCGACCTCCGCGCGCACCGAGCCGTCCCCGGAACGCAGCCGGAGCGGGCCGGTGGAGTCGGTGACGTGCACCGAGCCGTCGGAGGTACGGATGTCCAGCGCGTCCTGGAACCCGCGCGCCCGTACGCTGCCGTCCTTGCCCTCGACCTTCACGGCGACCCCGCGCGGCACCTCGATGCGCTGCTTGGCGGCGCAGTTGACGCCGATCCCGGAGCACTTCAGCCGCAGCACCAGCCGGTCGTCCTTCATGGACCAGGTCACGCTGGGGTCCTTGCCGATCATCACCGACCCCTGGAACCAGCGGGTGACCTCGACCTGTCCCGCCTTGTTGCCGTCGGCGGCGACGATCTCGAGCGAGGAGTCGTCGGAGTCGACGGTCAGGGTGTGCCCGCGCAGCGCGAAGGAGCGGTGCTCGGGGTGCTCGTCGTCCGCTGCGGAGGCGCCGCAGGCGGTGGCCGTGGCGAGGAGCGCCACGACGGCGCCGGTGACGGCTGTGGCGCGGACGACGGCGGTGCGGGTCATGACGGTCTCCCCCTGGGACGGACGACGATCCGGTTGATCGCTTCGAGCCTAGGAAGGCGCGTGGGGAAGGAGAATCCGGCTCCCTGCCGGGTGGGGGGTGGGGAAAACCCCACCGCCGCACCGCCCGGGGCCGCCCTTGTCCGGGTTCGTCCCCGTCCCGGCCGTCCCCGTCCCCGGTTCCGGCCGCGAGCTGCGGCCCTCGGGGCGCGACGGCGGTCCGGGCACGGCAAAGGCCCAGGTCTCCGGTCGGTACCGGTGGCCTGGGCCTGCTCGTACGCCGAGATCGGTGGGCGCGGACGGTTTCGAACCGCCGACATCCTGCTTGTAAGGCAGGCGCTCTACCCCTGAGCTACGCACCCGGGACGAGTGGACAGCCTACCCTGCCGGGGGGACTGTCCCGCAAACCCGTCGCGCGCCCCTCCTCGTCGAAGCGCACCTCGCGGACCCGCGTCACGGCGTCGCGGCCGATCGGCCCGAAGACGTGCGGAAACGCGGTGTCCGCCGGCACTCCGGGCGGAGGCGCCGGCACGGGTTCCTCCCATTCCAGCCGGGCGGCGAGCCGGTCCTCGTCGATCACCAGCGCCAGCAGCGGCCGGGGCGCCGTGCGGTAGAAGGCGTTGACGACGGCCAGGGTCGTCGCCTCGTCCGGGGAGCAGTGCACGAAACCCTCCTCGGCGAGGGAGGCGGGCGCGTAGGGCCGGTCCGGGTCGGCGTTCCACTCGGCCGACGGCACCACGTGGTAGATCATGCGTCCTCGTTTTCCGCCCCGGGAGCCCCGTGGGCGTGCTTGAGCCGGCTGCGGGCGTCGACGCCGTCCGGGCCGGTGAACCCGGACCAGTATCGGTGGGCGGTGACGAACACCGCCAGCTCGTGCTCGCGGCGGCGGAGCTTTTCGACCTCGGCCTGTTCGTCGGGCGTCCAGCCGGGGGAGGCCGGGCGCTCCACCTTGCGCCAGCCACCGTCGTCGCTGAACCCGTCCAGCGGCTCGACCGACCAGGGCAGCCGCTTGAGCAGGGCCGACAGCTCGGCCCGGACCTGGTGCAGCTCCTCCTGACCGGCCAGGAGGTCACTCGGGAAGTCATACGGCGTAGCCACGGCACAATGGTACGCCTGTTCGATTTTGGGGCGCGACTCTCCCAGGGGGTCCGTGTGTCCGAGTCCGGTCCCACGGTCCGCGCCGCCGGGGCCGGGAGGGACTGAGTACGGGGAGGCGCACCTGAGTACGGGCGCGGATGCCGGTACGTCCCCGCGCTCCGTAGCGTCCCTGTCATGGAGAACACCACGCACACCGCCGCCGGTCCGCAGCCGCGGTCCCGGAAGCGGACCACCGCCGACTACCTCGGGCTCACCGCCCTCGCCCTGTTCGTGCTGCTCTCCGGCCTGGTCGTGGGCGGGCTCGGCCCGCTGCTCGCCATCGCCTGCGACACCTGCCAGGACGGGGTGCGCGGCCCGCTTCGCTTCTACGACGCGCTCACGGCGGTGGACCGCGTCGGCGTGCCGCTGGTCACCCTGGGAACCGTCGCCGGCCTGTTCCACCCGCGCGGCGGCGCCCGCGCCGGCGGCATCGGGCTGGGCCTGCTGGCCGTGCTGTTCTGCGCGATGCTCGCCCTCGGACAGCTCACCGCGTGAGCGGCGGCGGGCCCTACAACCGGACGGAGGAGCCCGGGTGAGCAGGCGCAGCCGCTCGGCGAGGCCCGCGTCGGCGAACGCCCTGGTAAGGACCGTGCCGTCCTCGGTGAAGCGCGCCCAGTGCTCTAAGTGCAGCGGCACGACGTGGCGGGCGTACCGGAGGTAATGCCTCTGTGGGGCCGGGGACGAACCCTCCGCGGGCCGGGCCGGGCCGGCCGGTCCTTCGCCGCCCCGGGGGCTGTCCCCGGAGCCGGGCGGCGGGGAGACTGGGGCCATGTGCCGGAGCATCAGGACACTGCGCCCGCCCGCGTTGCCCGAGGAGGCGACGGAGGACGAGATCCGGGCGGCAGCGCTGCAGTTCGTACGGAAGGTCTCGGGCTTCCGGGCGCCCGCCGCGCACAACCGTGAGGTCTTCGACCACGCGGTCGAGGCGATCGCGGCGGCGACGGAGGAGCTGCTGGCGGGCCTGGAGGTGCGGGGAGGGGGAACGCGGCGCGAGGCCGCCGGCTGACCCCGGCCGCTACGACGCCTCGGCCTCGGGGCGCCCAGGTGTCCGGCGCATCAGGTACGCCGCCCCCGCGCCCGCCGCGAACAGCGCCGCCACCGACACGCCCGTCGCCAGCCAGGCGGCGCCCAGCCAGCGGGTCCCGAAGTAGCCGAGGGCGACGCTGTAGGCGGCCCAGGACAGGCCGGCCAGGGCGGACCAGGGGAGGAACTCGCGCACCCGGCGGTGGGTCGCCCCGGCGCTGAAGGAGACCACCGAGCGGCCCGCCGGGGCGAACCGGGCGATGACCACCAGGGCGCCGCCGCCCCGGGACAGGGCCGCGCCGAGCCGTTCCTGCGCCGTGCTGAGCCGGCGCGAGCGGGCGATGGCCCGGTCCAGCCGCTCGCCGCCGCGCCAGGCCAGCCGGTAGGCGACGAGATCGCCGAGCACCGACGCCGTGGCCGCGCACAGCGTCAGCGCCAGGATGTCGGGCACCTCCCGCGGCACCTGGCCGGTGGCGGCCCCCGTACCGGCCGCGGCGGCCGTGGCCGCCGTGACGATCAGCACGCCGCTGGGCAGCAGCGGCAGGAACACGTCGAGCAGCACGGACAGCGCCACCACGGCATAGATCCATGGAGTGCCGGTGAGCGACCCCACCCCCGCCACACTCTCCAGCACCGATTACTCCCTGAACTCCCCCCGTGGACCGGACTGTGCCGCGACGTCGCGGGGGAGCGGCAGGGGCGGCCTGTGAACAGCCATACAGAGTACGCCGCTGGTGTGACGGAGGGTGCACCGGGGGCCACCGCGTACATCGGGGCGCCCGGGCTCCGGGCGTCGGGCCGTCAGGCCGCCACGGGCCGCCGCTCGGCCGCGGGCTGCCGCTGATCGCCGGAGCGCCGGGCGAACAGCGTGTCCAGACCGAACGCGCCGGAGCCGGTGAAGACCAGCAGCAGGAAGGCCCAGCAGAACAGCACAGACAGCTCGCCGCCGTTCTGGATCGGCCACAGCGCCGACTTCTGGTGCACGTCGAAGTAGGCGTAGGCCATGGAGCCGGAGGCGATGAACGCGGCGGCCCGGGTGCCGAGGCCCAACAGGACGAGGGCGCCGCCGACCAGCTGGATCGCGGCCGCGTACCAGCCCGGCCAGGTGCCGGCCGGGATCGTGCCGCCGTGGGTGCCCACCGCGCCGCCGAGCACGCCGAACAGGGCGGCCGCGCCGTGGCAGGCGAACAACAGTCCGACGACGATGCGGAACAGGCCGAGGGCGTACGGCTGCGCGGCATTGAGGCGTCCGGTCAGGCCGGTCATGTGGGGTTCTCCTTCGGTCGGCCGGTCCGAGGGGAGGGGCGGGCCGGCGTGGGGGTGTATCCGAACGGGTGACCGAGGCTAGGGCCGCGCCAGCAGTACTTGCAAGTTCAACATTCGGTCATGCTCGGGTTCCGCTTGCGGTTCCGTCTGCGCCGGTATGGCGGGTATTGAGCGGCGCGCGAGGGGCGGTCTCCGTGGTGGACGAATCCGTGCATAGGGGGTGTGTCATCGGACGCGTCGCCGCGCCCGGCGCCGGGTGGGTTCCGGTTGCGGCGGGGGCGCCGGCCGTGCCCGGCCGCCCGTACCGCCTGCACCCGGGCCCGTCGCCGCGGCACGGGGCTGACCGGCTGTGCAGTGTGTGCCGTGAACCGGCCGCCGGAGCGGCGGTCGCTGTTGTCGCGCCGGGTGTCCGGTGGCTCATCACAGCGCCTGTGCCGCTATCGGGTGGCCGGGGTGTGGGCCGTGCCCGGCCCCGGGGGCGGCGGAGGCGCGCGCCGCCCCGCCGCTCGGCCGGCCGGGGCGGGCCGGCCGAAGCGGTGGGCCGTGGGCGGGCCGGGGCCTCGGCGGCCGGGGCATCGTGCGGCCGGGGCATCGTGCGGCGCGGGTCCCGGAACGCGGCGAGGCCCCGCGCGGCGGGCGGGGCATCGCTGTCGTTTCCGGCTCGCTCAGCAGGCGGCGAGGTAGTTCTGCAGCGCGCTCTTCTCCGCGGAGTCGACCGACAGGTCGTAGTAGTACTTCACCTGCACCCAGGCCCGGACGTAGGTGCAGACGTACGCCGACCGGGACGGCACCCAGGTGGCGGGGTCCTGGTCGCCCTTGGCCTGGTTGACGTTGTCGGTGACCGCGATGAGCTGCGGGCGGGTCAGGTCGTTGGCGAAGGCCTGGCGCTGCGCGGTCGTCCACTTGCTCGCCCCGGAGTCCCAGGCCTCGGCCAGCGGGACGAGGTGGTCGATGTCCAGGTCGGAGGCGGCGGTCCAGGTGGCGCCGTCGTAGGGGGAGTACCAGCTGCCGCTGGTGGCCGCGCAGGAGGAGTCGGTGACGACGTTCGAGCCGTCCCGCTTCAGGACCGTCTCGCGGGTGTTGCACGAGCCGCTGATGGTGATCCAGTGCGGGAACAGGTCGCGGCTGTAGCCGGTGCGGTTCTCCGCGGCCACGGTGAGCGAGGCGAGGTAGGTCCGGGCGGTGGCGGCGCTGACCGGGGTGGGGAGGGCGGCGGAGGCGCTCGGGGAGTTGAAGAGGGCCGCGGAGACTGCCAGACCGGTGAGGGCCGCGAGTATGCTCAGCCGTCGACGCGCGTAGAACCGGAACCTGCGGGTCATGTGAACTCCCTGGTGGGATCGGGGCGTTGGGCGCGGGCAGGGGAATGCTCGCGGCACCGTGTTGCGCGGGGGTGTGCGCTCGGTGAGAAGTTAGTGACGTGCGCATGACACGACAAGGTCTGGGGTCGAACTTTCGGTCCCGTACCATGGACGGCGCAGAAGGGGAGTAGTCCTTCGCCGGACCGTCGACATACTGCTCAGCTCGCCTGAGCCGGCGCCCGGAGGCAGGTTCGGTCACACCGACCGGACCGGCCGGCGAGACCTTCGGCAAGCAGTGCACGCCCGTGCGTACGCCACGGGCGGACCGTGTGCTGCCCTGCCGAGGCTCTTGTCGCGCACGTCGCAGCACTCTCGGCGGGGCCGCCCCGACCGATTGAGGAACAGTGATCAGTCTCAGCGTCCTGGCGCTCGTCTTCGGCGTCGTCTTCCTCGCCGAGCTCCCGGACAAGACGGCCCTGGCGGGACTCGTCCTCGGCACCCGCTACCGCGCCTCGTACGTCTTCGCGGGCGTGGCCGCGGCCTTCCTGCTGCACGTGGCGCTGGCCGTGGCGGCGGGCAGCGTGCTCACGCTGCTGCCCCAGCGGATCGTGCACGCGCTGACGGGCGTGCTGTTCCTCGGCGGTGCGGCGGTGCTGCTGTTCAAGAAGGACGACGACGAGGAGGACATCCGGCGGCCGGAGGACCAGTCCTTCTGGAAGGTGGCCGGGACCGGGTTCATGCTCATCCTCGTCGCGGAGTTCGGCGACCTCACCCAGATCATGACGGCGAACCTCGCGGCCCGCTACGACGACCCGGTCTCCGTCGGCGTCGGCGCGGTGCTGGCCCTGTGGGCGGTCGCGGGCCTCGGCATCGTCGGCGGCAAGGCGCTGATGAGGCGGGTCCCGCTGGTCCTGATCACCAGGATCGCCGCCGTCCTGATGATCGCGCTGGGCGTCTGGAGCCTGTGGGAGGCCGTCGCCTGACCCGGTCAGGACCGGAGGTCCCTCGGGGCGGGAACGGAGGAGCCGGGCCGGTGCCCTGGGGAAAACCGCAGGTCGGCGGGGATGTCAGGGGGTCTGTGAGGCGCGGATCCGCCATGGGCGGCCCGGGGTGCGGAGCTGAACTTCCGGTGAAGTGCGCGCGGGGCGGTGGCGGGATGCCCGACTTGTTTTGTACCGTGAAGGAACAAAGTGGCTCCCGCCCGCTTCCCCTGACCGGTGGGCGGGGCCGCCTTGTTCCCGCGGGTGCCCCTCGGGGCCCCTCCGGCGGCCGGACCCGGCCGACCCGGAGGCGGTCCGGAAACCGGGGTCACCCGCACCCGTACGTCCCTGCGTCCGTTCCTGGAGTCGCCGATGTCGGCCACCGCCGTGCTCACCGCCCGCGCCCTGCTGCTGGACATGGACGGCACCCTCGTCAATTCCGACGCCGTCGTCGAACGGATCTGGCGGCGCTGGGCCGACCGGCACGGTCTCGACGGCGACGAGGTGATGAAGGTCGTCCACGGCCGCCAGGGCCACGCCTCGATGGCGCTGCTGCTGCCGAACCGGCCCGCCGAGCAGAACCTCGCCGAGAACGCGCGCATGCTGGCCGAGGAGACCTCGGACATGGACGGCGTGGTCCCGGTGCCCGGCGCGTCCGCGTTCCTCGCGGCGCTGCGCGAGGTGCCGCACGCGCTCGTGACCTCGGCCGACGTGGCGCTGTCCACGGGCCGGATGGCCGCCGCGGGCCTGCCCCTGCCGGACGTGCGCGTCACCGCCGAGTCCGTCGGCGCCAGCAAGCCCGACCCCGAGGGGTTCCTCAAGGGCGCCGCCGACCTCGGTGTCGCGCCCGCCGACTGCGTGGTCTTCGAGGACTCCGGCGCGGGCATCGCGGCCGGACGCGCCGCGGGGATGCGGGTGATCGGCATCGGCCCGCGCGCCGCGCTCCACCGTCCCGACGCGGTGGTGCCGGACCTCACCCGGGTGCGGGTCGAACCGGTGCCGGAGGACGGGACCGTCCGCCTGCACGTCGGGTGAGGCGCGGCGGGTCGGCCGGCCGGCGGGGGCGTCAGGTCTCCGACTCCAGGCTCGCCCGGGTCGCCGGGCCGTAGACGCCGAGTCCGTCCGCGGTGGTGCCGCGCGACCACTGGTAGACGCGTACGGAGTCCTCGACCTGCTGGTCGTAGTCACCGTCGACCGGTCCCGTGTAGAGGTACAACCTCGCCAGCCGCGACTGGAGATCGGCGACCTGGGGGCCGCGGTCGCCGCGGCGCAGGACGGCGGCGGGCCGCGCCGTCTCCCCGGCGCGCGCGGTCGTCGCGCTCTGGGTGGGCGCGGTGGGCCGCGACCCCGGCTCGGTGGTGGCGGACCTCGACGGGGAAGGCGAGGCGGTCGTCGCCGAGGGCGACGAGGACGGCGAGGACGGCGACGGGCTCGGACTGGCCGACGACGACGGACTCGCCGGAGCGGTCGCCGACGGCGCCGACGGCGAGGCGGCGGTCCCCGGGGCCGTCGAGGCCGGGCGGGACGGGGCGTCCGGGATGCTCTCCCGCACATCATGGGCCGTCGCGTCGTCCCGCGCCGGGGACTCGTACGAGAACAGCCCGCTCGCGTAGCCGGCGGCCGCCACGACCGCGACCACGGCCCCCGCCACGGCGAGCAGGGCGGCGGGCCGGCGACCGCGGCCGGACCGCCCGGGTTCCCCGCGCTCCCCTCCGTCCTCCGCGGCCGTCGCCCGGCCCACGGCCCCCGGCGGGCCGCCGCCGGGTCCGGCTTCGAACAGGCTGAGGTCGGAGGCGGACGGCTCGCCCGTCCGCGGGGCCAGTGGAGCGGTCACCGGGGACGGCCGCGGCGCGAGCGCGCGCAGCGGCATCGTGGACTCCACGGCGGGCAGCGGCCGGGTCTCCACCCCGGCCCCGTCCGCCGCTGCCCCGTCCTCCGCGCCCGCCCGCCGCGCCGGCCCGGGTCTGCCCGGCTGTGCGGGCTGCCCCGGCCGTGCCGGCCGTCCTCCCGGCCGTGCGGACGCTCCCGGCTGTCCGGGTGGCGCCGGTCGGCCCAGGGGCCGGTCCGTCCCGATCCCTGCGTCGTCCGCCTGTCCGGTGCGCCCGGTCGCTGCGGCACCGTCCGGACCACCGTCCGGACCGAGCCCCGTCGTCGCGTCACCGGTACCGCCGCCACCGGCAGCACCGGCGTCCCCAGCGGCCACGGCGTCCCCGGTAGCACCGGCGACCCCCGCGGCATCGGCGCCCTCAGAAGCACCGGCATCTCCGGTGCGTGACGCCGTGTCTCCCTCGATGTCCACGTACGGACGTATGCGCAACGGGTCGAAGTCCTCCGCCGCGGCGGCCTCGGCCGTCCGCGTGTCGCGCAGGGCGTCGGCCGCCCGCTGCCCGCAGGCGCAGGACGGGGAGTTGTCCGCCGCCCGGGGCGCACCGCACTCGGGGCAGACGTGACCCTTCGGCTCTTCCACGCGTCGGTCCCCTCCCGTCCGAACTCCAAGGATTATGCAGATCCTCTCCACAAGGTCTCCCCGAAGCCCCCGGAATGGCGGCTTCCGGGGTGACTCGACAGGCCATAACGGGACACACCCGTGACGATGGGAGATGTCAGCAGAGCGTCGGGAGGTCTCCATGGCCGGGGATGCGGACGGCAGGACGGGGATGGCGGGAACGACGGGCGATCCGGCGGGTGATCCGACGCACCGTTCGACGGGCGGTCCGGCAGGGCGTCCGTCGGGCGGGCCGTCGGGAGCGGAGCCCGGCGGCACCCGGCTGTCGGCCGCGTCCGCGCCGCCGCCCGGCGCCGGACCGGCGGAGCCGGAGCACGTCCCCGGCAACGTCCTCGTCACCATCGGCGCGCTGCTCCTCGGGATGCTGCTGGCCGCGCTGGACCAGACGATCGTCTCGACCGCGCTGCCCACCATCGTCAGCGACCTCGGCGGCCTGGAGCACCTGTCCTGGGTGGTCACCGCCTACCTCCTGGCCTCGACCGCCGCCACCCCGCTGTGGGGCAAACTCGGGGACCAGTACGGCCGCAAGAAGCTCTTCCAGACCGCGATCGTGATCTTCCTGATCGGCTCGGCACTGTGCGGGATGGCGCAGAACATGCCCGAGCTGATCGCGTTCCGGGCGTTGCAGGGGCTCGGGGGCGGCGGGCTGATGGTGCTGTCGATGGCGATCGTCGGCGACGTCGTATCGCCCCGCGAACGCGGCCGCTACCAGGGGCTGTTCGGCGCGGTGTTCGGTACGACCAGTGTGCTGGGACCGCTGCTCGGCGGCGTGTTCACCGAACACCTGAGCTGGCGCTGGGTCTTCTACGTCAACCTGCCCGTCGGTGTGATCGCCCTCGCCGTGGTCGCCGCCGCCCTGCACATCCCGCACAAGGCGCAGCGCCACGTCATCGACTACCTCGGCACGCTCCTGATCGCCTCGGTCGCCACCTGTCTGGTCCTGGTCGCCTCGCTCGGCGGCACCACCTGGGGCTGGGGCTCCCCGCAGATCACCGGCCTCGCGGTGCTGGGCGTGGTGCTCGCCGTGGCGTTCGTGGCCGTGGAGCGCGGGGCGGCCGAGCCGGTGCTGCCGCTCAAGCTGTTCCGCATCCGCACCTTCACCCTCTCCGCGATCATCAGCTTCATCGTCGGCTTCGCCATGTTCGGCGCGATGACCTACCTGCCGACCTTCCTCCAGGTCGTGCGGGGCATCTCGCCGACCCTGTCCGGCGTCCACATGCTGCCGATGGTGGTCGGCATGCTGCTGGCCTCGACCGGCTCCGGGCAGATCGTCAGCCGCACCGGCCGCTGGAAGGTGTTCCCCGTCACGGGCACCGCCGTCACCACCGTCGGCCTGCTCCTGCTGCACCGGCTCGACGAGCACAGCTCCACCGCCCAGATGAGCGGCTACTTCTTCGTCTTCGGCCTCGGTCTCGGCCTGGTCATGCAGGTGCTCGTCCTCATCGTGCAGAACGCGGTCGGCTACGAGGACCTGGGCGTCGCCACCTCCGGCGCCACCTTCTTCCGTTCCATCGGCGCCTCCTTCGGCGTGGCGATCTTCGGCACGGTCTTCGCGAGCCGGCTCGGCGACAAGCTCGCCACGGCCTTCCGGGGCGCCAAGCTGCCGCCGGGCGCCTCGGCGGACGCCCTCAAGTCGGACCCGCGCGGCATCGCCGCCCTGCCGCCCGCGCTCCGCCCGGCCGCCCTGCACGCGTACTCCGCCGCCATCACCGACGTCTTCCTCTACGCCGCGCCGGTCGCCCTGCTCGCCTTCGTGCTGGCCTGGTTCCTGAAGGAGGACAGGCTGCGCGGCTCGGTCACGGCCCCCGACGTCACGGAGACCTACGTCACCAACCCGGTCGAGCGGTCCTCGCACGACGAGGTGTGCCGCGCCCTGTCACTGCTGGGCACCCGCGAGGGACGGCACGAGGTCTACCGCCGGATCACCACCCGGGCGGGCTACGACCTGCTGCCCGCGGCGAGCTGGCTGGTCCTGCGGGTCAACAAGTACGGCTGGGTGGAGCCCGCCCTGCTCGCCGACCGCGTCCCCATCCCGCTCAACGTCCTCATGGAGGCCGCCCGCCAAGTCGAGGAGCGGCGGCTGGCAGAGCGCCGCGGGCTCGACCTCGTACTGACCGAACAGGGCCGGGAGGTCGCCGAACGGCTGGCCCAGGCCCGCGAGGAGTCCCTCGCCGAACTGCTCGGCGACTGGTGGGGCGGCGAACGGTCGGCCGATCTGGCGCGGCTGGTGCGCGAGCTGACCGGAGAGCTGTGCGGCTGCGACGCCGAACGGCCGCACGAGGAGCGCGCGGCGACCCGGCCGGCCTGAGCGGACCCCCGGCGGCGCCCTCAGGCGAGGGGCGGAGCAGGCTGCGCCGGGCCGTTCGCCTCGGGAGCCGTGAGCGGCTTGCTGAACCAGTGCTCGGCGTAGACGTCGTCGTTGTGCGGTCCGGTCTCCGCGTAGCCGAGCCGCGCGTACAGGGCGCGCGCCTCCACCAGATCACTGCGGGTGTCCAGGACCATGCGCCGGGCGCCCAGCGCGCGGGCGGCGTCCTCGGCCGCCGCGACCAGCAGCGCCGCCCCGCCCCTGCCCCGCGCGTCCTCGACCAGGAAGACCCGGGTCAGCTCCGCGGTCCCCGCGTCCAGCAGCCGTACGCCCGCGGTGCCCACTGCGGCGCCCTCGTACCGGGCGAGCAGCAACAGCCCGGTGGGCGGTGCGAGTTCGGCGCCGGTCCGGGCGGCCAGCTCGTGCTCCAGCTCGGCGGGATCGGTGCGGCGCCCCTCGTGCAGCAGGTACCAGCGGTCGCTCACCTCGGTGTAGTACGCCCGCCACAGCGCGGCGGCGGTGGGCGAGTCGTACGGCTCCGGGGCCAGGGTCCAGGGCGTCGTGGTCGTGCGGTCCATGCGGGCATTCTCGGCGGCGGGCGCACCGGCCGCGCAACCCGATAACGGGCTCGACGAGGCGGCAGCGCTCCGGTTCGCGGCTCGGCGGACCGTTTGCCCGACCCCTTCCGGGCAACCCGAACGGAGAACCGGCCAGTTGGGCCGGCCACACCGGAAGGCATCCATGTCCACAGGCCTGATCATTGCTTTGATCGTGATCGTCGCGGTCGTCGTCGTGGTGGCGGCCGTCCTCGCCTCGCGTGCCCGCGGCGGGCACGGCGGGCAGAACCTGAAGCGGCGCTTCGGTCCGGAGTACGACCGGACCGTGGCCCGTCACGACGGGGACACCAAGGCGGCCGAGCGCGAGCTCGCCGAGCGCGTGGAACGCCACGGCGACCTGCGTGAGCGGCCGTTGGAGGAGCCCGAGCGCGAGCGGTTCGAGGCGCGCTGGACGGCCGCGCAGGAGCGGTTCGTCGACTCGCCGCGCGAGGCGGTGACCGAGGCGGACCGGCTGCTGGCCGAACTGGCCGGGGCCAAGGGCTTCCCCGACGACGGACAGTACGAGGAGCAGCTGTCCGCGCTGTCCGTCCACCACGGGCCCCACGTCCACGGCTACCGCCGTATCCACCGCGCCGCCCACGCCCCGCTGGACGGCACGTCCGACGGCCGCGCCGGCACCGAGGAACTGCGCACCGCCATGGTCGAGGCCCGCGACCTCTTCGAGGATCTGTTGGCCCCGGCCCGCAACGGCTCAGGCCACCAGCACCGTGCCCCGGCCGGCTCCGCCCCGGCGCGCTCCGACGGCGCCCGAACCCACCTTCCGCGCACCCTCAACCGACGCCACGCGAAGGAGAGCTGAGCGACATGGCCGAGGCGACACCGGGCAGGACACCGGAATCCGCGACGGACGAACAGGTCCCGCCGGCACGGCAGGCGGCGGCACGCGAGGCCGCGGCCGTCGGCCGTGAGGCCGTCAGGGGCCGCAAGGCCGCCGCGGGCGTCACCGACACGGGCACCGGCGCGGGCACGCGACCGTTCCCCGGCACGCACCCGGAGACCGGAGCGGACCCGCACTCGAAGACCGGAGCGGACCCGTATCCGGAGACCGGAGCGGACCCGTATCCGGAGACCGGAGCGGACCCGCGCCGGGACAACGGCGCCGGCCGGGAGGCGGTGGCGGATCAGGACGCCGGACCGGACGGCCGACGGACGGCCGGCCCGGGCGTGGTGCCGCTCGGCGAGGCCGCGGCGGCCGACACGAAGGGTGCCCCCGCACCCGGCTCGACCGGATTCCCCGCCTCCGCCGGAGCCCGCACGTCCGGCAGCGCGTCCGCGACCACCGCCGCCGACGGGGACGGAACCGGGGTCTCCTCCCTGCTTCCGCGCGACGAGTGCGACGACTTCGGGGCGCGGCTGCGGGAGGCCGTCACGGGCTTCGTCGACGGTCCCCGAGGCGCCGTGGAGGAGGCGGACCGGGTGGTGGAGGAGCTCGCCGGGCGGTTCACCGAGGCCGTCACCAGGCGTCGCCATGCGCTGCGCTCGTCCTGGCAGAGCGACGGTGACGGCGAGCGGGGCGGGGACACCGAACGACTCCGGCTGGCGCTGCGGGACTACCGCGAGCTGGCCGACCGGCTCACCCGCCTGTGACATCCGGGAGCGGTGCTACTCGGCGGCCGCCCGGCGCTCCCGGCGCTGGTGCCACTCGTGGACGACCTCTTCGACGTCGTACCGCTTGAGGCCCAGCGGGGGCCCGGGCGGCGGCTTGAGCATCATGTCGAGGATCTTCGTGTTGATCTCCGCGATGATCTTCCGCACGGCCCCTTCCGAGGGTGCCGCGTAGGCCGCCGAGAGGGCGTCCTCGGCCTCCTTGCGCAGCGCGAGCGTAGGCGGCAGGACGGACAGGCCCTCGCGGGCCATCTTCCGCTTGACCCACCACAGTTCGTCGTACGTCGTGTCGTCCGGCAACGGCTTTCCCACGCCCGGCAACCGGTCGAAGTCGCCCCGCCCCTGCGCGTCGCGGATCTCCTTCTCGACCCAGGACTCGAACGGAACACCGGGTGGCTTTCGCTCGGTCATGGGTCCATTGTGCCGGACGTGCCCGGGCCGGGCGATTTATCATGCCGCGCGGTGCGCCAATCAGGCGTCCCGACACCGGCATTGGCGCGGCCGGGCGGCTGAGCACGAGGCGGCGGCCCCGGGCGCCGGCGACCACGAGGAGCGCACGTGCTCGAACTCACCATGGCCTCCGTCTCCGGGACGGACGCGGGCGCCACGGCCGGCATGCTCATGGCCGAGGCGCCCAGCGAACCGGGCGCCGTGCTGCGGGTGGGCCGGGACGGGTCCGCGTGCCGTCTGGTGACCCCCGACGACTGGCTGTTCGTCTCCCGGGTGCACCTGGAGTTCCGGTGCGGGCCCGACGGCGCCTGGCAGGTGACCTGGCTGCGCGGTTCCCAGCCCGACCCGTCCTCCGAGGTCCGGCTGACGGCCGGTGCCCACCAGCGGCCCCTCGCCTACGGCGGCACCGCGCCGCTGCCCCGGGGCGGCTCCGGCGAGATCGTCGTCCAGGACCGCACGAGCCCGCGCAGCGTCAACGTCGGCTTCTACCACGAGGTGTGAGGGGCGGGGGAGCCCCGGCCGGGCGATCCGGTCCGGGGCGGACCCACCCGCGGCGTCACCACGCCACGTCCTCACCGTCAGCCGAGCACCCGCGCCAGCGCGAAGCCGTCGTAGCCCTTGGTGCCCACGGTCTGGATGGCGGTGCCCTCCAGTCTCGGGTGCTCGGCGATGAGTTCGAGGGCCGTCCGGGTGCCGCGCACGCTGGGGTCGGTGCTGGAGGCGTCGGTCACCTTGCCGCCGCGTACCACGTTGTCCAGGATGATCAGGCTCCCGGTGCGGGTCAGCCGTAGGGACCACTCCACGTAGTGCGGGTTGTTGACCTTGTCGGCGTCGATGAAGACCAGGTCGAAGGGGGGCGGGTTCTCGTCGGCGAGCTTGGGCAGCGACTCCAGCGCGGGACCCACCCGTACCTCGGCGATCCGGTCGAGGCCGGCGTGGGCGATGTTGCGGCGGGCCACGTCGGCGTGGTGGGCGTCGTACTCGAGGGTGATCAGACGGCCGTCGGCGGGCAGGGCGCGGGCCAGCCAGATGGTGCTGTAACCGCCGAGGGTGCCGATCTCCAGCACGGTGCGGGCGCCCTGGAGCCGGGCGAGGAGTTGCAGCAGCTTGCCCTGGTTGGCGGTGACGTTGATGGGCGGCAGGCCCGCCGCGTCGCTGTCGCGCTGCGCGGCCCGCAGCGCCTCGTCCTCCGGGGACAACAGGGAGGTGAAGTAGGCGTCGACGTCGTTCCAGAGCTGCGAGTCGCTCATGCACCAAGCCTTTCGTATGTCTAGTTAGATGTGCTAACTAGCTGCGCTAACGAATGTTAGCCCGGTGCATGAGTGATGTCAGGGAATTTCCGCCAATCGGCTCAGGGGCGGCCGGTCGGACGACCGGTGGGCGGCCGGACCCCGGGGGACAGCAGGCCCGGGACGGCTGGTCGGGCCCTGGTGTCCTGGTGGTCCGGGACGGCCGGCCGGTCGCCGGTGCCTTGGAGCTTCAGGACAGCGGGTCGGACCCCGGCGGACGGTCGGAGCCACAGGCGGTAGGCGGGTCCGGAGGCGGCCGACCGGTCCGGAGGCGGCCGACCGGATCGGAGGCGGCCGACCGGTCTGGAGGTGGCCGACCGGATCGGAGGCGGCCGACCGGTCTGGAGACGGCCGGCAGGCCCGGGACGGCCCCGGTACAGCACGGAGCCGGCCGACCGGCCCGGAGGCGGTCGGCCGGCTCGGCCGTGCGTGTGGCTAGCGCTCCACCGACGGGGCGGAGCCCGGCAGCGGGCGGCCCGCCGACTCCGCCATGAACCACACCGCCGCGCCGCCGATCAGCGACGCCGCCATCATGTAGTAGGCGGGCATCATCATGTCGCCGGTCGCGCCGATCAGGGCCGTGACCACCAGCGGGGTCGTGCCGCCGAACAGCGAGACGGAGACGTTGAAGCCGATCGACAGGGAGCCGTAGCGGACCCGGGTCGGGAACAGCGCCGGCAGGGCGGCCGGCATCGCGGCCGTGAAGCAGACCAGCAGCAGACCCAGCGCGGCCATGCCCAGGCCCACGGCCACCAGGCTGCCCTGGCGGATCAGCAGCAGTGCCGGGATGGACAGGACCAGGAAGCCGGCGCAGCCCGCCGCGATCACCGGACGGCGGCCGACCCGGTCGGTCAGCGCGCCGGCGAACGGCTGGACGATCATCATCAGGGCCATCACGCCGAGCACCACGAGCAGGCCGTGCGTCTCGTCGTACTTCAGCACGCTGGTCAGGTAGCTGGGCATGTACGACAGCAGCATGTAGTCGGTGACGTTGAAGACCAGCACCAGGCCGACGCAGAGCATCAGCGCCTTCCACTGGCCCGCGACCATCTCGCGCAGCGGCACCTTCGGACGGCTGGACTCGGCCTTCTCGACCTCCGCCGCGAACGCCGGGGTCTCCTCCAGACGCATCCGCAGGTAGAGGCCGATGATGCCCATCGGACCGGCGATCAGGAACGGGATCCGCCAGCCCCAGGAGAGCAGGTCGCCCTGGGAGAGCAGCGCCGTCATCAGCGTCACCAGACCGGCGCCGCCGATGTAGCCGGCCAGCGTCCCGAACTCCAGCCAGCTTCCGAGGAAGCCGCGCCGCTTGTCCGGGGCGTACTCGGCGATGAAGGTGGAGGCGCCGGCGTACTCGCCGCCGGTGGAGAAGCCCTGCACCAGCCGGGCGGCCAGCAGCAGGATCGGGGCGCCCACGCCGATCGTCGCGTACGACGGGATCAGGCCGATCGCGAAGGTGCCCGCGGCCATCATGATCATCGTGACGGCCAGCACCTTCTGCCGGCCCACGCGGTCGCCGAGCGGGCCGAAGACCATGCCGCCGAGCGGGCGGACCAGGAAGGCCGCGGCAAAGGCGCCGAAAGTGGACAGCAGCTGTGTCGTCGGATTTCCGGAAGGGAAGAAGACCTTGCCCAGAGTCACCGCGATGTAGCTGTAGACGCCGAAGTCGAACCACTCCATCGCGTTGCCGAGCGCGGCGGCCTTCACGGCGCGCTTGACGAGCACGGGGTCGGTGACGGTGGGGGCGGGGCGCCTCTTGGTGAGGGACACGGACCGGGGGGCGGTGACTGTGACAACCGACAAGGCTTCGCTCGCCTGCCTTTCGACGGGGACAGGGACATGGCCGTCGCGGCGGCTCTGCCGTGCGGGCCGGGCCGGGCCCAGGGGGTCCGACCGGAAATCGACCATACGCAAGTTTGCATTCGTTACGGGTCGTGCGCGGGTCGATGCGTAGCGCACCTAAATGGTCGATACGCTGGCACGTCTGCCCACTTCCCGCCGACTCCCACAGGCCCGAAGTGTGATCCTTGTCGCGCCCGGCAGGGGGAACCGCACCGGCCGCGCACTATCGTCTTCCGGACAAAAAGCGTGCGGACGACAGGTGAAGCCGGGGCTGCCTGCGTCTGCTCACGGGGGACCTGCGAGCCTCATAGGGTTCAAGGGTTCACTTCATGGATCCCGGCGCACGCGCGCACGGGACATACGGGGCGGGAGGCCGACGGGGCGTGGCGAATGCGGAACACAGCGGGGGACCGGCGGGGGCGTTCGGAACGGCGGCCACCGCCCCGGCCCGGGACCGCCTGCGCGTGGCCCGCCTGGGCCTCTGGCTGATCGCCGGGATCCTCGCGATACGACAGGTGACGGTCGTCCTCACCACCCCGCGCGCGGAGCGGCTGACGGACCTGGAGACCTGGGTGGGGCCGGACGGGGTCCTGCACGTCAAGGGGTCGCTGTACGACTCGACCCGGTTCACCGGGACGCCGTTCAGCGGGCTCGTCCTCAAACCCTTCACCAAGGCCGCCGAGGAGGCCCTCGGCTGGGGCTGGATCTTCGGCACCCTGCTGCTGGTGGTCGCCCTCGGCCTGATCGCCGCCCGCGCCCTGCCCCAGCCGGCCGACAGACGCACCACGCTGCTGGCCGCGCCCGTGGCGATCAGCCTGCTCATGCTGTCGCTGCCGGTGCGCAACACCCTCTGGCTCGGCCAGACCAGCATCATCCCGGTCCTGCTCGTCCTCCTCGGCCTGTTCGTCGTACGGGGACAGCGGACCGGCGGCGCGCTGATCGGCCTAGCCGCCGCCCTCCAGCCCACGATGCTGCTGTTCGCGCCGCTGCTGTGGTTCACCGACCGCAGGAAGGCCGCCGCGTCCACCGGCGCCGCGTTCGCCGCGTGCACCGCGCTCGCCTGGGCCGCGATGCCGCACGACTCCTACACCTACTGGGTCCACCACATGGCGGGCGTCGGCCTCGGCGGCCGTGCCGACGCCCTCGGCAACCAGTCCCTGCACGGCGCCCTTCTGCGGTTCGGCCTGAGCGGCCCGCTGGAGATCGCCCTCTTCCTGGCCCTCGGCGCGACCGTCGCCGTCCTCGGCGTCCGCCGGGCCGTCCGCTACGCCCACGACGGCCAGCTGCTGCTCGCGGTCGCCGTCACCGGCTGCGCCGCGATCGCGGTGTCCCCCACCGCCTGGCAGCACCAGCTCCTGTGGGTGCTGCTCGCCGTCGTCGGCCGCGTCGGCCGCCGGGCCTCGGACCGCTACGTCTGGCCGGTCGCCGTCATCCTGGTCATGACCCTGCCGGCCAAGATGATGCTGCCGAACATGGCGGTGATGAACCCGCTGCGGGACAACATGGTCCTGCTCGCCGCGCTGGCCGCCGCGACGGCCGTCCCCTTCCTGTCCCGCACCTCGGAGCACTACCGCACGCCCGTCCCCACGGACTACGCCGCCCCGGTCCCGGCCCGCTTCAAGCACGTCCCCCTGGTGCCCTTCCTGCGCAGGGTCCTCACCCGCCCCAACCTGCTCCTGGAACTCCTCGGCATCCGGGTCACCTACGCCGCCTACCAGCAGGTCCGCCTGGCGGCGACCGGCGGCACCAACTCCGGCGGCCGGGCCCGCGCCGAGCAGCACGGCCACGACATCCTCTCCATCGAGCGCTTCCTGCACATAGACATCGAGCACGCGGTCAACCACGCGGTGGTCAAGGTCGAATGGCTCCGTGACTTCTTCGACTTCTACTACGAGTCGTTCCACTTCGTCGTACCGCTGACCGTCCTCGGCGTCCTGTACTGGCGCCGCCCGGTCGACTACCGCTGGGCCCGCGCCGCCCTCGGCTTCGCCACCCTCCTCGCCCTGGTCGGCTTCTGGGCCTTCCCGCTGGCCCCGCCGCGCCTCCTGCCGGGCCTCGGCATCATCGACACCGTCCACGGCGTCCAGGACTTCTCCAAGCCCGACTACGGCACCCTGACCGCCCTCACCAACCAGTACGCGGCGATGCCGTCCCTGCACTTCGGCTGGGCCCTGTGGTGCGGGCTGGTGATCGCCGTCGTCGCCCCCAAGTGGTGGATGAAGGCGCTCGGCCTCCTCCACCCCCTCTTCACCGTCTCCGCCATCGTCGCCACCGGCAACCACTGGGTCCTGGACGCGGTGGGCGGCGCGGTGGTCGTCACGGCGGGCTTCGGCATCACGTACCTCTTGCAGGGACCCCGGGCGGCGGCTTCGGCGCGGCCGGAGAAGGACAAGGAGAACGAGAAGGGGAGACCGGAGCCGGCGGTGCGGTGAGGCGCGCCCGCCACAGCGGGAGAGGCCAGGTCCTGTACCGCGCGCCCTTGGCGGCCCCTGGTCGGGCGCGCGGCACCAAGGACTCGGCGGAGTTGATCCGGCAGGTAATGGAGGAACGCTATGGAGAACAAGGCGCAGCCGACGAACATCCAGTGGCGTAAGTCCAGCTACAGCAGTGACCAGGGGGGCCAGTGCGTCGAATGCGCCCCCCTCGGCCCCCTCGCCTGGCGCAAGTCCACGTACAGCAGTGACCAGGGCGGCGAGTGCGTGGAGATCGCCGACACCCCCTGCGCCGCCGTCGCCGTCCGCGACTCCAAGACGCCCGCCGGGCCGGTGCTCACCTTCCGGCCGGGGGCTTTCGGCGACTTCGTGTCGTGGAGCTCCGCCGTCTCCGGCTGATCACCGACTACATCCCCGCGATGCCGCGGTTCACCGCGAGGTGGGCCGCCGGGCGGCAGGGCCTGCCCAGGGCGGCGCACCGTCGCTCGAAGTCCGGGGGAAGCCATCCGCGCCCCAGCAGCCGAGGATGGGCGGGGAAACCCGTGATCGCGGCCAGGACGAAGAGGAGCGACGCCCAGGGGGTGCGGATCTGGACGGTGAGCTGCCGGCCGTTCGCCTGGTTGTTGCGAAAGCTCGTCTGGAAGACGTCCGGGGCGACCAGGTCGACGGTGTCGAGTCCGTCCCAGCCCAGGTCGAGCCAGGCCGTCGGATGCCCGAAGTAGATCTTCCGGGTGGTGACGGTGAGCTCGCCGAAGCCGTCCGGCATCCAGCGGGGGCGCGCGCTGTTCGCCGCGTTCTGCCGGCGTACGGAGTTGCCCACGGCGTTGCCGACCAGGGCGCCGACCATGAAGGCGGGGCTTCCGAAGGCGACCACGTTCTGGTGCGCGTAGCTGCCGTCGCCGAGGGCCCGCCACGTCGCACGCTCGGCCGGACCGACGGCGAGTGCGCGGTCGCCCGGCGCCAGCCGCGCGGCGGTGGCGACGAGCGGACGCCGGTCCAGCCTGCCTTCGAGCAGGTCGGCGACGATGTCGCAGGTGTGCCACAGGTGCTCGTCCAAGTGCGACCAGGGCACCGGAGCCCCGGCGTCGGGGGCGGGCGCCCATGAACCGTGAGCCGGTCCCTTGTCGTTCCCGTGCTGCCGCGCCATCGACCACCTCCGTGTACGCGTCGCCAACTCTATTGGAAACCGCGGAGGTTGCTGCCGGTCCTCATCCGCACAAGATCTTCCTCGGCACGGCGAGCGGCACTCACTCCCGTCCCGACGTCACCGCCGCCAGCACTCCCGCCGCCACCGCCGCGATCAGCAGCGGGGTGCCCAGGTCGCGGTGGACGACCAGCCAGGCGCCGATGGTGGCGCCGGCCAGCATCGCGAGGACCGAGGCGGTGCGGCGCGGCGAGCGGTGGCCGGTGCCGCCGCCCGCGCGGGAGTCAGAGGCGAGGCCGGTCAGGGTCATCGTCAGGACGGTGGTCGTGAGGTCGGGCACGCCCAGTTTGCGGACCGTGGCGTTGCGCAGGCCCATCGCGAACGCGGTCAGGGCGATCAGGGCGTACACCGTGCCCGTCGCACCCGGCGCGGCGAAGGCCACCGCCGCCGACGCCCCGACCAGCACCGCCTCGGCGGCCAGCGTCACCCGCGCCCAGGTGCGGCGCGACACCTCCCGGTAGCGCACCGCCACCCGGCCGCCGAGGAGCGCGCCCGCCAGGAAGCAGGCGAGCGAGGTGGCGGTGTGCGGGATCGAGAAGCCGGGCGCCCCCACGGCGGCGAAACCGAGCACCACCACGTTGCCGGTCATGTTCGCGGTGAAGACGTGACCGAGGCCGAGGTAACTCACCGCGTCGATCAGCCCGCTGACCACCGTCAGCCCCAGCAGGACCGCCACCAGGCGCAGACCGCGCGCCTCGGGGTCCGCCTCCGGCCGTGCGTCCGCTGTCAAGGTGTCCTCCGGTCGCCTGGGGCGGTGTCGTCATCTCCACCACGGACCCGGGGGGTGCGTGGATGTCCGGGCGCGGCGCGCGTCCGTAGCGTCGGTGACATGACGAAGGACATGCGCAAAGCACCAGAGAAGCAGACCAGTTGGCGGATGCGTCGCGGACTCGCCGCGAGCGCCGCCCTGCTGCTCGCGGCACTCGCCGCGGCGCCCGCCGCCACCGCCGTCGCGGCCCCGGCCTCCCCCTCCGCCCGCACCGCGTCCTCCGCCGACCCGGCGTCCGCGGGACACCTGTCCCGCAGGGGACAGCTCCTCGCCGTCACCCCCGTCGCCGCGCACGGCCGTGCCGAGGTCGTGCGGTACCTGGCCGCCGTGCCCATGGCCACCGACCCGGTCCGGTACGGGGTGCGGGCGTACCGGCTGACGTACCGCACCGTCGACCCGCACGGCCGCCCCACCACCGCCACCGGGCTGCTCACGCTCCCCGAGGGCGGCGGGCGGCGGCTGAGCCTGGTGTCCGACACCCACGGCACCATGGTCGACCGCGCCTACGCGCCGTCCGTGGCGGAGGACGGACGCGCCCAGTCGTACCTGTTCGCGTCCGCCGGGCACGCCGTCGCCGCCCCCGACTACCTGGGGCTCGGCGAGGGACCCGGAACCCACCCGTACATGGACACGCGCTCGGCCGTGACCGCCTCGGTCGACATGCTGCGCGCGGCCCGTACGGCGGCCCGGAGCCTGGGCCGGACCCTGACCGGCGACCTGTACGTGAGCGGGTTCTCGCAGGGCGGGCAGGTCGCCATGGCCCTCGGCCGGGCGATCGAGGAGGGCGCCGACCGGCACTTCCGGCTGCGGGCGCTCGCGCCGGTCAGCGGGCCGTACGACCTGGCGGGCGTGGAGATGCCGGCGCTCACCGACGGCCGGGTCAACGACACCAGCGGCGTCTTCTACATGGCGTACTTCCTGGTGGCGCAGAACCGGCTGCACCCCATCTACAAGAACCCGGCCGAGGTCTTCCGGGCGCCCTACGCGAGCCGCGTCGAGTCCCTCTTCGACGGGCGGCACGAGGACGAGGACGTCGTCGCCCGGCTCGCGCCGACCGTGCGGCGACTGGTGACGGACGACTTCTACCGGCAGCTCACCCGGCCGAAGGGCGGCCTGCTGGAGGCGCTGCGCGCCAACGACGACGTCTGCGACTGGAAGCCGGCCGCGCCGGTGCGCCTGTACGCCGGGAACGGCGACACCGACGTGCCCATCGGCAACGCCCGCGACTGCGCCCGCGCGCTGGCCGGGCACGGGGTGGCGGCGCCGGTCGTGGACCAGGGGCACGTCGACCACAAGGGGTCGGCGCTGGCCTCGCTGCCGAAGATCGCGCGGTGGTTCGACAGCGTGGGAGCGGCACGCGGGAACTGACGCGGAACGCGACCGAGGACGGGAGCCCGGGCACGACCGCGGACAGGTCCCCGGACACGGCGAAGGCGGCGGCCCAGGGGATCGGGGGCCGCCGCCTCCACGAGTGCCGTGAGGTGGCTCAGACCGGGGTCACCGGTGCCGGACTCCACGGAGGACGGCTCAGTACCAGCCGTTGGCCTGCCAGAAGCTCCAGGCCTTGACCGGGCTGCCGTAGCGGGAGTTCATGTAGTCCAGGCCCCACTTGATCTGGGTCTTGGGGTTGGTCTTCCAGTCGGCGCCGGCCGAGGACATCTTCGAGGCCGGCAGCGCCTGGACCAGGCCGTAGGCGCCGGAGGACGAGTTGGTGGCGTGGATGTTCCAGCCGCTCTCGTGCTCGACGATGTGGCTGAAGGCGTTGAACTGGGCGTCGTCCGGGATCATCTGGTGCGCGATCGTCCTCGCGTCGGCGGCCGAGCCGGTGGTGGCCGCGTGGGCGGGGGCCGAGGTGAGGGCCATGCCGACGGTGGCGGCGGCCAGCGCGGCGGTGGTGAGGGCCTTCTTGGGGGCGGCGATGCGGCGGATGAAGGAGACGGACACGGAGAACCTCTTATGTGGGGGACAGGGGGTCACGAGCGGCCGGAGCCCGCGGGAGCGGGAGAGGGGCCGCACTGGGACCGGGGCCCGGGAGGACCGTCGGCGCCCTGCGACGTCGTCCAGAGAAGCAGCCGGGAAATCCGTCCGCAAACACCCCCTTTACTAGTCGCCGTCGCATTCGGGGTGAGGTACGGCCGTGTGAGCGCGGTCTCAATGCCCTGGTCGGCGCGGGTAAAGGCGCGTACATGCCACGGCCGTTGGGCTACGGCCCGGCCTCGTAGGTGATCCGGGTCATGTGGGCCGCTTCACCGGGGCCGTCACGGTCGGGCGGCCCCGGGTCACGGTCGGTTCACTTCGGCGGCGCGTCGAACGTGACCGCCGTCTCGAAGGCGGCCCGCCGGGTGGCCCGGCGCAGCGCCCTGAGGACCGCCGGGCCGACGACCAGGGTCAGCACCACGGTGAGGACGGCCCGGCCCAGGTCCCAGCCGAGCGAGGTGGCCAGGCAGTACGCGACGAACCGGGCCAGGTTGGCGGGGACCGCGGCGTGCGGGTCGAAGGCGATCGAGGAGGCGAGGGCGCCCATGAACGGCCAGCCCGCGAGGTTCATGATCGTGCCGTAGGCGAAGGCGGCGAGGAAGCCGTAGAGGGCCAGCATCAGGAGTTCCGCGCGGCCGCGCAGACGGTCAGGGCCCGGCAGCAGGCCCGCGCCCATGGTGAACCAGCCCATGGTCAGCATCTGGAACGGCAGCCACGGGCCCACGCCACCGGTGAGCAGGGCGGACGCGAACATCGTCACCGAGCCGAGCACGTACCCGAAGCCCGGCCCGAGGACCCGCCCGCTCAGCACCATCAGGAAGAACATCGGTTCCAGGCCGGCCGTCCCGGCGCCGATCGGGCGCAGCGCGGCTCCCGACGCGGCCAGTACGCCGAGCATGGCGACGGCCTTCGGGCCGAGGCCGGACTCGGAGATCGTCGCGGCGACCACGGCGACGAGGAGCACCAGCAGGCCCGCGAAGAGCCAGGGGGCGTCCTGCGCGTGCGCGCTGAGCCGCGAGGTGGGCGGGGCGAAGAAGGGCCAGGTGAAGGCGGCCACGCCGACCGCGCTGACGAGGAGCAGCGCGGCCAGGGAGCGCGGGCCGAGCCGGACGGGCCGCGCCTGGCGGCCGGGCCCCGCGCCGCTCATGCCAAGGCCTCGCGGACCTGGGCGACGGTGAGCCATTCCTGCGGGGCCAGGATCTTCGTGACCTGCGGGGCGAAGGAGGGGGAGGAGACGACCACCTCGGCCGTCGGGCCGTCGGCGATCACCTCGCCCTCGGCGAGCAGCACGACCCGGTGGGCGAGTTCGGCGGCCAGCTCCACGTCGTGCGTGGCGAGCACGATGGCGTGCCCCGCCGCGGCCAGCGCGCGCAGCTCGGTGACCAGCCGGCCCTTCGCGCCGTAGTCGAGGCCGCGGGTGGGCTCGTCGAGGAGGAGCAGCGGCGGGCGGGCGGTCAGGACCACGGCGAGGGCGAGGGCCAGCCGCTGGCCCTCGGACAGGTCCCGGGGGTGGGTGGCGTCGGAGACGCCGGGCAGCAGCTCGGAGACGAGCGCGCGGCAGGTGCCCGGCGCGGCCTGCGCGTCCTGGTCGGCCGCCGCGCACTCGGCGGCGACCGTGTCGGCGTAGAGGAGGTCGCGCGGCTCCTGCGGGACCAGCCCGACCCGGCGGACCAGCTCGCGGGGCGACATGCGGTGGGGCACCGCCCCGCCGACCTCGACGTGACCGGCGGTGGGCTGGACCAGGCCGACGAGCGAGCCGAGGAGGGTGGACTTGCCGGCGCCGTTGCGGCCCATGAGCGCGATGGTCTCGCCGGGGGCCACGGTCAGGTCGACGTGGCGCAGCGCCTGGACGCCGTCGCGCCGGACGGCGAGCGAGCGGACCTCGGCCACCAGGCCGTCACCGGTGGGGGCGGCGGGCCTGCGCAGCCGCAGGCGCGGCCTGGTCCGGGGCGCGGGCCGCGGCGCGGCCGACGCGCGCCGGGATGCCGGAGCGGGTTCGGGGGCGCGGCCGGTCAGGCGTTCGCGCAGGTCCGCCGCGCGACGGCGGGCGTCGCGGACGGTCAGCGGCAGCGGGGACCAGCCGGCCAGCCGGCCCAGGTCCACCACCGGCGGACACACCGGCGAGACGGCCATGATCTCCGCCGGGCCGCCGAGCAGCGGGGCGGCGCCCGGGGCGGGCAGGAGGACGACCTGGTCGGCGTACTGGACGACGCGTTCCAGGCGGTGCTCGGCCATGAGGACGGTCGTGCCGAGGTCGTGCACCAGCCGCTGGAGGACGGCGAGGACCTCCTCGGCGGCGGCCGGGTCGAGGGCGGAGGTGGGCTCGTCCAGGACCAGGACCTTCGGGTGCGGGGTGAGGACCGAGCCGATCGCGACGCGCTGCCGCTGGCCGCCGGAGAGCGTGGCGATGGAACGGTCGCGCAGGCCGGCCAGGCCCAACAGGTCGAGGGTCTCCTCGACGCGCCGCCGCATCACGTCCGCGGCGAGCCCCAACGACTCCATGCCGTAAGCGAGTTCGTCCTCGACGGTGTCGGTGACGAAGTGCGACAGCGGGTCCTGGCCGACGGTGCCGACGACGTCGGCCAGCTCGCGCGGCTTGTGGGTGCGGGTGTCCCGGCCGGCCACGGTGACCCGGCCGCGCAGGGTGCCGCCGGTGAAGTGCGGCACCAGTCCGCTCACCGCTCCCAGAACGGTGGACTTGCCGACCCCGGACGGGCCGACCAGCAGCACGAGTTCGCCCTCGGGCACCTCGAAGTCCACGCCCGCGACGGTGGGTCCGGCCGCTCCGTCGTAGGTCACCGAGACATCCTCGAA
Source organism: Streptomyces sp. NPDC015220 (assembly GCF_043079345.1). NCBI lineage: Bacteria > Bacillati > Actinomycetota > Actinomycetes > Kitasatosporales > Streptomycetaceae > Streptomyces > Streptomyces sp. NPDC015220. The sequence continues at coordinate 504,865 of NZ_JBIBUK010000001.1, read as the reverse complement.
GCGGATCACGACGGCTCCTTGGGGGCAGTGCTCGCGGGGGTGCTGCGGGGTGTGCCCTCGGGGGCGGCGAAGGCCGGGACCAGACCGAGGAGCACGGCCGCCGCGGGCCACAGCGGGAGGGCGGGCGCGACCAGCGGGACGACCCCGGGGTGCAGGGCCTCCGGGTCGCGGGCGGCGGCCAGGGCCAGCAGGGCCGCGACCGCCACACCGGATCCGGCGACCAGGCAGGAGCGGAGGTTCCAGCGGTCCGGGCGGTAGCGGGTGCGCGCGGAGCGGCGGCCGCCGAGCCACAGTCCGGCGAGGGCGGCGGCGAGCCCGGCGAGCAGGACCGGCAGGCCGTAGGCGCCGCCCTCCGCGGTCAGCAGCCCGTACGTTCCCGCGCACACCCCGAGCAGACCGCCCAGGGTGAGGGCCGCGGTGGTACGGCGCACCGCGGGCGTGACCAGGGCGGTGCGGCCGTAGCCGCGGGCGTCCATCGCGGCGGCCAGGGCGACGGAACGCTCCAGCGCGCCCTCCAGGACCGGCAGCCCGACGTGCAGCAGGCCGCGGACACCGCGGTCGGGCCGGCCGCGCAGCCGGCGGGCGGCGCGCAGCCGTCGGCCGTCGGCGACCAGGTGCGGGGCGAAGGTGAGCGCCACGACCACGGCGACGCCCGTCTCGTACAGGGCGCCGGGCAGGGACTTCAGCAGCCGGGCGGGGGCGGCCAGGGCGTTGGCGGCGCCCACGCAGATGAGGAGGGTGGCCAGCTTCAGGCCGTCGTACAGGGCGAAGAGCAGCGCCTCCGCCGTCACCCGGCCGCCCAGGCGGATGCCCTGCGCCCAGTGCGGCAGCGGGACTTCGGGGAGGGTGAGCAGCGCGTGGGTGCCGGGGATCGGCGAGCCGAGGACGACGGCGAAGACCAGCCGGATGAGCAGGACGGCGAGGGCGAGGCGGGCGAAGGCGGTATAGGAGCGGGCCGAGGGGGTGTTCGGCCGGCACGTCACCACCACATAGCCGGAGACCGCGAGCAGCAGGGCCAGCAGGAGCGGGTTGGTGGTGCGGGTGGCGCCGGTGCCGAGCGCGAGGGCCCACAGCCACCAGGCGCCCGCGTGCACACCGGACGCCCGGTGGGCGCGCGGCACCCCGGTCGCCGCACGCACACTCACCGTGCCGCCGGACGTCGTACGAGTGGTGAAGCCGTCCGGCGGCTTACGCATGCCTGCGCCGCCGGGCCTGCCAGACGGCCGCGCCGGCGAGGACGACCACGACGGCGCCACCCGCCACGAGACCGACCGACGGGCCGCCGTCCTTGTCGCCGCTCTCCGCCTCGCCGCCCTTCCCGGCCTGCCCGTCCTGCTCGCCGGCCGAGGCCGCCGCTCCCGAGACCTGCTCGCCGCAGCCCTTGTGCGGGTATCCGGAGATCGCGCACAGCAGGGCGTTGGTGTCGTAGCGCAGGGGTTTGGCGACCGCCGCCAGGGCCTCCGCCGTCGTGGCGTCCTCGGGCACGCGCGCACAGGCCGTGCGCGGGGCGGGCGGGGTCTCGCCGGAGGGAGCGTCGGCCCGCGTGCCGAAGTCGAGGACCAGCGCCACCCGCTTCCTGCCGTGCTGGGCCGGCGTGCCGGCGCAGATGGCGGCGAAGCCGGCGGTCCCGCGCGGCTTGGCGGCGTCCTGGGAGTCCTGGCTCACCGCGAACCGGAAGCCCTGGACGTCGCCGTCGGCCGGCCGGGCCGTCGAGGGGCCCTCGGTGGCGTACGCCCACTGCTCGCCGGCGTGGTTCCAGAAGGACCAGTAGCGGTACCCGACGGCCTGCGCCGGACCCGCGCCCGCCGACAGCAGGACCCCGGCGGCCAGGAGCAGCGCCGCGAGGACGGGAAGCGCGCGCGAGCGGCGGATCACGGCTGCTGTCCCCGCTTCCCGCGGCCGCTCAGCATGAACCCGACGGCGATGATCACCACGAGGAAGACGCCGCCGAACCACCAGACGGCGTGGCTGTCACCGCTCTTCGCCGTGTCACCGGCGCCCTTGCCGCTGTTCGCCGCCTGCGGAGCCGGGCCGGTGGCGTTGAGCGCCTCCACCAGATCGATGCCGCCGAAGTCGCGCGGGTCGGTTCCGGTGGCGTGGGCGGCGAAGACGAGCTGGGCGTAGGCGGCCGGACCGCTCTGCCGGGCCCACGCCTCGGCGTGCTGCTCCAGCCACCGCAGCGGCTTCCGCGCCTGGGCTGCCCCGCCCTGCGCGGCGAGCGCGACGACCGTGTCGGCGGTGTTGCCGTAGTCGGGCTGGTCGGTGGCGCCGGGCAGGACGGAGGTCAGATAGCCGTTCCGGGCGACGGCCCGCGCGAGATAGGCGGCGCCGTCGGCGGCGGCCCGGTCGGGGGACGGCTTGCCGGAACCGCTGCACTTGGCGGCGCCGCCGTCCTCGCCCGCCGCCGTGGCGGCCAGACCCCGGCCGAGCGCGCCGACCACGCCGGCGGCCGTCGCGTCCGCGTTCGCGGTGAGCTTGCCCTTCTGGTCCGGCTGGAAGGCGAAGGCGCCCGCGTCCTCGCCGGAGCACGGCAGGGCGAACCCGAGCAGGGCGTCGTAAGGGGACTTGCCGTCCTTCAGGACGGCGGCGGGCTTCTCGCCGGCGGCGGTGAGCGCCCCGATGACGACCGAGGTCGAGTTGGTGTCGCTGGGCCCGCCGGGCGTGTACCCCCAGCCGCCGTCCTTGTTCTGCACGGACTTCAGCCAGGACACCGCCTTGCCGGTCGCGGCGTCCTGACCACCGAGCGCGGCCAGCGCCTGCACGGCGGCGGCCGTGCTGTTGGTGTCCACCGTGACCTTGGCGTCACAGGGCTGCGCGGCATCGGCGCGGAAGGCGGCGAAGGCGCCGTTCGCGCACTGCTGCCCGGTCAGCCAGTCCACGGCCTTGGCGGCGGGCAGCACACCCGCGGTGTGCTGCGCGAGCAGGGCGAGGGACTGCCGCCACACGCCGTCGTACTTGGGATCGGTGTGCCCGTACAGCCCGGCGGGCAGGGCGGGTGACGCGGCGGGGGAGGGGGACGATCCGGCGGCGAAGGCGGGCGCCGGTATGCCGATCACGGCGACTGCGGCGGCCAGGGCCGCTGCGCTGCGGCGGAAGTTCATGATCGGCGGGTGCCTCTCCCTGCGGGGAGCCGGACAGCACGGGGCATCCCCGCGGCTCGGCTCCGTATACCTCGACGGTGCTGCGCGGCGGCGGGTTGCCGACGCGGGCGAGCCGGTCACGCGCCGCACGGGGCAGTCCGACTCGCCGCCCTTCGGGACGGCTCACGGTTGCGGGTCAGCGCCGGATTCGCACCGGCTTCCCCCCGTACGGCTGTGATGACGACGCCGCCACTCTACCGGCCCGTACCGAACCCCTTGAGGGCCGGTCGCGGAGCACGGTCGGCGGGAACGACGCAGGAGCCCAGCACCGCCCCACACGGAAGCGAGTTGGAGAGGGGACACAGACGCCTGGAAGAGGGGCGCGGACACCTGGAGAGGGGGGCACACACAATGACTGATCCGGGCCACCCCGAAGCCCCCTCCTTCGGGCCACGCGTTCCCCCCTGGCCCAAACCCGCCACTCACCTCCCTGGGCGTGACGGGCGAGACTCCTGTGACTACCGCTGACCACCGCCATCCCGCCCCTGCCCCCAAGCCATCCGAAGGCGCCCCACGCAGGCCCCCTCCTCCGGACGCGGACGCAACTCACCCGAAGGACACCCCACCTGGCCTGGACGCACGTCGGATCCGAGGCCACGCGCCCTCGGTAGCGCAACGGATCCGCTCACAAGAGCCGTCCCACGCCTGTGACCGAGCCGGGAAGTCCCACGCCTGGCCTGTAGCCGCTCCCCGCGCCTGTAGCCGAGCTGAGAAGTCCCACGCCTGTGACCGAGCCGGGAAGTCCCACGCCTGTAGCCCAGACGAATCGCACCCCTGTGACCGAGCCGCCCCACGCCCCCCACGAGGCCGCCGAAGCATCTCCGAAAATTTCCCGGTTCCAGGGGTTGTGTCCTGCTTTGAGGGGCCTATTCTGGAAGTGGCCTACGAGGCGAGTGAGGGAGTTCAACCGGAGTAGCCGACTTGGGCGAGACGCTTAGGCATCCGCCAGGGCCGACGTCGACGGTCGGGCTGAGAGGCTGGAAAGTCGTAAGGACTGGAAGGCGACCCCCATTACCTGATCCGGGCAATACCGGCGAAGGGAACCCGTCTCGTAGGTTCTTCCGTGCCCCGTGCCCCGTGCCCCGTGCGTGCCCCGTGCCCCGTGCCCGGCGTGCGCCAGTCGAAGCCGTTCCCGCCCCGTCACGCCGCCCCGCCGTCACACCGCCCCGTCCGGCATGGTCAGCTCGATCAGCCGGCACGCCGTCGCTATGTCGGTCTCGACCTGGGCCGTGGAGGCGCGGCCCGCGAGCCAGGTGATCAGGGCCGAGTGCCAGGTGTGCTCGATCACGTGGATCGCGGAGAGCTGTTCGGGACCGGGGTCGTCGTACCCCATGGCGTCCAGGATGATCGCCGTGGTCTGGCGGATGACCTGGCCCACCTCGGCCGAGACGCTGCTGTCCGCGAACGTCAGGGCGCGCACCATCGCGTCGGCCAGCTGGGGTTCGCGTTGCAGGGCGCGGAAGGCGCGCAGCAGGATCTCCGTCACCCGCTCCGCAGGGCGCTCACCGGCGGGCGGCTTGTCGCGCAGCGTGCCGTGCATCCGCTCCAGTTGGTCCTGCATCGTGGCCACCAGGAGGTGGATCTTGGACGGGAAGTAGCGGTAGAGCGTGCCGAGCGCGACCTGCGAGCACTCCGCGACCTCCCGCATCTGTACCGCGTCGAAGCCGCCCCGGCAGGCCAGCTCGGCGCTCGCCTGGAGGATGCGGCGACGGCGGGCCTCCTGCCGCTCGGTGAGGGGCGGCGGGGAAGGGCGTGGGGTACGGACTTCCGCAGGCATGGATCCCGTTCCGTGACAGTCGGTGAGGGCGTGCGACCAGACAGCATGCCAGGGTCTGTGCCGTGGTGTGAATCACCCGAGCCACCGCTCACAGCGTGGCTACCTGCGGGTAGATTCGGAGCCTCTTGAACGATCAAGTCTGAAACTTGTTCTAGATTAGCGACCCGGCGTAATCTCGCGGGACGGTGCAGTCAGAAGGGGGCCCAGAGTGACCGCTGAGGCCAGTCAGGCAGGGTCCCCGGAGGACCTGGCCGCGGACGGCGAGCGACCGCTCCGGATCGCGCTCCTCACTTACAAGGGCAACCCGTTCTGCGGCGGTCAGGGCGTCTACGTCCGCCACCTCTCCCGCGAACTGGCCCGCCTCGGTCACCGGGTCGAGGTGATCGGCGCCCAGCCGTACCCCGTGCTCGACGTCGTCGAGGGCGCCGCCGGGGACCGCCTGCGCCTGACCGAGCTGCCCAGCCTCGACCTCTACCGTCAGCCGGACCCGTTCCGCACCCCGGGGCGCGACGAGTACCGCGACTGGATCGACGCGCTGGAGGTCGCCACCATGTGGACCGGCGGCTTCCCCGAGCCGCTGACGTTCTCGCTGCGCGCCCGCCGCCATCTGCGCGCGCGGCGCGGCGAGTTCGACGTGGTGCACGACAACCAGACGCTCGGCTACGGCCTCCTCGGTGACGTCGGCGCGCCGCTGGTGACCACCATCCACCACCCCATCACCGTGGACCGGCAGCTCGAGCTGGACGCCGCGGAGACCCGGCAGCGCCAGTGGTCGGTGCGGCGCTGGTACGCCTTCACCCGCATGCAGAAGCGGGTCGCGCGCCGGCTGCCCTCCGTGCTCACCGTCTCCGGCACCTCCCGTCAGGAGATCGTCGACCACCTCGGGGTGCGCCCCGGCCGCATCCACGTCGTCCACATCGGCGCCGACACCGAGCTGTTCTCCCCGGACCCGTCGGTGCCGCAGGTGCCGGGCCGGATCGTGACCACCTCCAGCGCGGACGTGCCGCTGAAGGGGCTGGTCTTCCTCGTCGAGGCGCTGGCGAAGGTGCGCGCGGAACACCCCGCCGCACACCTCGTCGTCGTCGGCAAACGCGCCGAGGACGGACCGGTCGCCCAGGCCATCGAGCGGTACGGCCTCGACGGCGCCGTCGAGTTCGTGAAGGGCATCTCGGACGCCGAGCTGGTCGACCTGGTCCGCTCGGCCGAGGTGGCGTGCGTGCCGTCGCTGTACGAGGGCTTCTCACTGCCGGCGGCCGAGGCGATGGCCACCGGCACCCCGCTGGTCGCCACGACCGGCGGGGCGATCCCCGAGGTCGCCGGACCCGACGGCGAGACCTGCCTGGCGGTGCCGCCGGGCGAGGCCGGGGCGCTGGCCGCCGCACTGAGCCGGCTGCTGGGCGACCCCGGGCTGCGGGCGCGGCTCGGCGCGGCCGGCCGGGAGCGGGTCCTCCAGCACTTCACGTGGGCACGGGCCGCCGAGGGCACCGTGGCCCGGTACCGGGAGGCCATCGCCGGCGCCGCGGGCCGTACTCCGGGCCGCCCCGTGGCCGGACGGACCCCCGCCACGGGCCAGGCCCCCACCACGGACCAGGCCCCCACCACGGACCGGACCCCCGACCGCTCCGCGGCACCAGTCAATGTTGGCGACCACCCCGAGTACTCCGAAAGCAGGGCCACGTGCTGACCGTCGACTTCTCCCGGTTCCCGCTCGCCCCGGGCGACCGCGTACTGGACCTCGGCTGCGGCGCCGGCCGGCACGCGTTCGAGTGCTACCGGCGCGGCGCGCAGGTCGTGGCGCTGGACCGGAACGGTGAGGAGATCCGCGAGGTCGCCAAGTGGTTCGCCGCGATGAAGGAGGCCGGGGAGGCGCCCGCCGGGGCCACCGCGACCGCGATGGAGGGCGACGCCCTCAACCTGCCCTTCCCCGACGAGTCCTTCGACGTCGTCATCATCTCCGAGGTGATGGAGCACATCCCGGACGACAAGGGCGTCCTCGCCGAGATGGTGCGCGTGCTCAGGCCGGGCGGCCGCATCGCGATCACCGTGCCCCGCTACGGACCCGAGAAGGTCTGCTGGAGCCTGTCCGACGCCTACCACGAGGTCGAGGGCGGTCACATTCGCATCTACCGGGCGGACGAGCTGCTGGCCAAGATCCGCGAGGCGGGCCTCAGGCCGTACGGCACCCACCACGCGCACGCGCTGCACTCGCCGTACTGGTGGCTGAAGTGCGCCTTCGGCGTCGACAACGACAAGGCGCTGCCGGTGCGGGCGTACCACAAGCTGCTGGTCTGGGACATCATGAAGAAGCCGCTGGCCACCCGGGTGGCCGAGCAGGCGCTGAACCCGCTGATCGGCAAGAGCTTCGTGGCCTACGCGACCAAACCGCACCTGCCGAGGACCGCGGAGACCGACGGGGCGGCCGCCAAGTGACCACTCCCCGGACAGAACACCTCGTCCTGCCCGGGGTCCTCACCGCGGGGCAGGCCGCCGCGACCGTGCGCGGCATCCTCGCCGTACAGCGGGAGGACGGGGCGATCCCGTGGTTCCGCGGCCACCACCTCGACCCGTGGGACCACGTCGAGGCCGCGATGGCGCTGGACGCGGCCGGCGAGCACGAGGCCGCCGAGCGGGCGTACGCCTGGCTGGCCCGGCACCAGTTGCCGGACGGCTCCTGGTACGCGGCCTACGCCGACGGTGCGCACGACGACGTCACCGACCGCGGCCGGGAGACCAACTTCGTCGCCTACATCACCGTGGGCGTCTGGCACCACTACCTCTCCACCGGCGACGACACCTTCCTGGACCGCATGTGGCCGGTCGTCTACGCGGCGGTCGAGTTCGTGCTGCGGCTCCAGCAGCCCGGTGGGCAGATCGGCTGGAAGCGGGAGGACGACGGCACGGGCACGGCGGACGCGCTGCTGACCGGCTCCTCCTCCGTCCACCACGCGCTGTGCTGCGCGCTGGCCATCGCCGAGCAGCGTGAAGAGCCGCAACCGGACTGGGAGTTGGCGGTGGGTGCGCTGCGGCACGCGATCCGTCGCCACCCGGAGCGGTTCCTGGACAAGGACCGCTACTCGATGGACTGGTACTACCCGGTGCTCGGCGGGGCGCTGACGGGGACGGAGGCCAAGGCGCGCATCGAAGAGGGCTGGGACCGCTTCGTGGTGCCCGGTCTCGGGGTGCGCTGCGTCGTGCCCAACCCGTGGGTGACGGGCGGGGAGTCGGCCGAACTCGCGCTGGCGCTGTGGGCGGTGGGCGAGTCCGACCGCGCGTTGGACGTGCTCCAGTCCATCCAGCACCTGCGCGATCCGGAGACCGGCCTGTACTGGACGGGCTACGTCTTCGAGGACGAGGCCATATGGCCCCGGGAGCTGACCACGTGGACCGCCGGATCCCTGCTCCTGGCCGTGGCCGCGCTCGGCGGGCACGAGCCCACCTGCACGGTCTTCGCGGGCGACCGCCTGCCGAGGGGCCTGGACCTGGACCCGGACTGCTGCGACTGACGGTCGGCGGCCGGACTGTCCTTGACCGCACTGCCACCGGCCGCACTCCCGTCGGCCGGGCCGCGGTCGCCCACAGGGCCGGCGGCCGGACCCCCGGCAGACCGAGCACAGCCGTCCGAACCGCCCCCGGCGTGCGGTCAGTTGCGGTGCATGCGGTTGGCGATGGCGTGGCCGACGAAGAGGTAGACGACGGCGGCCAGACCGTAGCCGGCGACCACCCGGGCCCACGCCCTGTCGAAGGTGAAGAGGTCCCGGGACCAGCCGGCGAGCCAGTCGGCCGCGTCATGGACCCACCGCACCAGATCGTTGGCCCGGTTGGCGTCCAGCAGATACATCAGTATCCACAGTCCGAGGATGGCGGCCATGACGTCCGCGACCACCGCGATGACCGTACCGGCGGAGTTGGGACCCGTGCGATATCGAGGGGACATGACTCCCGTCTGGCCCCGCGATCCCGCTCGAAACCTGTAATGGGCACGGGGAGTGACGCGAGCGGCACGCCAAGTGCCCTGTTTCGGCTGGTTTGCCCAGGATCACACGGATCGACGGAGTACCCGGAGCAACACCATTTCGGAGGACACCGTGCCCGTACCGATACGGCGCCTCGCCGTGGCGCTCACCCTCTGCTGCGCCCTGCTCGCAGGCTCCGCCGCGTGGGCCGCGAGCCAGAGCGGAGGGCAGCAGCAGACCGATCCGACGGCCGCCGTCGTGGCCGCCACACCCAGTCCCACCACCTCCGCCGAGCGGCAGAAGTTCGCCAAGACCCGCTTCGTGGCGAACGCGGGTCTCGCGGCCGGAGCCACCTACGAGTGGATCTGGAAACCCTACAAGGAGGGCAAGTTCAAGAAGGGGGCGCACGGCCGCAAGGCCACGCTGCTCAAGGCAGGCCTGGCCGGAGCGTTCACGTACAACCGGCTCAAGGCGGCGGTGCGCAACGCCAAGGGTGACCCGACGCTCTCCAAGGCGCTCGCCCCGCTCAACTCGGCCATCGACGGGCTGAAGGACCTGCCCGCCAAGCTGCGCAAGGGCGACGGCTCGGCGGCCAAGAGCTTCAACGACACCATCGACAAGGTGAAGGGCGCAGGGAAGGACGCGGGCGCACCGGTCCAGAACAAGGTGCCGTCCACTTCCGACCTCAAGAGCGGCGCCACGGCCGCTCCCTGAGGACAGCGCCGCACGTCCCGCGACCGTGCGGTCCCCGGCAACAGGGCCGCATGGACGACGACCGAACCGAGCGGACCCCGACCACGGGCCGCACGTCCCCCGCCCGTGCCCTCCCCGACCGCGGGGCCGCATGGACGACGACCGTGTGACGTACGGCGACGGCCCCCCGCCCGAGGGGCGAGGGGCCGCGGGGCCGTTGGTGCGGCGGGTGTCAGCCGCGCTGGATGTCGGTGGCGTCCTGGAGGACACCGCGACGGCCGTCCTGCATCTCGGTCAGCAGGCCCTGGCCGCGCTGCTCCACCGCCAGGTACCAGACACCCGGCGCCAGTTCGGCGATCGGGGTGGGCGAGCCGTCCTCCCCGAACAGCGGACGCGGCGCGGGCACCGCGTACCAGAACGGCGAGAACGGCGCCGCCGACTGGGGCGTCTGCGCCTGGGGCGGCGGCTGCTGGGCGCCGCCGGGGAAGGGCTGGCCCGGCTGAGGCTGGGCGCCGTACGGCTGCTGCTGGGCGCCCGGGTAGCCGTAACCGCCGGGCGGCTGCGCGCCGTAGGGCTGCGGCGAGACCGGCCTGGGAGCCGGGATCAGGGCGACCTGGAGGGCGGGGACCAGCGGCGTGGCGATGGCGCCGGCGGCCAGGACGAGGGCCGCGATGAAGCCGAGGATCAGGCCCGCGCCGGCGTCGATGCCGTCGGGGACGTCCACCAGCGACCAGAAGAAGGTCCACGCGGACAGGATCGCGAACCCCGCGCCGACCATGCCCAGGTCGAGACCTGCCACCTTGCGAGGCTGCGGCAGGCAGCGGTTGAGGACGATCAGGGCGCCACCGATGACCGCCCCCATGTACATGCCGAGGCCGGTCCCGAGGGACTCCCACGAGTTCCGGCTGTCCGAGTAGCCGGAGACGGAGTAGGAGTAGTAGTCGAGGAACGACGCGATGAACAGCAACACCGCTGCTCCGATCACCACGCCGTCGCCCCGAGTCAGGGAGCGGATATTCACGTCAGGTCCTTCGTAGGTCGTCTCGTCGGTAGAGGCGTCGCTGTCACCATGCCGCCAACAGGCCCTGGTGCGAAGCGTGGGGGTGGCCCCTCATCGTACGGGTGACACTATCGCCAGTACGGGCGGGCTGTCCGCAGGGATCAGCGCCTCGGCCGCTACCCGCCCAGGAAACTCACGATTCCCTCAGACAACCCCTCCGCGGCCTTCTGCCGCCACTGAGCGCTGGTGAGCAGGGCCGCGTCCGTGCGGTCGCGCATGTTGCCGCACTCGATGAACACCTTGGGAACCGTTGACAGATTGAGACCGCCCAGATCCTCGCGCGTGACGAGACCGGTGCCGCCGCCGAGGTAGTTGGAGGGCGGCTCGCCGGTGACGCGGACGAAGTTGCCCGCGATCATCGTCCCGAGCTTCTTGGAGGCGGCGGCGACCGGCCGGGTGTCGGCGGCCCCCGAGTGCACGGCCGCCGGCAGGATGACGTGGAAGCCGCGGTTGCCGGGCGCCGATCCGTCGGCGTGGATGGAGACCGCGGCGTCCGCGTGCGCCGAGTTGCCGATCCGGGCCCGTTCGTCCACGCACGGACCCCAGGACGGCGAGCCGTCGTCATGGGTCAACTTCACCGTGGCGCCCTGCCGTTGGAGCAGTGTACGCAGCCGGTGCGCCACGTCCAGCGTGAACCGGGCCTCCGCGTAACCGCCGTTGGTGGACGTGCCGGTGGTGTCGCACTCCTTCCAGTTGGTGCCGATGTTCACCTTGCGGTTGATCTCGGAGGTGTGCTGGAAGTTGCCGGGATTGTGGCCCGGGTCGATGACGACGACCTTGCCCTTCAGCGGGCCGGAGGCGGCGGGCGGTTCCTGCCGCCCGCCGCCGTCGTCGTCCTCGCCGTCGTCCGCGGACCCGGCGGGGGGCGCCCCCCGCCGGGGCCGGGGGGGGGGGCCGGGCCGGGGCCGCGCCCCCGCGGGGGTGGGGGGGGGGGGGGGGGTGGGGGGGGGGGGGCGTGGGGGGGGGGGGGGGGGGGGGGGGGGGGGGCCCCCCGCGGGGGGGGGGGCCGGGGGGGGGGGGGGGGCCGGGGGGGGGGCCCGCCGACGGCCGGGACGGCGAGGGGGAACCGGACCGGGACGGCGACCCGTCGGAGGAGGACGGGGACGTGGAACCGCCGGCCGCCGACCGCGCGGCGGTCCGGCCCGGATCCGGGTCGCCGCCCGAGGAGCCCGCCGCCTCGTACACGAGCCAGCCCAGCAGCGCCCCGGTGACCGCCGCGACACCGGCGGCGGCCGGCCAGCGGCGGCGACGGCCGGAGCGGCCGGAGCGTTCGGGCTGCGGGGGATCGAGGTCGGGGCCTGTGTACGACACGACAGCGACTCTAACCGCGGGTGCCGGGGACAGCCCCGGTCCGCCGCAGGACGCGCAGTGAGCCCGTCACCGAGACCTCGGCGAACTCGCCGGACTCCAGGGCCCGGAGGTACACCCGGTACGGGGCCTGTCCGGTGAACTCGTCCACCGGGTCCGGGAACACGTCGTGGATGACCAGCAGCCCGCCCGGGGCCACGTGCGGCGCCCAGCCCGCGTAGTCGGCGCCGGCGTGCTCGTCGGTGTGGCCGCCGTCGACGAAGACGAGCCCGAGCGGGGTGTTCCAGAGCGCGGCGATCCGCGGGGAGCGGCCGACGAGCGCCACGACGTGCTCCTCAAGGCCCGCCCGGTGCAGGGTGCGCCGGAAGGCCGGCAGCGTGTCCATCAGCCCGATCTCGGGGTCGACCGTCTCCGGGTCGTGGTACTCCCAGCCGGGCTGCTGCTCCTCGCTGCCGCGGTGGTGGTCGACGGTGAGGGCGGTCACTCCGGCCTGCCGGGCGGCGTCGGCGAGCAGGACGGTGGAGCGCCCGCAGTAGGTGCCGACCTCCAGCAGCGGCAGCCCGAGCCGGCCGGCCTCGGTCGCCGCCGCGTACAGGGCGAGCCCCTCGTCCACGGGCATGAACCCCTTCGCGGCCTCGAACGCGGCCAGGATCTCGGGCTTGGGTGCCGCGGGCATGGCAGGGGTCCTTCCGGTCGTACGTCCGTTCCGGGCGCCCATGCTGCCGCACCCCCTGCCGGACGGGCGACAGGGGGTGCGGTGGCGTGCGTCTCAGTGACCGGGCGGCGCCGTCAGGCGCTGACCGTCTCGCCGGGCAGGAGGAGGTCCAGCTCGACCGGGCGGTCGTCGCCCGCGTGGGTCGCGGCGGAGGCGTGCGGACCGTGGCCGCCGGCGCGGGCGGCCAGGACGTACGGGCCCTTGGCGGGCACGGCGAGCCGGTAGCCGCCGTCCTCGGCGGAGAGCGTCGCACCGGCCTGGCGGCCGTGGCGGTCGATCAGGGTGACCTTGGCTCGGGCGACCGGAACGCCGGCGGCGTCCAGGACCCGGCCGCGGAAACCTCCTTCGGGCTCTCCGCTCCGCTCCAGCGGGACCGACCCCCGGCGCACTTCCTCCGCGCGGGCCAGGTTGGCCTCCTCCTCGCTGCTGGCGCGCAGCTGCGGGACGGTCGAACGGTTCGGCTTCGGCAGGCACAGGGCCAGCAGCAGACCGAGGGCGACGGCGGCCGTGGCGATCAGGAAGGAGACGCGGAAGCCGTGCATGGTCGGGACCGCGACGTCGCCGGTCCGGTGGGCGGTGTTGGCCAGCACCATGCCGATCACCGCGCTCGACACCGACGTGCCGATGGACCGCATCAGGGTGTTGAGGCCGTTGGCCGCGCCGGTCTCGGAGGCCGGGACCGCGCCGACGATCAGCGCGGGCAGCGAGGAGTAGGCCAGGCCGATGCCGGCGCCGAGGATCACGGAGGTGACCACCGTCTGCCAGGCCGCGTCCATCAGGCCGAGGCCGCCGCCGTAGCCGATCGCTATGACCAGCAGACCGGTGATCAGGGTGACCTTGGGGCCGTAGCGGGCGGACAGGCGGGCGTAGACCGGCGCGGTGAACATCATCGTCAGGCCCAGCGGGGCCACGCACAGGCCCGCGACGACCATCGACTGGCCGAGGCCGTACCCGGTGGCGGCGGGGAGCTGGAGAAGCTGGGGCAGGACGAGGGAGACGACGTAGAAGGCGACGCCGACCATGATCGAGGCGAGGTTGGTGAGCAGCACCTCGCGGCGGGCGGTGGTGCGCAGGTCGACCAGCGGGGCCGCGATGCGCAGCTCCAGCAGGCCCCAGGCGAGCAGGACGACCGCGGCGGCGGCGAACAGGCCGAGGGTGGTGGCCGACGACCAGCCCCAGTCGCTGCCCTTGGTGATGGGCAGCAGGAACAGCACCAGGCCGGCGGAGAGGCCGAGCGCGCCGAGCAGGTCGAAGGAGCCCTCGGCGCGCATCGGGGACTCCGGCACGGCCCAGAGGGTGAGGGCGATGGACAGCACGCCGAGGCCGGCGGCGCCGTAGAACAGGGCGTGCCAGTCGGTGTGCTGGGCGACCAGGGCCGCGGCGGGCAGCGCGAGTCCGCCGCCGACGCCGATCGACGAGCTCATCAGGGCCATCGCCGAGCCGAGCCGCTCACGCGGCAGCATGTCGCGCATCAGGCCGATGCCGAGCGGGATCGCGCCCATGGCGAAGCCCTGGAGCGTACGGCCCGCGATCATGGGCAGCAGCGCGCTGGTGAACGCGCTGACGAGCGCGCCGGCCACCATGACCGCGAGGCTGGCTATCAGCATGCGGCGCTTGCCGTACAGGTCGCCGAGGCGGCCCATGATCGGCGTGGCCACGGCGCCCGAGAGGAGGGTGGAGGTCAGGACCCAGGTGGCGTTGCTGGGCGAGGTGTCCAGTAGCTGCGGCAAGTCCTTGATGACCGGGACGAGCAGGGTCTGCATCACCGCGACAACGATGCCCGCGAAGGCGAGCACCGGGACGACGGCCCCGCTCGCGCTCCGGGTGGGCCGGTTGGTCGTCGTGAGCGTCATTGAGGAAGGCCTCCAGGCCGTCGTGGGAGCGGATCGTCGTTCAGTCGTGCGGGTGGACCGACGACCCGTCGCGAGCGCGGATCGGCGGTCGGCCGTGCGGAACATATGACCGGGCAACGCCGTACGCCGGAGCGGCTATTCCGATGCTTCGGCTCACTAACGAATTCTTGACCGTTTCCAGAGACTCTGACTGCTCGTCAGATATGACTTGCCGTCAGGTTGTGCGGGAAGCCCCGGGCGGCCGGTGCGCGAGCCCATGCGTGGGAGACGGCTGCGCGAGTGAGGTCATGCTGGCCGGACACCGGTGCGCCCGGCGGCCAACCGCCCCGCCCGGACGCCGGGTCGCCGCACGGCCGGACGGACGCCGGGGGCCGCCCGGGGCGCCCGGACGCCGGGGCGCCGCACGGGCCGGACGGACGGCCGCCGGGGGCTACAGCCAGCCCTGCCGGCGCGCCTCCCGCGTCGCCTCCGTGCGATTGCGGGTGCCGGTCTTGCCGATGGCGGAGGACAGGTAGTTGCGGACGGTGGACTCGGACAGGCGCAGCCGGGCGGCGATGTCGGCGACGGTCGCCCCGTCGGCCGACGCGTTCAGCACCTCGCACTCGCGCGCGGTGAGCGGGTTCGGGCCCGCGCTCAGGGCCGCCGTCGCGAGCGCCGGGTCGACCACCGTCTCGCCGGCCAGCACCCGGCGGATCGCGGCGGCCAGTTCCTCCACCGGACCGTCCTTGACCAGGAAACCGGCCGCGCCCGCCTCCATGGCCCGGCGCAGATAGCCGGGGCGGCCGAAGGTGGTCAGGATGAGTACCCGGCAGTCGGGCGCCCGACCGCGCAGCGCGGCGGCGGCGTCCAGACCGCTCATCCCCGGCAGTTCGATGTCCAGCAGGGCGATGTCGGGCCGGTGGGCCAGCACGGCGTCCACGATCGCGTCACCACGTGAGACCTGGGCGACGACCTCCAGGTCCTCCTCCATGCCGAGCAGCAGGGCGAGCGCCCCCCGCATCATGCCCTGGTCCTCGGCGAGCAGGACGCGGACGGACTCGGCGGGCCGGTGGTCCCGGGGCATCTCGTTCACGCCCCAAGGGTATTGAACAAATCGACCGGTTGGGCTCCGGGTGTCTTGACGCGCCGGGGCGGCGGGCAAACAATCGGCTCTGAATTCGGCGCCGGACCGTTTCGTTCCGGTGCCGTTCTTCGTGCTTCCGCGATGTTCGGTATTTCAGATGCGGGAATGTTCGGGATTTCGTCCGAACGTTGTCCGGTATTTCGAACGGCGCGAGGCGTCGGCGTCGGCCCCCGGGGCAGGACCCGCCCACGGGCCCCGGCCCGGCAGGACGAGCCCACGGCACAGCTCAAGCGCACGGCACGGTCCCAGCACGCGGCACAGCCCAAGCATCAAGCCAAGCACCCGTATCGTCCGACCCGGAACGAAAGGGGCACCCCTTGTTCTCCAGACTCCGCAGCGCCGCCCTGGCCCTGCTCTCGGTGCTCGCGGCCGTCGTCGCGCTCGCCGTCGGCGTGCCGCAGGCCTCGGCCGCCGGTTCGCTCCCGTGCGACGTCTACGCCGCCGCCGGCACCCCCTGTGTGGCCGCGCACAGCCTCGTACGGGCGCTGTACTCGTCGTACGGCGGGCCGCTGTACCAGGTGCGGCGTGCCTCCGACGGCGCCACCGCCGACATAGGACTGCTCGCCACCGGCGGGTACGCGAACGCTGCCGCCCAGGACTCCTTCTGCGCCGGCACCACCTGCGTCATCACCGAGATCCACGACCAGTCGGCGCGCCACAACGACCTCACCGTCGAGGGGGCCGGCGGGGCCGGAGCCGCCGACGTCGCGGCCCCGGCGGACGCGCTGCCGGTGACCGTCGGCGGGCACCAGGTCTACGGCCTGGAGATCTCCGCCGGCATGGGCTACCGGGACAACTCCACCTCGGGCGTGGCCGTCAACGGGCAGGCCGAGGGGATGTACATGGTCACCTCCGGCACCCACGTCAACGGCCGCTGCTGCTTCGACTACGGCAACGCCGAGACCAACAACATGGACACCGGCAACGGCCACATGGACGCCATCAACTTCGGCACCGAGTGCTGGTTCGCGCCCTGCTACGGACAGGGACCCTGGGTGCAGGCCGACCTGGAGAACGGGCTGTTCCAGTCGGACGCCGGCTACAGCAGGAACACCTCCAACACCGGCACCGGACCGCTGCCGTTCGTGACCGCGTTGCTCAAGAACAACGGCCAGAACCATTTCGCGCTGAAATACGGCAACGCGCAATCGGGCGGACTCACCACGACGTATTCCGGTTCCGAGCCCACCGCCTCCGGCTACTCGCCCATGCACCAGGAGGGCGCCATCGTCCTCGGCACCGGCGGTGACAACAGCAACGGCTCCATCGGCTCGTTCTTCGAGGGCGTGATGACCTCAGGCATCCCGACCGACGCCGCCGACAACGCCGTCCAGGCCGACATCGTCTCCGCGGGCTACGGCGGCGCCACCGGCAGCACCGGCTCGCTCACCCCCGGCTCGGAGATCTCGCTGCGCGCGACGACCTCCTGCTGCACCGGCGACTACCTGCGGCACCAGAACGACGCGGCGGTGATCTCCGCGGTGACGTCGAGCAGTTCCAGCCTGGACAGGAACGACGCCACCTGGATCGTCCGCCGGGGCCTGGCGAGCGCCTCCTGCGTCTCCTTCGAGTCGCGCAACTACCCCGGGGACTTCCTGCGGCACTTCGACTACCGCCTCAGGCGGCAGCCCATGGACGGCACCGCCCAGTTCCGCGCCGACGCCACCTTCTGCCCCACCGCCGGCAAGAGCGGCAGCGGCACCACGTCCCTCGCGTCGTACAACTACCCGACCCGCTACCTGCGGCACTACGACTACGACGTGTACATCGCGAGCGACGGTGGTTCCAACGCCTGGGACAGTGCCACCTCATGGCCGGCCGACGTGAGCTGGCAGGTCACCGCGCCCTGGGCGCCGTAGCCGTACCCGTTCCCCCACGGGTGCGCGCGGCCGTACCCGTGCTCGTACCCGGACCCGCGACCGGGAGCGCCGCCGGTGACAACTCGCCCGGTTCCCTGGGGAGTTCCGCGGTGACCGCGAAGCCGCCGCGTGGCGACGGGCCGGCCCGCAGGGAGCCGCCCGCCGTCGCGAGGCGCTCGGTCAGACCCTTCAGACCGGTGCCCCCGACGCCCGGCACGGCAGGCCGGGCCGATGTTCCGTCCCCGTCGTCGGCGATCGTGAGCCGGACCCGTTCGGCCGCGCCGGCGACGGTGATCTCGCAGCGGCCCGCGCCACTGTGCCGCACCACGTTGGTGACCGCCTCGCGCACCACCCAGCCCAGCAGCGCCTCGGTCTGCGGGGTCAGCGGCGGCCCCGATCGGCGTACGTCGGACTCGATGCCGGCGGCGGTCAGCGCCGACCGGGCCCGGTCCAGTTCCGTGCTGAGACTGCCCTCGCGGTAGCCGGTGACCGCTTCTCGGATCTCGGTGAGCGCCTGCCGCCCGACGGACTCGATGTCGGTGATCTGCGTCAGCGCCGCGCCCATGTCGCGGTCCGCCAGCCGGCGGGCCGCCTCCGACTTCACCACGATCACCGACAGCGTGTGGCCGAGCAGGTCGTGCAGGTCCCGGGAGAAACGCATGCGCTCCTCCTCCACCGCCCGGCGCGCCAGTTCCTCGCGGGCGGCCCGCAGTTCCCGCACGGCCTCGCTCAGGCCCAGGATCGCGGCGGTCACCATGGTGGACAGGAACGTGGCGTAGCCGATGTTGATCCCGTCCCAGCCGTCGCGGAAGGCCGACACCGTCCCGGCGAACGCGGCCAGCAGCAGACCGGACCGACCCAGCCAGGGACCGCGCAGGATCGCGCCCGTCGCCAGGCCCAGCAGCGGGAAGAACAGCAGCCAGTTGCCGCCGTAGACGAGCGCCAGTCCGGTGGTCACCGAGCCCATCAGCAACAGCGCCACCCGGGTGGAGACCGCCTCGCGCCGTTCCTTGTCGAAGGCGCGGAAGACGACGTAGACGTACAGCGAGTTGAAGGCGAGCAGGCCGAGCCCGCCGATCCACGGGTCGGGCGTCTCGCCCTGGAGGACGTTGGAGAGGGAGCCCATCCCCATCAGCAGCCAGGGCACCAGGGTGAAACCGGTGGGGGGCGGGCCGGGGTTCTCGGCCGCCTTCCCGGTCCTCCGCGCGGCCTTCCGCTCGGCCTTGAGCCGCTCCTTCCCGTCCTCGCAGCGCCGCTGTGCCCGCCGCGTCTCCCGGAAGGCCGTCCGCCACGACTCCACGTGGCAGGCGAGTTCTCTCGTCCGGCTCATGTTCCCGTTCCCCCGATCAGATGTTCCCCGCGTTCCGGCGGTACGACAGCGCGGCGTACGAACCACGAGCCGGGCGGTCGGCCGCCGAAGGTCTCGACCGCCCCCGCGCGGGACGCGGCGCGCTCTGTCCGTGCCGCGCCTGCCTTCCCGCCTGCTGTCATGTCTACGACGCTACGGTGCGCGCAGCACGGCGGGCAGATGCTGTTGTACGGACTCGGGCAGGACAAATGTCCTGGCCGACCCCGCGGGCACGCCCGGCACGGCGCGGAAGATACCGGATGCTTGTCCGGCGTGGCGCGTGGCGGGTCGACCGGTGCCGGATGCTGGTCCGGTGTGGTGCGTGGCGCCCGGGTGTTGGATGGACGTCCGGCGTGGTCCGTGACGGGTCGGCCGGTGGCCGCTGCGCGTCCGGCGCGGTCCGCGGTGGTCGGGAGGCATCGGACGGTGTCCGGTCGGCACGGTCCGCGGTGACCGGGAGAGACAGGGGAGACGGAAAAGGCATGCCCATCGACGCAGCGAAGGCCGTCGCGGCCGCACCCCGGACCGACGGGATCTCCTGGGGGCCGACGGACGTGCAGCTCTACCACCTCGGCATCGGCGCGGGCGTCCCGGCGACCGATCCGGGAGAACTGCGCTACACCCTGGAGAGCCGGCTGCACGTCCTGCCGAGCTTCGCCACCGTCGCGGGCGGCGGCGCGCCCGGCGTGATCCGGGCCCTGTCCATGCCGGGCGTCGAGGTCGACCTCGCCCGCGTCCTGCACGGCGGTCAGACGCTGACGGTGCACCGGCCCGTGCCCGTGCGGGGCGCCGCGACCGCCACCAGCCGCATCACCGCCGTCCACGACAAAGGTGAGGCGGCCCTGCTCACCCTGCGCACCGAGGTCGCCGACGCCGACGGCCCGCTGTGGACCGACGACGCGCGGATCTTCGTGCGCGGGGAGGGCGGCTGGGGCGGCGACCGCGGCCCCTCCGCACGGCCCGCCCCGCCCGCCGGTGCTCCGGACCGGACGGTCCGACGACCGGTCCGTGAGGACCAGGCCCTGCTCTACCGCCTCACCGGCGACCGCAACCCGCTGCACGCCGATCCCGGCTTCGCCCGGTCCGCCGGCTTCGACCGCCCGGTCCTGCACGGCCTGTGCACCTACGGCATGACGCTCAAGGCGGTCGTCGACACGCTGCTCGGCGGCGACGTCACCCGCGTACGGTCCTACACCGCGCGCTTCGCCTCGGTGGTGTACCCCGGCGAGACCCTGCGCGTGCGCATGTGGCGAGGGGACGGCGCCGTGAGGGTGGCGGTGGGCGCCGTCGAACGCGATGACGCGCCGGTCCTGGTCGACACGGTCGTCGAGCACACCTGAGAGCGCGACCGAGGGCGCGACCGAGGGCACACCGGCCGGCACCCGATGGGCACGCGGCGGGGCGTTCGGGCGGGTCCGGGAAAGGGATGCGGGAGGCGGCGCGGGAGGTGACGCGGCGGGTCCGCTCACGAAGCGGCCCCGCCCCTCGGGTGGAGGGGCGGGGCCGTTCGTCGTGCGCTGTGCCGTCAGGCGGCCACTTCGGTCATCTCCTCGGCCGGCTTGCGGTGGCGACCCCTGGGGGCCGTCTCGCCGTCCTGGGCGGAGACCGGGCCGCGGTGCTTACCGTGGCCCGGGTGTTCCTGGGCGCCGGCTGACAGCGGCTGGGTCGTACTGGCGTCGCTCATCGGAAGAATTCACCCCGTCAACATGATCTTTCGTACAGCCGGGCGAGTCTAACCGGCACACCTCGGGTCGAATCCAGACGGCCACGCCAACCGGCACGACTTCGTTATCTTGTTGCCATACGTCCCGTCATATGCCCTGTCATACGCCCGGTAAGCGCCGCTTGTTGCAGGGTGAGGGGGCGCGTTACGACCGGTCCCGGACCCTCCGCTTCCGGGAGCGCCTCCGCCACTGCCTCAGACGCCGCATCCGGGAGCGCTGCCGGTGCGCCGCGGTCCGGAGCGCCGGGCGCCAAGCCGGGGAGCGCGTCGGACGAGGAGTCCCGGGACGGGCCCCGCGGCGCATCCGGCGACGCGCCCCGCGGGAGCTCGTGAGAGGTGTCCCGTGCCGTGTCGCGGGAGGTGTTCGGCGGTACGCCCTGCGGCGGCGCGTCGCTCGTCGGGTCCGTGGCGGAGGGCGGTGGCAGCAGGGCCCGGCGCGGCATGCGCGCGGCCCGTGCCGTCCGTACCGCCTGCGTAGCCCGTGGCAACTGCGCCGAACGCGGCGCCTGCGCCGACGCCGGCATCTGCGCCGGCCGTGGCACCTGTGCCGGCCGTGGCACCTGTGCCGACTCGGGTACCTGCGCCGGCTGTGGCACGTGCGCCTGTCGTGGCATCTGCGCCGACCCTGGCAGCTGCGCCGAACGTGGCGCCTGTGCTGCCCGGGGCGCGCGGGCCGCCTGCGCGGGTTCCCGCCCCGGAGGCGTCCACCGGGCCACCCCGCACGGCACCGCCCGGGTGGCGAACGGCAGCCGCAGCACACCCTCGTCCGTCCACAGTCCGGCGCCGGTCAGCCATCCCTCGGGCGCGGGCAGATGCCGCACCCGGCGCTCGGCGGGCCGCCACACGCCCACCCAGCTGCCGAACGCGCCGTCGCAGCGCAACGCCACCGCGCACTGCTCCGGCGTCAGCACCTGCCCCGGCTGGATCGCGAACGGCGTGACCACGCAGTCCGGCAGCCGCAGCCACTGGGGGAACCGCACCGGCAGCGTGCTGCCGAGCACGCCCCAGCCCAGCCGCTGCTCCCCGGGACAGGGCGCGTCCGAGCGGATCAGCAGCAGCCCGCTGTCCGGATCGGCGAGCAGCAGCCGGTCGTCGCTGTGCGGCGCGATCTGCAGCAGTGGCGACACCGCGCCGCCGCGGCCCAGGTCCACCACGACCGTCTTGGTGCGCCCGGCGGCCCGTCGGTCCAGGGCCAGCATCCGCCCCGCGCGGTCCAGCCAGACCCCGCCCGAGCAGTGCCCCTCCACCTCCGCCAGCAGCTCCGGCCCGAAGGGCCCGCCCGCCACCAGCCACACCGCCGAGGAGCGCGAGCCCACGGCGAGCGCGTACGCCCGCTCGCCGCCGGGCGCCGGGGGCAGCATCCGCAGCCGGGTGCCCTCCGGGCACTCGACCGCGCCCAGCGGCAGCTCGCCGGTGCCCGGGCCGGTCGGGTACAGCAGCGAGAACGTGTTCCGGCCGGCCACCAGCCGCCGGATCAGCACCCGGCCGTCGCCCATCGGCTGCACCTCGGTGCCCGGTTCCTCGGGCTGGTTGCCGGGCAGCGGCACCGCGTACGGCTCCGGGCCGCCCAGCGTCCAGCGCTCCGGGTACCAGGAGTCGCCGCTGCGGGCCAGCCGGGCCGCGTAGGCGCCGTCCACCGTGATCGCGCAGGCGGCCCGTGGCGGACCGCCGTCCTCGTCGGCCGGTGACGGCGGTGGGGCGCCCTCCTGTTCGCGTGCGGCCGAGACCCCCGGAGAGGCACAGACTGTCATCGTTCGGTCACCTCCTGTGAGGACGCTAGTTTTCGTACGCACAGGCGGGGCTCCGGCGGGCGGAGGCTTCACACCAACGGGTGGCCCAGTAACGATTCGCCTGAGAAAAGCGGAACGTTTGTGCTGGACGCCGGCGACCCCGGCCGGGGCGGCGGCACCGGTTCAGCCGGGGCGAACACCCAGGTAGCCTTGCACTCGTGCCCCGTCTGTCTGAAGTCATCGCCGCGCTGGAGAACCTGTGGCCCGCCGAGCGGGCCGAGTCCTGGGACGCGGTCGGCACCGTCGTGGGCGACCCCGACCAGGAGGTCGGCCGGGTCCTGTTCGCCGTCGACCCGGTCCAGGAGATCGTCGACGAGGCGGTGAAGCTGGGCGCCGACCTGCTCGTCACCCACCACCCGCTCTACCTGCGAGGCACCACCACGGTGGCGGCCGCCACCTTCAAGGGCCGCGTGGTGCACACGCTGATCAAGAACGACGTCGCCCTGCACGTGGCGCACACCAACGCCGACACCGCCGACCCGGGTGTCAGCGACGCGCTGGCCGGCGCGCTGGACCTCAGGGTCGTCCGGCCCCTCGTGCCGGACCCCACCGACCCGGACGGCTGCCGGGGCCTGGGCCGGGTCTGCGAGCTGGACCACCCGCTGACCGTCCGCGAACTCGCCGCCCGCGCCGCCGAGCGGCTGCCCGCCACCGCGCAGGGCATCCGGGTCGCCGGCGATCCCGAGGCGCTGGTGCGCACGGTCGCCGTCAGCGGCGGCAGCGGCGACAGCCTCTTCGACGCCGTACGGGCCGCCGGCGTCGACGCCTTCCTCACCGCGGACCTGCGTCACCACCCGGCCTCCGAGGCCCGCGCCCACACCCGGCTCGCGCTCCTCGACGCGGCGCACTGGGCCACCGAGTGGCCCTGGTGCGAGCTGGCCGCCGCACAGCTCGACGAGATCTCCGACCGGCACGGATGGGACCTGCGCGTCCACGTCTCCAAGACGGTCACCGACCCCTGGACCGCCCACGCGGCGTCCACCGCCACCACCGACAACTAACGGGAGCCCCCAACTGAACGCCGCGCCCGCCGACCAGATCCGACTCCTCGAAGTCCAGGCCCTCGACGTCCGCCTGCAGCAGCTCGCGCACAAGCGCAGGTCGCTGCCCGAGCACGCCGAGATCGAGTCGCTGACCAAGGACCTCACCCAGCTGCGCGACCTGCTCGTGGCCGCGCAGACCGAGGAGAGCGACTGCGCCCGCGAGCAGACCAAGGCCGAGCAGGACGTGGACCAGGTGCGCACCCGCGCCGCCCGCGACCAGAAGCGCCTCGACTCCGGAGCGGTCAGCTCCCCGAAGGACCTGGCCAACCTCCAGCACGAGATCGCCTCGCTCGCCAAGCGCCAGGGCGACCTTGAGGACGTCGTCCTCGAGGTCATGGAGCGCCGCGAGTCCGCGCAGGAGCGGGTCGCCGAGCTGACCGGGCGGGTCGCCTCCGTCCAGGCCAAGACCGACGACGCCGCCACCCGCCGGGACGCGGCCTTCGAGGAGATCGACGGCGAGGCGGCGTCCGTGACCAAGGAGCGCGAGGTCATCGCCGGGTCCGTCCCCGCGGACCTCCTCAAGCTCTACGACAAGCTGCGCGAGCAGCAGGGCGGCATCGGCGCGGCCAAGCTGTACCAGCGCACCTGCCAGGGCTGCCGCCAGGAGCTGGCCATCACCGAGCTGAACGAGATCCGCTCGGCCGCGCCCGACACGGTGGTGCGCTGCGAGAACTGCCGCCGCATCCTGGTCCGCACCGCCGAGTCCGGACTGTAGGGGGCGGACGGGCGTGCCTGAGTCCGGTCCGCGGGAGCCCGGTGTGCGGGAGTTCGTCGTCGAGGCCGACGGCGGGTCGCGGGGCAATCCCGGGCCCGCGGGCTACGGCGCCGTCGTGCTCGACGCGACGACGGGGGAGCCCCTGGCCGAGGCGGCCGAGTACCTGGGCACCGTCACCAACAACGTGGCCGAGTACCGGGGCCTGCTGGCCGGCCTGCGGGCCGCGCACGCCCTGGACCCGGCGGCGCGCGTGCACGTCCGGATGGACTCCAAGCTCGTCGTCGAGCAGATGTCGGGCCGCTGGAAGATCAAGCACCCCGACCTCAAGCCGCTCGCCGCGGTGGCGGCCCGGGTCTTCCCGCCCGGACAGGTGACGTACGAGTGGATCCCGCGCGAGCGGAACAAGCACGCCGATCGGCTGGCCAACGAGGCGATGGACGCGGGCGCCCGGGGCGAGCAGTGGTCGCCGTCGGCGTCGACGGCCGCACTGGACACGTCCGCGTCCGCGACCGCCGGCTCCGCGACCGCCGGCTCCGCGACCGCCGGCTCCGCGGTGGACGGGGGCGTGGTGGAGGGGCTCGCGGGGGACAGGGGCGCTCCGGACATCGACGCGGCGGGCGCTGCCGACGCGAAGGCGGCGGCCGACACGCGGGCCGCCCGGGCGGTCGCCACGCCCGGATGGGCGCCCGCAGACCTCGGCGCCCCCGCCACCTTCGTGCTGCTGCGCCACGGTGAGACGCCGCTGACCCCGCAGAAGCGGTTCTCCGGCAGCGGCGGTGCGGACCCCTCGCTGTCCGGCATCGGCCGGGAGCAGGCGGAGAAGACCGCGGCGGCGCTCGCCCGGCGCGGCACGGTCCAGGCCGTCGTGTCCTCACCGCTCGCCCGCACCCGGGAGACCGCCCGGATCGTCGCCGCCCGCCTGGGGCTGGACGTGACGGTCGACGACGGACTCCGCGAGACCGACTTCGGGGCCTGGGAGGGGCTCACCTTCGGCGAGGTGAGCGAACGGTACCCGGACGACCTGAGGGCCTGGCTGGCCTCCCCGGACGCCGAACCCACCGGCGGTGGCGAAAGCTTCGCGACGACCGCGACCCGGATCGCCGCCACCCGCGACAAACTGGTCGCGGCGTACGCCGGGCGCACCGTCCTGCTGGTCACCCACGTCACCCCGATCAAGACGTTCGTCCGCCTGGCCCTCGGCGCGCCGCCGGAGTCCCTGTTCCGCATGGAACTGTCGGCGGCCTCGCTGTCGGCGGTGGCGTACTACGCGGACGGCAACGCGAGCGTTCGGCTCCTCAACGACACCTCGCACCTGCGCTGAGCCTCCGCCCCGGCCAGGGGCCCGGCCCGCCTCGGCCGAGAGGCACCCTCGCCGAGCCGAAGGCCGTCCGCGCCCCGGTCGAGGGCGGTCCTGCCCGGGCCGAGGGCCTGTCCGGGGCCTGGTCCAGGGCGGTCCTGTCCGGGGCGGGGGTCTGTCCGGGTCCCGGCGAGGGCGGTCCTGTCCGGGGCGGGGGTCTGTCCGGGTTCCGGCGAGGGCGGTCCTGCCCGGGCCGAGGGTCTTTCCGGGGTCTGGTCGGGGGTGGTCCTGCCCGTAGGGCGGGAGACTGTCCGGGTCCCGGCGAAGGCGGTCCTGTCCGAGCCGAGGGTCTGTCCGCGTCCGGGATCCACGGCCGCCTTCCCGGCCGAAGGCCGTTCGCCCCCGGCCCATGGGGATGCCCTCCCCTGGCCCAGGGGTGTCCCTCCCGCCGAAGTCCGTCCGTCCTCAGCCGAGGGCTGCCGCCTCGCGGGCCAGACGTTCGATACGGGGCCAGTCGCGGGCGGCCACCGCGTCCGCCGGGACCATCCAACTGCCGCCGACGCAGCCGACGTTGGGCAGAGCCAGGTACTCGGGAGCGGTGTCCGGTCCGATGCCTCCGGTGGGGCAGAAGCGGGCCTGCGGCAGCGGGGAGGCGAGCGACTTGAGATAGGCGGTGCCGCCGGCCGCCTGCGCCGGGAAGAACTTCATCTCCCGCACCCCGCGCTCCAGCAGCGCCACGACCTCCGACGCGGTCGACACCCCGGGCAGGAACGGCACCCCGGACTCCGTCATGGCCGCCAGCAGGGCGTCGGTCCAGCCGGGGCTGACCAGGAACCGCGCCCCGGCCGCCACGGACGCGGTCACCTGCTCCGCCCCGACCACGGTCCCGGCGCCCACCACCGCCTCCGGCACCTCGGCGGCGATCGCCCGGACGGCATCCTGCGCGGCGGCCGTCCGCAGCGTCACCTCGATCGCGGGCAGCCCGCCGGCGACCAGTGCCCGCGCCAGAGGCACGGCGAGAGCGGCGTCCTCCAGGACGACCACGGGCATGACGGTGGCGAGGTCCAGCACGGAGGCGGGCACGGCGGAGGAAGGCAGGGGAGTGGACATGGCCACATCCTGCCCGCCCTCCGCATCATGCGCAAAGGCCGTTGCGCATGATGCAATGCATTGGACTGCGGTCGGTCGTCAGTGGATCTCCGTCACCACCACGTCCAGCGCCCAGGCCTTCCCGGCCTTGGCCGGCGGCTCGGCCTCCACGACGTACCCGAGGTCGCGCAGCGCCTCGACCAGTTCGGCAGGGCTCCGGGGAGAGACTCCCTGGGCCAGGAGGCTGCGCACCATCCGGCCCTTGGTCGCCTTGTTGAAGTGGCTGACCACCGAGCGCTTCTCCACGCCGTCCACGACCTGCGAGTGCAGCACCCGTACGGTCGCCGTCCGCGTCGCGACCTCGCCCTTCGGCTTCCACGCGGCCGCGTACGCGGCGGACCGCAGATCCAGCACCAGCCCGTCACCGGCCGCCTCGGGCAGCACCGAGGCCATCGGTGTGCGCCAGTACGCGCCCAGCGCCCCGAGCCCGGGCAGCTTCACCCCCATCGAGCAGCGGTAGGAAGGGATCCGGTCGGTCACCCGCACCGCACCCCACAGCCCCGAGAAGACCAGCAGCGAGCCCGCCGCACGGCGCTTGGCGGCCGGGTCGAGGGAGGCCAGGCCGAGGGCGTCGTAGAGCACTCCGGTGTAGATCTCCCCGGCGGGCCGGGCCCCCGCCGTGCGCAGCCCCGCGTTCTTGGCGACCTCGCCGCGCAGGCCCTCGCTCAGCCCGAGCACCTCCCGGGCCTTGCCCTCGTCGCCGGAGCACAGCTCGACCAGCTCACCCAGCACGGCCTCGCGGGCGGCGGCCAGTCCCGGCAGCGACAGCGACTCCATCGTCAGCGGGGCCCCGCGGCCCACGGAGGCCTTGCCTTCGGACGGCGGCAGCAGCACAAGCACGGGGTCTCTCCTTCGGTAGCACTCCGCGCCAGCGTACTGAGGGTGCGCACCAGCAGGTCGGCCTCCTCGCCTTCCCGTCGTCGGTCTCCTGAAGCGGCCGCGTTCGGCAGGGACCGGCGTCGGACGGCCGACGGCGGATGGTTGGCCGTGACGGTTGGCCGTGACGGTTGACCGCGGCGGTCGGGGCGGACGAACTGCGGTGTGCGTCCCGGTATCATGGTCGGCACGGCAGACGAGCCGGGCGGGCGGCCGCGTGGAGTTCCCCAGGGGACTTCCCGAGGAACGTCCGGGCTCCAGAGGGCAGGGTGGTGGCTAACGGCCACCCGGGGTGACCCGCGGGACAGTGCCACAGAAAACAGACCGCCGGGGACCTCGGTCCTCGGTAAGGGTGAAACGGTGGTGTAAGAGACCACCAGTGCCCAGGGTGACCTGGGCAGCTAGGTAAACCCCACCCGGAGCAAGGTCAAAAGGAGCCGCCGCGAGGCGCGCTCTGCGCGGACGTTCGAGGGCTGCCCGCCCGAGTCCGCGGGTGGACCGCACGAGACCGGCGGCAACGCCGGTCCTAGATGGATGGCCGTCGCCGGAGGGCCCGCGAGGACCCTCCGGAACAGAACCCGGCGTACAGCCCGACTCGTCTGCCGCTGTCCGCGGCTCTGCCGCTCCGAGGGCCTCCGAGGGCGGGGGTCTGTTCACGGTCGTGAGCACTCAACCGGTTGAGTGTTCACGGTTCCAGAGAGTATGCCCCCGCTGCTGGGGCTCACCGCCGACGGGCCCGGGTCCTTGTCCGTGACCGGGGCGGGGTGTGCCGTGTTCAGTCGCGCCGGGTCGATCGGGGCGCCGGCGCGTCCGCCCCCAGCGACCGCTGCCTGACCCTCGCCAGGTGGTGGGCGAAGACCTCGCGGGCCTCGGGGGTCAGGGTGCGCAGGGCCACCAGGGCCGTGATCACCACGTCGCACAGTTCCGCCTCCACGTCCGCCCAGGTGTGGGTGGTGCCCTTGCGCGGGTTCTGGCCGGTGGCGCCGATCACCGCCTGGGCGGCCTCGCCGACCTCCTCGGACAGCTTGAGCATGCCCAGCAGCAGGCCCCGGCGGTCGTCGGGCGCGCGGCCGTCGCGCGTGTCGTGGGTGTCCAGCCAGTTCCACAGGTCGTCGATGGAGTTCCACAGGTCGGCGGGCGGCGTAGGCGCGGTGTCCGGGTGCTGATAGCTCATGGCGCGCAGCCTCGCACGGTCGCGCAGACGTGCGGACCGGGTTTCCCGGGCCGGGTCACTCCTCGAACAGAGGTTCCTGCTGCCCCTCCTTCTGTCGGCGCAGTTGGCGCACACGTGCACCGAGGACGACCGCCGTGGCCGCGGCGGTCGTGGCGAACGCCGCCGGGACCATCCAGCCGCGGTTGACCCCGTGGCCGAGGGCGTGGTCCAGGGAGAGGCGGCCGGGGCCCGTGACCGAGAGGCCTGCGGCCGTCAGGCCCAGGGAGGCGGCGTACTCGTAACCGCCCTCCTGGGCGAAGAAGCCGTTGGGCGCGTGCACCGCCGCGGCGCCCGCCATCGCGCCGGCCGCCGCCGAGCCCGCCGCCGGGGTGGCCAGGCCCAGCGCCAGCAGCAGGCCGCCGCCCGCCTCCGCGAGGCCCGCCATCGTCGCGCTCGCCTTCCCCGGCCGGTAGCCGACGGACTCCATGAACCGGCCGGTGCCCTCGAGGCCGGCCCCGCCGAACCAGCCGAGCAGCTTCTGCGCGCCGTGCGCGGCCAGCACCCCGCCGGTTCCCAGCCGGAGCAGCAGCAGGCCCAGATCACGTCGGTCGTAACAGGTCACGGTCACTCCCCGGGAAGACGGCGGAAACAGCACGAACAGCCCCAACGCATCCCCCCGCGCCTCAACCGTCGCACCCTTCGCACCCGTACGGCCCGTCCGGGGCGCCGTTCGGGTGGCGGGCCGCCGGAACCGGTGTGACCGTTGCCGACATGACGATTCAGACCGCCAAACTCAGCGACCCGGCCGTCCGCGCCTTCGTCACCGCCGTCAACGCCCATGACCGGCAGGGCTTCATGCGGCTCCTCGCACCGGGCGCCACCATGTCGGACGACGGCTCCGACCGCGATCTGGCCGAGTGGGTCGAGGCGGAGATCTTCGCCACGCACGGGCGCCTGGAGGTCGACAACGAGTCCAGGGGCGGCCGTGCCCTGGTCGCCCGCCACCGCAACGACACCTGGGGCGAGATGCGCACCCGGTGGTTCTTCACCGTCGCCGAGGACGGGCGGATCTGCCGGTTCGAGACCGGCCAGGCCTGAGCAGAAGACGGTTCCGTACGACCGCTTGTCTTCGCGTGCGCTTCAACTCCTAGCGTTCACGGGCATGGAGACCACCACCTTCACGCGCACATTCACCGGCACACGCACCCTGGGCCGCAGCGGGATCGAGGTCAGCGCGCTCGGCTTCGGCTGCTGGGCGATCGGCGGGGAGTGGCAGACCCCGGACGGACAGCCCCTCGGCTGGGGCAAGGTCGACGACGAGGAGTCCGTGCGGGCCGTGCGCCGCGCCCTCGACCTCGGCGTGACCTTCTTCGACACCGCCGACGCCTACGGCTGCGGACACAGCGAGCGGCTGCTCGGACGGGCCCTCGGCAAGGGCCGGGACGACGTCGTCGTCGCCACCAAGTGGGGCAACCTCTTCGACGAACGCACCCGCACCGCCGACGGCCAGAACGCCTCCCCGGAGCACGCCCGCAGCGCGCTCACCGCGTCCCTCACCCGCCTCGGCACCGACCACATCGATCTGTACCAGTTGCACATCTCCGACGCCCGGCTGGACGAGGCGGCCGAACTGCGCGACCTGTGCGAGGACTTCGTCCGCGAGGGCCTGATCCGCGCCTATGCCTGGAGCACCGACGACCCGGCCCGCGCGGCCGTCTTCGCCGAGGGCGACCACTGCACGGCCGTACAGCACGCGCTCAACCTGCTCCAGGACGCGCCCGAGATGCTGGCCCTGTGCGAGGAGTCGGACCTCGCCAGCGTCAACCGCAGCCCGCTCGCCATGGGTGTACTGACCGGCAAGCATGCCGGCGGGGCACCCCTGGAGGCGGGGGACATCCGCAGCAGGCCGCCCGTCTGGCTGCCCGGCTTCCAGGCCGGAACCGGCGCCGACCCGCGGTGGCTGGCCCGCGTCGAGGCGGTGCGCGACATCCTCACCAGCGGCGGCCGTACGCTCGCCCAGGGCGCCCTGGCCTGGCTGTGGGCGCGCAGTCCGCGTACCGTGCCGATCCCGGGCTTCCGCTCGGTAGCGCAGGCGGAGGAGAACGCGGGTGCCCTCGCGAAGGGGCCGCTCACCGCTGGGCAACTGGCCGAGGTCGATCGGATCCTCGGCCGGTGAGCCGGTGAGCCGGTGAGCCGGTGAGCCGGTGAGCCGGTGTGCCGGTGTGCCGGTCCCGACCGGCCCGCCCGGTGCCGTTCGGCGGGACACGGGACACGCCCGGGGCGCACCCGAGGAGTGGCCCCAACGCATCCCGAACACGGTCCCGTTCCCTCCTTTTGATGATCTTTTGATCAGGCTTTGGTGACCCGTCGTGCATCGGGCCGGGCTCGCTCTGTACGGTCCCGGAGTGCGCGATTCCTCTTGGTCTGCGATGTCCCCCCGGCTGTCCCGGCGCTCCCTGCTCGCCCTGACCGCCGCCGCCCCGCTCGCCGCGGTGGCGGCCGGCGGCCCGGCCTCGGCCGCCGGGACCGGAGCCGCTGCCACCACGAGTACCGACGCGAGCACGGCCACGGTCGGCGGCGCGCTGCTGGCCCGGCCCGGCGTTCAGGTGCGCGGCGCCACCGGCCTGCCCCGAAAGCTCACCGCCCGCGCCTGGCTCCTCGCCGACTGGGAGAGCGGCGAGGTACTCGCCGCCTACCGCGCACACCAGCGCCTGGCGCCCGCGTCCACGCTGAAGATGCTGTTCGCCGACACGGTGCTGGCCAAGTTCCCCCGTACCGAACGGCACACGGTCACCGAAGCCGACCTGGCCGGCATCCCCTCCGGGTCCAGTCTCGTCGGCATCCAGCCCGGCACCACCTACACCGTCGAGCAGTTGTGGCAGGGCGTGTTCCTGCGCTCGGGCAACGACGCGGTGCACGTGCTCGCCGCCATGAACGGCGGCGTGGCGAGGACGGTCGCCGAGATGCAGGCCAGGGCGGTGGACCTGCAAGCCCTCGACACTCACGTGGTCAGCCCGGACGGCTACGACCACCCGGGCCAGCTGTCCTCGGCCTACGACCTGACCCTGTTCGCCCGGCACGGGCTGCGGAACGCCGACTTCCGCGGCTACTGCGGCAAGCGCACCGCCGACTTCCCGGCCGGCGGGAAGAAAACCTTCCAGATCCAGAACACCGACCGCCTGCTGACCGGATCATGGGGCCTGAGGACGTACGACGGCATGATCGGCGTGAAGAACGGCTACACCACGCACGCCGGGAACACCTTCACCGGGGCCGCCGTCCGCGGGGGCCGCACCCTCCTCGTCACCGTGCTGAACCCCGCGGCCGGCGCCAACGCCGTCTACGAGGAGGCGGCCGCCCTGCTCGACTGGGGCTTCGCCCAGGGCGGGGCGGCACGGGCGGTGGGCACGCTGGTCGAACCGTTGAGCGAGGGCGGCGCGAAGGCGGGCGGTCCACCCGGGCACGAGGCCGCCGGCGCCGCCGCCACCGCCGGTGCGTCCGGTGCGGCGGCTGACGGCGGTCCCTCGACCTGGCGGCTGCTGGAGGGCGCGGGCGGGACGGCCGCGCTGCTCGCGGGCGGGGTGTGGGCGCTGCGCCGACGGGTCCGCGCCCGGAACCAGGTAGAGGGGCAGGGGCAGGGCCGGGTCCAGGGTCAGGGCAGGGGTGAGGCCGGGACTCGGAGCGGGGCCCGGGGCCGGGGCGGGGCGGCAGCGGTGGCGGAGGCCGGCACCGGGGGCCGCCACCGCCGGTGACGCGGCCGGTCGCCACGGCCTGTCGCCCTGGCCGGTCACCCTGGCCTGTCGCCCCGGCCTGTCGCCCTGGCCCGGGTGCCCGCGGTCCCCGGCGGCCGCGTTCTGCTCGGCTCGCCCCGACGCGGCTGAGGCCCGCGTGTCCGGGCCCCGCGTGTCCGGGCCCCGCGTGTCCGGGCCCCGCGTGTCCGGGCCCCGCGTGTCCGGGCCCCGCGTGTCCGGGCCCCGCACGTCGGAGCGCGCCGGAGTCCTCGCTCAGCCGCGTCCCACGTACGGCATCGTCGTCGCCAGCACCGTGGCGAACTGCACGTTCGCCTCGAGGGGCAGCTCGGCCATGTGCCGTACCGTGCGGGCCACGTCGGCGACGTCCATCACGGGTTCCGCGACCACCTCGCCGTTGGCCTGGAGGGCGCCCGTCTCCATCCGGGCCGTCATGTCGGTGGCCGCGTTGCCGATGTCGATCTGCCCGACCGCGATGCGGTACGGCCGCCCGTCCAGCGAGAGCGCCTTGGTCAGGCCGGTCAGGGCGTGCTTGGTGGCGGTGTAGGGCGCCGAGTGCGGGCGGGGCGTGTGCGCCGAGATCGAGCCGTTGATGATGATCCGGCCGCCCTGCGGGTCCTGCTCCTTCATCTGCCGGTACGCCGCCTGCGCGCACAGGAACGCCCCGTTGAGGTTGGTGTCCACCACGTGCCGCCACGCCTCGTAGGACAGGTCCTCCACCGGCACGCCGCCGGGACCGAACGTCCCGGCGTTGTTGAACAGCAGGTCCAGCCGGCCGAACCGGTCGCGCACGACGGTGAACAGGGCCGCCACGTCCTCGGGCCGGGACACGTCGGCGCGTACGGCGAGCGCGGTGCGGCCGGGGGCCAGCGCGGCCGTCTCCCCCAGGGTCTCGGGGCGTCGGCCGGCGAGCGCCACCGACCAGCCCGCGCGCAGCAGTTCGACGGCGACGGCCCGGCCGATGCCCGAGCCGGCACCCGTCACCACGGCGACGCGCCCGGCCTCGTCCTCGCCGCCGGCCGGACCCGTCGCGGCGTTGTTCACGGTGTTCATGGCTCCGCAGCGTACGCGTCGGCCTCGCGCCGAATCATGCGGAACTCATCCTTCCGCCATGGGGTCGCCATGTCCGTGCCAAGTGGGGGACGTCCCCGGCCGCTCGAATGTCCTCGCACCGTGCATCCACCGCAAGGGGAGGACCCGGATGACCCCCGCGAACCGCGAGCCCTCGCACACCGCCGAACTCCGAGCCGCCGCCCGCTCCCTGGGGCGCCGCCGCTTCCTGACCGTCACCGGCGCCGCCGCCGCGCTCGCCTTCTCCGTGAACCTGCCGGCCGCCGGCGCCGCGAGCGCCGCCGGACTCGACCCGGCCCGGCTCACCGCCGACCCGTTCACCCTCGGCATCGCCTCCGGCGACCCGCTGCCCGACTCCGTGCTGCTGTGGACCCGCCTCGCGCCCGCCCCCTACCAGCCCGACGGCGGGCTGCCCGCCCAGCGCGTCCCGGTCAGCTGGGAACTCGCGCTCGACGAGCGGTTCCGGCGGGTCGTCAGACGCGGCACGGCCACCGCCCACCCCGAGTTCCAGCACACCGTGCACGTCGAGGTCGGCCACCTCGCCCCCGGCCACGTCTACTACTACCGGTTCCGGTCGGGCCGCTTCACCAGCCCGGTCGGCCGCACCCGCACCGCGCCCGCCCACGGCAGCCGGACCGCGGGCCTGACCTTCGGCCTGGTCTCCTGCCAGCGCTACGACCAGGGCTACTTCACCGCCTACAAGCACCTCGCCGAGGACGACGTGGACCTCGTCTTCCACCTCGGCGACTACCTCTACGAGTACGCCGTCAGTCCCGTCGGCGGCTCCCGCGCCTACCCGAGCGGCACCCTGCCCACGCTGTTCAACCACGAGACCGTGACCCTGGAGGACTACCGGCTGCGCTACGCCCTCTACAAGTCGGACCCCGACCTGCGGGCCGCGCACGCCGCGCACCCCTTCGTCGTCACCTGGGACGACCACGAGACCGAGAACAACTACGCCGACGACGTCTCCGAGACCGAGGGACCCACCGACGAGTTCCTGCTGCGCCGCGCCGCCGCCTACCGGGCCTACTGGGAGAACATGCCGCTGCGCCGCCCCCAGCTCCCCGACGGCCCCGACCTCAAGCTGTACCGCCGCCTGCACTGGGGTCGGCTGGCCCAGTTCGACGTGCTCGACACCCGTCAGTACCGTTCCAACCAGGCCTACGGGGACGGCTGGCAGTACTCCGGCCCGGAGTCGGAGGACCCGAAGCGGACCCTGACCGGCGACGCCCAGGAGCGGTGGCTGATCAACGGCTGGCGCCGCTCCGACGCGCTGTGGAACGTGGTGCCCCAGCAGGTCACCTTCTCCCAGCGCCACAACTCCACCGCCGTGCCCTCGAAGGTCTCCATGGACTCCTGGGACGGCTACCCGGCCTCCCGCGAGCGGGTGCTGGCCGGGGCCCGGGCAGCCGGTGTCGAGAACCTCATGGTGCTCACCGGCGACGTGCACGTGCACTACGGCTTCGACATCAAGCGCGACTTCTCCGACCCGGACTCCAGGACCCTGGGCACGGAGATCGTCACCTCCTCCGTCACCAGCGGCGGCAACGGCTCCGCGAAGCCGTCCAACTGGAACACCCTCATGGCCGCCAACCCGCACCTGAGGTTCTTCAACGGGCTGCGCGGCTACGCGACGGTGTCCCTGGGCCGGAAGCTGGCGCGCGCCGACTTCAAGACGGTGTCCCGCGTGACCACGCAGGGCGCGCCGCTCACGACCGCCGCCTCGTTCGTGACCGAGGTGGGCGACCAGGGGCTCAAGCCGGCGTGACCGCCATCTCCCCGGCGCCGTCCGGCCGCCCGGCTCCGTCCGGGTGGCCGGGCACGCCCGAGGGACCGGGCAGACCGGGCACGCCCGAAAGGCCGGAGCCGTCCGCGGGACGGTCCACGGAGCCGCCCGCGGGGCGGTCCGTGGGGCCGGACTCGCCGGGGTAGCGCACGCCGATCCGCTCCCGGACGGCGTCCAGCGTCCGCATCACCGCGAGGGTGCCGTCCAGCGGTACGACCGGCGACTCGGTCTCGCCCGCGCGCAGGGCGCGCATGACCTCCAGCGCCTCGTGCCGCATGCTGGTGCGCGGGCCGTCCGCCGGGTCGGCGGCGAACTCCTCGGGGTCGCGGCCGTCCCGGTGCAGCACGAAGCGCTCCGGGTGGAAGAAGCCCGACGGGATGTCGATGCGCCCCTGAGAGCCGGTCACCGAGGCGCCGTTGGCCGTCCCGCCGGTGATGGAGCAGTGCAGCTGGGCGAGCGCACCGCTGTCCCAGGAGAGCAGCGCGCCGGTCTGCAGGTCGACGCCCTCCGGCGAGAGCACCGCCCGCGCCGTGACGTCCGACGGCTCACCGAGCAGCAGCTGGGCGAACGACACCGGGTAGACGCCGAGGTCGAGCAGCGCGCCGCCGCCCAGGTTCGGGTCGCGCAGCCGGTGCGCGGCCGGGAACGGGCCGGCCAGCCCGAAGTCCGCCTGGACGGTGCGCACTTCGCCGATGGCGCCGTCGTCGACCAGCGCCTTCAGTCGCCGTACCAGCGGGTTGCAGTACATCCACATGGCCTCCATCAGGAAGCGTCCGTGCTCCCGGGCCAGCGCGACCAGTTCGGCGGCCTCGCGCAGGTTCAGCGTGAACGGCTTCTCGCACAGCACGTTCCGTCCGGCCGCGAGGCACAGCCCGGCGGCGGCCCGGTGCGCGGTGTGCGGGGTGGCGACGTAGACGACATCGATGTCGGCGTCGTGCGCCAGCTCGTCCCAGGAGCCGTACGCCCGCGGGATCCCGAACCGCTCCGCGAACGCCTTCGCCGGCTCCGCCCGACGTGAGCCCACCGCCACCACCTCGGCGTCCGGCAGGTCCACCAGGTCCGCGGTGAACGCGGCGGCGATGCCGCCGGTCGCGAGAATCCCCCAGCGCACCTTCTCTTCCGTCATACCGGACATCCCGGACCCCACCCTCGCTCATGCGTTCCTCGGCACGGTGTACGAGCTGAGAGCATAGGTGGCGGACCGGCCGGAGAGGGAGGGACAGATGTCCGAGGGTGGGGCGCGGGGTTCGCGCACGCCGCAGACGGCGGCCGTACCCGGGACCCCGGGGCCGGCGGTGCACGGGACGACGGGAGCGGCGGCCCCCACGGCCACGGGTCAAGCCGCCTCCGCGGCCACGGGTCAAGCCGCGTCCACGACCATGGGTCCGGCCGCCTCCGCGGCGACCGGCCCGGCCGTGTCAGCGGCGACGGGTGGGGCCGCCCCCGTGGCGACGGGTCGGGCCGGGCGCGCGGCCGAGGCGCGGGGCTCCGCCCCCGCCGCCCGCCGCGCCGGCCTCCTGGTGACCCTGATCCTCGGCGGCCTGACCGCCACGCCCCCGCTGGCGATGGACATGTACCTCCCCTCGCTGCCGGAGGTCACCCGCTCCCTGCACGCCCCCGCCGCGACCGTGCAGCTCACGCTGACCGCCTGTCTGGCCGGCATGGCCCTCGGGCAGCTCGTGGTCGGCCCGATGAGCGACCGCTGGGGCCGCCGCCGCCCGCTGCTGACCGGACTGGCGGTCTACGTCCTCGCCACCTTCCTGTGCGCGCTCGCGACCGACGTCAGGACGCTGGTCGTCCTCCGGCTGGCGCAGGGCCTGGCGGGCGCGGCCGGCATCGTGATCGCCCGGGCCGTCGTCCGAGACCTGTACGACGGCGTGGCCATGGCCCGGTTCTTCTCCACCCTGATGCTGATCTCCGGAGTCGCCCCGATCGTCGCGCCGCTGATCGGCGGGCAGATCCTGCGGGTGACGGACTGGCGGGGTGTGTTCGTCGCGCTCACGGCGGTCGGCGTCCTGCTCGGCGCCGTCGTGTGGACGAAACTCCCCGAGACCCTGCCGCCCGGAGAGCGCCACGAGGGCGGGGTCCGGGAGGCGCTCGCCTCGATGCGCGGTCTGCTCGCCGACCGCGTCTTCACCGGCTATGTGATCGCGGGCGGTTTCGCGTTCGCCTCGCTGTTCGCGTACGTGTCCGCCTCGCCGTTCGTGATCCAGGAGATCTACGGCGCCTCCCCGCAGACGTTCAGCCTGCTGTTCGGGCTCAACTCGGTCGGTCTGGTCGCCGTCGGCCAGATCAACGGCAAGGTGCTGGTCGGGCGGGTCCGCCTGGAGCGGGTGCTGGCCGTCGGCCTCGTGGTGGTCGTCGTCGCGGCGACCGCGCTGCTGCTGATGGCGGCCGGGGCGTTCGGCGAGACGGGGCTCGCGCCCGTCGCCGCGGTGCTGTTCGTGCTGATGTCCGCCATGGGCGTCACCATGCCCAACACCCAGGCACTGGCCCTGATGCGCACCCGGCACAACGCCGGCTCCGCGTCCGCCCTGCTCGGCACCGTCTCCTTCCTCATCGGCGCGGTGGCCTCCCCGCTGGTCGGGATCGCCGGGGAACGCACCGCCGTGCCCATGGCGGTCGTCCAACTGGCGGCCGCCCTGGTGGCGCTGGGCTGCTTCGTGGGAATGTGCCGTCCCTGGAACGGACCCGCGGGCGCGGAGGGAGCAGGAAGCTGAGCGCACCGAGACTGCGCCGGGACACACCGGAGAGAGCCGGACTCGACCCCGGCGAACTGCGGCACCTCGTCCACGAGGTGCGCGCCCTCACCGCCGGGGAGCGGCCCTGGGCGGCCGGCGCCGTCGTGGTCGCCGGACGCGGCCCGGTGATCGCCGTCGAGGAGGCGGCGGGCTGGGCCGTGCGGTACGGGTCCTACGACCCCGGGGCCGACCGGGGGGTCGAACTCCCGCCGGGCGCCTGGGTGCCGATGACCCCGGACACGCCCTTCGACCTGGCCTCCCTCACCAAGCTGTTCACGGCGGTGGCCGCGGTCCAGCAGATCGAGCGGGGCACGCTGGGCATCGACGCGCGCGTGGGGGCCTACCTACCGGAGTTCGGCGCCGTCGCCGCGCACGGCGTCACCGTACGGCACCTGCTCACCCACACCTCCGGGCTGCGGCCCGAACTCCCGCTGTACGAATGCCCCGACACCGCCGCCCGGCTGGCGATGCTGCGCGCGGAACGGCCGGTCGGCGTACCCGGCATGTACACCTACTCCGACCTCAACCCGCTGCTCCTGCAACACCTCCTGGAGCGCGTCACGGGCCGCCCCCTGGACGTCCTGGTCCGCGACGGGATCACCCGCCCGCTGGGCATGACCGCCACCCGCTTCGGCCCGTGTCCCGGCGCCGCGGCCACCGAGGACCAGCGGCGGCCGTGGGGGAAGGCGGATCGTGGGATGCTGCGCGGCGAGGCCCACGACGAGAACGCGTGGGCGCTGGGCGGCGTGGCCGGTCACGCGGGCCTGTTCTCCACGGCGGCCGATCTCGCCGTGCTCTGCCGCACGCTGCTGGCCGGCGGCTCCTACGGCCCCGCCCGGATCCTCGGCCCCGACTTCGTGGAGCTCCTGCTCGCCCCGCCGGGCCTGGGCTTCGCCGTGGACCAGCCGTGGTTCATGGGCGAACTGGCGGGCCGGGGAGCGGCGGGTCACACCGGTTTCACCGGCACCTCCCTGGTCCTGGACCCGGCCACCGACACCTTCCTGGTACTCCTGACCAACCGGGTCCACCCCCGCCGCCGCCGACCGGACAGCAGACCGAGAGCGGCGGCGGCCACCCGTCTTGCCCGAGCGGTCCGGGCCACCTGAGCCCGCGGCGGTGCCCGCGCCCGGTGCGGTGCGGTGCGAAGGACGGTGCCGGCCCACGGCGCCTCGCCGAGCGGGGGCGCCGGTCCCGAGTCCTCGCGCCGCGGGCAGGACCCGGCCCGGCGTCCTCGCGCCGCGGGGCGCGACCGGCCCGGCGCCCCCGTCCCGCGACGACGCCACTGGTCCGCGTCCGCAGTCGGAGCTGAGAGAATCGCACCGTGAACGAGCCCGTCCCCCCGTCGGAGACCCTCCGCGCCGCGCTGTCCGCACTGCTCGACGGACTGCCGCCCCGGCAGGCCGCGGGAGCCGTGGAGCGGCTGATCGACAACTACCGGGGCACCACCCCGACCGACGCCCCGATCCTCCGTGACCGTGCCGACGTCGCCGCCTACGCCGCGTACCGGATGCCCGCCACCTTCGAGGCGGTACGCTCCGCGCTCGCGGCCTTCGCCGACGCCGCCCCCGGATGGACGCCGGGCAGCCACACCGATGTCGGAGGCGGGACGGGCGCAGCCACCTGGGCCGTCGCCGCCACCTGGGAGGGCACCCGGCCGGTGACCGTGCTGGACTGGGCCGAGCCCGCCCTCGCCCTCGGCCGGGAGATCGCCGAGGCCGACCCCGCGCTGCGCGGCGCCCGCTGGCAGCGCGCCCGGATCGGCACGGCCCTCACCCTCGACGCCACCGACCTCGTCACCGTCTCCTACGTCCTCGGCGAGCTGACCGCGGCCGATCGCACCGCGGTCGTGGACGCCGCCGCTGCCGCCGCGCAGGCCGTCGTCGTCGTGGAGCCGGGCACGCCCGACGGCTACGCCCGCGTCATCGAGGCCCGCGACCGGCTGATCACCGCCGGTTTCCAGGTCGCCGCGCCCTGCCCGCACAGCGCCGCCTGTCCCATCGTGCCAGGCACCGACTGGTGCCACTTCTCGGCCCGGGTCAGCCGTTCCTCCCTGCACCGGCAGGTCAAGGGCGGCTCCCTCGCCTACGAGGACGAGAAGTTCGCGTACGTGGCCGCCGCCCGGTTCCCGGTCGCCCCCGCGCCCTCCCGCGTCGTAAGGCGCCCGCAGATCCGCAAGGGGCAGGTCCTGCTCGACCTGTGCGAAACGGTCGGGACCGGCGAAGCCCCTCCCGCGCGGGAGAGCGGTGGGACCGGCGATCGAGTCCGGCCGGGGCACGAGCGGCTGCGCCGCCGTACGGTCACCAAACGCCACGGCGACCTCTACAAGGCCGCCCGTGACGCGGACTGGGGCGACGGCTGGCCGCCGCCGGACGCCTCGGACGCGTAGCTCCCGGCCCCGCAGCCCGGCCCCGCAGCCCGGCCCCGCAGCCCGGCCCCGCAGCCCGGCCCCGCAGCCCGGCCTCGTGCCGCACCGCGCAGTCGTAGCCGCGCCTCGTGGCTCGGGCCCGCGGGCGCGGACTCGCGGGGGCGCGGACCCGTGGTCCGACTCCGGTCCGGCCGCCTCAGCTCCGCAGCTCCAGCGAGCAGCACTTCACGCTGCCGCCGCCCCGGTGCAGTTCGCTCACGTCCACGCCGACCGGTTCGAAGCCGCGCTCGCGCAACGGCCCGTACAGCCCGCCCGCCGCCTGCGGCAGCACCACGTGCAGGCCGTCGGAGACCGCGTTCAGACCGAACGAGGTGGCGTCCTCCTCGGTCGCGACCAGCGCGTCCGGGAACAGCCGCCGCAGCACCTCCCGGCTGCCGGGGGAGAAGGCGGGCGGGTAGTAGGCGATCTCGTCCTCGTCGTCGTCCAGCACCACCAGCGCCAGGTCGAGGTGGTAGAAGCGGGGGTCGGCCAGTTCCAGGCCGATCACCGGGCGGCCGAGGAACTCCTGGGCCTCGCCGTGCGAGAGGGGGTTCGTCCGAAAGCCCCGCCCGGCCAGCAGGCACGAGGCGGTGACGGCGAAGTCGCCCTCGCCCTCGTTGATGTGGACCGGCACGTGCAGGTGCGCGAAACCGTGCTCCGCGAACCATTCCAGGTGCGCCTCGGCCTCCGGCTCCCGCTGCGGGTGGGCGAACCGGGCGCCGAACACCCGCCCGTCGGCCACCGTCGCGCCGTTGGCCGTGAACACCATGTCCGGCAGTCCGGGCAGGGGCTCCAGCTCCTCCACGGTGTGGCCCAGCGACCGGTACACCTCACGCAGCTGCTCCCACTGGGCCATGGCCAGCGGCACGTCGACCGGCTTGGTCGGGTCCATCCAGGGGTTGATGGAGTACGTCACGTCGAAGTGCGCGGGCGGGCACATCAGATAGCGCCGGGGCGTGGCGCGGCGGGAACGGGCCAAGGCGTGCTCCTCGGGTGCCGCAGGGCTGTCTGGTGCCCATGGTGCGCCGCCCGCGCCCGGCGCGCGCGGGCCGGACGGCCGTCTTCGCCCGCCTGAGTGGCTTTCGGGCCGGGCGCGCGGGCTCCGCGCGGCGCGAGGCGGGCACGCCCGTCCGGAGCATGGAGTGTGGTCGGGGGCGCGCACGGAGCACGGGGAGCGCGGCGGGGGGGGGCGCAGCGGTGCGGCGGGGAGGGCGGCGGGGGGGCGCAGCGGTGCGGCGGGAGGGCGGCGGGGGCGGGGAGCGCGGCGAGACGCCCCGTCTCTCGCCCCTGCTAGCGTCGGCCCCATGGTCGACAAGTCCGCCCCAGACGCCACCCGCCGCAGTGAGAGGGCCCGCCGCGCGATCTACGCCGCCGCCCTCGAACTCGTCGGCGAGACCGGCTACCGGAAGACCACCATCGAGGCGATCGCCGCCCGTGCCGGAGTCGGCAAGCAGACGATCTACCGCTGGTGGCCGTCGAAGGCGGACGTACTGCTGGAGGCATTCCTCGACCTCGGCGAGCAGGCCGCCCGGCTGCCCGGACACGAGTCCCGCGGGATCCCGGACACCGGCGACCTGGCCGCCGACCTCAAGAGCGTGCTGCGCGCCACCGTCGACGAACTGTTCGACCCCCGGTTCGAGATGCCGTACCGGGCGCTGGCCGCCGAGGGCGTGGTGAACGAGAAGCTCGGCAGGGAGTTCGTGGGCAAACTGCTCGAGCCGCAGCTCCAGCTGTACGTGCGCCGGCTGCGCGCCGCCCAGGACACCGGAGCCGTACGGCCCGACCTGGACCCGCGCATCGCCCTGGAACTCTTCGTCTCCCCGCTCGCCCAGCGCTGGCTGCAGTACACGGGGCCGATCTCCTACGACTACACCGACACCCTCGTCGACTACGCGCTGCACGGACTCGCCCCGCGCTGAGCTCCCGAGCTGAGCCCTCCCGAGCTGAGCCCTCCCGCGCCGGGTCCTCCGGAGCAGGGCGCTCCCCGCCGTCGGGCTCGTACCGGCACCCCGGACGCAGCCGCGTGCCGGCTCCTCGCCGGACCCTGCCGGAGACCCGCCCGAGCCCTGCGCGAGGGCGGCGCGAGGGCCGAGCCGGGCACGGCGCTGAGCCCGTGCTGAGCCCCGGCGTGCGCCCTTTGCCTCCCGCCCTGCTCCCCGCCGCCCCACCCCGGACGCGGGCGCCGTCCACCGAAGGCGCAGGATGGTGGGACCATGGAGCATGCTGTCCACACCAGCGAGGCGAGGGGATAGATGAGCGCGCAGTTCGGCGGCCGCACCGGCCGGCAGGGCAAACTCTCCCAGTGGCTGCGCGGACGCCGCCCGAAGGAGGCCGCCGACGACGGCGGCCGTGAGGCCCTGCTGCTCGCCGCCGCCGCCGCGGGACTGCCCCTGGCGCCCGCCGCGCACCCGGGGACCGGCTACGGCTGTTCCTGCGACCGCGTCGGCTGCCCCACGCCGGCCCGGCACCCGGTGTCGTTCGCCTGGCAGACGCAGTCCACGACCGACCGCGCGCAGATCGAGCGCTGGGCCCGGCACCAGCCGCAGGCGAACTTCATCACCGCGACCGGAATGGTGCACGACGTCCTCGACGTGCCCCTTGAGGCCGGGCGGCAGGCCCTGGACCGGCTGCTCGGGGCCGGTGTCGAGGTCGGCCCGGTCGCCGAGAGCGACGACGGCCGCATGCTGTTCTTCACCCTCACCCGGGGCACCCCCGAGGACGAGGACGAGTGGTGGCCGTGCGAGTTGGACTGCCACCCGGAGACCATGGACGAGCACCCGGGACTGCGGTGGCACTGCCGCGGCTCCTACGTCCTCGTACCCCCGGCCCGGCTGCCCGGTGACGACGGCCGGTCGGTGCGCTGGGTCCGCGGTCCCGAGCATCCGCTGCCCGACCCGCTCAGCCTCCTGGAGGTCCTCACCGACGCGTGCGCCCGCCACGTCGGCGAGGATCCCGGCCACGTGGGCACGGCCTGGCCCATGCGGCGCTGACGCACGGCCCCTGCGCGACCCGGCCTCCGGCGCCCGCGCGTACCTGACCTCCGGGCGTACCTGACCTCCGGGCCCGGCGCGTGTCCGGACCGCCCGCCCGTGTGCGTCACCGGTCCCACCGGGCCCCACACGCGTCCGGACCATCCGCCCCTGCGCGTACCTGGCCCACCGGGCCCCGCGCGCGTCCGGACCGCCCGCCCGTGTGCGTCACCGGACCCGCCGGCCCCCGTACCCCTCCGAGGCCGGGTGTGTCACCCGCCCTGTGCCGACGTCAGCCCCTGCACCCGGCCCAGCATCGAGATCTTCCCGGCGCCCGTGCCCCGGGCGGGGTCGAGGGCGACCTCGTTGGAGACGAACTCCATCGTCAGCGACTGCTTGATCTCGCCCTTGGTCAGCGCCCGCACGCTCTGGTTCGGCGTAGGCACCGAGGCGCCGGCGGCGGCCGTCTGCTTCTGGTAGTGGTGCGTGGCGAAGAACACCAGCGCACCGCCGTC
Source organism: Streptomyces sp. NPDC015220 (assembly GCF_043079345.1). NCBI lineage: Bacteria > Bacillati > Actinomycetota > Actinomycetes > Kitasatosporales > Streptomycetaceae > Streptomyces > Streptomyces sp. NPDC015220. The sequence continues at coordinate 461,052 of NZ_JBIBUK010000001.1, read as the reverse complement.
GGCGGTGCGCAGCGCCAGCGGGGCGTAGGCGCCGTTCGTCAGCGGCTCGTCGATGTACTGGGTGGCCAGGCCCGGCTTGACCGAGTTCTTGGCGCGCTGCTCGCGCCAGGCGGTGGTGTGCGGGCCGGCGGCGAAGGCGGCGCCGCCCTGCTTGAGGTACGTGGCGTAGCCCTGGCTGAGGTCCTCGGGCGCCACGGCCAGTTCGGGGGAGTCCGCGGGCAGGGCCTGGGCCCAGCCGTCCTTGTCCTTCCGGAACTCCGGTACGGCGCCGGGAGCCACCAGCGTCAGGTACGCCGCCCGCCACTTCTCGGTCAGACCGTCGCGGGTGAACACCAGCAGCCAGCGCGCGCCGCCGCCCTTGTTGCCCTTGGCGTCGGCGACGAACCAGCGCGGCCAGCCCGCTTTCTTGGGGATGGTGAACTTCGCGTCGGTCAGCGTCAGCGGCGTGTGCGCGGGGTTGCCGGCCGGGTTGTTGGCGTGCCCGGCCTTCAGCCGCGCCGCGTCGATCACGCCGAGAGCGCCGGTGACGAAACCGGCGTCCAGCGAACTGTCGTACGCCTTGTCGGCCTTGTTGTACGCGTCGGTGAACTGCTGGAGCGCCTCGGCGGCCTCGGCGCGGGTGGTGGCCGGAAGCACCTCGCGCTCCCCGTGCACCACCACGCAGCCGCCCGCCGTCAGCGACAGCGCGGTCACCGAGGCCGCCGTCAGTACGTTCCGCTCAAGCCTGCGAAGCCTCCGGGGGCCGCGGACCCTGCTCATCAGCTACCGTCACCTTCCCCTTCCCGGAGGCGAACCCTACCGGGGCGAAGAAGATCGCGAGCGTCGGGATCAGGTACAGCAGCCACACCGTGACCTGGAGGACCGTCGGGTCGGGCTGGAAGTTCAACACGCCCTTCAGCAGCGTGCCGTACCAGCTGTCCGGCGGGATAGCGCCGCTGATGTCGAAGGCCAGGTTCGTCAGACCCGGCACCCAGTCGGCCTCCTGGAGGTCGTGCACGCCGTACGCCAGCACGCCCGCCGCCACCACGACCAGCATCGCACCGGTCCAGGTGAAGAACTTCGCCAGGTTGATCCGCAGCGCGCCACGGTAGAACAGCCAGCCCAGCAGGACCGCGGTGGCCAGGCCCAGCGCGACACCGACCAGCGGGCGCGGTGTGCCGTCGGAAGCGGCGTGCACGGACGCCCACACGAACAGCGCGGTCTCCAGACCCTCCCGGCCCACGGCCAGGAACGCGGTGGCGACCAGCGCGCCCGTGCCCATCGCCAGCGCCTGGTCCAGCTTGCCGTGCAGCTCGGACTTCAGATGCCGGGCGGTGCGCCGCATCCAGAAGACCATCCAGGTCACCAGGCCCACCGCGAGGATCGACAGCGAGCCGCCGAGCGCCTCCTGCGCCGCGAACGTCAACTCCTGGGAGCCGAACTCCAGGACGCAGCCGAAGCCCATGGCGATGGCGACCGCGATGCCGATGCCGGTCCAGATCGGCCTCAGGGCGTCCCTGCGGCCGGTCTTGACCAGATAGGCGATCAGGATGCACACGACGAGGCTGGCCTCCAGCCCCTCGCGCAGACCGATCAGATAGTTGGAGAACACGGACCTACGCCTCCTCGGACAGCAGTGTGCGGCCCCACCAGTCGTCCGCGTCGCGGACGCCGGGCGGGATCGCGAAGACCGCCGAACCCACGTGCTGGATGTACTCGTTGAGCGCGTCGTGCGCCGACAGCCTGCGCTGCAGCGGGATGAACCCGTTGCGCGGATCGCGCTGGTACGCCAGGAAGAACAGGCCCGCGTCCAGCCGGCCCAGACCGTCCGTGCCGTCCGTGAACGAGTAGCCCCGGCGCAGGATCGTGATCCCGCCGTTGGCGTCGGGATGCGCGAGCCGGACGTGCGCGTCCGGTTTCATCGCCTTCAGGAACGGCTCGTCGTGCTCCTTGGCCCTGCCGACCGGCGCGCCCTCGCCCTTGTCCCGGCCGAAGACGTCCTCCTGCTCCTGCAGCGAGGTCCGGTCCCAGGTCTCGATGTGCATCCGGATGCGCCGGGCGACGAGGTACGAACCCCCGTGCATCCAGGCGTCCTTCGCCCCGCCGTCCCCGTCCCCGACCCACACGTGCTTCTCCAGCCGGTCCGTCTGGGTGCCCGCGATGTTCCGCGTCCCGTCCTTGAAGCCGAAGAGGTTGCGCGGGGTCTGCGCGTCCGGGGTGGTCGAGGAGGTCTTGCCGAAACCGAGCTGTGACCAGCGGATCGCGACCTTGCCGAAGCCGATCCTGGCCAGGTTGCGGATCGCGTGCACGGCGACCTGCGGGTCGTCCGCGCAGGCCTGGATGCACAGGTCGCCGCCGGTGCGGGACCGGTCGAGGTTGTCGCCGGGGAACTTGGGCAGGTCGACCAGGGCCGCGGGCCGCCGGTTCCCCAGGCCGAACCTGTCGAACAGCGACGGGCCGAAGCCGATGGTGAGGGTCAGCCGCGAGGGCGGCAGCCCCAGGGCCTCGCCGGTGTCGTCGGGCGGCGCTTCGGCCAGGCCGCCGTACGCGCCCTCGCCGACCGCCTTTCCGGCGGTCATCCGCCGCGCGGCGGCCGTCCAGTCCTTCAGGACCCGCACGAGTTCGGCGCGGTCGTCGGTCTTCACGTCGAACGCGGCGAAGTGCAGCCGGTCCTGCACGGGCGTGGCGATGCCCGCCTGGTGCGCGCCGTGGAACTCCACCGCGCCGCCCGCGCCGTCGCCGCCGGAGTCCGTGCCGTCATCGTTCCTGGCCATCGCCACCGCGCCGCCGGCCGCGACGGCCCCGAGGGCGAGCCCGGCCCCGCCCCAGCCGATGAGGGCCCGGCGGGAGGGGGAGGCGCTGCTGTCGGTCTCGGTCATGGCCTGCCTACTTCACGACCGCGGCGGCGAGCTTGGACAGCGGCTCGGCGAGCGCGTTCACCGCGTCCGAGAGCTCCTTGCGGTCGTCCTTGCCGACCTTGTCGTAGGAGACGAACTCGTACGACGTCTTGTCCGCGCGGTACTTGTCGAGGAGCGCGTCGAGCGCGCGGAACTGCTTGTCGAGCTCCTTGGTCAGCGCCGGGTCGTTCTGCGCGGCGACCGGCTTGAGCAGGTCGTACGCCTTCTGCGCGCCCTCGACGTTCCCCTTGAAGTCGACCAGGTCGGTGTGGGAGTAACGGTCCTCCTCGCCGGTGACCTTCCCGGTGGCGACCTCGTCGAGGAGCTCCTTGGCGCCGTTGGCCATGGAGGACGGGGTGATCTCGGCGGTGCCGACCCGCTTCTGCCAGTCCTTCAGGTCGGTGACGAGCTGGTCGGCGAGGGTCTTCTCCTCGGCGCCGATCTTCCCGTCCTTCCACAGGGCCTTCTCCAGCCGGTGCCAGCCGGTCCACTTCTGGCCGTCCTCCAGGCCGTCCTCACGGACGTCGACCTGGGGGTCGATGTCGCCGAAGGACTCGGCGACCGGCTCGGTGCGCTCCCAGCCGAGCCGGGAGATGGCGTATGCCTTCTTGGCGGCGGCGACGTCGCCTGCCTTGACGGCCTTCACGAAGGTCTCGACCCGGGGCAGGGTCTCGTCGGCCTGGTCCTGCGCGTACTGGCGGTAGTCGGCGACGGCCTGGTCCAGCTTGGGGTCCCGCTTGGCGGCGGCGCCCTCACCGGTGACGGTGAGCTTCTGGCGCACGCCGTGGCCCTTCATGCCCGGGCGGCAGGCGATCTCGTAGGAGCCGGCCTTCACCTCGGCGGTCAGCGTGTACTTGGTGCCCGGGCCGATGTTCTCCTTCTCCGACACGATCCGGTCGTCCGGGAAGACGATCTCGACCTCGGTCGCCCGGGAGCCCTTGTTCTCTATCTTGAGGGTGACCTGACCGGCCGGGACGGTCTTCGCCGAGGTCTCGCACGTCGAGTCGGCGGCGGTCACCTGGATCGCCTTGCCGTCCGCGGCGTCGCTCTTCGCGGTGCAGGCCGTCACGGCGGTCAGAGCGGCCGCGGTGGCGGCGGCGGTGACGACGGAGAGGCGGGCGGCTCGCATGCAGGCTCCAGGTGGCAACGGTCGGCAGGACGCTACGGTGAGGCTTGCCTAACTTACCTGAGGCTTACCTCATCCATACCCGCCAGGTGCCGTGATTCAGCTCGCACGCGCGCACAGGAGGATCACAGACACGACTTGGTGTCGAAAATCTCATGCAATCGTCAATGTGGGGTCAATCAGAGGCAAAGCAGTGAGGGTGGCGGGGCGGGCCTTGTCCGCGCGGAGAGGGCGCGGGGAAAGATTCTCGGCCCGCACCGCCCGGCCCTGACACCTGGACGGCGGACCTCGTACGCGACTGGCCGGCCGTCCGCCTCGAACCCCTCTGCGGCGGCGACCGGCACGTGTGCTGCCGCTGCGCCGCGTCTCCTTCCGTGACGCGCCGCGTGTGAAGGCGTACCGCGAGGGAACGCTCGCGCCGGTCCTGCTGTGGGGTGGGTGCCGATCCTGGACGGCCGGCCCCGTCCGCGAGGGCCGCGACCGGGCGGTGGCTGCGGCCGGGCGGTGGCCGCGCCGGCGGAGGGCAGCCCGCCACCGCGCGTGCTGCCGACCCGCTCGCCGGACGAGACGGAGTGGCGGTGCGAGACGGCACGGGGCACCGATGCCCACGAGGAGCACGAGGAGCACGATGCACACGAGGAGTCGCGAGGAGCGCGAGGAGCACATGGCCCGCCCGGCGGCCCGCCCGGACCGCCGCGGCGACCGCGCCCGCCGACAAGCCGCCAGGGGGACGGCGTTCTCCGACACCGTGTCCTTGCCGCCCTCCGAGGAGCCGTACAGCCCCCGCCCGGCCTCCACCCGGCGGCCCCAACGCATGGACGCGCTCACCGCCCGCGTGATGTTTCAATGCCCGGGTGACTGACTACGACGTGCTGCGGGTCTTCTGCGGACCCAGCGGTGGCTACGGCAACGAGCTGGGCGTCGTCCGCGACGGCTCGCTGATCCCCGACCGGGACGACCGCCAGGCGTTCGCGGGGAAGCTCGGCTTCAGCGAGACGGTGTTCGTCGACGACCCCGAGCGCGGCGTCATCGACATCTACACCCCCACTCTGCGCCTGCCCTTCGCCGGCCACCCCTGCGTGGGCACGGCCTGGCTGCTGGACGTTCCCGAACTGGTCACCCCCGCCGGTACGGTCGGCGCCCGGCAGGACGGCGAGTTCAGCTGGATCGAGGCGCGTCCGGAATGGGCTCCGCCGCGCACGCTGCGCCAGTACGCCACTTCGGCCAAGGTCGACGACCTCCCGGTCCCGCCGCCGGGCGAGTGGATCTACGCGTGGGCGTGGGAGGACGAGGCGGCCGGCCGTGTGCGCGCCCGAGCCTTCCCCGGCCGCGACGACGGTATCGAGGAGGACGAGGCGACAGGTGCCGCGGCCCTGCTGCTGACGGCCCGTCTGGGCCGCGCCCTCAACATCGTTCAGGGGGCGGGCTCCCAGATCTTGACGGCGCCCCAGCCGGAGGGCTGGGTGGAGGTCGGGGGCCGGGTGCTCCTGGAGCGCTGAGCGGACGGGCGCGGCCGCCGTCCGGTCCGCCGGTTCCGCCCGCTACTCGGCGTCCTTCTCGGCGCCGGTGTCCGTGCGGGCCGCCAGGCGTTCGTAGCGCTGCCGCGCGGCCTGGGGGGTCTCGAGGCCGAGACCGAAGGCGATCTCGGGCCAGGTCATGCCCCGGCCCCGGGCCATCTGGAGGAGTCCGACTTCCAGCTCGTCCATCTCGGACCGGACGAGCGGAAGCAGGCTCAGTGCGGCGGTGATGTCCGCGCGGTCCACTTCCGCCTCGCCGTCCTCCAGCAGCGCGGCGCCGCTGAGCAGGAACGACACGATCCTGACCGCCTCGTGCGGGCTGATCACGCGGGGGTTGACCTGCCGTCGGCGCTGCTCGTCGGTGCCCGCGTGCCGTTCTGCGATGCGGAACAGGGCGGCGGGCGCACGTCGCGCCCTCGCCTGGTCCGCGCTCGGTGGTGTGAAGGCGTCGGTGGGCTGCTGCGGAGTCGGTGGCATGGGTCCACCCTGGCGTGCAAACAGCCTGTTGTCAATGAATCGTTTGCCTACTGCCTACTGCCTACTGCCTACTGCCTACTGCCCAGCGCGTGGCCCATTGCCCGAGGTGAGGTCGTCTCCCTCGGGTCTTCCGGAAGCGTGCGGACGGTCGCGCCTCCCTCTTGCCCCGTCCCCGTCCGCACATCTCCGTTCCGTACCGCCCCGTGGAGACCTACGGCAGGGTGAGGATGTCCGCGCCCGTCTCCGTCACCACCAGGGTGTGTTCGAACTGGGCGGTGCGCTTGCGGTCCTTGGTGACGACCGTCCAGTTGTCGTCCCAGACGTCGTACTCGTAGCTGCCGAGGGTCAGCATCGGCTCGATGGTGAAGGTCATGCCGGGCTGCATGACCGTCGTGGCGTGCGGGCTGTCGTAGTGCGGGACGATCAGGCCGGAGTGGAAGGACGTGCTGATGCCGTGGCCGGTGAAGTCGCGGACCACGCCGTAGCCGAAGCGCTTGGCGTAGGACTCGATGACCCGGCCGATGATGTTGATCTGCCGGCCCGGCTTGACCGCCTTGATGGCGCGGTTCAGGGACTCGCGGGTGCGCTCGACGAGCAGGCGGCTCTCGTCGTCCACCTCGCCGACGAGGTACGTCGCGTTGTTGTCGCCGTGCACTCCGCCGATGTACGCCGTCACGTCGAGGTTGATGATGTCGCCGTCCCGCAGCACTGTGGAGTCCGGGATGCCGTGACAGATCACCTCGTTGATCGAGGTGCACAGGGACTTGGGGAAGCCGCGGTAGCCGAGCGTCGAGGGATAGGCGCCGTGGTCGCACATGTACTCGTGCGCGACCCGGTCCAACTCGTCCGTGGTGACGCCCGGCGCGATGTGCTTCGCAGCCTCCGCCATCGCCCGAGCGGCGATCCGCCCGGCGACCCGCATCGCCTCGACGGTCTCCGGAGTCTGCACCTCCGGCCCGGTGTACGGCTTCGGTGCGGGCTTGCCGACGTACTCCGGGCGGCGGATGTTTCCGGGCACGGAACGGGTGGGGGACAGCTCCCCGGGCACGAGCAGTGACTGGCCAGACATGCCCGCGAGTCTATCGAGGGGCGATGGGGGAACATGTCGGTGGCGAGAGGAGCTGGTCATGGCCCTGTTCAAGAAGCGGACCGCGGGAAAACCGGGCGAGTGGTTCTACTGCCTGGAACACAAGAAGGTCGAAGAGGGGCCGGAGTGTCCCGCCAAGGACCGGTTCGGCCCGTACGTCTCCCGGCAGGAGGCCCAGCACGCGATGGAGACCGCCCGCGAGCGCAACCTCCAGTGGGAGAACGACGCGCGGTGGCACGACGCCCCGGCGGGCGGCGCCGAGGACGACTGACCGGTCCCCGAGAACCCGGAAGGGCGCGGAGGGCCTGGCCGCGCACGGGCATCCGGACCAGGACGCGGTGGCCCCCTGATGCTTGTACGGAACCGAAGACACTCGACCGGTTGAGTGCTCCCTGCGTCGACAGATGAGCGGGCTGGAGACACTCGACCGGTCGAGTGTCTTCGTCTTGGCCCGGAGGTGCCCCACCCGGCGACGGTGACACGACGACGAGCCGTGACCCGAGGCCGCCCCGAGCCGCAGAAGAAGTGGTGGGCAGGTCGGGCGACACCCGGGCGCCGGTGGTGCCGCGACAGGCGACGCGGCACCGGCAGGCGCGGCACCGGTAGACACAGCTGCGGTAGACACAGCTGCGGTAGACACAGCACCGGTAGGGGCGCCACGGGCAGGCACGGCGGCAGTCCCGCCGCGACGGGCCACGCTGAGTCCGACGGCGGGCGCGGGCAGCCGGTCCTCCTCCCGTCGCCCCTGCGACGAGCCCACTACCAGCGCGGGGGTGGCGGAGCCGTCAGCTGCTCCGTCAGCCTCGACAACCGGTCCCGGAACCGTCGGCGCCCCCGTGGCGCGGGCAGCGCGTTCTCCCCGGTCGCCGCGCTCACCAGATGCTGCACGGTGTCCAGGTCCAGCTCGGCACCCTCCGGCACCGTCAGCGCCTCGTGAGCCATCGCCGTCAGTTCACCCTCGCCCGATCCGAGGGCCAGCACCGTCGACCCGGCCCGCCGCGCCTCGTGCACCCGCTCCAGCAGCGGTCCGGAGTCCCCCGGAGCCACCACCAGCAGGGTCTCCCCCCGCCGAGCCGCTTCCAGCCGGCCGAGCCCGACGGCGAGGTGCGCCGGGTCCGAGGGGCGCGCGTGGTGCCGTACCAGGGTGGGAGCCAGCTCCGGTGTGCCCGACCACGCGGCCTCGTCCACCAAGTGCGCCGCCAGGTGCCACGGTTCGTAGTCCGGCGTACCGACGAGCAGCAGTCCGCCCCCGTGCGACACGACGGACCCGCGCAGCACCCCCGCGAACCGCCGGGTGGCGTCCAACCACTCGGTCCCTGCGAGCACTTCGCGCAGCAACGCGACCCGTACGGCGTCCATACGCGCGCATCCTGCCCGGAACCGCCGCGCCGAATGCGGAGTTCGGCCCGGATTCGCCCGCCCTGGGGACACCCGCGGGGCATCGGACCACACCGTCGGTGTACCCGCGTGACCGGTGCACCTGATCGGCCGACCGCGGGAGGGCGGACGTAGAGTCGCCCCATGACCTCAACCGACAGTGCACAGAAGGCCTCCGCCAAGGACCCCTGGGACCTGCCCGACGTCTCCGGGCTGGTCGTCGGCGTGCTCGGCGGGACCGGCCCGCAGGGCAAGGGACTCGCCTACCGCTTCGCCCGGGCGGGCCAGAAGGTGATCATCGGCTCCCGGGCCGCCGAGCGCGCACAGGCGGCGGCGGAGGAGATCGGACACGGAGTCGAGGGCGCCGACAACGCCGAGACCGCCCGCCGCAGTGACGTCGTGATCGTCGCCGTGCCCTGGGACGGCCACGGCAAGACCCTCGAATCGCTGCGCGCGGAACTGGCCGGCAAGCTCGTCGTGGACTGCGTGAACCCGCTCGGCTTCGACAAGAAGGGCGCCTTCGCCCTCAAGCCGGAGGAGGGCAGCGCCGCCGAACAGGCCGCGTCCCTGCTGCCGGACTCACGGGTCACGGCGGCCTTCCACCATCTGTCGGCGGTCCTCCTGCAGGACTCGGAGATCGACGAGATCGACACCGATGTCATGGTCCTCGGTGAGGAGCGCGCCGACGTGGAGACCGTCCAGGCGCTGGCCGGCCGCATCCCCGGCATGCGCGGCGTCTTCGCCGGCCGGCTGCGCAACGCCCACCAGGTGGAGTCCCTGGTCGCGAACCTGATCTCCGTCAACCGCCGCTACAAGGCACACGCCGGCCTGCGGGTCACGGACGTGTGAGTCCACCCTGTGCATGGGGGACACTGGTCCGCGAAGCAGTTCCGCACAGTGTCCCCGACAGGAGCCGACCGCCATGCCCCGCCTCGCCCTCTACGCCCTGATCGTCTGCGTGCTCGCCGTGGCCGCGGCCGTCGTCTCCTTCGTCCAGGGCAGCTGGCTGGGGATCGTGTGGGTGCTGCTGGCAGGCCTGTCGTCCAACATGACCTGGTACTACATCCGCCGCGGTAGGGCGGTGCGGCACGGCGGCTCGGTCACGGGATGATCGAGCAGAACTCGTCGGAGCCCTCCCAGAAGCGGTAGAGGTCCTGGCCGCAGTACGTGTCCAGGTCGGTGATGCCCAGCGCGCGCAGGATCGTGTCGATCACGTCGAAGAACGCGCTGTTGACCGAGGGCACCCACAGCAGCGCGAAGACGAACAGCAGGCCGAACGGCGCGAAGGGCGCCACCTGCCGCTTGACGTCGTACGACAGCCAGGGCTCGATCACGCCGTAGCCGTCCAGGCCCGGAACCGGCAGGAAGTTCAGGATCGCGGCCGTGACCTGGAGCAGCGCGAGGAAGGCCAGCGCGAAGCGGAAGTCACGGGGCACCCCGTCCAGCGCGTGCAGCCAGAACGGGGCCGTGCACACCACCGCGAACAGAACGTTCGTGAGCGGACCGGCCGCGGAGACGAGACTGTGTCGCCAGCGGCCCCGGATCCGCCCGCGCTCGATGAACACGGCGCCGCCGGGCAGGCCGATCCCGCCCATGATCACGAAGATCACCGGGAGTACGATGCTCAGCAGGGCGTGGGTGTACTTCAGCGGGTTCAGCGTGAGGTAGCCCTTGGCGCCGACCGTGATGTCCCCGCTGTGCAGCGCGGTACGGGCGTGCGCGTACTCGTGCAGGCAGAGCGACACGATCCAGGCCGCCGTCACGAACAGGAACACCGCCACGCCCGGCTGCTCGGCGAATCCGGTCCAGGTGGCCCAGCCCGTGACGGCGGTGACGGCCAGGATCCCGACGAAGACGGGACTGATCCGCCGGTCGCTGTGGCGGGTGGTGGCGGTGGTCATGGGGGCGAACTCCTGAGAGGCGTGTCGGGCGGGGCGGGTCGACCGTACCGGTGACGGGGGAGGAACGCCCCGGGCGGCCCAGGAGTTTCCGCTCCGCCGCTCCGCCGCTCCGCCGCTCCGCCGCTCCGCCGCTCCGCCGCTCCGCCGCTCCGCCGCTCCGCCGCTCCGCCGCTCCGCCGCTCCTGCCGTGCTCCCGTGCCTGCGGTGCCTGCCGTGCCTGCGGTGCCTGCGGTGCCTATCGTGCTCGCCGTGCCCGCGACGCCCGCAGTGCCCGCCACGCCCCGCACGCCCCCCGGACACGCCGGGCCGAGGAAACCCCCGAGCGGTGACCGGGCGTCCCTGGAGACAATGGACCCCGTGCGCTACCGGATCCTCGGCACCACCCAGGCACTCCGCCCCGACGGCACGGCCGTACCGGTCGGCGGAGCGCGGCTGCGTGCCCTGCTGACCGTGCTCGCCCTGCGCCCCGGCCGTATCGTCCCGGTGCGCGTCCTGGTCGACGAGGTGTGGGACGGAGACCCGCCCGGCGACGCAACGGGCGCGTTGCAGGCACTGGTCGGGCGGTTGCGCAGGACCCTCGGCGCGGACGCGGTCGCCTCCGCCGAGGGCGGTTACCGGCTCACCGCCGCGCCCGACGACATAGACCTGCACCGGTTCGACCGGCTGGCCGACGAGGGCTCCCGCGCGCTGGCCGACGGCGACCCCGCGAAGGCGGTCGGCGTGCTCGACGACGCCCTCGCCCTGTGGCACGGCCCCGCCCTCACCGACCTGCCCGACCGCACCGCCGAGGCGGCCCGCTGGGAGGCGCGCCACCTGGACGCGCGCCGCACCCGCCTCGCCGCCGCGATCGCCCTCGGTCGGGCCGAGCGGGCCCTGCCCGAGCTGAGCTCCCTGTGCGACGCCCACCCCCTCGACGAACCCCTCCAGACACTGCGGCTGCGCGCCCTGCGCGACGCGGGCCGCACGGCGGAGGCCCTGGCCGCCTACGAGGACCTACGACGTCTGCTGGCCGACCGGCTCGGCTCGGACCCAGGGCCCGAACTGCGCGCGCTGCACGGAGAGCTGCTGCGCCCGGACGAGTCGTACGGGCAGGGTCCCGGCGGGCCGGCCGGCGGTCGGCGGTCCGCCGGGGAGCGGCGCGCGGACACGGCGACACGCTGGACGGCCGGGCACGTCGGCACGGACGCCGGTACGCGCACGCGTACGACCGCCGGCGCGGGCGCCGATGAGGCCGCCGGTACGGAGGCGGGTGCCGAGGCGGGTCCGGCGTCGGCCGGTGGGGCGCCGGGCCGGAGTGGTCCGTTCGGCGACCGGTCCACCGCCACCGCACGCGACTTCGGCGGGGCCGCCGAGCCTCGTACCGACGGGGCGCCCGGACTCCGCGGGAGCCGAGTGCCCGGGCCCGGTGCGGGCGGGTCCGGTGTGGGCGGGGCGCCGGGCCTCGGCGCGGGTGAGACGCCCGAGTCCGGTGCCGCCGGCGGGGAGCCCGGGACCCGTTCAAGCGGGGTGGCCGGGGCCCGAGCGGGCGGGGGGCCGGGCCCCGGCGCGAGCGAGACGTCCGATTCCCGCTTCGGCGGGGAGCCCGGGCACCGTGCCCCTGAGCGGCCCGACGCCCCGGCAGCCTGCTCCGGCGTCCCGGCGGCACACCGTGCCCCTGCCGAGCGTCCCGCCCCCGCCGTCCCCGCGCCCCGTGGCCCCGCCCTCTCCGTCGACGAGGGCGCCCAGGTGGCGCCCGGCGAGTTCCCCGGGAGCCCGGCACGGCCCCCCGGCAACCTCCGCGCCCGTCTCACCTCCTTCGTGGGCCGTGAGGCCGACATCGAGGCGATACGCGCCGACCTCGGGGCCGCCCGGCTGGTCACGCTGCTCGGGCCCGGCGGGGCCGGGAAGACCCGGCTGTCGCAGGAGGCGGCCGAAGCCGTGCGGCCGGTGTGCCGGGACGGGGTGTGGCTGGCCGAGCTGGCTCCCGTCGACGATCCGCACGCCGTGCCGGCGGCCGTGCTGACTGCCGTCGGCGCCCGCGAGACCGTCCTGTACGGCGCAGGAGCCGAGGAGATGCGGGCCGCCGTGGCCGACCGGCACGACGATCCCGTCGAGCGGCTCGTCGAGCACTGCGCCCGGCGCCGCATGCTGCTCCTGCTCGACAACTGCGAGCACGTCGTCGACGCCGTCGCCCACCTCGTCGAGGAACTGCTCGCCCGCTGCCCGTACCTCACCGTCCTCGCCACCAGTCGCGCGCCCCTGGGCGTGCCGGGCGAGTTGCTGCGGCCGGTGGAACCGCTGCCCGAGCCGGTCGCGCTGCGGCTGCTCGCGGACCGGGCGGCGGCCGTACGGCCCGGTTTCCGGATCGACGCGGACGACGAGACGGCGGCCGCCTGCGCGGAGATCTGCCGCCGCCTGGACGGCCTGCCCCTGGCCATCGAACTGGCCGCGGCCCGGCTGCGGATGCTCGCTCCCCGGCAGATCGCCGACCGGCTCGACGACCGTTTCCGCCTGCTCACCTCCGGCAGCCGTACCGTCCTGCCCCGCCAGCAGACCCTGCGTGCCGTCGTCGACTGGTCCTGGGACCTGCTCGACGCTGAGGAGCGGGACGTCCTGAGCCGGCTGTCCGTCTTCGCCGGCGGCTCGGACCTCGCCGCCGCCGAGGCCGTGTGCGGGCCCGCCGCCTTCGACGCCCTCGGCTCCCTCGTCGACAAGTCCCTGGTGGTGGCCGCCCCCGACGGTGACGGCGGGATGCGCTACCGGCTCCTGGAGACCGTCGCGGAGTACGCCGCCGAACGCCTCGACGAGACGGGCGGCCGCATCGAGGCCGAACGCGCCCACCTCACGTACTACCGCGAACTCGCCCGCACCACCGACCCGCTGCTGCGCGGACCCGGCCAGCGCGCCGCCATCGCCCGGTTCGAGCTGGAGTACGAGAACCTGCGCACCGCGCTGCGGCACGCCGTCGCCGCGCGGGACGAGCAGGAGAGCCTGTGCCTGATCCTCTCGCTCATCTCCTACTGGCAGATGCGCGAGGCGCGCGTCGAGGCCCGCAACTGGTGCCGCGAGGTCATGGCGCTCGGCCCCGACCCCTTCACCGAGCCGGTGCGCCGTGCCGCCCCGGTGTGGGAACGGTGCACGGACGCCCCGCCGCCGATGACCGGCGAGGTGCTCGCCGAGGCCCGGCGCGGCCTGCACCTGGCCCACCTGGCCTGCATGGACACCGAGCTGGAGGCCTGGGACTCCCCGGCGGCCAAACGCAGACTCCGCGTCATCGCAGACGTCTACGAGCCCGGATTGCCGCAGGCCTGCCGCAGCCCCGGAATGCTGTCGTTGTTCGCCGTGGTCATGACCGGCGACATGGAGCGGATCCGTACCATCGTCGACGCCGCCGTGCACACCTGCCGCAACACCCCGGGATTCGAGTGGGAGCTCGCCAACGCCCTCCAGATGCGCGCCAACCTGCTGGCCAACCGCGCCGACCGGGCGGGCGACGCGACCCGCGACGCCGACGAGTCGCTGGAGATCTTCCGCCGCATCGGAGACACCTGGGGCGCCGCCGAGGCCCTCTCCGCCCGCGGCGAGGCCCACGAGCACGGCGGCCGGCACCTCAGCGCCGCCGCCGACTACGAGGCGGCCGTCGAGCAGGCCGATCGGCTCGGCGCGCACGCCCAGGTGGCCATGTTGAGAGCGCGCCTGGGCGGCGCGCTGCTGGAGGCGGGCGAGAGCGAACGCGGCGAACGGATCCTGCGCGAGGTGATCGGTCAGCAGGCCGGCGCCGTCAACGAGGCGATGCCGTTCGCCCGGCTCTGCCTGGCCGGCCGGCTCGGAATGACCGATCGCATACCCGAGGCGCGTGAGCAACTACGTCTGTTGCGCGAGGAGTTCACCCTTACCCACTTCGTCGTCTTCGACGGGTTCATCCTCGGCGTGGAGGCCTGGCTGGCGGCCGTCGACGACCGCGACGAGGAGGCCCTGGACAAGATCCGCCGGGCGCTGGAGCGGGCCGCGGACCCGATCTCCCTGGCCATCGCGCCGCACATGCGTTCGGCCTACCTGACCATCGGCGCGATGGCCGTCGCCGGCGTGGACGGCGGCGCCCGTGCCCGGGACGCGGCCCGCTGTCTGGGGGCCGCCGACGCCCTGCTGCCGGCCGGACACCTCCGCTCCAACCTGGAACGCCACGCCCACGAAGAGGTCCTGGCCCGGATCCGGGCCGTGCTCGGCGAGCGGGAGTACCGGGTCGCGTACGCCGAGGGCGGCGGCCTCTCCCCGCAGGAGGCCGCCGCCCTGGTGTGACGACGCGTACCGACCGGAGCCGTGCGGGCCCCTCCCGGTCAGCTCTTGGTACGGAACTTGTGGATGGCGACCGGGGCCATCACCGCCGTGAGCGCCACGGACCAGGCGACGGTGATCCACACGTCGTGGGCGACCGCGCCGCCCGTCATCAGGCCGCGGGCCGAGTCCGCCAGCGTGGAGAGCGGGTTGTAGTCGGTGAAGTGCTGGAGCCAGCCCGGCATCGAATCGGTCGGCGCGAAGATCGACGAGCCGAACTGGAGCGGGAACAGCACCAGGAAGCCCATCGCCTGCACGGACTGCGCGTTCTTCAGGACCACGCCGAGCGTGAGGAAGATCCACATGATCGACGAGGCGAACAGCGCGGACAGGCCCATGGTCGCCATCAGGCCGGCCCAGTGCGTGATGTGGAAGCCGACCAGGACGGCGACGATCATCAGCACCACCGTCGCGAACAGCATCCGCGCCAGCTCCACCGCGATCTTGGCGAACAGCACCGAGCCGCGCCCGATCGGCAGGGACCGGAAGCGGTCCATCACACCGCTGTTGAAGTCCTGGCTGAAACCGGTGCCGACGCCCTGCGACAGCGTCATGCTCATCATCGCCAGCATGCCGGGGACGACGTACTGGACGTAGCGTTCCTGCCCGCCGCCCAGCGCCTGCCCGATCGAGCCGCCGAAGACGTACACGAAGAGCAGGGTGAAGACGATCGGCATCAGCAGTGCGTCGAACATCGACTCGGGGTCCTGGCGGATCCACAGCAGATTGCGGCGGATCAGGGCGCCGGTGTGCCGCAGATGCCCGCGCAGCGGGATCCGGCCGTCCGCCTGGAGGACCGGGGGCGCGGTGACACCGGAAGGCGGGGCGGTGCGACGCCCCTCGGGCGGCGCGGTCGTGGGTGAAGGATGGGTGCTCATGCGGCGACCTCCTCGCGGGCGTCGGCGGGGCGGGCGTCCTGCGGGGCACTGGCGCGGTGGCCGGTGAGGGACAGGAAGACCTCGTCCAGGCTGGGCAGTTCGGTGGTGATGGAGGAGACCGTGATACCGCGCGCGGTGACCACGCCGACCACCGCGGTCAGCTGCTCGTCGCTGAGGATCGGCACCATCAGGGAGCCGGTCTCGGTGTCGACGGTCGTCGTGGCGAGACCGGTGATGCCCAACTCGTCGAGCATCCCGGCGAGCGGGCGCAGTTCCCCCGAGTCGGCCGGCTTCACCCGCAGCGTGCGCCCGCCGACCTTGGCCTTGAGCTCCTCGATGCCGCCGTTGGCGATGACCTTGCCCCGGTCGACCACGGTGAGTTCGGAGGCCAGTTGCTCGGCCTCCTCCATGTACTGGGTGGTCAGCAGGACGGTGACCCCGTCGCCGACCATCGCCTTGACCTCGGCCCACACCTCGTTGCGGGTGCGTGGGTCGAGCCCGGTGGTCGGCTCGTCGAGGTAGAGGACGGCGGGCCGCCCGATCATGGAAGCGGCCAGGTCCAGCCGCCGCCGCATACCGCCGGAGTACGTGCTCGCCGGGCGCCGGGCGGCCTCGGTGAGCGAGAACCGCTCCAGCAGCTCGTCGGCGCGGGCGCGGGACTCCTTGCGGGACAGGTCGAGCAGCCGCCCGATCATGTAGAGGTTCTCCCAGCCGGGGAGCTTCTCGTCGACGGAGGCGTACTGGCCGGTGAGTCCGATCACCCGGCGCAGCTGCCTCGGCTGCCGCACGACGTCGTAGCCGGCGACGGTGGCCTGGCCGGCGTCGGGGGTGATCAGGGTGGAGAGGATCCGTACGAGGGTCGTCTTGCCGGCGCCGTTCGGCCCCAGGACGCCCATCACGGTGCCCTCGCGCACGTCGAGGTCCACGCCGTCCAGCGCCTTGGTCTCGCCGTAGTGCTTGACCAGCCCCCGTACGGTCACTGCGGCTCGTCCGCCGCCGGGGTTGTTGTCGGTTCGCGTCATGCCGATGACGCTCCCAGCCCCCACCGACAAACCACCGACACCCCGCCGACAGCCGGTGCCGGCCGCCTACAACCGCCCGACAGCGGCCGGGGCCGACCCGGGCCCGGGCCAGGGGTCAGTGCCGCAGCGCCTCCGCCGTGTCCGGCACGTGGCCGGCCACGACCCGCCCCGGCTGTGCGGCGCCGGCCCGGCGGCGGTCCACCGCGTGGGCGAGGGCCGCGACGGCCAGGCCCAGCACGGCCAGTGCGGCGCCGGCGAGCGCCGGGGAGACGACCCCGAGACCCGCGGCCAGCGTCAGGCCGCCGAGCCACGCGCCACCCGCGTTGGCGAGGTTGAAGGCGGCCTGGTTGGCGGAGGAGGCCAGCGAGGGGGCCGCCGACGCCTTCTCCATCACCATGAGCTGCAGCGGCGAGCCGGTGACGAAGGCGGCCGTCCCCAGCAGGGCCACCGCGACGGCCGCGCTCCACTCGGCCCGCATCAGCAGCGGGAAGAGCAGCAGTACGGCCGCCAGCGAGGCGAGGCCGCCGAACAGCGTGCCGCGCATCGAGTGGTCGGCGAGGCGGCCGCCGAGCAGGTTGCCGGCCGTGGCGCCCACGCCGAACAGCGCCAGCAGCAGCGTCACGCTGGTCTCGGCGTACCCGGCGGAGCCGGTGAGCATCGGCGTGACGTAGCTGTACGCCGCGAACAGCGCGCCGAAGCCCGCGACCGTCGTCAGCAGCGCCAGCCAGACGGGCAGCGAGCGCAACGCGGCCAGTTCGCCGCGCAGGCTGGCGGCCGGGGCGGACCGGGCGCGGTCGGCGGGGATCAGCAGGGCGAGGGCGGCGATCGCCGCGATTCCGATCGCGCTCACCCCGAGGAAGGTCGCCCGCCAGCCCAGGTGCTGGCCCATGAGCGTGGCGGCCGGGACACCGGCGATGTTGGCGACCGTGAGGCCGAGGAACATCAGGGACACCGAGCGGGCCTTGCGCTCCGGCGGCACCATGCCGGTGGCGACCACCGCGCCGACACCGAAGAAGGCGCCGTGCGGCAGACCGCTCAGGAAGCGGGCGGCCAGCAGCCAGTAGTGGCCGGGGGCGAGCGCGGACAGCGCGTTGCCCGCGACGAACAGGGCCATCAGGCCGATGAGGACCCCGCGGCGGGAGAGTTTCGAGGTGAGCGCGGCCAGCAGCGGGGCGCCGATGACGACGCCGAGGGCGTACGCCGAGACCAGGTGCCCGGCGGCGGGGATGGAGATGTCCAGGTCGTCCGCGACGTCGGGCAGCAGGCCCATCATCACGAACTCGGTCGTGCCGATGCCGAAGGCGCCCACGGCGAGGGCGAGCAGGGCCAGGGGCATGAGGGGCCTTTCGGGTGAGTTCCGCACAGCGGTCGATCAATAAGTTCAGCTGCGGAACAAAGCCTTCCGGGCCCGGTATTCCAACAGGTCACGAGGCCGTTGCCGATGTGGTGACCTTCACACGCGCCGCCACCGGAAGGTGGTCGCTGGCGGTGCGCGGCAGGGTCCAGGAACTCTCCGGCTCGACCCCCTTGACCATGATCTGGTCGATCCGCGCCATCGGGAACGACGCGGGCCAGCTGAACCCGAAGCCGTTGCCCACCGCGCCCTGCGTGGAACGCATCTGGGCGGTCACGGCGTTGAGCGAGCGGTCGTTCATCGTGCCGTTCAGGTCACCGAGCAGCACCACCCGGGGCAGCCGCTCGTGGGCGATCGCCTCGCCCAGCGCGTCCGCGCTCTGGTCGCGCTGCGCGGCGGTGAACCCGGCGTTCATCTTCACCCGGACCGACGGCATGTGGGCGACGTACACAGCGACCGGCCCCTCGGGGGTCGCCACCGTGGCGCGCATGGCCCGGGTCCAGCCCAGCCTGATGTTCACCGGTCGCACCCCGCTGATCGGGTACTTGCTCCACAGCCCCACCGTGCCCTGCACCGAGTGGTACCTGTAGGTCGGGGCCAGCGCGCTCTCGTACACCCGGACCGCCGAGGCCTTCAGCTCCTCCAGGGCGAGCACGTCGGCGCCGGAGGCGGCCACCTCGCGGGCGGTGCCGGACGGGTCGGGGTTGTCGGCGTTGACGTTGTGCGTGGCCACCATCAGGTCGCCGCCGTCGGCCGACTTGTCGAAGAGCAGCCCGCCGAAGAGGTTCAGCCAGACGGTCGCGGGCAGCACCACCGCGATCAGCGCGGTCGCCGACTTGCGCACCAGCGCCAGCACGAGCAGCACCGGAACCAGCAGGCCCAGCCACGGCAGGAACGTCTCGGTCAGGCTGCCGAGGTTGCCGACACGGTTGGGGATGCGCGAGTGCAGCAGCATCACCAGGGCCAGCAGCACCGCGACCGCGGCGAGCACGAGGCCCCGGCGCCAGATCCGCCGGTCGCTCCGCCAGCCGCCGAGGAGGCGGTTCGCCAGGCGCCGAAGCCGGTCTCTGTGGCGCTCGGGACCCGAGCCGCCGCTGTCCGTCTCCGCCATGTACGCCTGCTGCGCCATACCGCCGCCTCACTGCCTGCCGTGCACACCGTTCGCCCCGTGGGGTTATGACCCTAGGGGATGATCGGCTCCGTTCCGCCGTCCCATGACGACCGTACGGGCACGAGGACGAACAACTCGGCGCGGACAGTTCCGGTTACGGTGCTCCGATCATGGTCTGTGACGAAACGCGCACATCAGGACGGGGAGCTGACGGGCCGTAGCCCCTCCAGTACCGCGTCGACGATCTGTTCGGGCAGGTCCTCGGGGAGTTCGGCGTCGGGGCGCATGACGCTGCGGACCAGCATGGGGCCCACGACGATGTCGTTGAGCACCTCCACGTCGATGTCCGTGCGCAGTTCACCGTTGCGCTGTCCCCGGCGCAGCACCTCGATCTGGAGCCTGCGCCGCGGCTCGACGACGGTGGCGTGGTAGGCGCACCAGATCTTGGGACTGCTCTTCATCTGGGCGTAGACGTTGTGCAGGATCGCGGAGGAGCGGCTCGCCAGTCCGCGCTGCCGGAACTGTTCCAGGATGACCACGAGGTCGTCGCGCACGGAGGTGCCGGGCAGTTCCGGGTCGGGCGGTTCGGCGGCCCGCACGACGTCGACGAAGAGCTCCTCCTTGCCGCTCCAGCGGCGGTAGATGGTGGCCTTGCCGACCCCCGCGGTGCGGGCGATGCGCTCGATGGAGAGTTCGGCGAGCGGCACGCCGTCCTCCAGCAGCTTCATCACCCCCTCGACGATGGCGCGCTCCACCGCCTCGCTCCGCGGGCGCCCGCGGGCGGGGGCCTCCGGGGCGGCTTGGCTGTCGGGGAGGCTCACTGAAGACGTCCTTTCGTCGTGCCGGGAGGTCTGTCCTGCCCGGCGGCCGGCGGTGATCCTCGCACCGCCGTCCGTCCGCCCCCGTGACCATTCTCCGTCCGCCCCTCGGCCGCCGCGCCGCCGCGGCCCCGCCGTACCCGGCCCCGCGCGGCGGCTACTCCACCGCGGCCACCAGCTCCTGCTCCTCCTCGCCCGCCCGCGGCGCCGCCGGCCTGCCGGGCAGGAACACCGCCGTCACGGCCGCGCCGACCAGCGCGACCACCGTTCCCCACAGCGCGGTGACGTGCATGGCGTGCAGGAACGCGCTGTTGGCCGGGTCCACCAGGGCCTGGCCGCGTGGGCCGAGCTTCGCGGCGACGCCGAGGGTGGCCTCGATCGACTCGCCGGCGGTGTCCCTGAGGCCGGCCGGGAGCGTCCCGAGCTTTCCCTCGATGCCGTTGCGGTACGCCGTCGAGAGCACCGAGCCGAGGACGGCGATGCCGAGGGCGCCGCCGACCTGGCGGAAGGTGTTGCTCAGCGCGGAGGCGGAACCGGCCTTCTCGCGGGGCAGGGCCTGCATGATGACGACGCTGGTGGGCGTCATGATGTGCGCCATGCCGGTGCCCATGAGGAAGAAGACGACCTCCAGCACCCAGATCGGGGTGTCCGCCTCGAAGCCGGCGAAGGCGGCCAGCATGCCGGCCAGCACCACCAGGCCGGCCGTGGTGGTCACCTTGTAGCCGAACCGGTCGACGACCAGCCGGGCGCGGGGCGCGAAGACCATCTGCGCGGCGGCCAGCGGCAGCATCAGCAGACCCGACTCCAGCGGCGAGTAGCCGCGCACGCTCTGGGTGTAGAAGACCGAGAAGAAGGTCACGCCCATCAGGGCGAAGAAGACCAGCGCGATGGCGGTCATGGCGGCCGAGAAGACCTTGTTCCGGAAGTAGGTCACGTCCAGGGACGGGTGGTCGCTGCGCTTCTCGAACACGATGAAGGCCACGAGGACCACCGCACCTGCCACGATGGTCGCCAGCACGGTCGTGTCGGTGAAGTCGGCGAGCTCGCCGCCCTTGATGATGCCGTAGACCAGCAGGACCAGGCCGACGACGGACAGCACGACGCCGACCGGGTCGAGCCGGCCGGGGCGCGGGTCGCGGGAGTCGGGCACCAGCCACACCATCAGCGCCAGTGCGACGATCACGATCGGCACGTTGATGAGGAAGACCGAGCCCCACCAGAAGTGGTCGAGGAGCAGGCCGCCGGTGATCGGGCCGATGGCGATGGCGAGGCCGACGCCGCCGGCCCAGATGCCGATGGCCTTGGGCTGTTCCTCGCGCTCGAAGACGTTCATCAGGACGGCGAGCGTGGCCGGCATGACGAACGCGGCGCCCAGGGCCATCAGGGCGCGGTAGGCGATGAGCTGGCCCGGTGAGCCGGACTCGGCGGCCAGCGCGGAGCCGATGCCGAAGACGACGAGGCCGCCGAGCAGCACCTTCTTGCGGCCGACGCGGTCGCCGAGGAGGCCGGCGGTGAACAGCAGACCGGCGAAGACGAGCGTGTAGGCGTTGATCGCCCATTCCAGCTCGCTCTGCGTCGCGCCCAGCCCGGTCGGGGCCGGGGTCGAGATCGTCTTGATGGCGACGTTGAGGATCGAGTTGTCGAGCACCACGATCAGCAGGCTCAGCATGAGGACGCCGAGGATCGCCCAGCGGCGCCGGTGCACCGCCTCCGGTATCCGGGAGCCGTGACGGGCGGGGCCGGCAGGAGTAGTCATGCCGACGAGACTAGGCCATTTCCGATACGAGACCGTCTCGTATCGGAATGATTTTACTCAGAACTTACAAGCTGAGTGGAGCGACCGGCCGGGGCGGTCCGAGATCTTGCGCACAGGGGGGTCCTCTGGCCCCGTCCGGCGCGAGGTGCCACCATGGAGGGGAGTCCGGGGACGCCGTCAGGGCGCCTCGAGATGACTGAAGGAGCCGTTGCAATGACGCAGCTTTCGGCTGCCCAGACGAAGCCCTCCGACGGCAGGACGCTGTACGGGGGCAAGGGCACGCGCCGCATCACCGTGCGCGACATCGCCCTCGCCAAGGAACGCGGCGAGAAGTGGCCGATGCTCACCGCGTACGACGCGATGACCGCCTCCGTCTTCGACGAGGCCGGCATCCCGGTGATCCTGGTCGGCGACTCCGCCGGCAACTGCCACCTCGGGTACGAGACGACCGTCCCCGTCACCCTCGACGAGATGACCATGCTGTCCGCCGCGGTGGTCCGCGGCACCCGGCGGTCCCTGATCGTCGCCGACCTGCCGTTCGGCTCCTACCAGGAGGGTCCGGCGCAGGCGCTGCGCTCGGCCACCCGGCTGGTGAAGGAGGCGGGCGTCGGCGCCGTGAAGCTGGAGGGCGGCGAGCGCTCGCACGAGCAGATCCGGCTCCTGGTGGAGTCCGGCATCCCGGTCATGGCGCACATCGGCCTGACCCCGCAGTCCGTCAACGCCATGGGCTACCGCGTGCAGGGCCGTGGCGAGGAGGCGGCCCAGCAGCTGCTGCGCGACGCGAAGGCAGTGCAGGACGCGGGCGCGTTCTCGGTCGTCCTGGAACTGGTGCCGGCGGAACTGGCGGCCGAGGTGACACGGGTGCTGCACATCCCGACGGTCGGCATCGGAGCCGGCCCCGAGACGGACGCCCAGGTCCTGGTGTGGACCGACATGCTGGGGCTGACCGGCGGGCGCGTGCCCAAGTTCGTCAAGAAGTACGCCGACCTGCGCGAGGTCATGGGCAACGCGGCCAAGGCCTTCGCCGAGGACGTCGTCGGCGGCGCCTTCCCGCTGGAGGAGCACTCCGTCCACTAGGGCCACGCCCGTGACCCTTCCGCCATCGGGCACCCCCGCGGCCGATCGCCGCGGCACCGGACCACCGCGGAAACACCGAGGACAGCCCCGGCCGATCTTCCCCCGTCGGCCGGGGCTGTCCGCCGCTCACCACCGGTGCCGGCGCCCCGGTCGCCCGCCGCCCTGGCCGCCCGCCGCCCCGGTCGCCCGGGAAGCGGGCGCGGCGACCGCCGGCGACGGCACGGCGAGCGCGGCGGGGCGGCCGAGCGCGGCAGGGCGCCCGGCGGCTACCCGTCCTCGCGCCAGCCGTTCGTGATCGGCAGCCGGCGGTCCTTGCCGAAGCCCTTGGCGGAGATCTTCGTGCCCGGCGGGTACTGGCGGCGCTTGTACTCGGCCGTGTCGACCATGCGCAGCGTCCTGGCGACCAGCTGGGGGTCGTAGCCGGCCGCGACGATCTCGTCGGCGCCCTTGTCGCGGTCGACGTAGAGCTCCAGGATCGCGTCCAGGACCGGGTAGTCCGGGAGCGAGTCGGTGTCCACCTGGCCCGGGCGCAGCTCGGCGCTGGGCGGCTTGGTGATGGAGTTCTCCGGGATCGGCGGCGTCCCGCCCCGCTCGGCGGCGGCCCGGTTGCGCCACTCGGCCAGCCGGAAGACCGAGGTCTTGTAGACGTCCTTGATCGGCCCGTACGCGCCCACCGAGTCGCCGTACAGCGTGGAGTAGCCCACCGCCAGCTCCGACTTGTTGCCGGGGGCGAGGACGATGTGCCCCTCCTGGTTGGACAGGGCCATCAGCAGGGTGCCGCGCAGCCGGGACTGGAGGTTCTCCTCCGCCAGGCCGGTCAGGCCCAGCGAGCCCATGTAGGCGTCGAACATCGGCGCGATCGGGATGGTGCGGAAGTTCAGCCCGGTGCGCCGGGCGAGCTCCGCCGCGTCGTCCCTGGAGTGCTCCGAGGAGTACTTGGACGGCATGGAGACGCCGTACACGTTCTCGGCGCCCACCGCGTCGCAGGCGATGGCCGCGACCAGCGCGGAGTCGATGCCGCCGGACAGGCCGATCAGCACGGACCGGAAGCCGTTCTTGCGCACGTACGCCCGCAGGCCCACGACCAGCGCCGTGTAGACCTCCTCGGCGTCGTCCAGCCGCCCGGCGCACCCGGCGGCCGGCCGCGGCTCGCGGGCCGGCGGCGGATCCTCGGACAGCACCACCCGGTCGATGCGCAGCCCGTCGTCGACCACGCCCGTGGGCGCGTCCGCCACCGCGGCCGGCAGCTCCAGGTCCAGCACCACGCACTCCTCGGCGAACTGCGGGGCCCGGGCGACGACCTCGCCGTCCGGGGCGACGACGATGGAGTCGCCGTCGAAGACCAGTTCGTCCTGGCCGCCGGTCATGGCCAGGTAGGCGGTGGTGCAGCCGGCCTCCTGGGCGCGCTTGCGGACCAGCTCCAGGCGGGTGTCGTCCTTGAGCCGCTCGTAGGGGGAGGCGTTGACGGAGAGCAGCAGTCCCGCGCGCGCGGTGCGGGCGGCCGGGACCCGGCCGCCCTCCTGCCACAGGTCCTCGCAGATGGCGAGCGCGATGTCGACGCCGTGCAGCCGCAGGACCGGCATGGTGTCACCGGGCACGAAGTAGCGGAACTCGTCGAAGACGCCGTAGTTGGGCAGGTGGTGCTTGGCGAAGCTCAGCACCACCCGGCCGCGGTGCAGCACCGCCGCCGCGTTCTGCGGCGCGCCGGCCGGCATGCCGTACTTCGGCTGCGCGGTCCCGCAGCGGTCCAGGTAGCCGACGACGACCGGCAGCTCGCCCAGGCCCTCCTCGGCGAGCCGGGCGGCCAGGCCGCGCAGCGCGGTCCGGGAGGCCGTCACGAACGAGGACCTGAGGGCCAGGTCCTCGACGGGGTACCCGGTCAGCACCATCTCCGGGAACGCCACGAGGTGCGCTCCCCGCTCGGCCGAGCGCCGGGTCCAGCGGACGATCTCCTCGGCGTTGCGGGCGAGGTCGCCGACGCGCGAGTCGATCTGGTTCAGGGCGAGACGTAGTCGGGGCACGCGCCCCAGTGTAATCGTCAGAGCGACGCGATGGGGTGGTGCGAGGCCGTGCGCCGCCGCACGCGGGTGCGCCCGCCACTCCGGGTGGAGGGACGGGCGCACGGCCGGTGCGGCCCCGGCCGCTCGGCGGGGCCGGTCGGGCGTCAGTGGCGACGGTAGGAGTCGACGTAGCCCTCGGCGGGGGAGCCCACGCCGGTGACGTCGTCGTAGCCCTTGACGGCCTTGAGCGAGCTGTCCTTGCCGAGGCTGCGGACGGAAGTGCTCAGACCGTCGGTGGCGTCGAGGCCGTTGACGTAGTCGACCCGGACGACCGCGAGCTCCTTGCCGGTCGGCTGGTCCACCACGTCGTGGTAGAGCTTCGAGCCGTACTTGGCGTAGATCGACGGGTTGGCGAAGCCGATCGCCTTGCCGCCGCGGGCCTCCTGGGCGAGCGCCTGGACGGCCGCGATGACCGGTGCGGCCAGCGAGGTGCCGCCGATGCGGTACTCGCTGTACCGCTGCGTGCCGTCGGGGAAGGTCTGCGTCTGCCCCACCAGGAACCCGGTGTTCGGGTCGGCGATCGCCGCGATGTCCGGGACGACGCGGTTGCCGGCGGCGTTGTTGGCCGTGGCCAGCGCCTTGGGCACGACGTTCTTCTGGTAGTACGGCTGCGGCACGGTCTTGCTGGTGCCGCCGCCGGCGCCGGAGGTGTACGCGCCGGGGAAGCCCGTCCAGCTCTTGCCGTCCGCGGACAGCGTGGCCTTCTCGGTGCCCCAGCCGGTCTCCCACAGGTACTTGTCGCCCTTGCCGACGGCCAGCGAGGTGCCGCCGACCGCGGTCACCCACGCCGAGTTGGCCGGGGTGTCGACCTGCTTGGTGCCGGTGTTGGCGACCTCGTCGCCGTTGTCGCCGGAGGAGAAGTAGAAGCCGATGCCCTCCACCGCGCCGAACTGGAACACCTGGTCGTAGGCGGCGGCCAGGTCCGGCGTCTGGTTGGCCTCGATGTCGCCCCAGGAGTTGGAGACGATGTCGGCCAGGTGGTTGTCGACGATCTTGCTGAGCGAGTCGAGCAGGTCGTCGTCGTAGCAGGACGCGGCGCCCACGTAGGTGACGTCGGCGTCGGGCGCGACGGCGTGCACGGCCTCGACGTCGAGGGTCTCCTCGCCGTACCAGCCGGCCGCCCCGCACTCCTCGGTCTTGGTGTAGTCCGCCGGGAGGACCTGGCGCAGCTGGCCGGTCTTCCAGCCCTTGTCGCCGTTCTTCTTGGCGTAGGAGGCCGCGTCGAGGGCGATGGTCGGCGAGGCGTAGGCGTCGGTGATGGCCACCCGGACGCCCTTGCCGGTGTACTCGCCGGCGCCGTAGGCGGCGCGCAGCTGCTTGCCCGTGTAGCCCTTGACAGCGTACGGGATCTTGGTGCCGTAGGCGGACGGCAGCGTGCTAGCGGTGTTCGAGCCGTAGTACGAGGAGAACGGCCCGGCGTTCTTGAACACCGCGTCCGGCGGCGGCAGCTGGTCCTTGTGGTTCGCCTTGTGCGGGGCGTTGTCCAGGCCGGTGACGGTCAGGACGGAGCCCGCGAGCCCGGCCGGCACCGAGGCCGACTGGGCCGGCGCGCGGTAGGTCCTGGAGCCCTTGGCGAAGTCGTGCAGCTGGGTGCCGAACGCCTTCTCGGCGGCGGCGACGTCGCCCGACACGGCGATGTAGTGCGGGGTGACGGAGGTGACCTTCAGGCCCGCCGACTTCAGCCACGACTTGACGGCGGCCACCTGGGCCTTGGTCGCGCCGAAGCGCGCCTGCGCCTGCTGGGCGCTCAGGTACTTGCCGTACGAGGGCGAGGACGGGTCGGCGACCGCCTTCGCGTACGCGGCGAGGCCGGCGGCGTCCCGGCCGGCCAGGTACACCCGGGCGTCGACCCTGGCGCCGTTCGACGTGGCGCCCTTGTCCGCCTTGGCCGTCGCCCACACGGGCTTGGTGCCCGCGAGCGCGCCTCGGCCCGAGTGGTCCGCGGCGTGCGCCGCGGGAATGCCGAGCACCAGCGCGCCGGCGACCATCGGCAGCGCCGCTGCCAGGCTCACTCCGGCGCGCACGGTGGCGCGGTTGGATCTCATAGAACCCCCTGCGATGCGGATCGCATGTAACGCAATGAGTGGTTGGACCACGCGTGACCCGCGCAACGGCCGCGGCGGTAGGGCCCATGAATGGATCACACGATCGAGAAGTCACTCTTCCCGATGAACCGTCCATGCCAGGGCCATGGGCAGGCCAAGAGAAGGCCAAGGAACCGTCAGGCGCGGTGAATAGGAGGTGAATTGAGGACTTCGTTCCCCGGATTCCGGTGGACCGGTGTCAGGAATCGGGCGTCGCGCCCCGCGCGGCGAGCATGCCGGCCATCAGCTCGATCTCCGACTGCTGGCCCTCGACCATGCCCTGGGCCAGTCTCTTCTCCACCCCCACCGTGCACCGGGCGACACAGCCCTCCGCCATGTGGATGCCGCCCTTGTGATGGGCCGTCATCAGCCGGAGGTAGTAGATCTCGGCCTGTTTGCCGCTGAGTTCGCCGAGCTTCTTCATCTGGGTGTTGGTCGCCATGCCCGGCATCAGCGCGCCGTCCTTGCCGGCGGCCATGTCCCCCATGCCCATCCACGTCATCGGCGGATCCGCCGACACCTTCGGCAGCCCCCACAGGTCGAGCCAGCCCAGCAGCATGCCCCGTTGGTTGGCCTGGGTCTGCGCGACGTCGTAGGCGAGACGGCGCACCTCGGTGTCGCGGGTCCGGTCGCGCACGACGTACGACATCTCGACCGCCTGCTGGTGATGGACGGCCATGTCCCGGGCGAAACCGGCGTCCGCCGAGTCGGCGGCCGGCGCGGCCGCGGAGGCGCCGGCCGTCCCGCCGCCGTCCTCGGCGACCGCGTAGGTGATGGCCCCGGCCGCGACCAGCGCGGTCGCGGCGGCCCCGGCGATCAGTCCGGCCGGCCTCACCGGCCCACGCCGCCCGTGCAGGCCGCCCCGGGCTCCGGGGTCTGGGAGCCCTGGACGAACGCGGCGAGGAACTTGTCGACGTTCGGGTCCTTCGCGCCCGTCACCGTGCGCTGGTGCGCCCACGCGGACAGCATGATCGGGTCCTTCTGGTCCGCGACGGGGCTCATCAGCGTGTACGGCGTCGCGCGCACCTTCGCCGCCAGCGCGGCCACGTCGGCCTCGGGGGCCTTGTCGTTGTACGTCACCCAGACCGCGCCGTGCTCCAGGGAGTGCACGGCGTGGACGTTCTTCACCGGCTCGGTGTAGACGTCGCCGTTGCAGTTCTGCCAGACCGGGTTGTGGTCACCGCCGACCGGCGGTTCCATCGGATAGGTCACGGCGGCGGCGGTGTGGGTGCGACCCAGGGTGCCCTGCCAGGTGCGCACACCGTCCGCACCCGTGGTGAAGTGACCGGCGCCGGTCTTGCCGTCCTTGGACGCCGCCGGCTCGTCGTCCCCGGACTGCGAGTGGACGAGCGCCACGCCGCCCACGACCAGAGCCGCGACGGCGACCACGCCGGCGGTTATCGCGAGGAGCCGGTTGCGCCGCTGCCGGGCCCGCTCGGCGCGGCGCATCTCCTCCATACGAGCCCTGCGCTGGTCGCTGCCGGTGGTGCCGGTGGTGCCGGACTGGTTGGCGGAGCCCATGGGGGGAGTCCTCCGGGTGGGAGAGGGACGGTCGGGTGCGCTGATCGTAGTGGGGACCGGGGGGCGTGCGGGAGGGCCGAGTGGACACGGTGGGGAGCCGGTGCGGGGGAGCGGTGCACGGCCGCGGCGGGCCGCCGATAAGTTGAATCGTGGATGCGTATTATCTACGCTGGCCGTATGCGGCTGCTGCGCTCCACCGACATGGCGCTGCGCGTCCTGATGCGGCTCGCCGTCGCGGGCGAGTCCAGCCCCACGACCCGGGAGGTCGCGGCGGACATGGGCGTGCCCTACACGCATGCCGCCAAGATCGTCGCCGAACTCCAGCACCGCGGACTGCTCTCGGCCCGTCGCGGCCGTGGCGGCGGACTGAGCCTCACCGAGGCCGGCCGCGGCGCGTCGGTCGGCGCGATCGTGCGCGCCCTGGAGGGCGAGGGCGACGTCGCCGACTGCACCGGCGCCACCCCCTGCCCGCTGAACTCCGACTGCCGGCTGCGCGGCGCCCTGCGCCGGGCCCAGGAGGCGTTCTACGCCACCCTCGACCCCCTCACGGTCGCCGACATGGTCGCGGCCCCGACCGGTCCCCTGCTGCTGGGACTGCCGAGCGCGCGCCGCGCTTCCTGAACCACCGCCGCCGGTCGGCCCTCCGTGCGGCGCCGGCCTGCGGGCATGCGGAAGGCCGGCCGGAGACGGTGGGGGGAAACGTCTCCGGCCGGCCGGTACTCGACTCCGCGCACCGCGCCCCCCGGGTCGGGTCGGGCGCGGTCGCGGGGCCGGTCAGGGGGCGGCCGTCAGGCCGCCGCGGGCTGGGCCAGCCACAGGTCCGGGCCGAAGACCTCGTAGTGGATGTCGGCCGGGGCCACGCCCTTGGCGAGGAGCTGCTCGCGCACCGCGCGCATGAACGGCAGCGGGCCGCACAGGTAGGCCTGGGTGCCGGCGGCGACCTCGACGTCGGCGAGGTCGACCAGGCCGGGCCGCCCGGCGCCCTCGGCGCCCTGCTCGTAGAAGAAGGCCGTCCGCGCGTCGGCCAGCTTGGCCGCGTACGCCTCGTGGTCCGAGCGCAGCGCGTGGTTCTCGGGGGAGCGGTCGGCGTGCACCACGGTCACCGGGGCGCCGTGGCCGGCGTCGGCGAGCTGCTCCAGCATGGCGATCATCGGGGTGACGCCGATGCCCGCGGAGGCGAGCAGCAGCGGCGCGCCGGTGTCCTGGAGGACCAGGTCGCCGTAAGGGGCGGACAACTGGAGGACGTCGCCCACGCGCACGCTGGCGTGCAGGTGGTTGGAGACCTCGCCGTCGGGGGTGGCGGCGTCGCCGGTCACCCGCTTGACGGCGAACTGCCGCTCGGGCGAGCCGGGGGCCGCGGTCAGGCTGTACTGGCGGATCTGGCGGGCGCCGTCCGCGAGCGGGACGCCGACCGAGACGTACTGGCCGGCGCGGTAGCCGGGAACGGGGCCGTCGTCGACGGGGCGCAGCTTGAAGGAGGCCACGTCGGCGGTCTCCTCGGTCCGCTCGACGACCTTCCACTCGCGCCAGCCGGTCTGCTCGCTCTGCGCGTACAGCCGCTCCTCGATGGCTATGAGGGCGTTGGCCATCAGCCAGTAGACCTCGGTCCAGGCGGCGGCGACCTCCTCGGTGACCGCGTCGCCGAGGATCTCCGCGATGGCGGCGAACAGGTGCTCGTGGACGATCGGGTACTGCTCGGGGACAATGCCCAGCGAGGCGTGCTTGTGGGCGATGCGGTTCAGCATCAGGTCGGGGCGCTGGTCGGGGTTGTTCACCAGGTGGGTGGCGAAGGCGGCGATGGAGCCGGCCAGCGCCTGCTTCTGGGCGCCGGACGCCTGGTTGCCGCGGTTGAACAGGTCCCGCAGCAGTGCGGGGTGGGCCTCGAACAGCCGGGCGTAGAAGCGCTCGGTGATCTCCCCGATGGCCGCGCCGACGGCGGGCAGGGTGGCGCGTACGGTGGCCGCTGACTGCTCGGACAGCATCGTGACTCCTCGATGACTCGATCGGATGGCTCGATCGCTCGACCCATCGGAACGTTATTGAAACTTGCATTTGAGATGCAAATTAAACGGACGTGGTCTCCCTCACGTACGGCCGCCTCCGGCCATTACGGGGGAGTCGCTCAGGAGGCAAGATGGGCGGCAGAGACGCACACCGCGGCACGCGGGCTCGCGGCCGGCAGACCCCGGGGCGCCGGCGGACCCGGGCCCGCAGGCTCCCGGCCCGGGAACCGCGGAACCCCGGCCCGGACCGGATCCCGGAGTCGGACCGCGCCCCGGGCCCGGCCCGGATCGTGGCTCGGCCCCGGGTCCGGACCGTGGCTCGGCCCGGGCTCGGACGGGTCTCGGCCCCGGTCCGGACCGTGGCTCGGACGGGTCTCGGCCCCGGGTCCGGACCCCGCCAGGGGCCTCCGTCCGCAACGCACGTGAAACGCTGTTGTGGTGTGATGCTCGGGTGCCCGACCGCCTCCCGTGACGACGCACGGACACAGGCGGCCTGACCAGCAAGGATGGGGAAGCGGAAGATGGACAAGCAGCAGGAGTTCGTGCTCCGGACGTTGGAGGAGCGCGACATCCGGTTCGTACGCCTGTGGTTCACGGACGTGCTGGGCTTCCTCAAGTCCGTGGCCGTGGCCCCCGCCGAACTGGAACAGGCCTTCGACGAGGGCATCGGTTTCGACGGCTCCGCCATCGAGGGCTTCGCGCGGGTCTACGAGTCCGACATGATCGCCAAGCCGGACCCGTCCACCTTCCAGATCCTGCCCTGGCGGGCGGAGGCGCCCGGCACGGCCCGGATGTTCTGCGACATCCTGATGCCGGACGGCTCCCCGTCCTTCGCCGACCCGCGCTACGTGCTGAAGCGGGCCCTGGCCCGCACCTCCGACCTGGGCTTCACCTTCTACACCCACCCGGAGATCGAGTTCTTCCTGCTGAAGAACCGCCCGCTGGACGGCTCCCGCCCCACCCCCGCCGACAACTCCGGGTACTTCGACCACACCCCGCAGGCCATCGGCATGGACTTCCGCCGCCAGGCGATCACCATGCTGGAGTCGATGGGCATCTCGGTGGAGTTCTCCCACCACGAGGGCGCCCCGGGCCAGCAGGAGATCGACCTGCGCTACGCCGACGCGCTCTCCACGGCCGACAACATCATGACCTTCCGCCTGGTCATGAAGCAGGTCGCGCTGGAGCAGGGCCTGCAGGCGACCTTCATGCCGAAGCCGTTCTCGGAGTACCCGGGCTCCGGCATGCACTCGCACCTGTCCCTCTTCGAGGGCGACCGCAACGCGTTCTACGAGTCCGGCGCGGAGTACCAGCTCTCCAAGGTGGGCCGCTCCTTCATCGCGGGCCTGCTGCGCCACGCCGCCGAGATCTCCGCGGTGACCAACCAGTGGGTCAACTCCTACAAGCGCATCTGGGGCGGCTCCGAGCGCACCGCCGGCGCCGGCGGCGAGGCCCCCAGCTACATCTGCTGGGGCCACAACAACCGCTCGGCCCTGGTCCGCGTCCCGATGTACAAGCCCGGCAAGACCGGCTCGGCCCGGGTCGAGGTCCGCTCCCTGGACTCCGGCGCGAACCCGTACCTGGCCTACGCCGTCCTGCTGGCCGCCGGCCTGAAGGGCATCGAGGAGGGCTACGAGCTCCCGCCCGGCGCCGAGGACGACGTCTGGGCCCTGTCCAACGCCGAACGCCGCGCGATGGGCATCGAACCCCTCCCGCAGAACCTCGGTGAGGCCCTGACCCTCATGGAGAACAGCGACCTGGTCGCCGACACCCTCGGCGAACACGTCTTCGATTTCTTCCTGCGCAACAAGAAGCAGGAGTGGGAGGAGTACCGCAGCGAGGTCACCGCGTACGAGCTGCGAAAGCACCTGCCGGTGCTGTAGGAGAGGAGGCCGGGGCGGGGTGCCGTCGGATGGCTCATGGGGCCGACGGTCGAGGGCTGCCCGCCCCATGGTGTCTTCCTGCCCCGTGCCGGGCCTCGGTACTGGCCGCTACAGGTCTTCGGGCAACAGGCGGAACGCCTTGTGCCCGGTCAACGGGCGGATCATGCGGAAGTGGAGGTCCGACGTGAACATCACCTCGGTGCGACAGGCGGCGGCGAGTGCGACGTTCATCGCGTCCGTCAGTCCGACGCCCTTGCCTCCGTCCGCGTCCCGGTACCCCTCTGCGACTGCGGTCGCGGCGCTCAAGTGGCCGCTCACGGCCGGAACCTCGAACCGTCGGGTAGCCACATTGCGTTCCACGAACCGAGCGGCCACGACGGCCTTCTCGGCTCCGGCCCTCGCGGCGACGAGGTAGTCCAGCTCGGCCAGGACCATGGGCGAGATCACGAGGTGGCTGATGGAGGCCAGGGCCTTCCTGTGCGCTTGGTGGCCGCTCAGTCTCGGGTCCAGCAGCCGGTACAGCGCATTGGTGTCGGCGATGGCGATCACGATCCCATCCCTCTGAGCGTCTCCTCGATCTCGTCGTTGTCCAGGTCGGGCAGCCCGAGGTCGGGGAGCCCTATGTCGCCCATGGGGTCCGTGGGATAAGCGGGGACGTCTTCGTCGGTGATCGGCACGACCCTCGCAACGGCGACGCCGTTCTTGGTCACCGTGACGGTCTCGCCCCGCGCCGCCGCGGCGAGGATCTGGGAAGATCTCTGGTTGAACTCGCGGGCAGTGATCTCCATGTACTACAAGTTACTACAATCACTGCGCGAACGCCGGGGACACCGCCGCCGTGCTGATGCGGCGGGCGTGACCGGAGCCGTCGGCGGGGACCGTGTAGAGGTCGGCGCCGTAGTCGCCCGGGAGGGCGTAGACCAGGGTGCGGGAGTCCTTCCAGACCGCCTGGTCGTCGACGCTCCTCGGCTCCGCGAGCGCGGTCTCGCGCATCGTGCGCAGGTCGAGGACGTACAGGCGCCAGGGGGCGTCCTCGGGCAGGCCCGGGACGCGTTTCTTGAAGGCGACGCGGGTGCCGTCGGGGGAGAGGGACGGGCACTCGACGTTCGTGTGCACCGTGGTGAGCGTCCTGTTCCGCAGATCGCCCCTGACCAGGTATGTCCTCCCCTTCGTCGCCAGGGTGGCGTAGAAGGTGCGGTCGTCCGGTGCGAATGTCACGCCCCAGAGGTTCACGTCGGGGGCGGTGTAGGCCCGGCCGTCCTTGACGATGCGGAAGGTCTCCAGGGTGGAGGTCAGCGCACCCGTCCGCACGTCCACGATCGCCGCCCGGGTCGAGAAGTTCGTGCCGGCGTACGAGTCGCCGCCCACGAACGCCGTCCACGCGGCGAAGTGGCCGCTGGGGGAGACTCGGGCGCGGGAGGGTATGCCGGGGACGTCGTAGCGGGCCGTCACCTTCAGGCGGGCGTCCAGGACCACCGCGCGGTACGTGTCAGAGACCGGGCCGCGCACCGCCTGGAGGCACACTCCCGTGCCCGAGGCCGCGTAGAAGCGCAGGCACTTGACGCCCGAGGCGGTGCGCGGGGCGGCGGGGTCCGAGGCCGGGACCGTGGTGAGTTCGTCGCGGTGCGGGCCCCACGCCATGTTGCGGAAGACCATGCGGCCGGGGTCCGTCAGACGCACCTCGCCCGGTGCGACGCGCGGGCCGCCCGCCTGGGGCCGGTCGCGGCGTTCGGCCCGGGCCGTGGCGTGCAGCACGGAGGTCACGGCGACCACCGCCAGGGCGGCCAGCGCCGCCAGCAGGATCAGGATGCGGTTGCGTGCCGTCATGGCGTCGCCGTGCCTTTCGTGATCGGACGCAGGGTCAGCGAGAAGGCCGCGCACACCGCCAGCGCCAGCGTCGAGGCCAGCAGCGCCGTACGGTCGCCCCACACCGTCCAGGCCGCTCCGAAGCCCAGCGAGCAGGCGAAGCGGGCCAGGGCCTGCCCCGTCTGGATTAGGGCCAGACCAGAGGAGCGCAGGTGCGGCGGCACGCCGTCCGAGGCGGCCGCCATCAGCACGCCGTCCGTCGCCGCGTAGAAGCCGCCGTGCAGGAGCAGCACGGCATACGGCAGCGCCGTGCCGTGCCAGGAGGTGAGCAGAAGGAGGTAGGCGAGGAGCAGGGCGCCGTGGCCGGACAGGAAGACCCGCCACCGGCCCACCCGGTCCGCCAGCCGGCCCAGCGGCACCGCCAGCAGCAGGAAGGCCGCCGCCGTGCCGAGCGGCAGCAGTGCGAACCAGCGGTCGGGCACGCCCAGGCGCCGTTGCAGCAGGAGGTAGACGAAGGAGTCGCTGACCGTGGCCAGGCCCAGCAGGAGGGCGCAGACGGTGATGCGGCGCAGGTCGCGGTGGCGCAGCAGGGCGAGGGCGGCGCGCAGGGTGGGGCGCGGGGCGGCGGCCTCGGGGCGCGGGCCGGTTCCGGGGTGCGCGGTGGTGTCGGGGTGCGCGGTGGTGTCGGGGTGCGCGGTGGTGTCGGGGTGCGCGGTGGTGTCGGGGTGCGCCGCGGTGTCGTGGTGCGCCGCGGTGTCGTGGTGTGCGCCGGGTTCCTGGCGGGTCCGGCCGCTCGGGACGAACAGGAGCAGGACCAGTACGCCCACCGCGGCCACGCAGAAGCTCACCGTGAACACCGCGTCGTAGCCGTCCACCGTCGCGCGCAGGATCCAGAACGCCGCCAGTGGGCCCAGCAGCGCGCCCGCGGTGTCCATCGCGCGGTGCACGCCGAAGGCACGGCCCCGGGCCTCGGGAGTGCTGGACAGGGAGATGAGCGCGTCGCGGGGGGCGGTGCGCAGGCCCTTGCCGGTGCGGTCGGCCGCCAGCACCAGACCGATGGGGGTGAGCGAGTGCGCGAGCGGGAGCAGGGGTTTGCACAGGGCAGAGATGCCGTAACCCAGGGCCGCCACCCGCTTGTGGCCGCCCTCGCCCCGGTCGGCGAGGTGGCCGCCGGCCAGGCGGACGAGGGCCGAGAAGCCGTTGTAGACGCCGTCGAGCAGGCCGAAGCCCAGCGGGGACAGGCCGAGACCCGCCACCAGGTACAGCGGCAGCACCGCCGTCACCATCTCCGAGGACACGTCGGTGATCAGGCTGACCGTGCCGAGGGCGAGGACCGTGGGGGCGATCGCGGCGCGGCGCCGCCCGGCGACCAGCCGGGCGGCGCCGTCCGCGGACGCCGGCGCGTCGGAGGCACCCGTGGGGGTGCCCGCGCGGCTGTCCGCTACGTACATGTCAGGACGCCCAGACGCCGGTGATGTCCTTGGCGTTGGCCGCGTTGCCCGCGTGGGAGGTCAGGCCCTGGGTGTCCTCCAGGGTGCGCAGCAGGTCGTAGTGGTTGTAGGTGGTGGAGCTGGACGACCCGGGGGTGACCGGCTGGCCGTACAGGACGGTGGGGATGCGGTTGCCGCTGAGCTTGTCGTCCTCGTCGAAGGTGACGACGAGGAGGCTGTTGTGGGTCTTGGCCCAGGTCGCGTACGCGCCGAGGTTGTTCTTCAGCCAGGTGTCGCCGGTCGACACCGAGCAGTCGTGCATGTCGCTGCACAGGTTCGGGACCACGAAGGAGAGCTGCGGCAGCGTCGAGTAGTCCGTCGGGAACTGCGTGAAGGTCTTCGCGGACGAGGTCGGTACGTTGCTGAAGCCGAACCACGGGTTGTGCTTGCGGGCGTACTTGCCGCTGCTGCACGTGGTGGAGCCCTGGCTGGGCAGCGTCTCGTTGTAGCTGGCCCAGGTGCGGCCGGCGGCGAGCTGCTCGGAGGCGAGGTTCGGGGCCGAGGAGAAGCCGGGGGTGTAGCAGCTGTCGTCGGTGATGCCCTGGGTGGAGCCGGAGAAGAGGGCGAAGTAGTTCGGCTGGCTGGGGTGGGTCTCGGCGTAGGCCTGGGCGAGGTTGGCGCCGCCGGACTTCAGCGAGTTGATGTACGGGGCGCTGGAGGAGCCGATCACCTGGCTGTAGGCGTGGTTCTCGAAGACCACGACGACCACGTGGTCCGGGGTCGGCACCCCGGTCGCGGCCTGCGCGGACGAGGAGCCGAGGCCGGT
Organism: Streptomyces sp. NPDC015220; assembly: GCF_043079345.1. NCBI lineage: Bacteria > Bacillati > Actinomycetota > Actinomycetes > Kitasatosporales > Streptomycetaceae > Streptomyces > Streptomyces sp. NPDC015220. The sequence goes on along the minus strand of NZ_JBIBUK010000001.1, from coordinate 424,748 downwards.
CCACAGACCGACGGCGGCGGCTGCCAGGGCGACGGCGGACGCCAGGGCGGTACGGCCGCGGCGCAGCACTGACTTGCCGGAACTGCCGGACACATCAACCTCCGGTGGGGAGAGCGGGACGGCGGTGCGGGGAGAGCATGCACACGCCAAGGGAGTCCCGGCCCACCACGCCCGGCCCGGCGGATGAAGACCAGGTGAACTGCTGCCGCCGGGTCCCGGCTCCGGGCCCGGCTCGGACTCGCTTGAGGTCGGGGGCGGCCTCGGCTCGGGGGCGGCCCGGGGCGCGCGCCCGCCCGGTCCGGCGTCCCGCCCGCTCGCGGGTGTCGGCCTGGGTCAAGTGTCCGCCCGCCCCGGGGCGGCCGTCCGGTCTCCGGGGGCCGGACGGTCACGGCCCCGCCACGCCCCGCAGCCGCGGCGGGACACTGCGGCTAGGCTCTGGCCAGGACGACCTTGATCCGACGGGAGGCCGGGATGACGGCGCCGGGGCGCAGGAGCAGTACCTTCACACGGCTGCTGCGGCACGGCTTCACCGATGCCTCGGCCGCCGAGCGGCTGCTGGACAGTCCGGAACTCGCCCCGGTGCGGAACGACCCGGTGCTGCTGGAGGCGCTGGGCGCGACCGCCGATCCGGACCTGGCGCTGCTCGGACTGGTCCGGCTCCTGGAGGCGCAGCCCGCGCCGACCGCCCGGCGGGAGCTGCTCGACACCCTGATAGCGGCCAAACCGCTGCGCGACCGGCTGCTCGGGGTGCTCGGCGCGTCCGCGGCGCTCGGCGACCACCTCGCCCGGCACGCCGCTGACTGGCACGCCCTCGTCACCTACGAGCCGCGGGACCTGCACCCGGGGGTGGAGGAGTTCGAGCGCGGGCTGGCGGCGGCCGACGACCCGGTCTCCCTGCGCGTCGCCTACCGGCGCTGCCTGCTGTCCATCGCCGCCCGCGACGTGTGCGGCACCACCGGCGTCGCCGAGACCGCCGCCGAACTCGCCGACCTGGCCACCGCCACCCTGCGCGCCGCGCTCCGCATCGCCCGCGCCGCCGCGCCCGAGGACGCCGCGCTGTGCCGGCTCGCCGTGATCGCGATGGGCAAGTGCGGCGGCCACGAGCTGAACTACGTCTCCGACGTCGACGTCATCTTCGTCGGCGAGCCCGCCGAGGACGGCGGCGACGAGACCGGGGCGCTGCGGGCCGCCACCCGGCTCGCCTCGCACCTGATGCGGATCTGCTCCGAGACCACCGTCGAGGGCAGCATCTGGCCCGTCGACGCCAATCTGCGGCCCGAAGGGCGCAACGGGCCGCTGGTGCGCACCCTCAGCAGCCATGTCGCCTACTACCAGCGGTGGGCCAAGACCTGGGAGTTCCAGGCGCTGCTCAAGGCCCGGCCGGTGGCGGGGGACGCCGGGCTCGGCGCGCAGTACGTCGACGCGCTCGCCCCGCTGGTCTGGCAGGCCGCCGAACGGGACAACTTCGTCGCGGACGTGCAGAAGATGCGCCGCCGGGTCGTGGAGAACATCCCGGTCGCCGAGGTCGAGCGCGAACTGAAGCTCGGGCCCGGCGGACTGCGCGACGTCGAGTTCGCCGTGCAGCTGCTGCAACTGGTGCACGGGCGGGCCGACGCCTCGCTGCGCAGCGGGACCACGCTCGACGCGTTGCAGGCCCTCGCCGCGGGCGGCTACGTCGGCCGCGTGGACGCCGTGCAGCTCGACGAGGCGTACCGGTTCCTGCGCGTCATGGAACACCGCATCCAGCTCTACCGGCTGCGCCGCACCCATCTCCTGCCCGAGGACGAGACCGACCTGCGCCGCCTCGGACGCTCCCTGGGGATGCGCGGTGATCCGGTCACCGAGCTCACCCGCGAGTGGAAGCGGCACACCAGCGTCGTACGGCGGCTGCACGAGAAGCTGTTCTACCGGCCGCTGCTCGACGCGGTCGCCCAACTTGCTCCGGGCGAGGCCCGGTTGAGCCCCGAGGCGGCCAGGGAGCGGCTGGTCGCGCTCGGGTACGCCGATCCCGCGGCGGCGCTGCGGCACCTGGAGGCGCTCGCGTCGGGCGTCACCCGCAAGGCCGCCATCCAGCGGACGCTGCTGCCCGTGCTGCTCGGCTGGTTCGCCGACTCCGCCGACCCGGACGCCGGGCTGCTCAACTTCCGCAAGGTCTCCGACGCGCTCGGCAAGACCCCCTGGTACCTGCGGCTGCTGCGCGACGAGGGCGCCGCCGCCGAGAACCTCGCCCGGGTGCTGTCGGCCGGCCGGCTCGCCCCCGACCTGCTGATGCGGGCGCCCGAGGCGGTCGCGCTGCTCGGCGACGGGCGCGGGGACGGTGGCGGCCTCGGACCGCGTGGACGGGCCCAGCTGGAGCAGGAGATCCTCGCCGCCGTCGGGCGGGCCGAGAGCGCCGAGCAGGGCGTCACCGCCGCGCGAGGGGTGCGCAGGAGGGAGCTGTTCCGTACCGCCGCCGCCGACATCGTCGGCTCCTACGGCACCGAGGCCCAGTCCGCCGAGGCCGACCAGGGCGCGCTCGTGGACCGGGTGGGCGGCGCGGTGTCGGACCTGACGGCGGCGACGCTGGCGGGCACGCTGCGGGCGGTCGTGCGCGAGGGGTGGGGCGACACGCTGCCCACCCGGTTCGCGATCATCGGCATGGGGCGGTTCGGGGGGCACGAGCTGGGCTACGGCTCGGACGCGGACGTGCTGTTCGTGCACGAGCCGCGGGAGGGCGTGGACGAGCGGGAGGCGGGTCAGGCGGCCGGCCGGGTCGTCGCCGAGATGCGGCGGCTGCTCCAGGTGCCGAGCGCGGATCCGCCGCTGCTGGTCGACGCGGATCTCCGGCCCGAGGGCAAGTCCGGGCCGCTGGTGCGCACGCTCACCTCGTACGGGGCCTACTACCGGCGGTGGTCGCTGGTGTGGGAGTCGCAGGCGCTGCTGCGGGCCGAGCCGGTGGCCGGGGACGCGGACCTGGGGCGGCGGTTCATCGAGCTGGTCGATCCGCTGCGGTACCCGCGGGGCGGGCTCGGCGAGGACGCGGTGCGGGAGATCCGGCGGCTGAAGGCGCGGATGGAGGCCGAGCGGCTGCCGCGCGGGGCCGACCCCAAGCTGCACACCAAACTGGGGCCGGGCGGGCTCTCCGACGTGGAGTGGACCGTGCAGTTGCTGCAATTGCGGCACGGGGCGGACGAAGCGGGGCTGCGGACCACCCGGACGCGGGAGGCGCTGGCCGCGGCGCGGGCGGCCGGGCTGGTGTCGCAGGAGGACGCCTCGACGCTCGACGAGGCGTGGGTGCTGGCGAGCCGGGTGCGCAACGCCGTGATGCTCGTGCGGGGACGGGCGGGCGACACGTTCCCCACCGAGCCGCGCGAGCTGGCCGCGGTGGGGCGGTACCTGGGGTACGGGCCGGGGCACGTGGGCGACATGCTGGACGCCTACCGGCGGACCGCCCGGCTCGCCCGGGGAGTGGTGGAGGAGCTTTTCTACGGGGCGTAGCGTCTCGTTGCCGTTGCCGTTGCCGTTGCCGTTGCCGTTGCCGTTGCCGTTGCCGTTGCCGTTGCCGTTGCCGTCGCCGTCCTCGTCCGCCGTGCCGCGTCGGCGGTGTGCGGGGCTACGCTCTCGCCGGCCGCAGGGCCGCCCGGGGGAGGGCCTGGGGCAGGGCCCCGTACCAGGTCCGGGCCACCGTGAGGCCGAAGGCCAGGCACAGGGCGCCGCCCACCGCGTCCAGCCAGAAGTGGTTGGCGGTGGCGACGACGACGAGGAGGGTGGCGGCGGGGTAGAGGGCGGCGAGGACGCGGGCCCACGGGATCGTGGTGAGGGTGAGGACGGTCAGGCCGCACCACAGGGACCAGCCGATGTGCATCGAGGGCATCGCGGCGTACTGGTTGGACATGTGCTTGAGGTCGCCGGAGGCCATGGAACCCCAGGTGCGGTGGGCCTGGACGGTGTCGACGAAGTGGCCGCCGGTCATCAGGCGCGGCGGGGCCAGGGGATACAGGTGGTAGCCGAGCAGGGCCACGCCCGTGGTCGCGAAGAGGGTCAGGCGGGCCGCCGCGTAGCGGCCGGGATGGCTGCGGTAGAGCCACACCAGGACACCCACGGTGGCCACGAAGTGCAGTGTCGCGTAGTAGTAGTTCATGCCGACGATCAGCCAATTCACCGAGTCGGCGACATGGTTGACCGAACGCTCGACGGCGATGCCCAGCCGGTGCTCGGTGTGCCAGACCCGGTCGGCGTTGCGCAGGGCCTCGGCCCGCTGTTCCGGGACCGCGTTGCGGATCAGCGCGTAGGCCCAGTAGCTCACGCCGATCAGCAGGACCTCGAACCACAGCCGGGGCCGGCGCGGGGCGCGCGGCCGCGCTACCGGGACGCGGCGTCCGGCATCCCCGACCGGGCGCGGAAGGACCCCCGTTCCGGGGCCTGCCGGTCGCATTCCGGACGTATCACCCATGGGCGCAGAGTCTGCCAGAAGAGACGCCGTCTTCCGTCGATCCTCCCCCGGCCCGGCTGCGTCCGCGCCTCGGCGACGGGCCGGGGGCCCTCGTCGCGGCGAGGCCGGACCAGGGTGTGGCGCCCGGCCCGGCGAGCGAGTCCGGAGCGGTCCGGAGGACAGGCCCCCACTAGCGGTTGCGGTCTCCCGGGGCCGACGCCGTCGAGCCGCGCACCACCAGTTCCGGCATGAACACGAACTCGCTGTGCGGTGCGGGGGTCCCGCCGATCTCCTCCAGGAGCGTGCGCACCGCCGCCTGACCCATGGCCGGCACCGGCTTGCGGACCGTGGTCAGGGGCGGGTCGGTGAAGGCGATCAGCGGGGAGTCGTCGAAGCCGACGACGGAGAAGTCCCGGGGGACCTCCAGGCCGCGCTGCCGGGCCGCGCGTATCGCGCCGAGCGCCATCATGTCGCTGGCGCAGACGATGGCCGTGCAGTCGCGCTCTATGAGCGCCGTGGCGGCGGCCTGGCCGCCCTCCAGGGTGTACAGGGAGTGCTGGACGAGCTCCGCCTCCACGACGTCCGGAGCCAGGCCCAGCTGGTCCTGCACCGCCCGGACGAAGCCCTCGATCTTGCGCTGCACCGGCACGAAGCGCTTCGGGCCGAGGGCCAGGCCGACGCGGGTGTGGCCCAGGGAGACCAGGTGGGTGACCGCGAGGGTCATGGCCGCCCGGTCGTCGGGCGAGATGAACGGCGCCTGCACCTTCGGGGAGAAGCCGTCGACCAGGACGAACGGCACGCCCTGGGCACGCAGCCGCTCGTAGCGCTCCATGTCGGCCGTGGTGTCCGCGTGCAGGCCGGAGACGTAGATGATGCCCGCGACCCCGCGGTCCACCAGCATCTCGGTCAGCTCGTCCTCCGTGGACCCGCCGGGGGTCTGGGTGGCGAGCACCGGCGTGTAGCCCTGTCTGGTCAGGGCCTGGCCGATGACCTGGGCCAGCGCCGGGAATATCGGGTTCTCCAGCTCCGGGGTGATCAGGCCCACCAGGCCCTCGCTGCGCTGGCGCAGCCGTACCGGGCGCTCGTAGCCCAGGACGTCGAGGGCTGCCAGCACGGACTGGCGGGTGGTGGCGGCGACGCCCGGTTTCCCGTTGAGGACCCGGCTGACGGTCGCTTCGCTCACCCCCGCCTGGGCAGCGATGTCGGCAAGCCGTGTGGTCACAGGAGTGGACTGTACCGGTTGCATGTCAGACTGCCCACCAGACGGCGGTGTCCCCGGGCAGTTCGGTGGTCTCGGCGCCCGCTTCGAAGTCGGCGCTGGAGAGCAGCACGGTGCCGGGAGTGGCCAGCGTGACGGCCGTGCCGGTGAGGTTGACCGTGCAGACGAAGGAGCCCTCGTCGGTGTCGCGGCGGAAGACCAGCACGCCCTCGGGAGCGTCCAGCCAGCTGATCTGGCGGCCGGCGCCCAGCGCCGGGTGCTCGCGGCGGACGGCCAGGGCGCTGCGGTAGAACTCCAGCGTCGAGGTCGGGTCGCCCTCCTGCGCCTCGACGGTCAGGTGCTTCCAGTCGGCGGGCTGTGGCAGCCAGCTCGGGCCGCCCTCGACGGGACCGAAGCCGAACGGAGCGGCCTGGCCGGACCACGGCAGCGGCACCCGGCAGCCGTCGCGGGTGCCGTCCTGGCCGGAGGAACGGAAGAACGCCGGGTCCTGACGCACCTCGTCGGGCAGGTCCACGACCTCGGGCAGGCCGAGCTCCTCGCCCTGGTAGAGGTAGGCCGAGCCGGGCAGGGCCAGCATCAGCAGGGTCGCCGCCCGGGCCCGGCGCAGACCCCGTGCCTCGTCCCCTTCCGCCAGGCGCGTGGAGTGCCGTACGACGTCGTGGTTGGACAGCACCCAGGTGGCCGGCGCGTGCACGGCGTTCATGGCCTGCAGCGAGCGGTCGATGACGTCGCGCAGGTCGGGCGCGTTCCACCCGGTGGTCAGGTACGAGAAGTTGAAGGCCTGGTGGAGCTCGTCGGGGCGCAGGTACAGGGCGCTGCGCTCCACGGTGGGCGTCCACGCCTCGGCCACCGCGATCCTCTCGCCGGTGTACTCGTCGAGGATGCGCCGCCAGCTGCGGTAGATCTCGTGCACGCCGTCCTGGTCGAAGTACGGCACGGCCTGCGTGCCGAGCAGCTTGACCTGCTCGTCGTGGCCGATGTCGGGCAGGCCGGCCGCCTTGACCAGGCCGTGCGCCACGTCGATGCGGAAGCCGTCGATGCCCAGGTCCAGCCAGAACCGCAGGATGGAGCGGAACTCGTCGTGCACGGCCGGGTGGTCCCAGTTGAAGTCGGGCTGCTCGGGCGCGAACAGGTGAAGGTACCACTCGCCGTCTGCCACCCGGGTCCAGGCCGGCCCGCCGAAGATGGACTCCCAGTCGTTGGGCGGCAGTTCGCCGTCAACGCCCTTGCCGGGACGGAAGTGGAAGCGCTCGCGCAGCGGTGAGCCGGGGCCCTCGCGCAGCGCCTGCTTGAACCACTCGTGCTGGTCGGAGCAGTGGTTGGGGACCACGTCGACGATGACCCTGAGGCCCAGCGCGTGGGCGTCGCGGACCAGGTCGTCGGCGTCCGTGAGGGTGCCGAACATCGGATCGATGGCCCGGTAGTCGGCGACGTCGTAGCCGGCGTCGGCCTGCGGGGAGGCGTAGAACGGGGACAGCCAGACGGCGTCGACACCGAGCTTCCTCAGGTACGGCAGTCGCGCGCGGATGCCGGGCAGGTCGCCCATGCCGTCGCCGTTGCCGTCGGCGAAACTGCGCGGGTAGACCTGGTAGATGACCGCGTCGCGCCACCACTCCCGGCGCCCGGAGGCGGCGGCGGCAGCTTCGGTGGGGACTGTGTCGGTGACGTGCTGGGTCATGGGTTCCCTTAAGGGTGCGGGGGGAGAGACGGAAGCGCTTGCTGTGTGGGCGGGGCCGGCCGGGGTCTCCGGCCGGCCGCTCGGGCCGGCGCTCAGGACTTGGTGCCGCCGGCCGTCAGACCGGAGACCAGGCTGCGCTGCACCAGCATGAACACGATGGCCGCCGGAATGGTGATGATGATCGCGGTGGCCGAGGTCCACGCCCAGTCGGGGCGCTGGTCCTGGGCGAAGGTGCGGATGCCGACGGCGAGCGTGTAGTGGTCGGACTGCATGAACTGCGTCGCGTACGCGACCTCGCCCCAGGCGGTGAGGAAGCTGTAGAACGCGGTCACCGCCAGGCCCGGCCGGGCCAGCGGCACGATCAGCCGCCAGAACGTGCCGATCGGGGTGAGGCCGTCCACCCGGCCCGCCTCGTCTATCTCCTTGGGGATGGTGTCGAAGTAGCCCTTCATCATCCAGGCGCAGAACGGCACCGCCGTGGTCGCGTACGCCAGGATCAGCCCGAGGTAGTTGTCGAGCAGGTGCAACTCGGACATCAGCAGGTACAACGGCACGATCAGTACGATACTGGGGAACATCTGGGTGACCAGGAACGTCCACATCAGCTGCCGGCTGCCCGGGAACTTCATCCGGGACACGGCGTAGCCCGCGGTGGACGCCAGGAAGACGCCCAGCAGCGTGGTGCCGCCCGCCACGATGACGGTGTTCAGGAACCACTTCGCCAGGTCCGAATGGGCCAGTACGTCGCTGTAGTTGTGCAGGCTGAGGTGCTTCAGCACCTCGCTCGGCTGCTGCCAGGCGTTCTTCGGGCCCAGCGAGATGAACAGGATCCACACCACGGGGAAGGCCGCGATCACGGTGGCGAGGATCAGCGTGCAGTGCAGGGCGACGGAGGCCCACGGGCTGCGCTGCTCGCGGCCGCGCACCTTGCGGGGGCGCGTGGCGGCGGGCACGGGACGCGCGGGGGCGGCGGGCGTGACGGCGCCCGTCTCGTGCGTTGCTGCGGTCATGACGATGGCTCCTTACGCCTGCTCGGACTTCAGGGTGTTGCGGCGGTAGAAGGTCGAGAAGGCCAGCAGGAGAGCGAGGATGATGATGCCGTAGGTCGCCGCTCCCGCGTAGTCCGAGATCCCGTTGAAGGCCTTGTGGAAGGCGAAGGTGACGAGGATGTCGGTGTCACCGGTGGTGTTGTTGCCCAGCAGCAGGTAGATGACGTTGAACATGTTGAACGTCCAGATGCAGCCCAGCAGGACCACCGTGTTCGACACCGGCTTCAGGCCGGGCAGCGTCACGTTGACGAAGCGCTGCCAGGGCGAGGCGCCGTCCATCTCGGCGGCCTCGTAGAGCTCCTTCGGGATCGACTGGAGCCCGCCGAGCAGCGCGACCATGTTGAACGGGATGCCGATCCAGACGTTGACCATGATGACGGCGATCTTCTGGGCCAGCGGGGTGCCGAGCCAGTTCTGCGCCGGCAGGCCGAACGCCGTGATGATGTCGTTGAAGACGCCGTACTGGGAGTTGAGCATCAGCCGCCAGGCGAAGACGCCGATGAACGACGGGACGGCCCAGGGCAGGATCAGCATGCCGCGGTAGAAGCCCCGCAGCCGCATCTCGCGGTTGAGCAGCACCGCGAGCGCCATGCCGAGGCCGACCTGGAGCACGACGCAGGACACCGTCCAGAGGATCGTCCACACCAGTCGCGGGTAGAAGTCGCCGTCCGCGCCCGACAGGACGTGCCAGTAGTTGTCGAGGCCGACGAAGTCGTACGTCGCCGGGCGGTGGAAGGCGCCGATGGTGGTGGCGACGTTCGACTCGTTGGCGTTGGTCAGCGACTGGTAGAAGCCGTAGCCCAGCGGATACAGGACCAGTACGGTGATGACGATGGCGACCGGGGCCACCATGGCCCAGGCGTACCAGTACTTGTCCCAGGAACGCCTGAGCGCCGAGACGCGTGCGGGGCGCGGGGACCGGTCACCGCGCGCTGTCTTGTTCGTTTTTCCGGTACTCGCTGCGGTCGTCATACTCATCGGCTCTTTCGCGGACGAAGTCGGGTGGTTCCGCAGCCCCGGGGGAGCCCCGGTAGGGGCGGCAGCGGGGAAGTCGTCCCCGGGGCTGCGTGTCCTTCGGTTACCGTTCGGCTACTGCCGGCCGCCGGGTCAGCCGATGGTGTAGCCGGGCAGGAGCTTCTGGAACTCCTTGGCGGTGGTGTCGAGGCCGTTCTTGACCGACTCGTCGCCCTGGAGGATCTTCACGTAGTTCTGCTGCAGCGGGGTGAACAGCGAACCGACCTGCGGCAGGGCCACGCGCGGCCGGGCGGTCTGCTCCAGGATCGGCTTGAAGCCCGCGATCTTGGAGTTGGCGGTGACCTCGGTGGTGTAGGCCGACTTGCGGGTCGGCAGGGTGCCGGTCGCCTTGGCGATGGTGACCTGGCTCTCCGTGGACGTCATGAACTGCGTGAACAGGTAGCTGGCGTCGAGGTTGCGGGAGCCCTGGTAGACCGCGAGGTTGTGGCCGCCGGTCGGGGCCTGCGCCTTGCCGCCGGCGCCGGCCGGGACGTTGGCGTAGCCGAGGTTGGCCTCGTCGTTCTTGAAGGCCGAGCCGGTCAGGTCGTCGCTGACCGACCAGGGACCCTGGATCAGCATGGCGACCTTGCCGTTCTTGAACGCGGTCTGCATGTTCTGGTAGGCGTTCGCGAAGTCGACCTTCATCGAGGCCTCGTCGCTGATCTTCTTCGCGGTGGTGAGCGCCGTGACGGCGGCCGCGTTGCTGATCGTGACCTTCTTGCCGCTCGGGTCGGCCAGGTCCGCGCCGTTGCTGTAGAGCAGCGGGAGCAGGAAGTAGGAGTCGGGGTTCACATAGGTCCCGAACGCCCCGGTCTTCTGCTTGATGGTCTTCGAGTCGGCGACGAACTCGTCCCAGGTGGCCGGCGGCTTGGCGATGCCGGCCTTCTTGAGGAGCTTCTTGTTGTACAGCAGGCCCAGGGTGTCGGTGACCGACGGCACGCCGTAGGTCTTGCCGTTGTACTTGGCGGTGTTCAGCGGAGTGGCGTTGAAGTCCGAGGTGTCCTTCAGCGCAGCGGTGCCGTCGAGCGGGGCGATGTAGCCCAGGGAGGCGTACTCGGCCATCAGACCCACGTCGGTGCGCACGACGTCCGGCGCGCCCTTGCCGCTCTTGGCGGCCGACTTGAACTTCTGCTCGACGTCGGTGAAGGGGACGCTCTGGAAGTTCACCTTGATCTTCGGGTACTTGGCCTCGAACTGCTTGACCAGGGCCTTGTACGTCGGAGCCTCGGTCGCCGCGTCGGAGGTGTCCCAGTACGTGATCGTCCCGGAGATGTCCTTGGGGTCCTTCGGCTTGCTGGACGAGTCGCTGTCCGAGCCCCCGCAGGCCGAGGCGGTGAGGGCGACCACGGTGACCGCGGCGGCGAGCGCTATGCCACGTCGCATATGAACTCCTAGGTGAGGGTGCCCGGATCATCCCTTGGGAGGACCGCGGGTGCCGTCTGTCCCTGTTCGACGGCCGCCGGGCGCGGGAGGAACGTAGCAAGGCTGCAATCCCTTGCGAAAGATGTTGCAAGAAAATTTCCGCAAGATCCCGCAAGCGTGACGTTTCCGTTACCGGCGGGTGTCGATATCCGTCGCCCGGCGCTCACTGACTGAACCGCACCATAGCCGCCCCGGGGCCGGACGGACCCCTTCGGTGACGAGGCGAACGCGAGCGGCCGGCCGCCGCGGCGGTGTGCCCGGCCCGGCGTCGGCGTGGCGGGGGACGCGGCGCCGTCCGGACCGGCGCGACGCCGGTTCCGGCGCCGGGTCGAGGGGGGCGGCCGGGTGGGGGCGCGGTGGGCCGGGAGTGCGTCCCGCGCTCCGGTCGCCGTCCGGGCGCGGGGCGTGCGCACGTCTCAAGTGCCGTGCCGCCGCCGGTTCGTGAAAGTCCTTGCTATGAATTTCAAGACCCTTGCTGAAAGCGTTTCGATGACGGTACGGTCGCCGCCGGCGTCCGGCCACGAAGCCACAGACCATGTCGTCGGCGGCGCGAGCACGGACCCGATCGAGCCGTAATCGCAAGGAGTTCACGCCTGTGATACCGAGATGGCCGGCGCCCCCGAAGCGTCGTTTCCAAGGCAGACAGGGCGGAACGGGCAGACGGAGCAGGCGGGTCGCGGCCGTCGCCGTCGCCGCGCTCGCCGCCGCCCTCGTCCAGCCCCTCGCGGCGAAGGCCGCCACGCCGCCCGCTCCCCCGTCGGACGCGCGGCTCGCCGCGCAGCCCGCCCGGCACGACGCCACGCGCGAGCAGTTCTACTTCGTCATGCCGGACCGCTTCGCCAACGGGGACGCGTCCAACGACCGGGGCGGGCTGACCGGCTCCCGCCTCGCCACCGGCTACGACCCCACCGACAAGGGCTTCTACCAGGGCGGCGACCTCAAGGGGCTGACCCAGCGGCTCGACTACATCAAGGGCCTCGGCACGACGGCCATCTGGCTGGCGCCGATCTTCAAGAACCGGCCCGTGCAGGGCACCGGCGCCGCCGCCTCCGCCGGGTACCACGGCTACTGGATCACCGACTTCACCCAGGTCGACCCGCACTTCGGCACCAACAAGGACCTGACGACCCTCATCTCCAAGGCGCACGCCAAGGGGATGAAGGTCTTCTTCGACGTCATCACCAACCACACCGCCGACGTCGTGAACTTCGGCGGCCAGTCGCAGGAGTACCTGTCCAAGGGCGCCTTCCCCTACCTCACCGAGGACGGCCGGCCCTTCGACGACACCGACTACGCGGACGGCACGAAGAAGTTCCCCGCCGTCGGCGCCTCCTCCTTCCCGCGCACCCCGACCGTCGCGGCCGCCGAGAAGAACGCCAAGGTCCCGGCGTGGCTCAACGACCCGACGATGTACCACAACCGGGGCGACTCCACCTTCGTCGGCGAGAGCGCCCTCTACGGCGACCACACCGGCCTGGACGACCTGTGGACCGAGCGCCCCGAGGTCGTCAGCGGGATGGAGAAGATCTACGAGCGCTGGGTGAAGGACTTCGCCGTCGACGGTTTCCGCATCGACACCGTCAAGCAGGTCGGCATGGAGTTCTGGACCCAGTGGGCCACGGCACTCGACGCCTACGCCGCGCGGCACGGCCGTGAGAACTTCTTCATGTTCGGCGAGATCCTCTCCTCCGACACCTCCGTGACGTCCCCGTACGTCACCCAGGGCCGCCTCGACGCCACGCTCGACTTCCCCTTCCAGAACGCGGCCCGCGCCTACGTCTCCCAGGGCGGCAGCGCCAAGGGCCTGGCGAGCGTCTTCGGCGACGACTACAAGTACACGACCGGCAGGTCCAACGCGTACGAGCAGGTCACCTTCCTCGGCAACCACGACATGGGCCGCATCGGGTACTTCCTGAAGCAGGACGACCCCAAGGCCTCCGACGCCGAACTCCTGCGCAAGGACCGGCTCGCCAACGAGCTGATGTTCCTCAGCCGCGGCAACCCGGTCGTCTACTACGGCGACGAACAGGGCTTCACCGGCGCCGGCGGCGACAAGGACGCCCGCCAGACCATGTTCGCCTCCAAGGTCGCCGACTACCTCGACGACGACGAGATCGGCACCGACCGCACCCACGCGAGCGACTCCTACGACACCGCCGCACCGCTCTACCGGCAGATCGCCGAGCTGGCCGAGCTGCGCAAGGACAACCCGGCCCTCACGGACGGCGTCCAGACCGAGCGGTACGCGGCCGACGGCGCCGGCGTCTACGCCTTCACCCGTACGGACGCCGGGAGCGGCGCCGAGTACGTCGTCGCCGTCAACAACGCCGACGACGCCAGGAGCGCGACCTTCGCCACCGGCTCGGCGCACATGACCTACCGCGGGATCCACGGCACCAGGGCCACCGTGACCTCCGACGCCGACCGCCGGGTCACCGTCACCGTCCCGGCCGGGTCCGCGGTCGTCCTCAAGGCGGCCGGCCCGCTCCAGCGGCCCGCGGCCAAGCCCGCCGTCACGCTGACCGCCCCCGCCGCCGGGGCCACCGGCACCGTCGGCCTGAGCGCCGACGTCACCGGCGGGCAGCTCGACCGGGTCGTCTTCGCCGCCCAGGTCGGCAACGGCCCCTGGCAGGTGCTCGGCTCCGCCGACCACGCGCCCTACAAGGTCACCCAGACCATCGCCCCGACCGTCCCGGCCGGCACCGCCCTGCGCTACAAGGCGGTCGTCGTCGACTCGGCCGGCCGGACGGCGAGCGCCACCGCGGCCACCACCACCGGCACCCCGCCGGCCCCCGCGGTCCCCACCGCCTCCTCCCGCGACTACGCGATCGTCCACTACAAGCGCACCGACGGCGACTACACGGACTGGGGCCTGTACGCCTGGGGCGACCTCGCCGACGGCGAGGCGACCACCTGGCCCGCCTCCCACCCCTTCACCGGGCGGGACGCCTACGGCGCCTTCGCCTACGTCAAACTGAGGCCCGGCGCCTCCGACGTCGGCTTCCTCGTCATCGACAAGGACGGCGACAAGGACGTCTCCGCCGACCGGTCCATCGACCTCACCAAGACCGGCGAGGTGTGGATCGAACAGGGCAAGGACACCGTGCTGACCACCCGGCCGGCCGACTACCCCGCACCGGACACCTCCAAGGCGGTGATCCACTACCACCGCGCCGACGGGAACTACGACGGCTGGGGCCTGCACGTGTGGAGCGGCGCCGCCGAGCCCACCGACTGGTCGAAACCCCTGACGCCGGTGAGGACCGACGCCTATGGCGCGGTCTTCGAGGTACCGCTCACCGACGGTGCCGGCAGTCTCAGCTACATCATCCACAAGGGCGACGAGAAGGACCTGCCCAACGACCGGTCCCTCGACCTCAAGACGGCGAACGGCCACGAGGCGTGGCTGGTGAGCGGCCAGGACGAGCCCCTGCTGCCGCAGCCCGTGGGCGGCGCCGCCGCCCTCGACCTGTCCACCTCCAAGGCGGTCTGGATCGACCGGGACACGGTGGCCCTCAACGGCGCCGACGGCGTCGCCTCCACCCAGCTCGTCTACTCCCACGACGGCTCGATCACCGTCGAGGGCGGGACGCTGACCAGCGACGACGAGCGCTGGCTGCGGCTGGAGAAGACCACGCTGACCGACGCGCAGAAAGCGAAGTTCCCGCACCTGAAGGACTACACCGCCTGGACGGTCGACCCGCGCGACCGCGGCCGGGTCGGCGAGGCCCTGCGCGGACAGGTCGTCGCCTCCCAGCGGGCCGCGAACGGCGCCGTGCTCGCGGCGACGGGAGTCCAGCTCGCCGGCGTGCTCGACGACGTGTACGGCACCGCCGCCGCCAAGGCACAGCTCGGCCCGGTCTTCCACCACGGCCGGCCCAGCCTGAGCGTGTGGGCGCCGACCGCGCAGAGCGTGGCGCTGGAAGTGGACGGCAGGACGGTCGCCATGCGCCGCGACGACACCACCGGCGTCTGGTCCGTCACCGGCCCGGCGTCCTGGAAGAGCAAGCCCTACCGGTACGTGGTGAAGGTGTGGGCGCCGAGCGTCCGCGAGATCGTCACCAACAAGGTCACCGACCCCTACTCGCTCGCCCTGACCGCCGACAGCGAGCGCAGCCTCGTCGTCGACCTGGCCGACAAGGGCCTCGCCCCCGGCGGCTGGTCGCACCTGGCCAAGCCCAAGGCCGTGCCGCTGAGGGACGCGCAGATCCAGGAACTGCACATCCGCGACTTCTCGGTCGCCGACAAGACCGTCCCGGCCGCGGACCGGGGCACCTACCTGGCCTTCACCGACAAGAACAGCGACGGCTCCAGGCACCTGCGGGAGCTGTCGAAGGCGGGCACGTCCTACGTGCACCTCCTGCCCGCCTTCGACATCGCCTCGGTCCCCGAGAAGAAGGCCGACCAGGCCGTCCCCGACTGCGACCTGGCCTCCTACCCGGCCGACTCCGAGCAGCAGCAGACCTGCGTGGCGAAGACCGCCGCGAAGGACGCCTACAACTGGGGCTACGACCCGTACCACTACACGGTCCCCGAGGGCTCCTACGCCACCGACCCGGACGGCACGGCCCGTACCGTCCAGTTCCGGCGGATGGTCCAGGCGCTCAACCAGGACGGCCTGCGCGTCGTCATGGACGTGGTCTACAACCACACCAAGGCCGCCGGGCAGGCGGACACCTCCGTCCTCGACAAGGTCGTGCCCGGCTACTACCAGCGGCTCCTGGCCGACGGCTCGGTGGCCAACAGCACCTGCTGCGCCAACACCGCGCCCGAGAACACCATGATGGGCAAGCTGGTCGTCGACTCCATCGTCACCTGGGCCAAGGAGTACAAGGTCGACGGCTTCCGCTTCGACCTCATGGGCCACCACCCCAAGGCCAACATCCTCGCCGTCCGGAAGGCGCTCGACGCGCTCACCCTCGACAAGGACGGCGTGGACGGCAGGAAGATCGTCCTGTACGGGGAGGGCTGGAACTTCGGCGAGGTCGCCGACGACGCCCGGTTCGTGCAGGCCACCCAGAAGAACATGGCCGGCACCGGCATCGCCACCTTCTCCGACCGGGCCCGGGACGCGGTGCGCGGCGGCAGCCCCTTCGACGCCGACCCCGGGGTGCAGGGCTTCGCCTCCGGCCTCTACACCGACCCCGACGCCTCCACCGCCAACGGCACCGAGGCCGAGCAGAAGGCCCGCCTGCTGCACTACCAGGACCTGGTCAAGGTCGGTCTGACCGGCAGCCTGGCCGAGTACCGGTTCACGGACACCGACGGCAAGGAGGTCACCGGCGCCGAGATCGACTACAACGGCGCACCCGCGGGATACGCCCACGCGCCGGGCGACGCCCTCGCCTACGTGGACGCGCACGACAACGAGACGCTGTTCGACACCCTCGCCTACAAGCTGCCCAAGGACACCTCCGCGGCCGACCGGGCCCGGATGCAGGTGCTGGCGATGGCCACCGCGGCGCTCTCGCAGGGACCGGCGCTCTCCCAGGCCGGCACCGACCTGCTGCGCTCGAAGTCGCTCGACCGCGACTCGTTCGACAGCGGCGACTGGTTCAACGCCATCCACTGGAACTGCGCGGACGGCAACGGCTTCGGCCGCGGCCTGCCCGTCGCGGCGGCCAACCAGGCCAAGTGGCCCTACGCCGCACCGCTGCTGACCACCGTGAAGGTGGGCTGCCCGCAGATCCGGGCCACCACGGCCGCCTACCAGGACCTGCTGCGGATCCGTACGACGGAGAAGGCCTTCTCCCTCGCCACGGCGGCGCAGGTGCAGTCGGCGCTGTCCTTCCCGCTGTCCGGCGCCGACGAGACGCCCGGCGTGATCACCATGACCCTCGGTGACCTGGTCGTGGTGTTCAACGCGACGCCCGAGCGGCAGCAGCAGCGCGTCGCCGCGCTCGCGGGGACCGGCTACCGCCTGCACCCCGTGCAGGCATCGGGCGCGGACCCGGTCGTGAAGACCTCCTCCTACACGGCGAGGACCGGCACGTTCACCGTTCCGGCGCGCACGGTGGCGGTGTTCACCCGGGGCGCCTGAGCGGACGAGGCGAAGAGGGGGGCGGGCCGTGGGACGGCCCGCCCCCCTCCGCGTCGTCGCCGGCCGGACCCCGCAGTCGCACCCCCGTCCTCTCGACCGGAGGGCGGGAGCGACAGGTCCGCCGGACCCCTCGCGTCAGGTCTTGCGCAGGTCGGGGGCGGGGACGCCGATGAGCAGGCGGCGCAGCGCGTCCCAGGCGGTGCGCATGGCGCGGGCCATGGCGGGGGAGTCGCTGCCCAGGATCCGCGCCCACGCTCCGCAGTCGTCGGGCAGCACGCTCACGCCGAACGCCGATCCGGTGGTGAGCAGGGCCTCGTGCAGGGTGTCGGCGACCTGCGCCGCCGGGGCGAGCCCGGTGACCGCGTAGAGCGTGGCCATCAGATCGTGCCCGGCGAAGACCGCCGGCCCGGTCACCGAGCCGGGCTCGCCCGGATCCAGGCGGACGGTGTCCACCACGAGCGGCTCGCCGTCCGGACGAGCGATCTCCAGATCGCTGAACAACAGGCGGTAGGCGTGCCGTTCGCCGCGGGCCAGCCGGCCGGCCGCGATCGTCTCGCCCAGCAGGACGGTGGCCGTGGGGTCGGCCGTCACCCGGGTCTGCTGGTAGAAGCGCGCGTCCCGGTACGGGATCAGCGGGTCGGGCAGGTACTCGACGTAGCTGCCGGCTCCGGCGGTGAGGTGGACGACCTGGGTGGCGTGGTCGAACTCCATGCGGTGGAGCTTCGTGGCGGCCTGGGTCGTCAGGTGCACGGCGGTCGAGGGACCGCAGTCGATGTCGACACGGTTGCGGTCGGCCTGGACGATGCCGCCACCGGTGGACATCAGGTAGGTCACCGGCATGTCGGGCCGCCCCGGGTCCACGTAGAGCGGCCGCATGATCTGCAACGGCGACTTCTGGTAGCGGTCGACGAGTTCGGTGCGGTCGCCGGCCCGGGCGTAGCGCAGTTCGAGCAGGCCGACCTTGCCGGGGCGCCCGGCGGCCAGGGTGTCCGCGGTGCCGGTCAGGTCGAGCATCCGGGCCGGCACCCGCCGGGGTTCGTAGTGTGCGGGGTCCAGCCGCGCGGGCGCCCGGCTCACGCGGACGCCGCCGGCGTTCCGGTCCGCTGGGCGGCGTCGTGGGCCAGCAGGAAGTCGGCGATGGTGTCCAGGCCCTCGCCGGTCAGGGAGTTGGTGAGCACCACCGGCCGCCCCTGCCGGACCTGGTGGGCGTCGGACTCCATCCGGTCCAGGTCGCACCGCACGTACTGGGCGATGTCGATCTTGTTGATGACGAGGAGTTCGCACTCGGTGATGCCCGGGCCCCGTTTGCGGGGCATCTTGTCGCCCTCGGCGGTGTCCAGGACGAACAGGAAGAGGTCGACGAGCGCGGGGCTGAAGGTGAGGGTCAGGTTGTCGCCGCCGCTCTCGAAGAGCAGCGTGTCCACCTCGGGGAAGCGCTCCAGGATCTCGTCGGCCGCGGCCTGGTTCATCGTCGGGTCGTCCCGGACCGCGGTGTGCGGGCACGCCCCGGTCTCCACGCCGACGATGCGGTCCGCGGCCAGGATGCCGTCGAGGGTGCGCCGCACGTGCGCGGCGTCCTCGGAGGTGTAGATGTCGTTGGTGATCACGGCGGGGGTCCGGCCGCGTCCGATCAGTACCGGGACGAGCGCCTCGATCAGCGCGGTCTTGCCGGAGCCGACCGGTCCGGCGACGCCGACGCGCAGGACGCCGTCCGCGGGACGCCGGGCGAACTCGTCGTGGTCGTGGTGGTGGGAGCCTCGGACCTGTGTGGGGTCGTGCATGGTGATCCTTGTCCTCAGTGGGGTTTCTCGACGGTGGTGGGGCCCGGCGTCAGCTCGCGAAGAGCCGCGCCTCGGCGCGCTCGTGACGGCCGGACATGACGTCGGCCACCGGCACGCACCCGCCGAGGTCGGCCAGGTCCCGGTCGAGGGCCGCGGTCACGGTCTCCTCGATCACGGGCGCGGCGCCGTGCAGGACGACCTGGGCCCGGCGGTGGTCGGTGAGCCGCAGCCGCAGGGCGGCCCCGACGAAGCTGGCCGCGAAGGCGAACAGCTCGCAGGTGACGGCCTGCCGCGCGGTGAGGCCGTTGCCGGCGTGGACGACGCCGGCGACGACCGGCTGGCAGCCGCGCACCGAGCCGTCCCGGTACAGCGTCCGGTAGCGCTCGATCGGCGCGGTGCCGTAGACCTCGCCGGCCAGGTCGAGCAGTTGCCGTCCGGTGCGTACGGCGGCCTGCCGGGCCTCCCGGCCCAGTTTGGTGGCGTGCAGCCGGCGCTCCACGGCCACCACCTCGTCCCAGTCGCCCGCGCCCACCGCGCGGTGGGTGAGGGCGAGGGCGGTGGCGTCCGACGGCCCCGCGCTGTGGCGGAGCAGGTCGTGCAGGAGCGCGGGCAGGCCGCGCGGGGTGACCGCGCGGGCCTGCTGGAAACCCTCCAGCCCGTGGGAGAGGGTGTAGTAGCCGCTGGGGAAGGCCGAGTCGGTGAGCTGGAGCCCGGTCAGCAGCGCCGGGATCGGCATCGGGTCGTTCACGCCGGGTGTCCTCTCCTGCCTGGTGGCCGTCCGTCGCCGTCCGGCCGGACGGGCCGCGGGGCGCGCGCGGCGCCCCGCGGACTCGCGGGGATGTGTGCCAGGGTGCGTCAGGCGATGTAGAAGAGCTGGTTGAGCGGGAGGCGCTCGGCCGGCTCGATGGTGGCGGGTTCGCCGTCCACGGTGACCTTGTACGTCTCCGGGTCCACCTCGATGCGCGGCAGCGCGTCGTTGCGGACCATGTGCTGCTTGCCGACGGTCCGGCAGCGCCGCACCGGCTCGATCCGCCGCCCGAGCCCCAGCTCGCCGGGGACTCCGGCGGCGATGGACGCCTGGGACATGAAGGTGACCGAGGTACGCTGCCGGGCCCGGCCGTGACTGCCGAACATCGGGCGGTAGTACACGGGCTGCGGCGTCGGCAGGGAGGCGTTGGGGTCGCCCATGAGCGCCCAGTTCACCATGCCGCCCTTGATGATCAGCTTGGGCTTGGCGGCGAACGAGTTGATCGGCCAGAGCACGATGTCGGCGAGCTTGCCGGGCTCCAGCGAGCCGATCACATCGGCGGCGCCCACCGCGATCGCCGGGTTGATGGTGAGCTTCGCCAGGTACCGCAGCACCCGGGCGTTGTCGTTGCGGGAGCTGTCCTCGGCCAGCGCGCCCCGCATCTCCTTGCAGTGGTGCGCCGTCTGGAAGGCGCGGGCGAAGGACTCGCCGACCCGGCCCATGGCCTGGGAGTCGGAGGAGAAGATGCTGATCACGCCGAGGTCGTGCAGCACCGTCTCGGCCGCGATGGTCTCGGCGCGCACCCGGCTGTCGGCGAACGACACGTCCTCGGGGATGTCGCGGGACAGGTGGTGGCAGACCATCACCATGTCCAGCAGCTCGTCCACCGAGTTGATGGTGTACGGCAGGGTGGGGTTGGTGGAGGCCGGCAGGACGTTGGGCTCGCCGGAGACCCGCATGATGTCGGGGGCGTGACCGCCGCCGGCGCCCTCGGTGTGGAAGGTGTGGATGGTCCGGCCGTCGATCGCGGACAGGGTGTCCTCGAAGAAGCCGCCCTCGTTCAGGGTGTCGGTGTGGATGGCCATCTGCACGTCGTACTCGTCGGCGACGCGCAGCGCGGTGTCGATGGTGGCGGGGGTGGCGCCCCAGTCCTCGTGCACCTTCAGTCCGGCCACGCCCGCCTCGACCTGCTCGCGCAGCGCCTCGGGCAGGCTGCCGTTGCCCTTGCCGAGCAGACCCACGTTGACCGGCAGGTCCTCGACGGCCTCCAGCATCCGGTGGATGTTCCACGGGCCGGGGGTGCAGGTGGTGCCGTTGCTGCCGTCGGTCGGTCCGGTGCCGCCGCCGAAGAAGGTGGTGATGCCGTTGGACAGACCCTCCTGGGCCTGCTGGGGCGAGATGAAGTGGATGTGGGTGTCGACGCCGCCGGCGGTGGCGATCAGGTGCTCGCCGGAGATCACCTCGGTGCCCGGGCCGATGACCAGCTTGGGGTCCACCCCGTTCTGCACGTGCGGGTTGCCGGCCTTGCCGACCCCGACGATCAGACCGTCGCGGACGCCGATGTCGCCCTTGACGACGCCCAGCACCGGATCGAGCACCACCACGTTGGTGATCACCAGGTCCAGGGCGCCCTCGCGGTTGAGCGCGGCGGGGTCCTGGGCCATGCCGTCGCGGATGGCCTTGCCGCCGCCGTAGACGGCCTCGTCCCCGTAGGAGCCGGCGTTGTGGTCGTACTCGACCTCGACCACCAGATTGGTGTCGGCGAGGTGGAACCGGTCGCCCACGGTGGGGCCGAACAGGTCCGTGTACTGCTTGCGCGGAATGATCGCCATCAGTTGTCCGCCCCTTCGTTCTCGGTGCCGGCGTCGCCGGCGGTGTCGGCGCCGGTGGTGGCGAATCCCAGCTGCTCGGCGCGGCGCAGCGCGGCGCGGCGGGTGTCGTCGGCGTTCAGGCCGCCGTTGACGAGTCCGGCGAAGCCGACGAGCCGCCGGGTTCCGCCGAAGGCGACCAGCTCCACCTCGCGGGTGTCGCCGGGCTCGAAGCGCACGGCGGTGCCGGACGGGATGTCCAGGTGCATGCCGTACGCGGACTCGCGGTCGAACCGCAGTGCGCGGTTGACCTCGAAGAAGTGGTAGTGGGAGCCGATCTGGACGGCGCGGTCACCGGTGTTGGCGACGGTCAGCGCGACCCTGGCCCGGCCGGAGTTGATCTCCACGGGGTCGTCCCCGTAGAGGTAGTGGGCTCCACCCGACATCGTTGTCTCCTAGTTCCAGGCGGTGATTCCGGCGGTCTTTCAGGCGCTGATGGGGTCGTGGCAGGTGACCAGCTTCGTCCCGTCGACGAACGCCGTCTCCACCTGCAGGACGGTGAGCATCTCGCGCACCCCGGGCATGACGTCGTCGGCGGTGACGACCTTGCGGCCCAGCTCCATGCACTCGGCCACCGTGTGGCCGTCGCGGGCGGCCTCCAGGACGGCCTCGGTGATCAGGGCGGCCGCTTCGCTGTAGTTGAGCTTCGTGCCCCGCGCCCTGCGGCGGCGGGCCAGGTCGGCCACGACGTACACGTGGAGTTTGTCGATCTCGCGCGGTGAGAGGTTCATGGCGTCACTTCGCTTTCTCGAATGAGATGCCGGGCCGGTCCAGCGCTGGAGCGGCCGCGAGGAAGAGCCAGGTCGTCACGACGAACGGCCAGGTGAAGGGGGATCCGCCGGAGGGCTGGGCGAAGGCCTGCCAGGCGGCGGTGAAGGGGACCGAGGCGACGGCGGCGAGCGTTGCGTACCCGGCGGTCCACGGGGTGAGGGTCAGGAAGGTGGCGCCCAGCGCGATCGCGACGAGCACCGCGTTGTAGCCGTACAGGCCCGCGCTGATCCGGTCCGCGGGCAGGCCCAAGGAGCAGGCGGTGAGGATCGCCACGGCGCTGCCGCAGGCGGCGGCGACGGCGGCGGTCCGGGACGCGACCAGCAGCCCGGCCAGCAGGATCAGGCCCGCGTACCACTTGTCGAGGAAGAAGACCTGGCCGACGCCGTTGCAGAAGGCGTGGCCGAGTTGCGTGGCCGACAGGGTGGTGAACCGGTCCGTGGCGGCCGGCGGCGCGGCGGCGGCGGCCGCGGGCGGCAGCGCGATCGCCAGCGCTCCGGCCACCAGGCAGAACGGGGCGGTCAGCGCGGGGAGCCCGGCCCGGCCCAGCAGACGGCCGGCCGCGGCGCTCACCACCGCGCAGACCGCTGCGGCGAGCACGGCGAGCACCGCGGTCCGCCACGAGGCGCCGAGCCGGACGACGACGGCGATGGCGGTCAGGCAACCGCAGTACCCCTCGAGCCCGTTGGCCAGGCCCCGCCGGTCGGCGCCCAGCACCGCCGCGGCCAGGGCGGACGCCGCCGCGCCGAGCAGTCCGTACACACCGATCCGCCAGGAGTCCGCGAACAGGCCCACGGTGAACAGCAACCCGGTCCACGGACTGGAGCTGAGGGCGACCTGCGCGATCCCCCGCAGTTGCGTCAGTCCCACCTCGGCGGGAACCCGGCTCCCGCGCCGTTCCACCCGCCCCTGTGCAGGCATGCCTTCTCCTTGTCCGGGAACGCCTGGAGGCGCCAACACCCGCTGACGCGCGACGAGATGCTGCTTGATCAACATCTTGTTGAAGGCTACGCCCGCACTTTCCGGGCGATACCCGGACGCGATGGGTGAGCTATCCGTCACGCACCGGGATCACCGCTGCTGAACGGGGGGCGCGGACGGCCGGACACGGCGAGATCTTGATCTTGAATCCGAAACCTTGGTGAGCCCTTGGACTGTTCGAGGTGAAAAGACGACCAAAGAGTGGGGGACCGGGAGCCCCCGAACGCCCCTGGAGCTCGCCGGGCCACGGGAGCACCCGGTCTGTGACTTGCCACGTCCGCACGGCCCGCGCGACACCCGTGGCGGAACGACGGACGACAGGGGGCTCGCCCTCCGGCGCCCCGCCGGACGGGCCGGGTGGCGAGCTAGGGTGAGTCCGACGCCGTCCGACCAGAGCTGGAGTGTCCATGCCGCAGATCACCGTCGACTACTCCGCCGAGCTGGCGGACGACTTCGACCGGCCCGGCTTCGCCCGCGCGCTGCACGCGGCCACCGTCGAGATCGCCGCCGCCTCGTCGGCCGCGTGCAAGACGCAGTTCCGCCGGACCGAGGACAGCGTGGTCGGCGAGGACAGCGAGGGCCAGGCGATCGTGCACGTCCACATCGCCCTGCTGGCCGGGCGCACCGAGGAGACCAAGGCCGAGCTGACCGAAGCGGCCCTGGGACTGCTGCGCCGCTATGTGAAGCCCGGTGCGGGTGTGGCGCTGCACGCCTCCGCCGTGGTGAGCGATCTCGACCCGTCGTACCGGAAGTTCGAGGGCTGAGGTCTCCCGTCCGGGTCCGGCCGGGGCCGGGTCTCAGGACGCGAGGGCGGCCGGCCGGTCGACCAGGCCGCCGAACGGCCCGTCGCCCGGCTCGTCCTCGAAGACCCCGCGCAGCAGCACGCCCAGCTCCTCGTCGTGGGCGGCGGCCACCGCGGTGAGCGCGGCGAAGTCGCGCACCAGCTGGACCTCCAGCTCGGCGCGCGGGATGCGCCGGCCGTCCAGCCAGATCAGCGCCGTCGACTCCGCGAGCGAGATCCACGAGCGGACGACCAGATCCAGTCGCGCGGGCGGGTCCTCGACGCGCAGATGGGCGAGCATCTGGTCGTACGCGGCCTGCCGGACGGCGTCGACGAGCGCGTCGGTGGTCGTCGAGCCGACCGCCGGACCACCGCGCGTCAGGGCCGAGAAGCCGGGCCCGTGCTCGTCCACGAAGTCGAAGAACCGGCGCATCACCCGCAGCAGCCGCGCCCCGAGCGGGCCCTCGCGCGGCTCCACGAACCGGTCGGCCAGGTCCTCCGAGGCACGCCGCGACGCGGCCTCGTAGAGGCTGACCCGGGGAAGTAGTGGTAGACCAGCGGACGACAGATACCGGCGGCCGCCGCGATCTCGTCGATGGAGACGTCGTCGGGCGAACGGCGGCCGAACAGTTCGAGGGCGACGCCGATCAACTGCTGTCGCCGTTCCTCGACTCCCATTCTGCGTCGGACCCCGGTAGTCGCACGAACACCCTACCGACGGGATCCGACCCCGATCGGTCCCGACCGCAGAGGCGTGACGGGGCGTCGCGACGGGGTGAACCCCGCCTGCCGCCGCACTAGCGCAGCGTGCCCAGGGGCCGGCCGTCGTCCAGCGTGGCCTTCAGCTTCGGCCGCGCGCCCTGCTTGGCCGCCACGGCGAGCAGCCTGTCCTCGACGGTCGTCTCGACCGCGCCGGACGCGGTGATCGACCGCACGTGCGAGCTGCCGGCGGCGAGCAGATACCAGGAGCCCGCCTTCGACTTCCACAGCACCCCGGCCAGCACGTGCGGATCCCGGGGGCCGCAGGCGGGGACGTCGTCGGCCTTCGCCACGACCGCCCCGTACTCGCCCTCGGGGACCCGGAGCTGGGCCAGCACCCGGGAGCCGGTGCCGCGCCAGGTCTCCGCCCGGGTGCACACCCAGGTGGCCGTGCCGCTGTCGTCCGGCATCGGCTGGCGGGCGTACTGCCAGGCGTCGACCGACCGCACGCCCTGCGAGCGCACGAGGGCCAGCGAGCAGACGAACGGCGCCCAGGAGCGCCGCGCCGACGCGCTCGACACCTCGTGCGGGGCGGAGGGGCGCCCCGTGGTGAGCCGGGCGGGGACCAGCTCGCCCAGGTCGCCGAGCAGGTGCGCGCCCGAGTCGCCGGTGAGCTGGAGGACCTGCCAGGAGGTGCAGCCGCCGGTGCGTCGGGCGGGGCTCGCCAGCGGCCCGGTGACGCCGTTCCTCAGCCCGAGGTCCAGCGGCTCGGACCCGGGCTTCAGCAGATCGCGCTGGGCGGCCTTGGTCACCCAGGGCGCCGTCAGATAACGGACGTTGCCGTCGCCGCGGTCCAGCACCACCGCGGCGGCCTCCGCCTGGGTCGCGCCGTCGACGCGGGCGAGGTCGAGCGCGGCGGCGGCCGTGGAGCCCTTCGGTTCGGCGTAGCGGGCGATGCGCAGGCCGTCGTAGAGGACCACCACGTGGGCGTCGTCGACGTCGCCGGCGTAGAGGAGTTGTGGCGGTCCGGCGGGGCCGCCGGTGGCGGTGCCGGGAGTGGCCGAGACCCGGACCGAGGAGCCGGGGCGGGCCCAGACGGCGAGGGCGCGGCGCAGCAGGGCCGTGTCGCCGGTGCGGTCGCCGCGCGCGGGCCACGCGGCGAAGTCGAGGCGCGTGGAGGTTCGCCAGGCGGTGGGGGCGACGCTGGTCAGCCGTGCCGGGTCGAGGGCGGCCTCGGCGGCGGCGTTGCGCGCGTATACGGGGGCGGCGGCGCCGTCCGGGCCCCAGCCGCCGCCGGGCAGCGCGGCCAGCGTCCCGCACACCGCGAGGGCCGCGGCGGCGGCGAGCACGGCCTTGCCGCGCTGCCTGCGCCGCAGCAGGTCGGTGGGCCGGACCTGTAGTGAACAGGGGTCGAACTCGGCGGCGTCCAGCAGCGCGTACCGGGCGGGAACCCGGTCGGCCTGGCTCAGCGCGGCTGCGGGGTCGCCCACGCCCGCGGCGGTCAGCACCTGCCGCACGGCGTCGTCCGGGAGCTGCTCCAGGCCGCGCAGGACGTAGGCGGCGCGGGCCGGGCCGGACAGGGTCGCGAGCTGCTGGTCCAGGGCGAGTTCGTCGGCGCCGCCGGAGCGCGGGAAGAGCTTGAGGCCCCACACCTGGGGGAGCAGCGGCGGCAGCTGGGCGCGCCGGGAGCGCGGCGTGCGCCTGCGCGCCGGGTCAGCCGCCAGCGCCGTACGGACCACCTTCAGGCGGAGGAAGGCGTAGGCCGGGTCGGCGCCGCCGTCGGCCGGCAGGCCCGGTGACACGGGCGCCGAGGGCCGGCCCCGGGGCAGCGCGCGCTGGGCGAGGGCGTGGGCGGTGAGGACACGGCGGCCGCGGCCGAGGCCCGGCGGCAGAACCAGATAGGCGAGCCGGACGAGCCGCGGGTAGTGCTCGACGAGAGCGGCTTCGGCCTGCCCGACGTCGAGCACCGGCGCGGAGGCGGACGGGGGGCGCGGGGCGACATCCTGTGACTGCACGTTCAGCAGAACGAGCGGTCCGGCGGTTGGTCACCACCGCCCCGGCGCGGTCAGTCCTCCGGCTCCACCAGCAGTCGGGCGTAGTCGGCCATCGAGCGCTGGTAGCGGGGCAGGTGGGCAGCGAGGGCGCCGAGGACCAGGGACAGGCCCTCGCGGTCGCGGCCGAGGCTCGACAGGCACAGGGCGAGGCAGGCGCGCACGGCGTCGTCCAGCTCGTCGGACGGAGCGTCCAGTTCCGGCGTGAGCAGTTCCACGCCCTCTTCCGGCTGCCCGGTGTTGCGCAGCGAGCTGGCGAGCTGGATCTTCGCCCGGCGGCCCCGGTAGCCGTCCAGCCCGCCGGCCAGCGCCTGGCGGTACAGCGGCACGGCCCGGTCCGAGTGGCCGGTGGAGTCCCACGCGCAGGCCCGCTCGAAGGGGGCGAGGGGGCTGCCCGGCGGCAACTCGGCGACGAGGGCGTCGATCAGCGTCCGGAACTCGCCGGCCCGGTGCTCGGGGTAGTCGCCGAAGCGGGCCCAGGCAGCGGCCACGCGGTCTTCCCAGTCCTGGTTCACCGGCTCACTTTCGCACACGTGTGCTTGCGCGGCACGGGAATCGAGGGATGCCCGCGCCGCACAGCCGTATGGAGGGCCGGGCCCACCTTCTCCACCGACCGGGGCCGGCGGGAGTGGATCGACGAGGCCGAGGATCACGGCGGTTCCTGCCTCGTCGGCCGCAAGCGGGTCGCCGTCGGCGACAGCGACGTGGTCCACGCGCCGCGCGGCCTCCTCGGCGGTGACGTGGAGACCGGCGCCGGCCACCAGGCGCACACCGGCTGCCCCCCCCGGGCCCGGGACCTCGCCGCCGCCTCAGCGGTCGCGGTCGAGGTGGGCCAGTACGGCCAGTACGCGCCGGTTGTCGTCGTCCGAGACCTCGAGACCCAGCTTGGTGAAGATGTTGGAGGTGTGCTTGGCGACCGCCCGCTCCGTGACGACGAGCCGGTCGGCGATCGCCGTGTTCGAGCGCCCCTGCGCCATCAGCTCCAGCACCTCCAGCTCGCGCGGCGACAGCCGCGCCAGCCGCCGGTCCGGACCCGCGCGGCGGGCCAGCAACTGCTGGATGACCTGCGGATCCATCGCCGTGCCGCCGGCCGCGACCCGGCGCACGGCGTCCACGAACTGCGCCGCGTCGAACACCCGGTCCTTGAGCAGGTACCCGACCGCGCCGCTGCCGTCGGCCAGCAGCTCGCGCGCGTAGAGCTGCTCCACGTGCTGCGAGAGGATCAGCACCGGCAGGCCCGGCCGCTCCCGGCGGGCCCGCAGCGCGCACTGCAGCCCCTCGTCGGTGTGCGTGGGCGGCAGGCGTACGTCGATCACCGCGACGTCCGGGTCCGACTCCGCGAGCGCCCGGGCCAGTTCGGGGCCGGACCCGACGGCCGCCGCGATCTCGAAACCGTGGGCCTCCAGCAGCCGGACCAGCCCGTCCCGCAGCAGGAACAGGTCCTCGGCTAGGACAACGCGCACGGCATCTCCATCGTGACGACGGTAGGGCCGCCCGCGGGGCTGCTGACGGCCAGGACACCGTCGAATGTACCCAGCCGCCGCTCCACCCCGGCCAGTCCTGAGCCGGCGCCGATCACCGCCCCGCCCCGGCCGTCGTCGGTGACCGAGACGCGCAGCATGCCGTCGGCGTGGTGCAGGTCGATCCACAGGCGCTCCGCGCCGGAGTGCTTGGCGGCGTTGGCCAGCACCTCGCTGACCGCGAAGTACGCCGCCGACTCCACCGGAGCGTCGGCGCGCCCGTGGAGGTCCACGGTCACCTCCGCGGCGAGCGGCAGCCGCAGCGCCAGCGCCCGTACGGCGTCGCCCAGTCCGCGCTCTGCCAGCACCGGCGGATGGATGCCGCGCACCAGGTCGCGCAGTTCGCCGAGGGCCTCGGCCGAGTTCCGGCGGGCCTGCGCGAGGAGCCGCCTGGCCTGCTCCGGGTCCTTGTCGAGGAGCGCCTCCACGGTGCCCAGGTCCATGCCCATGGCGACCAGCCGGGCCTGCGCCCCGTCGTGCAGGTCCCGTTCGATGCGGCGCAGTTCGGCGGCGGAGGCGTCGACGGCGTCGCGGCGGGTCTCGGTCAGCCTCACCACCCTGCGGGCGAGCTCGGCCTCGGCCGTCGGGGCCAGCCGGGCACGGGTGAGCCGGAAGTGGGCGCGGACCAGCGTCGGGTTCCACAGCACGGCGGCCGCGAACCACAGACAGCCGACCGCGCCCGCGACCAGCGCGGTGCCCTGTCCGGAGACCGGGACGAACTCGTACCAGTACGAGCCGTCGGAGGCGGCGGTGACCGGCCGCCACAGCCCCGCCGCCAGCAGCACGCCGAACAGGCCCTCCGCGAGCATGCCGGGAGCGAGGGCGGCGACGGCCGCGCCGGCGGTCGCGTCCACGACCAGCCAGCGCAGGTCCCGCCAGGTCGCCGGGTCCGCCAGCAGACGCCGGGTGAGACCGGCCCGGCCCATGAGCCGGCCGCGCGAGGGGGCGAGCGGCCGGTACGGCGCGGCGGGGACGTGGATCCCCGCCCACCGCTCGGCCCGCAGCCGCCGCCGGTCCGCGTGCGCCCGCACCGCGAGCAGGACCGGCGGAGTGGTCAGCACGCCGACCCCCAGCGGGATGAACGCGATCGACAAGGTGGCCGCCAGGGAGAGCCAGAGCGACACGGTCCAGCCCGTCAGCGACAGCGCCAGCCCGCGCGCACCCGCCACCAGCGCGTCCCTCACCCGTGCCCCGTCCATGGCCCCCACCCCTCCCGGTCCGGGGACCAGTCTGCCGGGCGCGGCGGCGCGGGGCAGGGGGATCAGCACCCGGTCCGCGGGTGTACCTGGCACCACCTCCCGCCCGGCCGTTCAGCGGCCGAGCGCCTTCGCCTCGTCGGGACCGTCACGTCCCGGCGGCGCCCGGCCGCCGCCTCGGCGGCGGTCCGTCCCGCGGCCTCCGTACCGTCCGGCACCACGAGTCCCATGCCGGTGACCGAGCGCCGTCCGGCGGCCGGAGGGAACCGGGATCCGCCGCCGGACGGGAGCCGGCGGCCGGTCAGCCGGCCACCGGGGGCGTGTACTTGTAGCCCACACGGCGCACCGTCTGGATCGCCGCGCGGTGCTCGGCGCCCAGTTTGCGGCGCAGCCGGGCGATGTGGACGTCGACGGTGCGGCCGTCGCCCACGTGGCCGTAACCCCAGACCGTGGTGACCAGCTGGTCGCGGGTGTGCACCCGGTGCGGATGCGCGACGAGATGGGCGAGTAGCTCGAACTCCAGGTAGGTCAGGTCCAGTTGGCGTCCCGACACCACCGCCGTGCGCCGTGCCGTGTCGATGCGTACGAGCGGGTCGCCGTCCTCGGCGCCGGACCCGTCGGGCCCGGCCGCGGCCGGGTCGGGCACCGCGACGACGGGCGGGAGGTGCGGCTGCTGGTCGGCCGGGACGAGCACCAGGTAGCCGATCATCGGCGGCCGGCCCGGCAGGGCGGGCAGGGTGTGCTGGGGAGCGGGCAGCCAGGTGGCGCCCGGCGGCAGGAGGTCCGCCACGTCGAGGTCCGGCACGTCGACGACCTCGTCCCGGTCCACGGCCCGCAGCCGGTGCCGCGGGGCGGCGGGCGGGGCGGAGGACGACGGGTCCGGGGCGGTGAGGGCGGCGGTGGTCAGGGAACGGGTGGTCGCCATGAGAGGTCAGCTCTTTCGCGCGAGGGGTTCGTCGGAAGGAGCGGCGGCCGCGAGTTCGTGGTCGGGCGCGCCGCGGGACGTACGTCGTTTCGCGCTGGCCGAAGGCCGGGGTGTACGGCTTTAGAGGGCCCGCGCGTTCACCGCGCGGCAACACACCCGGTCGAAGTCGTGGTGCTGACGGGACGGCCAGAACGGCTCGAGGTCATGACGACCCGTCGCGTGCTGCTTCTGGAAACCGGCCATGCCCCCATTGAAGCAGAGACCGCGCCCGGCGAGGACCCTCCTCTCACTGCTTGGACGCCCTTCCTGACGTGGAGTCGGCCGGTACGCCCGTCCGTCGTCCGCCGTCCGCCGAGCCTCGACGGCGATCCCGTCCGCGATCCCCACGCCCTCACGGTGACGGGCCCCGCCGACGACGAGAGGGGCGTCCACCGTGACGGTGGACGCCCCTCGGGCGGTCGGGTGCGGATCAGACCTGGCCGGCCTTCTCCAGCGCGGTGCAGCAGGTGTCGACCAGCAGCCGCGTCACCACGTACGGGTCGACGTTGGCGTTCGGGCGGCGGTCCTCGATGTAGCCCTTGCCGTCCTCCTCGACCTGCCAGGGGATGCGGACCGACGCGCCCCGGTCGGAGACGCCGTAGGAGTACTCGTTCCACGGGGCGGTCTCGTGCAGGCCGGTGAGGCGGTCGTCGATGCCGGCGCCGTAGTTCTTGACGTGGTCCATCGGCTTGGAGCCCTCGCCGAGCGCCTCGCACGCGGTGATGATCGCGTCGTAGCCCTCGCGCATCGCCTTGGTGGAGAAGTTGGTGTGCGCGCCGGCGCCGTTCCAGTCGCCCTTGACCGGCTTGGGGTCGAGGGTGGCGGAGATGTCGAAGTCCTCGGCCGTGCGGTAGAGCAGCCAGCGGGCCACCCACAGCTGGTCGGCGACCGTCACCGGGGCGAGCGGGCCGACCTGGAACTCCCACTGGCCCGGCATGACCTCGGCGTTGATGCCGGAGATGCCCAGGCCCGCGTCGAGGCAGTTGTCCAGGTGCGCCTCGACGACGTCACGTCCGAAGATCTCGTCCGAGCCGACACCGCAGTAGTAGCCGCCCTGCGCGGCCGGGAAACCGCCCTCGGGGAAGCCCAGCGGGCGCGAGCCCTTGAAGAAGGTGTACTCCTGCTCGATGCCGAAGATCGGCTCCTGCGCCGCGAACCGCTCGGCCACCTCGACGAGCGCGGCACGGGTGTTGGACTCGTGCGGCGTCATGTCGATGTTCAGGACCTCGCACAGCACGAGGATGTCGTCGCCGCCGCGGATCGGGTCGGGGCAGGTGAAGACCGGCTTGAGCACACGGTCGGAGGCGTGCCCCTCGGCCTGGTTGGTGGAGGACCCGTCGAAGCCCCAGATCGGCAGCTCGGCACCCTTGGCGTCGTCGGCGAGGATCTTCGTCTTGGAGCGCAGCTTGGCCGTCGGCTCGGTGCCGTCGATCCAGATGTACTCAGCCTTGAAGCTCACGGGGCCATCCTTCGGTCTAGCTCGGGCGCACTTGCGGGTGCTGCGGCGCTGCGGCACTGGGGCGTCGCGGTGGATGCCCGAAGCCTGTCAACGGCCGGTTTCCCGGCCGTTGCCCGAGTGTGAACCCCGTGTTACCTGCCCCGGCTGTGGCACGTCTCACGCGGTGCCGCCGAGGCGGTGCGGGCGGGCCCGCCGTTCGCGGCCCGTGGTGGTCCGCCGTCCCTGTTCGCGGGTGGGCCTGCCGTCCCTGTTCGCGGGTGGGCCTGCCGTCCCTGTTCGCGGGTGGGCCTGCCGTTCGCGGCAACCGTGGACGGCCGCCCCCCGGCCCTTGGGCGGGCCCGCCGTTCGCGGTCCGTGGCCCCCGCTCCCGGCCCGTGGGTGGCGCGCCGCTCCCGGCCGGGAACAGCGGGCCCCGGGAACCGCGGGGTGGGGCGGGCTCCGTCGCCGTCTCGACGGCCCCGGCCGGGCCGTACCCCGGCTGCCCGGTCCCCGTGTGCCGGACCGGGACCCCGCCCCGCTGCCCGACCCGCGGAACGCGGCCCGGGCAGCCCGTGCCACAGGCGGGTCGGGCGCCGTTCAGCCTCGCCCGAGCGCGTCCCGCACCGCCTCCTCCGACCGCGCCACCACCGCCGTGCCGTCGTCGGCCGTGATGATCGGACGCTGGATCAGCTTCGGGTGCTCGGCCAGTGCGGTGACCCAGCGGTCGCGCGCGCCGGCGTCCCGCGGCCACTGCGCCAGCCCGAGCTCCTTCGCGGCGGTCTCCTGGGTGCGGGTGATGTCCCACGGCTCCAGTCCGAGCCGGTCCAGCACCGCCCGGATCTCGTCCTCGGTCGGGACGTCCTCCAGATAGCGGCGGACGGTGTAGTCGGCGCCCTCGGCGTCGAGCAGGCTGATGGCGCTGCGGCACTTGGAACAGGCCGGGTTGATCCAGATCTCCATGCCGTCCACGGTAGCCACCGAACGCCTGTCCCACGCGGGCGCGTACCGTTCCCCATGATCGACATCCACAGCTCAGTCACAGGGGGGACCGAGGGATGAGCCGGCACAGCGGGCGCGACAGGTCGTACGGGTTTCACGGGGTGGTGGCGTGCATGGCAGCGGTGGCCCTGACGGCCGGCGGATGCGGTGGGGGCGGCGCCGGTGCGGGAGACGGCGGCGGGGGCGGCGGCCGGACCGGCGCCGTCGGCGGCCCCCCGTCGTCCACCGCCGCGGGCGGCCCCCGCGGGACAGCGCCGGGCGCCACCGCGGCGGCCTGGCACAAGTGGGGTCTCAAGCCGCTGCCCGCGCCCCCGGAGCCCCCGGCGGACAAGCCCGTCAAGCTCTCCGCCACCGGGACCGTTCCCGTGCTCGCGCACATACCCACCCCGCGGAAGATCGTCTTCATCACCGTCGACGACGGACAGGAGAAAGACCCCAGGTTCATAGAGATGATGCGGGACCTGAAGGTGCCGATCACGATGTTCCTGACGAACGACGCGGTCAAATCGGACTACGCGTACTTCGAGCCGCTCCGGGCGATGGGCAACCACATCCAGAACCACACCCTGCACCACCCCGCGATGAACACCCTCCCGCTCGCCCGCCAGAAGGAGGAGGTGTGCGGCGGCCAGAAGGTCCTCACCGAGCGGTACGGCACCGCGCCGCTGCTGTTCCGTCCGCCCTACGGCGCGTACGACACCGGGACCAGGACCGCGGTGGGCGAATGCGGGCCCCGGGCGATCGTCTGGTGGCGGGAGACCATGCAGATCAAGAACATGCAGTACCAGACGGCGGACCGGAAGCTGCGCCCCGGCGACATCATCCTGGCCCACTTCCGCGGGCCGAGCGAGCTCAAGGGCACCACGATGACCCGGATGTTCGCCAACCTGCTCCGGCGCATAGGGGAACAGGGCTTCGCCGTGGCCCGCCTGGAGGACTACATCGAAGCACCGGCCCGATAGCGGGTGTTCGATTTTCTGCCGTCCCGGACGCATCATGCGCATCCGGGGTGACGCATCGACACGTACCTCTTCCACCTGGGCTTTTGTGCGTCTTCAGAGCTCCCGGATGTCAGTGCCCGGCAGTAGAATGGAAGCAGTGTTCGAGGGTGTCGTCAGGGTCTCCGGGCGGCGCCCCCACCGCGCCAGGAGGATGCCTGTGCCCGCTGCCGCACTGAAGCCGAAGCCGTTGCCGACCCAGTCCACCGCGAAGCGTCCCGTCCCGCTCGACCTGCCGTACGAGCCCGTGGCCAAACGGCCGTTGCCGGCCGGCCGGCCGCGCGAGTGGTACGTCACGCACAACCGCCGTCTGAAGGCGATGCGGCTCGCCATCGCCCTGCTCGACTCCGGGGTCCACCTGCCGGGTCAGGCCCGCAACGAGACGATACGGAGCGCGGCCGAACTCATCGGCGTGCACCCGCCGTCGGACACCACGTGCCACATGGTGCGGGCGCTGATGCGCTACTCGCGCTGACTCCGCGGCCGGGTGCCTCACCAGGAGAGCTGGGGGGCACCCGGCACCCGGCACCCGGCACCCAGCACCCGGCATCGGGTCCGCGGGTCCGCGGGTCCGGTCGCGGGGCGTCCGGGATGCGGGTCCGGGACGCGGGTGGTCCGGTCACGGGGCCTCCGGGAAGCGCCGTCTCCGGGACACGGACACGGTTCCGGACGCGGACGAGCCGCCCGGCGCGGGGCCCCGGGGCGCCTACGCCGTCAGCTCCTTCTCCAGGGGCGTGCGGAAGCGCGGCGTCACCCTGGTCGGCCCCAGCCGGTCGCGCAGGCGCTCCGCCTGCTCGGCGACCGCCGCCTCCGCGTCACGCCCCACTCCCTCCCGCTCCAGGAGCCGCCAGACGATCTCGCCGTCGGGACGCTGGGCCCACCCGCCGACCACCCGGCCGTCCCACCACACCGTCGGGCCCACGTTGCCACTGCCGTCGAACAGCCGGGGCCGCAGCCCCGGTGCCAGGTACCAGTCGCGCTGCTGCCAGCCCATGGCCGTCGGGTCGAGACCGGGCAGCAGGGCCGCCCACGGCTCCGCGGGCCCGGCCACCGGGTCGGTGTCATCGGCGACCACGTACGCCGTGCCCTCGTCGAGGGACACCTCCCGGGCTCCCGTCGCCGTCAGCGCCCGCCGTACCTCCGTCACCCGCCATCCCGTCCACCACTTCAGGTCGGCCTCGGTGGCCGGGCCGCAGGTCGTGAGCCAGCGCCGCAGCAAGTCCGCCTGGGCGCCCGCGACATCCAGTTCGGGATGCTCGGGCGACAGGGCCCAGCGGAACTGCGTGGACGTCCAGGAACCCAGCGGCCGCCCGCGTACCACCTTGCCCTCCACCCCCAGCACCCGCAGCAGCCGTGAGGAGACCGTGTGCACGCCCTGGTAGCGCTTTCCGGCCGCGTACACGAACTGCTCGCGCAGCCGCGGCTCGTCCTCGGCGAGTTCGGCCGCCGTGGCCTGACCGCGCCGGGCCAGCGCCGCTAGCGCCGACTCCTCCACCTCCGCCAGCCAGGCCGCGTCCGGCGCGCCCGCCTTCGCCATGTCCTTGATCAACGCGGCCCGGGCCCGGGCGGCGACGGCGACGCCGGTCGAGGCGTGCACCACGGCCGTCAGCTCTGCCGGGAACACGAAGACCGTGTGCCGCATGCCGTGCATCCGCACCAGCGTGCGGTCCTCGTACAGTGCCCGCTCGGTCTCCGGCACCGTCCTCGCCGGCTCCGCCAGACGCGCGCCCACCCCCAGGTACACCGTCGCCGGATCCGTGCCGTGCAGCGCCACCAGGGAGTCCGCGACCTCCTCCGGACTCGCCGCCCGCGCCCGCGCCGCCAGCCGGTGCCGCAGGGCCAGCCTGGCCCGCCGCTCCGCCACGTCGATGTGCCGCCGTCCCATGCGTCCTCCACCCGTCGCCGTCCGCGGCCGTACGCGCCTCGCGGGCACTCCCACGACGTGGCCGCCCGGAGGCGATCCTCGCCGACGCCACTGACAACCGGCCCTCAGCCGTGGCGTTCCGGCAGCCCGGCCACACACCCCTCCAGCCGGGCGCCCAGCACCCCGGGCGTGCGGCCGGCGGCCGAGGCCGCGCCACGGACCGGCGCGCTCCGCCGTGTCGGGGCAGTGGCGCAGGGCGTCGAGCAGCCGCCGGTACAGAGGGCAGGGGCCGTCGGCCGGGGGCGTCCGCCCCCGGCCTCGTGGGAGTTCCGGCCGCCGCGTGGCCGACCGGTACGGCTGACCGCGCGCCCCGGCGGCAGTCGCTTCGCCCCCACGCCTTCGTCGCCGTTCAGCCGCGGTCGCCCGCTCCCGCCAGCACCGCCTTGACGAAGAGCCGCCGCTCCGCGGGGCGTTCGTAGAGCCACCGGCCCAGCTTGTGATCCGCGTCGGGCAGGTCGAGTCGGGTGAACCGCGCACCGGTGGAAAGGGCGTCCTGGACGGCCTCGGTGACGGCGGGCGGGATGACGGCGTCCGTGCCGGGCACGGCCAGCACCGCCCGGCCCCGGTACGCCCGTAGGAGGTCGAGTGCGGGGGCCGTGCGCCAGCCGCCGGGACGGCGGATGATCTCGCTGAAGGGTCCCTTCCCGTCGCCGAACGGCACGTCCCACGCCTCACCGGCGTACACCGCCGGAGCGCACAGACCGAGGGCCGCCACCCGCTCCCCGTAGTGCCCGACCAGGTCGGCCACGGTCTGCCCGCTCATGCTGAATCCCACCAGCACCAGCGGCCCGCCGGGCGGCACGTGCCCGTCGATCACCGCCACCGCCTGCTCGAGACGGCGGCGCAGGCTCAGCTCGCGCAGCGAGCCACTGCTGTCGCCGTGCCCCGAGAAGTCGAACGCGATGCCCCCGCAGCCACGGGCGGTGAACTCGGCGAGCAGCGGGAGCAGCTGTTCCTTGCCGCCGTTGCCGGCACCGTGCAGCAGGACGGCGGTGCGCCCTTCGAAGCCCGTGCCGCCGTCGTCGCGCACACCGCTGAGCCGTTCGCCGTCGTACTCGAGCGTGAAGGGTGTGAAGGGCGGGGACGCGTTCATGCCGCCATTCACTCACGGCCGCGGTGCCTTCGTACGGTCGATGCCGGACTCCGCGAGCCCGGCATGGTCGTGACGAGCGGTCCTACAGGCCGGGCGCCCCCCAGACGGGGAACCAGCGGCCCAGGTCCTCCTCTACGCGCAGGTCGTTCACGAGGGCGGCCTTCACCCGGAGTTCCAGGGCGTTGTCGCGTCGCTGCGCCTGGCCGGGCAGCGGCGCGAACGGATAGAACGTGCCGCGCTTGTACAGGTACACCAGGGCGAGGCGGCGGCCGGTGTCGTCACCGAAGGCGGCCAGCGAGCACAGGAGCTGGGGGCCGAAGCCGTTGACCTCCATGGCGCTGTTGACGGCGTGCAGGTCGTTGACGAGTTCCGGCAACTGGTCGGGGGAGCGACGGGAGACCAGCCAGGAGTACCCGTAGGAGTCCTGGGTCAGCTCCACCGGCGGACCCGTGCGGCCGGCGTCGGCGTCCAGCAGCGCCTGGACCTCGCGGTGCGTCTGCTCGAAGGCGGCGCCCTCGACCGTCGCGAAGCACACCGCGCCCTGCCCGGTCGGGGTGAAGCCGGCCGCCGCCTGCAGCGTCACCGCCGCCGACGGCAGCCCGAACAACTGGTCGAGATCGGGCAGGGCGGGTTTCGTACGGCCGAGCAGGATGTCCAGCAGCCCCATGCTCAGCCGGCCTTCCCCGGCGTCGCGGCCTCGCCCAGCTCGGCGGAGATCCGCCCGAGCTGTGCCAGCCGCTGCTCCAGGCTCGGGTGGGTGGAGAAGAGCCGGGAGACGCCGGGCTCGGAGCCCAGCGCCGGTGTGAAGTAGAAGGCGTTGAACGCCTGGGCCGTGCGCAGGTCCTCGGAGGGGATCCGGGCGATGTCGCCGGTGACCTTGGTGAGTGCGGAGGCCAGTGCGGAGGGCCGCCCGGTCAGCAGGGCCGCAGCACGGTCCGCGGCGAGTTCCCGGTACCGGGACAGGGCCCTGATCAGCAGGAAGCTGATCGCGTACACCGCCGCCGACACCGCCATGACCATGGCGAACACGGCCAGGGTGTTCTGGTCCTTGCGGCCCCGGCCGCCGAAGATCTCGGAGTAGAAGGCGAACCGCACGACCAGCCCCGCGATGACGCCGAGGAAGGACGCGACCGTGATCACGGCGACGTCCTTGTGCGCCACGTGCGACAGCTCGTGCGCGAGCACGCCCTCCAGCTCTGCCGGTTCCAGCCGTCGCAGGAGACCGGTCGTCACGCACACCACGGCGTTGTCCGGGTTCCGCCCGGTCGCGAATGCGTTCGGCATGTCCAGGGTGGACACGGCGACCACCGGTTTGGGCATGTCGGCGATGGCGCACAGTCGGTCGACCACCGCGTGCAGTTCCGGGAACTCCTCCCGTTCCACCACCCGGCCGTGCATCGCGAACAGCGCGATCCGGTCGGAGAACCAGTACTGGGCGATGAGCACGGCCGCCGCGATCACCACGACCAGCACCCACGACTTGAGCAGCACGATCAGCGCCGCCACGAACGCCACGTACAGCAACCCGAGCAGGAACAGCGTGACCCCCATGCGCACGGTCAGCCGCCGGTCGCTCCGGAAGCGGCTCTGCATTTTGCATCACCCCGCAGTCAGGCACTCGTCCCGACATCCAGTGTGCACCTGCCGACCCTCCCGGACCGGCGCGGATCCGAACCGGTACGGTCCGGAGCCGGTCGCGGTGGAACCGGTACGGATCGGAGCCGGCCGCCGCGCGAGGCGACCCGGTCCAGCGGCTCGCCCACCCACGCCACCCGGCCCGGGCCGGCAGCCGGTCCTCGGGACCCGCCGGTAGCGCGTCCGGCCCTGTACGGCCGGACGGCGCGACGGGTGACGGGGGCGGCGGGTGACGGGGGCGGCGGGTTCACGGTCGTCCCGGGGGGCACGACACCGGGCGCGGGCGGGCCGGCGCGGGGATCGCGGGGTGCCGCTCAGTACAGTGCGCGGGTCTGGGCGTACCCGATGAGCAGGATCACGGCGGCGACGCAGCCGAGGACCACGGCCGTGGATATCCACGAGGAGCGGCGGGGGGCGACCGGGTCGGGGTCGCCGCGGAAGGGGACCGGGCCCGGCGGGTTGTCCTTCCAGCGGGCGGCGAGCATCCGGGCCCGGGCGGAGGGCTCCTTGTGCTCGGCGGCGTTCGCCCACTTGTGATCGAACTCGCTCGGGAAATCATCGTGTTCCGTCATCCCCGTTACCCTTCCGCTCCTGTATGTCGACGAGGGATCATCTCCCGTCACTAGGAGACACACGAGACGCCGGAAGGTTGCACGTCACCGGGAGCCCGGACCGCGCTCCGCGGTGTCCGTGTCCGCTGCGGCCCGAGGTCGTCCCCCGAACGGCCCAGGATGCCGAGTCGCGGGGTGACGGTTAGCCTCGATTGGGAGTGATCGCGCTGCGGCCGCGGCCTTCCGTCACGTTCCCCGAGAAGCTGCACGAGTGGGTGGAAGGAAGGTTTTCCATGAAAACACCACGCGCGAGGCGTCTCTTCGCACTGTCCACCGCCGGTGTTCTGCTGGCGGGCGGCGCGGCGATCGGCACGGCGGGTACGGCCGCGGCGGTCACACCGCCCAAGGCACCGACCGTCACGAGTCATGGCTGCGGTCACGGGTGGAACGGTGGCTGCGGCTACGGCGACCGGGGCGGCCGTGGAACCTTCTACGGACCCGGGTACGGGTACGGCTACGGCTTCGGCAACCAGGGCGCCGTCGTCGTGATCGTGCTCTGACGCCGTCCGGCGACGGCGGTGGGCCCGTAGCCCACGACGAGCGAGGTCCGCCCCCCGTGCATCGCACGGGGGGCGGACCGAAACGCTGGTGAGGCGCGTCGATCACACGTCGAAGTACAGCTCGAACTCGTGCGGGTGCGGACGCAGCTGCAGCGGGGCGATCTCGTTGGTGCGCTTGAAGTCGATCCACGTCTCGATCAGGTCGGGCGTGAAGACGTCGCCCTGGAGGAGGAACTCGTGGTCGGCCTCGAGGCGGTCGAGGACGGCGCCGAGGGAGGTCGGGACCTGCGCGACGTTGGCGTGCTCCTCGGGAGCCAGCTCGTAGAGGTCCTTGTCGATCGGCTCGGCCGGCTCGATCTTGTTCTTGATGCCGTCCAGGCCCGCCAGCAGCAGCGCCGAGAAGGCCAGGTACGGGTTGCCGGAGGCGTCCGGGGCGCGGAACTCGACGCGCTTGGCCTTCGGGTTCGAACCGGTGATCGGGATACGCATCGCGGCGGAGCGGTTGCGCTGCGAGTACACCAGGTTCACCGGCGCCTCGAAGCCCGGCACCAGGCGGTGGTAGGAGTTCACCGTCGGGTTGGTGAAGGCCAGCAGCGACGGCGCGTGCTTGAGGATGCCGCCGATGTAGTAGCGGGCGGTGTCCGACAGGCCCGCGTAACCGGCCTCGTCGTAGAAGAGCGGGTCGCCGTTGCTCCACAGCGACTGGTGCACGTGCATGCCCGAGCCGTTGTCGCCGAAGATCGGCTTCGGCATGAAGGTCGCCGTCTTGCCGTTGCGCCAGGCGACGTTCTTCACGATGTACTTGAACAGCTGCAGGTCGTCCGCGGCGGCGAGCAGCGTGTTGAACTTGTAGTTGATCTCGGCCTGGCCGGCGGTGCCCACCTCGTGGTGCTGGCGCTCCACCTTCAGACCGGCCTTGGCCAGCTCCAGGGAGATCTCCGCGCGCAGGTCGGCGAAGTGGTCGACCGGCGGGACCGGGAAGTAGCCGCCCTTGTAGCGGACCTTGTAACCGCGGTTGTCCTCGAGCGCACCGGTGTTCCAGGCTCCGGCCTCGGAGTCGATGTGGTAGAACGCCTCGTTCTCGGCGGTCCGGAACCGGACGTTGTCGAAGACGTAGAACTCGGCCTCGGGACCGAAGAACGCGGTGTCGGCGATCCCGGTGGACGCCAGGTACGCCTCGGCCTTCTTCGCCACGTTGCGCGGGTCACGGGAGTACTGCTCGCCCGTGATCGGGTCGTGGATGAAGAAGTTGATGTTGAGGGTCTTGTCCCGGCGGAACGGGTCCACGCGCGCGGTGGACAGGTCGGCGCGCAGGGACATGTCGGACTCGTGGATGGCCTGGAAGCCGCGGATCGAGGACCCGTCGAACGCCTGCTCCTCGTCGGGGTCGAACGCCTCGGCGGGCAACGTGAAGTGCTGCATGACGCCCGGCAGGTCGCAGAAGCGGACGTCGATGAACTTGACGTCCTCGTCCGCGATGTACTTCTTGGCCTCGTCGGCGTTCTGGAACATCCAGCTCCTCCTACTCCCGACCGTCCCGCCGGGGTGGTAGATCGTTCGTGCGGCCAGTGCGGTGGCACACGCTCCCTCGACCCTAGGGACGGGTGATTTCTCGGGCGTGACCCATTTGTTTCGCAGAAGTTAACCGACCCGGGTGGGGTCACGTCCGTGGACACCCCGGCGGCCTGCCTCCCTCCAGCCTCGCAGTACCGTGGTCGGGTGGACAACAGGCAAGCAGTGGGATCGTGGCTCTCCGGGCCGCGCGCGGCCATGGAGGACGCCGGCGCCGACCTCGGTTACCGGGGCGAACGGCTGGGGCTGCCGGAGCAGGGACCGGGCTCGATCGCCCGACCCGGGCGGCGGCTGGGCGCCGTCGCCGTCGACTGGGCCCTGTGCATGCTGATCGCGTACGGTCTCATCACCCACGGCTACGACCAGGCGACCGGCAACTGGGCGCTGCTCATCTTCTTCGTGCTCGGCGTCCTCACCGTCGGCACCGTCGGCTGCACCCCCGGCAAGCGCCTCTTCGGTCTGCGTGTGGTCGCCCTGCGCACCGGCGGGGTGCAGCCGCTGCGCGCCCTGCTGCGCACGGTCCTGCTGTGCGTCGCCATCCCGGCGCTGATCTGGGACCGCGACGGCCGTGGTCTGCACGACCGGCTGGCGGGCACCGTGGAGGTGCGCGGCTAGACCGCTCCGCGGTGATCCCGGGACCGCGGGTGCGCCTGTGTGCGACCCGCTCGCCCGCGTACGTCCCGCGTACGTCCCGCGTACGTCCCGCGTGTCCGTACGAGGCGTGCCACCTTCCCCCGTACGTCCCGCCTGCGCGTGCAGGGCCCGGCTTCACGCGTGGGGCGTCCGCCGTCCGTGGAGGTCGCCGCCGGGGGGTATGCGTGCCGGAAACCGAGGACACTCAGGCGATGCATGTCCTCGTGACGCTCATCTGAGAGGTGCGAGAGCACTCGGCCCGTAAGTGTCTTCGGTTGTGGGCACACACCCGGCAGGGGCGGGCGCGACCCCCGCGGGGGACGGCCTGCCCGGGGCCCAGGGCATCGGCGGCGTCGCCGGCCGACGTCCCCACCGCCGGCGTTCCTGTGCCGAAGGGGCGCCCGGTCCACTCCGGGCGCCCCTTCGGCACAGGCTTCGGTACGGTGCTTCGTACGGTGGTGTCAGCGGGTCCGCGGACCGCCCCGAGGCATCCGCATGCCCTTGGGCATCGGCCCCTTCGGCAGCGGCATGTTGCTCATCAGGTCGCCCAGGGCGCGCAGCCGGTCGTTGGTCGCGGTGACCTGCGGGCCGCTCAGCACGCGCGGGTACTTCAGCATCGTGGTGCGGAGCTTCTTCAGCTCCACCTGGCCCTCGCCGTTGCCGACGATCACGTCGTGCACCGGGACGTCGGCCACGATCCGGGACATCTTCTTCTTCTCGGCGGCGAGCAGGGACTTCACCCGGTTGGGATTGCCCTCGCCGACCAGCACGATGCCGGCCTTGCCGACCGCGCGGTGCACCACGTCCTGACTGCGGTTCATGGCGACCGCCGGAGTGGTGGTCCACCCGCGGCCGATGTTGTCCAGCACCGCCGCGGCCGCGCCCGGCTGGCCCTCCATCTGTCCGAAGGCGGCCCGCTCGGCCCGGCGCCCGAACACGACGGCCATCGCCAGGAGGGCGAGCAGGAGGCCCAGGATGCCGAGGTAGACCGGGTGGCCGATCAGGAAGCCGATCCCGAGGAGGACACCGAACGTGACGATGCCGACAGCCGCGAGTACAAGTCCGATCTTGGGATCGGCCTTGCGAGTCATCTTGTACGTCAGAGCGATCTGCTTCAGTCGCCCCGAGTTGGCAGCCTCGGCTGCGGGTTCCTTCCTCGCCATGCCACGAAGTCTACGTGGCCGAGGAAGCGGCCGACGACGGCAGTGCCCGCGCGGGCCGCGGGAGCGGCGAGCGGTGCCGGACGGCGGGTCCGCTCAGAGACGGACGGGGTTCCCTCAGGGATGGACGGCGGGGAACTGGTCGGCGGGTCCGCTCAGGGGCGGACGGCGGGGAACTGGTCGAGGACGCGCTGGGCCTCGACCCGGTCCTTGGCGCGGCGGCGGTCCTCCAGGACGGAGGTCCAGGCGTTGCGGCGGGCGGTGCGCTGGCCGCCGCTCATCAGCAGCGACTCGACGGCGCGCAGCGCGCCGGTGAAGGACGGGATGGCTGTGGCGCGGACGGGCGCGGCCTGCATGGTGGAGGTCCCCCCTCGAAACGGCTCCGGGTGTACGTGGCGTGAGTCCAGGGTCACTGATTGGTGTTACCAGGGGATGACCGACCGGTCAAACGCCCATGAAGTGCCGACGTCGCAGGCCAAAAGGGTGACGCGGCCCCGATGGGCGCCCTCATCTGCGGCGACGGTCGGGGCCGCGTCGTATCGGCCACTACTTGACAGTAGGTTCTTGTGCGCGAATTCACACGCGGCCCCGGCCCGTGCGGGGCACGGAGGCTGACGGTGTCTCAGACCGCCTGGGAGGCGACGAAGGAGCCGCGCTTCTCGACGGCCATCCGGTACAGGCGCCCGGCGCGGTAGGAGGACCGTACCAGCGGTCCGGACATCACGCCCGAGAAGCCGATCTGCTCGGCCTCCTCCTTCAGCTCGACGAACTCCTGCGGCTTCACCCAGCGCTCGACCGGGTGGTGGCGCACGCTCGGCCGCAGGTACTGGGTGATGGTGACCAGTTCGCAGCCGGCCTCGTGCAGCTGCTTCAGCGCGTCGCTGACCTCCTCGCGGGTCTCG
This sequence comes from Streptomyces sp. NPDC015220, assembly GCF_043079345.1. Taxonomy (NCBI): domain Bacteria; kingdom Bacillati; phylum Actinomycetota; class Actinomycetes; order Kitasatosporales; family Streptomycetaceae; genus Streptomyces; species Streptomyces sp. NPDC015220. The sequence goes on along the minus strand of NZ_JBIBUK010000001.1, from coordinate 381,093 downwards.
CCCATGCCGAGGATGAGGTTGGACTTGGTCACCAGGCCGTAGTCGCGGGCCTCGGTGATGACCTTCAGGGAGCGCTCGTAGCGGAAACCGGGGCGGATGCGCTTGAAGATCCGCGGCACCGTCTCGACGTTGTGCGCGAAGACCTCGGGACGGGCGGCGAAGACCTCCGCCAGCTGCTCGGGGACGGCGTTGAAGTCGGGGGCGAGCAGTTCCACCTTCGTCCGGCCGCCCTCGCGCCCCGCCGTCTGCTGGTGGATCTGGCGCACGGTCTCGGCGTACAGCCAGGCGCCGCCGTCCGCCAGGTCGTCGCGGGCGACGCCGGTGATGGTGGCGTAGTTCAGGTCCATGGTGACCACGGACTCGCCGACGCGGCGCGGCTCGTCGCGGTCCAGCGCCTCGGGCTTGCCGGTGTCGATCTGGCAGAAGTCGCAGCGCCGGGTGCACTGGTCGCCGCCGATGAGGAAGGTCGCCTCGCGGTCCTCCCAGCATTCGTAGATGTTCGGGCAGCCGGCTTCCTGGCAGACCGTGTGCAGGCCCTCGCTCTTCACGAGGTTCTGCATCTTCGTGTACTCGGGACCCATTTTCGCCCGGGTCTTGATCCACTCGGGCTTGCGCTCGATGGGGGTCTGGCTGTTGCGGACCTCCAGGCGCAGCATCTTGCGTCCGTCGGGTGCGACTGCGGACACGTCGGCTCCCTGTAGCTTCGATTCTTCGGCGTACCCAGCGTACGCCCGTGTTGTGTGCGCCCTGCCCTGCCGGTGAGGCCAACCCGCGGGGGGCGGGGATCATTCCCCCGGGGCCCGGCCCGGCCGTCCCCGGCCCCGGTCAGGCGGTCAGCCGCTCGATCTCGCGCGGCTTCGGCTCGGCGTTCTCCAGGATCTCCCGCAGATGCCGCTCGACGACGGGCAGCACCTCGGCGATGGTGACGTCCCGGCCGAGCTCGTGGGCGATCGAGGTGACGCCCGCGTCCCGGATGCCGCACGGGATGATCCGGTCGAACCAGGTGGTGTCCGGATTCACATTGAGCGAGAAACCGTGCATCGTGACGCCCTTGGCCACCCGGATGCCGATCTGCGCCAGCTTCCGGTCCTCGCGTCGCTGGCCGGCGTTGGAGGGGGCGTACTCCGGGCCGTTGAGCCGGGGGTCGAACTCCTCGTCGGTCAGCCGCGGGTCGAAGTCGAGGGACAGTCCGCCCAGCGCGGGCCGCCGCTCGACCGGGTCGCCGAGCACCCACACTCCGCTGCGGCCCTCGACCCGGGTGGTCTCCAGGCCGAACTCCGCGCAACTGCGGATCAGCGCCTCCTCCAGGCGTCGCACGTGTGCCACGACGTCCACCGGGCGGGGCAGCTTCTGGATCGGGTAGCCGACCAGCTGGCCGGGACCGTGCCAGGTGATCTTGCCGCCGCGGTCCACGTCGATGACGGGCGTGCCGTCGAGCGGCCGCTCACTGTCCTGGGTACGCCGGCCGGCGGTGTAGACCGGCGGGTGCTCGAGGAGCAGCACGGTGTCGGGGACCTCGTCCGTGAACCGGGCGGCGTGCACCCGGCGCTGCTCGTCCCAGGCCTCCTGGTAGTCCACGGCCTCGGCACCGAATCCCATGCGGACGAACCGCAGCTCACTCACGGCAAGCGCCTCCCTGGAGAGTCGTAAGGCACGTAGCGTGCCCACGCCACTGTACGTCCGGCCGTCGAACGTCAGCCGCGCGGGGAATCCTCACACGATCGGATGAATGCTGGACGAAGACCGCGGTCGGGTGCTCACTCTCCGCTACATTCGCGCCGTTCACAGGGCCATAAGGGCTGCTCACAGGCAATCCGGGCGTCCACGCGGCCGCGCGGGCGCCCGAAAGGCAGGAGACCGCACCGCAGATGACGGAACGACCCGCGCAGCGCACTCCCAACCGCCAGCTCGCCGCGCTCATCGCAGAAGCGGGATTCTCCAACGCGGGATTGGCCCGCCGCGTGGACCAGCTCGGTCTCGAACACGGGCTGGACCTGAGATACGACAAGACCTCGGTCACCCGCTGGCTGCGCGGCCAGCAGCCGCGCGGGACCACGCCCGCCCTGATCGCGGAGGTCTTCACCCGGCGCCTCGGCCGTCGGCTGACCGCCCAGGACCTCGGCCTCGACGCCTGCGCCCCGGTGTACGCCGGGCTGGAGTTCGCCGCCGCCCCGGAGGAGGCCGTCGACATCGTCAGCGGGCTGTGGCGCAAGGACTCCGGCAGCCACGCCGAGCTGCGCAAGATCGCCTTCACCCCGGCCGGTCTGGTGGTGCCCAGCCGGGACTGGCTGATCGGGCGCGCCGACGACCGGGTCGCCCGCGGAGAGACGCCCGCCGTCCGGCTGCCCGCCCAGGGAAGCCAGGGAGCACAGGGCGCCCACGCCGGCCAGGGCACGCTCGCGGGCCAGGGCGTACCCGCGGGCCAGGGCGTAAGCGGCGTTCCGGCCGCGGGGCCGTCGTCGGCCGGAGCCGGGCGGCCGGCAGCCGGGCAACCCGCTGCCGGGAACCCCGCGGGCGGGGTTCCCCGGCAGCGGGGCCGCGGCGACCGCGGCCGCACCGAGCGCGAGCCGGGCCAGCGGGTCACCGCGGGCGACATCGCCGCGCTGCGCTCGGTCGGGGAGCTGTTCCGCACGCTCGACGACATGTACGGCGGCGGCCACGCCCGTCAGGCCCTGGTGCGCTACCTGGAGCACGAGTGCGAGCCGATGCTGCGCGGCGGCTACGGCGAGCAGACGGGCCGCCGCCTGTTCGCGGCGGCCGCCGACCTGACCCGCCTCGTCGGCTGGACGTCGTACGACATCGCCGCGCACGGGCTCGCCCAGCGCTACTTCGTCCAGGCGCTCCGGCTCGCCCAGGCCGCCGGGGACCGGCCCTACGGCGCCTACGTGCTGGTCACCATGAGCCGCCAGGCCGTCTACCTGGCGCACGGACGGGAGGCGGTCCAGCTCGCGCGGGTGGCGCAGCAGGGGGTCGGCGCCTCGGTTCCGCCCGTCGTCCAGGCGCTGCTGCACGCCGCCGAGGCGCGCGGGCACGCGACGCTCGGCGACGTGCGCGCCTGCACCGCCTCCCTGGTGCGGGCCGAACGCGCCCTGGAGAACGCCCGGCCCGGCGACGAGGTGCCGTTCTGGGCGCGCTTCTTCGACGAGGCCCAGCTCGCCGACGAGTTCGGGCACTGCCACCGGGACCTGCAGCAGTACCGCACCGCCGCCCAGTACGCCGAGCGCTCGCTGCAACTGCGCGCCCCGGTGTACGCCCGCAGCCGTCTGTTCTGCCGCGTCGTCCTCGCCACCGCCCGCCTCGGCCTCGGCGACCTCGACCAGGCCTGCCGTCTGGGCGCCGAGGCGGCGGGCCAGGCCGCCGAGATGCGCTCGGTCCGCGCTGACGAGTACGTCCGCGACTTCGAACGCCGCCTGGAGCCGTACAAGGACACGGCGCCGGCGCGCGCCTACCGGGACAGGACCGCGGCACTGGGCTGACCCGGTCGGCGGCACCGTGACGGTCGGACCGGGGGCGTGGCCCGGCGGGGGCGGACGGGGTGAGGTTCCCGGGTCGCTCACCTCGATGCTCAGGCCGGGGGTCACCGGAGACGGCGAGGGGGGGGGGGGGGGGGGGGGGCCGCCCCCCCCCCCCCCCCCCCCCCCCCCCCCCCCCCGGCCCGGGGGGGGGGGGCCCCCGGGACCCCCCCCCCCCCCCCCCCCCGGCC
>NZ_JBIBUK010000001.1:1885-377385 GCF_043079345.1 Streptomyces sp. NPDC015220 | reverse complement strand
GCCGGGGGGGGGGGGCGGGGGTGGGTGGCGGGGGGGGCCCCCCGCGCCCCCGGGGGGGGGGGCCCCGGGGGCGGGGGGGGGGGGGGGCCGGGGGGGGCCCCCCCCCCCCCGCGCCTCGCGCACCCCTGCCCGGGTCGGCGCGGGGCGGGGGACCCAGGGATCCCGCGCCCCGGTCAGGCAGCCGCCTTGGAGGCCGTCGGCAGCGGGTCGGCGGTGTGCATCGGCCGGCCGCAGCCCAGGTCGGCCAGGATCGCCGCGGAGGCCCGGCGGGCCGAGTGCAGGGCGCCCTGGAGGGTGCTGGTGTCGCGGTGGTCGCCGCACACGTACAGCCCCGCCAGCAGTCGCACCGGGCGCCTCAGGTCGTGCGGCGGGCGCATCGCGGGAACGGCCTCGGCGGTGTGGTGGACGGCGAGCGTCTCCCAGCGCGCGGTCGGGACGCCGTAGAGGCGGGACAGGTGACGGCGCACGGCGGCGTCGATGTCGGCCGCCGGCTCGCCCAGGACCGTCGACGAGACCAGGGCCCGTCCGGCGGGCGCGCGTGCGGGGTCGACCCGGCTGGTCACCGCGGTGTGCGCGACCGGCCCGCCGCGGTCCGCGTCGAGCAGCAGGTATCCGCCCGTCGCCGGCGGCTCGTCGGTCGAGTGGTGCACCACCGTCACCGGGTGGAAGTCCGGCACGCGCAGCCCGGGCAGCAGTGCGGCGGCGGTGCGCGCGCCGGTCGCGACCAGCACCGCGCGGCAGCGGACCACTCCGTGCTCGGCGGTGGTCACCGAGTTGGTGGAGACCGAGGTGACCCGGACGCCGGTGCGTACGGTGCCGGGCGGCAGCGAGCCGGCGAGCAGCTCCGGCAGGACCTCCGCGCCGCCCTCCGGCAGGCACAGCCGGCCGCTCGCGAAGGCGCGCAGCGCCAGGTCCGCGCAGCGACTGGACGTGGTGAGATCCGGGTCGCACAGCAGGGCGGCGAGCAGCGGGCGCAGGAAGCCGTCGACGGTGCGCGGCGGCAGCCCGCGGGCCGCCAGCGCCTGACCCGCGGACAGTTCGGGCCGGGCCAGCAGACGTTCGACCGGGGTGGCGGCGATCCGGGCGAGCGCGGCGCGCAGCCGCAGGGGGGCGCCGATACCGAAGGGCTGGGCACGGTCGGTCAGTACGGCCCGGCCCGTGCGGGCCGGAGGCGGCCCGTCCAGGAAGGGGACCTCCGCGCCGAACCGCCGGGCGTCGGCGGTGCCCACGGCCCCGTACGGCGCGGTCGCGGTGGGCGCGACGGGACCCAGGGCGCGGGCCCGGGCACGTGCCCTGGGCAGCGCCGTGGGCGGCCGAGGAGCGCTCGCGAGGGCGCGTACGGCATGGAGCGCGCTCCGCGCGCCCCTGACGCCCACCGGGGCGCCCGCACGGTGACGACGCCCCTCGCTGTGCAGCAGGACCCCCGGCGCGAAGGGGCGCAGCACCAGTGCGTCCAGCCCCGGGCTGCGGCCCAGTTGGGGGTAGGACGTGAACAGCAGCTGTCCGATCCGGTCGAGCCGGAACCCGTCGACCTTCTCCGTCGACATGCGGCCGCCGACGTAAGGGGCGGCCTCCAGGACCGCGGTGGTTACTCCTGCGCTGGTCAGCCGGTGCGCCGCCGAGAGCCCGGCGACCCCGGCTCCCACGACGACGACATCGACCTGGTACGCGGGCTCAAGCACGTGCCCCTCCTCGAGGTTGCGCGGCCGGTGGAGCAGTGATGCCCTCGACCGGCTTGAGGGATACCCGAGTTCGACACGAGGTTAGGTCCGCGTCCGGTCCGGGACAGTCGCGCACCGACAGGGGCACGGTCGCATGACGGTCGCATACGGTCGCAAGTTTTCGCCGGTGCCCCGCGGAGCGGCACAGCGCCGTCCGCCGGGGTCCCGGCGCCTCACAGGGCGGCCCGGACCGCGTCCTCGATCCCCGGGAACGCGAACGAGAACCCCGTCTCCAGCAGCCGCCCCGGCAGCACCCGCGCACTGCCCAGCACGTCGCCCGCCATCTCCCCGAGCACGGTCCGCAGGACCGGCGCCGGCACGGAGAACAGCGTCGGCCGGTGCAGCACCCGGCCCATCGCCGCGGTGATCTCCCGGTTCGTCAGGGGACGCGGCGCGGTGAGGTTGACCGGCCCCGACAGGGTTTCGGTGTCGATGAGGTGCCGCAGCGCCGCGACCTCGTCGTGCAGCGAGATGAACGACCAGTACTGCCGCCCGCTCCCCAGCCGGCCGCCCAGTCCGGCCTGGAACAGCGGGAACAGCCGCCCCCAGGCCCCGCCCTCACGGGCCACGACCAGTCCGGTGCGGGCGAACACCGTACGGATGCCCGCCTCCCGCGCCGGGGCGGCGGCCTCCTCCCACTCCACGCACACCTCGGGCAGGAAGCCGTCCCCCGGCGGCGCGTCCTCGTCCACGGCCCGGTCGCCGGTGTCGCCGTAGAAGCCGATCGCGCTGCCGCCTACGAAGACCCGAGGCGGCACGTCCAGGGCGGCGACGGCCTCGGCGAGCGCGGCCGTGCCGAGCACCCGGCTGTCCCGGATCGTCTTCTTGTACGCGTCCGTCCAGCGGTGGTCGCCCACCCCGGCGCCCGCCAGGTTGACCACGGCGTCGCAGCCGGCCAGCCCGGCCGAGTCCACGTACTGCCGCTGCGGGTCCCACCGCACCTCGTCCCCGCTCCGGGCCTGACGGCGCACCAGGCGGCGCACCTCGTGCCCGTCCGCGACCAGGGACCGCACCAGGGCACTGCCGATGAGACCGGACGCCCCGGCCACCGCGATTCGCGAACGTTCCATGTCCCCATCCTGCCCGCTGCGCCGCGAAAACCCCGGTGAGCGCCGCACGTCCGCGCCGTAGAGTGACCGCCATGCCGGTTCCGCACATACGTCCCGCCACCCTCGTCGACGAGGAGGCCCTGGCACGGCTCGACCGCGCCACCTGGTCCCCGCTGCACTCCGTGCAGCCGCGTCCGCAGCCGCCGTACGAGCCCTTCTTCACCGAGCGTTCCGGGCCGGACCAGATCATCGTGGCCGAGGTGGCGGGCGCCGTCGTCGGCTACCTCCGACTGGCCTTCGCCACGCCGCTGGAGTGCAACGCGCACGTCCGCCAGATCCGGGGCCTGGCCGTCGCCGACCGGGCACGGGGCGCCGGAGTCGGCCGGGCCCTGCTGCGGGCCGGCCGGGACGAGGCCCGGCGGCAGGGCGCGCGGCGCATCACCCTCCGGGTGCTGGGGCACAACACCCCGGCCCGCAAGCTGTACGAGTCAGAGGGCTACGTCGTCGAGGGGATCCTGCCGGAGGAGTTCCTGATCGAGGGCGAGTACGTCGACGACGTGTTCATGGGCCGCTCCGTCTGACCTCCGCGCCCCGGCGACGGCCCCGGCGTCCGCGCCGTGCCTCAGGAGGTGACCAGCGCGCCCGTGTCCACCGGGGTCGTCGCCGTCGCCGCCCGCAGCGCGTCCGGGGCGACCTCGGCCGCCGTCAGCACGTAACCCGTCCCGCTGTTGGACGTGGAGCGGGCGAAGACCACACCGTAGACGCGGCCGTCGGTGGTCAGCAGCGGGCCGCCGGAGTTGCCGGGCCGGACGGTGGAGCGGATCGAGTAGATCTCACGGGTGACGGTGGCGTCGTTGTAGATGTTCTGGCCCGTCGCCCGGATCCGGTTGGCCACCGTCGCCGCCTGCAGGTTCAGGCCGCCGTCCTGCGGATAGCCCGCGACGACGGCCGGGGCGCCGCGCGCCGCGGCGCCGTCGAACCGCAGGACGGGGGCGCGCAGACCGGGGACGTAGAGCACGGCCACGTCCCGGTCCGGATCGAACAGCACCACCCGTGCCTCGTACGACCGACCGACACCGCCGATCCGCACGAACGGCTGGTCGATGCCCGCCACCACGTGCGCGTTGGTCATCACGTGCCGGCTCGCGAACACGAAACCGCTGCCCTCGCGGCCCTGGTTGCCCGAGGAGCCCTCGATCTTCACCGTGCTGAGCCGGGCGGCCCGCGTCACGCCGGCCGTCACGCTGTCGCCCGAGGGCTCGGCGACGCCCGTCGCCGGCTCGTTCTCGAACGGGTTGAAGACCTGGGGGAAGCCGGCCTCCGTGAGCGCGGAGGTGGCCCGCGAGAACCAGGCCGGAGTGGTGTCCGGCATCGCGTTCTGCACGGTGCCCAGCAGTTTCGAGTCGCGTATCGCCGTGGTCACCACCGGGGAGGAGGAGGCGCCCAGGACGCTCGCGGCCACCCACGCCACGATCAGTACCGCCACCGCGTTCGCGGCGGCCCCGCCGATCCCGTCGGCCACCCGCAGCGGCCCGCGGTCCAGCTCGCGCCGCAGCCGCAACGCCAGCCGCCCCGCCAGCTCGTGGCCCACCACCGCGGGCACCAGCACCGTGAGCACGGCGGTGACGGTCGCCGTCGCCGTCCCCCGGGTGACCAGGCCCATCACCCAGGGCAGCACCCACACGCCGACGACCGCGCCGCCGACGAACCCGGCCAGGGAGACGCAGCCGGCCACCAGCCCGCGCCGGTAACCGGAGGCCGCGTAGAGGAGGATCACCAGCAACAGCACGAGATCGAGCAGGTCCACTCAGGCCGCCTTTCTCCCGGACCCGGACACGCGCGGGACGGGCCCGGCGATCGGTCACGCGTACGTGCGCCCGGAAACCGACCACGCGTACGTGTACCCGCAGAAACGTCCCGGACCAGGACGATGGTTCCACCAGGTGGCACACCACACATCGCGGGCGGACCGGATGGGGGTGACAGTGGGCTCATGCGTGCAGAGGGGAAGGCCGGGCGCGCCCGGCTCCGACGGAGTCCACGGGGACCGCGCCGAGCCGCCACGGCCCGCCGGCGTCCCCGGCGGTTGCGTGGCGCCGGCGTGGCGCTGCTGTGCTGTCTGCCGGCCGCCGCCGTCGGCGGACTGCTGGTGGGCGCCCGGGGCGTCGACCGTACGCTCACCTCGCCGGCGCACGCACAGGCGCCCGCGGCGGGCTCCGCGCCTGCGGTCGAGCCCCGGTCCGGCATGTCCGCGCACGGCGCGCCCAGGCCGCGCATCCTGCCCAGGTCGGTCTGGCTGGACGCCACCGCGCGGCACGCGCAGCCGCCCCCGCGCTACGACGACAAGGTCGTCGCCGTGTTCGTCCACCACACCGACTCGCCCAACGGCTACGCCTGCGCCGACGCCCCGTCCGTCATCCGCCATCTGTACGCGGGTCAGACGGGCGTCCGCCAGTGGGACGACATCGGCTACAACTTCCTCGTCGACCGCTGCGGCACCATATACGAGGGGCGCGCCGGAGGTGTCGACCGTGCCGTCACCGGAGCCCACACCCAGGGCTTCAACCACCGCACCGCGGGCATAGCGGCGATCGGCACGTTCACCGCCGGAGCACCCGTGCCGCAAGTCATGACGGACGCGATCGCCGCGCTGGCCGCCTGGAAGCTGGGCCTGGCCGGCGTCGACCCGCGCGCGAGCGTCGCGCTGGTCTCCAGCAACCGCCTCAGCCGGTACCAGCCGGGCACCACCGCGCTGCTCCCGGCCCTCGCCGGTCACACGGACGGCTTCCCGACCAACTGCCCGGGCGCGGCCCTGGCGGTCCGCCTGCCGGCGATCCGCGAGGCCGCGGCACGGCTGCAGGGCAGGTACTGAACCCCGGGGAGCGGCGGGGGGAGCGACGGCGGTCGGCGGCGTGACCCGCACGGGGCGCGGGCGCGCGTGGCGCTACTCGCGGAACCGGTCCCACAGCCGGGGATAGCGCTGGGCGAGCGCCCGGTCGTCCTCGAACTCGACCGGCGTGCCCTCCGGCTCGGCCGGGGCGGGCGGGACGCCGAGGTCGGGAGCGACGGTGCCGGTGAGCTGCTCGTACGCCTCGTCGGCCGCGTAACCCAGTTCCTCGCCGTCGCCGTCGATCTCCTCGTCGAAGTCGCCCAGCAGGTCGGCGAGCGAGTCCGGGTCGTGCAGGGCCCCCTCGAAGACCTCCCGGCCCTGGCCGATCAGCCAGCACCGGAAGTAGTCGAACGCGTCGTCGCTCGCCCCGTCGAGCAGCACCCAGGCGGCGCCCCACAGGTCCCAGCGGTAGGCCCGGTTGTAACGGGATTCGAAATGGCGCGCGAAGTCCAGGACCACCTCGGGTTCGCGGTCGAGCAACCGCTCCACGAGCAGGTCGGCCTGCTCCTCCGGGTCCCCCTCGGCGGCCCCGCGCGCGGCGTCGATCAGCTCCCAGAACTCCGTCTCGTCCATCACGGGTCAAGCATCGGCCCTCGGCCCAGGGGGCGCACGCGGAGTACAGCGGATCGTTACACGCACCCCACCCGCCCCACGGACGAGTTCACGCGCCCCGGGGGCGCGCCCCCGGCCGAGGATCAGGTGTCGTACATCCGGGCGAGCCGAGCCGCGTCCCGGGCGAACCGCTCCCGCAGCGTTCGCGGGGCCAGCACCTCGGCCTCCGGGCCGAGCGAGGAGAGCTGGTCGTGGGCGACATCCTCGGACTCCACCGGAAGCGTCACCCGCACCCGTCCGTCCTCGTCGGGGGCGTCCGCGCCGGCCAGGGCCTCCCGGGCCGCCACCGGGTCCACCGCGTGCGCAAGCCTGCGCACTCCCTCCTCGGACAGCAGCACGACGACCTCGGCGCGCAGGATGGAACGGGCGAACCGCGCGGAGTGCTCGGCCCAGAAGGCGGGCAGGTCGAACTCCGCGTCCCGGCTGAACCGCGACTCACCGGCGGTGACCGCCGTGAACCGGTCGATCCGGTAGACCCGGAAGACGCCGCCCCCGCCCCGGGCGTCGTCCCGGCCGTGCCGGTCGCTCCCGCCGTCCCCGCCCCGCGCACCGTCCCCGCCCCGCGCACCGTCCCCGCCCCGCGCACCGTCCCCGCCCGGCTCCGGCACGCGGGCGCACAGGTACCACACGCCGGCCTTCAGGACGAGCCCGTACGGCTCCAGGTCCCGTACCGCCTCCCGCTCCCCGCGCCGGTAGCGCGCGACCACGCGCCGGTCGTCCCACACCGCCCCGGCGACCGCCGGCAGCGACTCGGGCGTCTCCGGCTCCCGGAACCAGTTCGGCGCGTCCAGGTGGAAGCGCTGAGCCGCCGTGCGGGAGGCGTCGCGCAGGCCGGGGAGCAGCGCGGCGGACACCTTCAGCCGGGCGGCCGACGCGGCGTCCCGCAGGCCCATCTCCGTCAGCGCCCCCGGCACACCGCTGAGGAACAACGCCTCGGCCTCGTCGCGGGCCAGGCCGGTGAGCCGGGTACGGTAGCCGCCGATCAGCCGGTACCCCCCGGCCCGCCCCCGGTCGGCGTAGACCGGCACGCCCGCCGCAGACAGGGCCTGCGCGTCCCGGGTGACGGTGCGCTCCGACACCTCCAGCTCCCGGGCCAGCTCGGCCGCGGTCATGGACGGCCGGGACTGCAACAGCAGCACCATTCTGATCAGACGGGCGGCACGCATGACCTCATGATGCCGCCCCCCACCGACGACGAAGGGGCACGGCCGAAACCGTGCCCCTTCGTCCTGGTCGTACCCGGTCCTTACAGGCCGTACTTCTCCCGGGCCTCCTTGACCGCCGAGGCCTTCACCTCGCCGCGCCGGGCCAGCTGGGCCAGGGCGGCGACGACGATCGACTGGGCGTCGACGCCGAAGTGGCGGCGGGCGGCCTCACGGGTGTCCGACAGACCGAAGCCGTCGGCGCCCAGCGAGGAGTAGTCCTGCTCGACCCACTGCGCGATCTGGTCCGGGACCTGGCGCATGTAGTCGGACACGGCCAGGACCGGGCCCTCGGCGCCCTGCAGCGCCCGCCGGACGTACGGCACCCGCTCCTCGCCGCGCAGCAGTGCCGCGTCGGCCTCCATGGCGTCCCGGCGCAGCTCGCCCCAGGAGGTCGCGGACCACACGTCGGCGGCCACGCCCCACTCCTCGGAGAGGAGCTTCTGGGCCTCCAGGGCCCAGTGGATCGCCGTGCCGGAACCCAGGAGCTGGATCCGGGGGGCGTTCGCCGGAGCGGTCAGACCAGCGGTCTCGGCCGTGTTGAACCGGTACAGGCCCTTGACGATGCCCTCGTCCACACCGGCGCCCGCGGGCTTCGCCGGCTGCGGCAGCGGCTCGTTGTAGACGGTGAGGTAGTAGAAGACGTTCTGGTCCTCGCCCTCGGCGGCCTCGCCGTACATCCGGCGCAGACCCTCCTTGACGATGACCGCGATCTCGTACGCGAACGCCGGGTCGTACGACAGCGCCGCCGGGTTGGTCGCCGCGATGACCGGCGAGTGGCCGTCGGCGTGCTGGAGGCCCTCACCCGTCAGCGTCGTACGGCCGGCCGTGGCGCCGACGAGGAAGCCGCGGCCGAGCTGGTCGCCGAGCTGCCACATCTGGTCGGCGGTGCGCTGCCAGCCGAACATCGAGTAGAAGATGTAGAACGGGATCATCGCCTCGCCGTGCGTCGCGTACGACGACGAAGCGGCGATGAAGTCGGCCATCGAGCCGGCCTCGGTGATCCCCTCGTTGAGGATCTGGCCGTTCTTGGCCTCCTTGTAGTACATCAGCTGGTCGCGGTCGACCGGCTCGTACGTCTGGCCCTTGGGCGAGTAGATGCCGAGGGAGGGGAACAGGCTCTCCATGCCGAAGGTGCGCGCCTCGTCGGGGACGATCGGCACCCAGCGCCTGCCCGTCTCCTTGTCGCGGACCAGGTCCTTGACCAGGCGGACGAAGGCCATGGTGGTGGCCACGTTCTGCGAGCCGGAGCCCTTGTCGAAGGAGGCGAACGCCTTGTCGGCCGGGGCCGGCAGCGGCGCGAGGGGCTGGACCCGGCGGGCCGGGGCGGGGCCGCCGAGGGCCGCGCGGCGCTCCTGGAGGTAGCGGACCTCGGGGGAGTCGGCGCCCGGGTGGCCGTAGGGGACCTGGCCGTCGACGAACTGGCTGTCGGAGATGGGCAGCTCCAGCAGGTCGCGCATCTGCTTGAACTCGTCCACCGAGAGCTTCTTCATCTGGTGGTTGGCGTTCTTCGACGCGAAGCCGCTGCCGAGGGTGTGGCCCTTGACCGTCTGGGCGAGGATCACCGTCGGGGCGCCCTTGTGCTCCAGGGCGGCCTTGTAGGCGGCGTAGACCTTGCGGGACTCGTGGCCGCCGCGCGAGAAGTGGAAGACCTCGATGATCTTGTCGTCGCTCAGCAGCTTCGCCATCTCGGCGAGCGCCGGGTCCTTGCCGAAGAAGTCCTCGCGGATGTAGGCGGCGTCACGGGTCTGGTACGTCTGCACCTGCGCGTCCGGTACCTCGCGCAGCCGGCGTACCAGCGCGCCCGTGGTGTCCAGGGCGAACAGCTCGTCCCAGGCGGAGCCCCACAGGGTCTTGACGACGTTCCAGCCGGCGCCGCGGAACTGGGCCTCCAGCTCCTGCACGATCTTGAAGTTGGCGCGGACCGGGCCGTCCAGGCGCTGCAGGTTGCAGTTGATGACGAAGGTGAGGTTGTCCAGCTCCTCGCGGGCGGCCAGCGCGAGGGCCGCCGTCGACTCGGGCTCGTCCATCTCGCCGTCGCCGAGGAACGCCCACACGTGCGAGGACGAGACGTCCTTGATGCCGCGGTTGGTGAGGTAGCGGTTGAAGCGCGCCTGGTAGATCGCCGACAGCGGGCCGAGGCCCATCGAGACGGTCGGGAACTCCCACAGCCAGGGCAGTCGGCGCGGGTGCGGGTAGGACGGCAGGCCGTTGCCGCCCGCCTCCTGGCGGAAGTTGTCCAGCTGCTGTTCGCTCAGCCGTCCGTCGAGGAAGGCGCGGGCGTAGATGCCGGGAGAGGCGTGGCCCTGGATGTACAGCTGGTCGCCGGAGCCGTCGCCCTCCTTGCCGTGGAAGAAGTGGTTGAAGCCGGTCTCGTAGAGCCAGGCGGCCGAGGCGAAGGTGGCGATGTGGCCGCCGACGCCGTGCTTCGCGCCACGGGTGACCATCGCGGCCGCGTTCCAGCGGTTCCACGCGGTGATCCGGGCCTCCATGGCCTCGTCACCGGGGACGGCCGGCTCGGCGGCGGTCGGGATGGAGTTGACGTAGTCCGTCTCGAGGAGCTTGGGCAGGGTGACGCCGGCGCCCTCGGCGCGCTCCAGCGTGCGGCGCATCAGGTACGCGGCACGGTGCGGCCCGGCCGCCTTGGCAACGGCGTCCAGGGAGGCCCGCCACTCGGCGGTCTCCTCGGGGTCGCGGTCCGGGAGCTGGTCGAGCTCGCTCGGCTGGATGGCGTTGGGGTCGGTCATGTCGCCGCCTTCCTCAGTCGAAGGGGGGTTCCCTCATCTGCGTAAGGGTTCGGGGGTGCCCTTGGTCTTTGGCAGGACAGGGCGCGGGGCCCCGGCGCGCGAAATCGTTTGTGCGGCTCCGGCGCGTGGCCCGTCGGTGACTGTAACCCCCTGATCGATGATCGATCAAAGGGTTGAGGGCGAAAACCTCTCGATTCCGAGAAAGTAGGCACCGGGTGCCTGTCCCACAGGCACCCGGTGCCTTGTTTTCGAAGGGTTTCCGCAGGTGAGCGGGGAAGTGCTCGACTGGTCGGACACGGGCCGCCGGGGCGCTGGTGCGACTCGCTCCGAGGCAGTCCGGGGCCGTTTCACGGCCGGGGCGCGCACCCCAGGACGTGCGCCTTCACCAGCTCGGGGATGCGCGGGTCGCGTCGGCGGAACGCCTGCACCAGTTCCTCGTGCTCCTCGGCGTACGACTGCTGGACGGTGCCCAGCCAGCGGATCGAGAGCGCGGTGAAGACCTCGATCCCCAGGCCCTCCCAGGTGTGCAGCAGCACCGAGTTGCCGGCCGCGCGCACCAGCTCGCGGTGGAAGCCCACCGTGTGCCGCACCTGGGCGGTGCCGTCGGCTCGCCGGTCGGCCTCGTAGAGCGCGCTGACGTGCGGTTCCAGGGCCGAGCAGTCCTCGGCCAGCCGCTCCGCCGCCAGCTCCGCCGCGATGGCCTCCAGGCCGGCCCGCACGGGGTAGCTCTCCTCCAGGTCGGCGGCGGTCAGGTTGCGCACCCGGACGCCCTTGTTCGGCGCGGACTCGATCAGCCGCAGCGACTCCAGTTCCCGCAGTGCTTCCCGCACGGGCGTCTGGCTGACCTCCAGTTCGGTGGCGATCCGCCGCTCCACGATCCGCTCGCCCGGCTTCCAGCGCCCGCTGACGATCCCCTCCACGATGTGCTCGCGGATCTGTTCGCGCAGCGAGTGGACGACGGGCGCGGTCATGAGGGCTCCTTAAAACGGGACCCGGCGGCCCCCTGGGGCGTTTGACGTTGAGTAACAATACGGCGGTCGGCGCGGGGCGGAAGGGCTCATACGTGCGCTTTCGTGCAGGTGAGACGAGGCTTACACGCCGTGATGGCCAAGAAACGGCAAACGCGGCGCCCCCGCCCGGAGTGCTCCGGACGGGGGCGCCGTACAGCTGTTCCCAGGCGTTCCCGGGAGGGGGAGGACCGGGGCCCGAGTTCGATCTCGTGCGGGTCCCGCGGTCCGCGTCAGAGGCCGAGCTCGACCTCGAACTCGCCCGCCTCCAGGATCGCCTTGACCGCCGTCAGGTAACGGGCCGCGTCGGCGCCGTCCACCAGACGGTGGTCGTAGGAGAGGGTCAGGTAGGTCATGTCGCGGACGCCGATGACCGTGCCCTCCTCGGTCTCGATCACGGCCGGGCGCTTGACGGTGGCGCCGATGCCGAGGATCGCGACCTGGCCCGGCGGCACGATGATCGTGTCGAACAGCGCGCCGCGCGAACCCGTGTTGGAGATGGTGAAGGTCGCGCCGGACAGCTCGTCCGGAGTGATCTTGCTGGCCCGGACCTTGCCCGCGAGCTCGGCCGTGGCCTTGGCGATACCGGCGATGTTGAGGTCGCCGGCGTGCTTGATGACCGGGGTCATCAGGCCCTTCTCGGAGTCCACCGCGATACCGATGTTCTCGGTGTCGAAGTAGGTGATGGTCCCCTCGGCCTCGTTGATCTTGGCGTTGATGACCGGGTGGGCCTTCAGCGCCTGCGCGGCCGCCTTGACGAAGAACGGCATCGGGGAGAGCTTGACGCCCTCGCGCGCCGCGAAGGAGTCCTTCGCCCGGGCGCGCAGCCGCATCAGGCGGGTCACGTCGACCTCGACCACCGAGGACAGCTGCGCCTGCTCGTGCAGCGCCTTGACCATGTTGTCGCCGATGACCTTGCGGATGCGCGGCATCTTGACGGTCTGGCCGCGCAGCGGGGAGGCCTCCAGGGCGGGGGCCTTCTTCGCGGCGGGCGCGGCGGCGGCAGCGGCCGGAGCCGGGGCGGCCTTCGCGGCCTCGGCGGCGGCGAGCACGTCCTGCTTGCGGATCCGGCCGCCGACGCCGGTGCCCTTGACGGCGGCCAGGTCGACGCCGTTCTCGGCGGCGAGCTTGCGCACCAGGGGGGTGACGTACGCGCCCTCGTCGGTCGCCTGGGCGGCCGGAGCGGGCGCGGCCGGGGCAGCCGCCGGAGCCGGGGCGGGCGCCGGGGCCGGAGCGGCCGGGGCCTGCGGGGCCGGAGCCGGGGCGGCGGGGGCCTGCGGAGCCGGGGCGGGCGCCGGGGCCGGAGCGGCCGGGGCCTGCGGGGCCGGAGCCGGAGCGGCCGGAGCCGCGGGGGCCGGGGCGGGAGCCTCGGCGGCGGGGGCCGGGGCCGGGGCGGCGGGGGCCGGAGCTGCCGCGGGAGCGGCGCCCGGGGCGCCGATGACGGCGAGCTTGGCGCCGACCTCGGCGGTCTCGTCCTCGCCGACCACGATCTCCAGGAGCACACCGGAGGTGGGCGCCGGGATCTCGGTGTCGACCTTGTCCGTGGAGACCTCGAGCAGCGGCTCGTCGGCCTCGACGGAGTCGCCGACCGACTTCAGCCAGCGGGTGACGGTGCCCTCGGTGACGGACTCGCCGAGCGCGGGCAGGACCACGTCCGTGCCCTCGGCGGAACCGGCGCCGGCGGCCGCCTCGGCGGTCGGCGCCGGGGCGGGGGCGGCCTGCTCGGTGGCGGGCGCGGCCGGGGCCTGGGCGGCGGGGGCGGCCGTCTCGGTCGGGGCCGGGGCCGGCTCGGGGGCGGCCTCGGTGGCGGGCGCCGGGGCGGCCGCGGGGGCGCCCGAGCCGTCGTCGATGACGGCCAGCTCGGCGCCGACCTCTACGGTCTCGTCCTCGGCGACCTTGATGGAGGCCAGCACGCCGGCGGCGGGCGAGGGGATCTCGGTGTCGACCTTGTCGGTCGAGACCTCGAGCAGCGGCTCGTCGGCCTCGACGCGCTCGCCCTCGGCCTTCAGCCAGCGGGTGACAGTGCCCTCGGTGACGCTCTCGCCGAGCGCGGGAAGGGTTACGGAAACCGCCATGGTTTCGGTTGCTCCTTACGAAGTGCGGAAGTCTGTGTCGTCGCGCCCGATGACTGAGGGCGTCAGTCGTGGGAGTGCAGCGGCTTGCCGGCCAGCGCCAGGTGGGCCTCGCCGAGCGCCTCGTTCTGCGTCGGGTGGGCGTGTACGAGCTGGGCGACCTCGGCCGGCAGCGCCTCCCAGTTGTAGATGAGCTGGGCCTCGCCGACCTGCTCGCCCATGCGGTCGCCGACCATGTGGACGCCGACCACCGCACCGTCCTTGACCTGGACGAGCTTGATCTCGCCCGCGGTCTTCAGGATCTTGCTCTTGCCGTTGCCCGCCAGGTTGTACTTCAGGGCGACGACCTTGTCCGCGCCGTAGAGCTCCTTGGCCTTGGCCTCGGTGATGCCGACGGAGGCGACCTCCGGGTGGCAGTACGTCACCCGCGGGACACCGTCGTAGTCGATCGGGACGACCTTGAGGCCGGCCAGGCGCTCCGCCACCAGGATGCCCTCGGCGAAGCCGACGTGCGCGAGCTGGAGCGTGGGAACCAGGTCACCGACGGCGGAGATGGTCTCGACGTTGGTGCGCATGTACTCGTCGACGAGGACGTAGCCGCGGTCCATGGCGACCCCGGCCTCCTCGTAGCCCAGGCCCTGGGAGACCGGGCCGCGGCCGACGGCGACGAGCAGGACCTCGGCCTCGAACTCCTTGCCGTCGGCGAGGGTGACCTTGACGCCGTCCTGGGTGTACTCGGCCTTCTGGAAGAAGGTGCCGAGGCTGAACTTGATCCCGCGCTTGCGGAAGGCGCGCTCCAGCAGCTTCGAGGAGTTCTCGTCCTCCACCGGGACCAGGTGCTTGAGGCCCTCGACGACCGTGACGTCGGCGCCGAAGGACTTCCAGGCGGAGGCGAACTCGACGCCGATCACGCCGCCGCCCAGGATGATCGCGGACTGCGGCACGCGGTCCAGGACGAGGGCGTGGTCGGAGGAGATGATGCGGTTGCCGTCGATCTCCAGGCCCGGCAGGGACTTCGGCACGGAACCGGTCGCCAGGAGGATGTGACGGCCCTGGATCCGCTGCCCGTTCACGTCGACGGAGGTGGGGGAGGACAGCCGGCCCTCACCCTCGATGTAGGTCACCTTGCGGGAGGCGATGAGCCCCTGGAGCCCCTTGTACAGGCCCGAGATCACGTCGTCCTTGTACTTGTGGACGGCCGGTACGTCGATGCCCTCGAAGGTGGCCTTGACACCGAACTGCTCGCTCTCGCGGGCCTGGTCGGCGATCTCGCCCGCGTGCAGCAGGGCCTTGGTGGGGATGCAACCCCGGTGCAGGCAGGTACCGCCGACCTTGTCCTTCTCGATCAGGGCGACGTCCAGGCCCAGCTGAGCCCCGCGCAGGGCCGCGGCGTAACCACCGCTACCACCGCCGAGGATCACTAGGTCGAAAACGGTGCTGGCGTCGTTCGCCACGTCACGTCCTCCATGCATGTGCGCCGTACGCCGGTCGTCGGTGACCGGCTGGCGGCTGGTGTCCGGCCGCTCGTTCTTCGGCCCTTAGGTGGGGGCCCTGTCCTGCCGGGCTCCATCTTCGCACTTGTCGGGGGCGAGCGAGACGCCGGGCCGGGGTGTGAGACGTGCCACCCGCGGGGCGCAACCGGACAAAACAGCCCCGGGCGCACAGGGCGCCCGAGGCCGTCGTGGCGGAGGGACGAACCTCAGCCCAGGTCACCCGCGGCGGTGAGCTCGGCGACGCGCACCAGCGTCCGCACCGCGGTACCGGTGCCGCCCTTCGGCGTGTAGCCGAACGGACCGCCCTCGTTGAAGGCGGGCCCGGCGATGTCCAGGTGCGCCCAGGTGATGCCCTCGCCGACGAACTCGCGCAGGAACAGACCGGCGACCAGGCCGCCGCCCATGCGCTCGCCCATGTTGGCGATGTCGGCGACGGGGGAGTCCATGCCCTTGCGCAGGTGCTCCGGCAGCGGCATCGGCCAGGCCTCCTCGCCGACCTCCCCGGCGGCCTCGTGGACCGCGCCGCGGAAGGCGTCGTCGTTGGCCATGACGCCGAAGACGCGGTTGCCGAGCGCCACCATCATCGCGCCGGTCAGGGTCGCGACGTCGATGATCGCGTCCGGCTTCTCCTGCGAGGCCGCCCACAGGGCGTCCGCGAGCACCAGCCGGCCCTCGGCGTCGGTGTTGAGCACCTCCACCGTCTTGCCGCTGAACATGCGCAGCACGTCACCGGGGCGGACGGCGGAGCCGGAGGGCATGTTCTCGGCCAGTGCCAGCCAGCCGGTGACGTTGACCTCCAGGCCCAGCCGGGCGGCGGTGACGACGGCGGCCAGCACGGCGGCGGCGCCGGCCATGTCGCACTTCATCGTCTCGTTGTGGCCGGCCGGCTTGAGGGAGATGCCGCCCGAGTCGTAGGTGATGCCCTTGCCGACGAACGCCAGGTGCTTCTTCGCCTTGGGGCTGCTGTACGACAGCTTCACCAGCCGCGGGGCCGACGCCGAGCCGGAGCCGACGCCCAGGATGCCGCCGTAGCCGCCCTTGGTGAGGGCCTTCTCGTCGAGCACCTGGATCTTCAGGCCGTTCGCCTTGGCGGCGTCCTGCGCGAGGGCGGCGAAGGCGGCCGGGTTGAGGTCGTTGGGCGGCGTGTTGACCAGGTCGCGGGCGCGGTTGAGCTCCTCGGAGAGCGCGAGGGCGCGCTCGACCGCGTCCTTGTGGGCGCGGTCGCGGGGCTTGCCGCCGAGCAGCACGACGTCGGCGAGCGGCGCCTTGGCGGGCCGGCCCTTGGCGTCCTTGCCGTTCTCCTTGTACGCGTCGAAGGAGTACGCGCCGAGCAGCGCGCCCTCACCGACCGCACCGACGGCCGCGGCGTCGGCGAGCGGCAGCGCGAACGCGGCCTTCTTCGCCCCGAAGAGCGCGCGGGCGGCCGTGCCGGCGGCCCGGCGCAGCGCCTCGGCGCCGTAGCCGGCGTCCTTCTCGGGCTCGGCGCCCAGGCCGACCGCCAGCACGATCGGGGCCTTGAAACCGGACGGCGCGGGCAGCTTCGTCGCCTCGCCCTCGGCACCGGTGGCGCCGAGGGTCTCCAGGACGACGGCGAGCCTGCCGTCGTACGCCGCGTCGACGGCCTCGGCGCCCGGTGCGACGACCGGGCCGTTGGCGCCCTTGGCGACACCGACGACGATCGCGTCGGCGCGCAGGCCGGGCACCGCGGCGGTGCTGAGAGTGAGAGCAGTCACGGTGGTGAAATCTCGCTTCCCTGTGGAATTTGGTGTGGCCGAATACGGGTGGGTCGACCGGCCCGACGACCGACCCTAGATGCCTCCTGCGGTGCGGTCTCCACCCGGGCGGGCAAATACCCGCCACGAGCCTACGCGCGTCGCCGTGCCGGTCGGACCGGCGGGCGGCCGCCGACCGGTGCCGCCGCGGTCCCGCGCGGTCGTCCGCGCGGCGGCCGCTGAGCGTGTGTCCGGGGCAACTCCCGGGGACGCGGGGCGGATCGGCGATGATCGTCGGGTGCACGTTCCCCCGCATCACCCCACGCCCCGCAGGTCGCGACGCCGGTTCCTCCCGGCCGTCGCGCTCCCGCTCCTGCTGCTCGCCGGCTGCGCCGGCCGGCCGGACGACGGCGGCGGTTCGCCCGCGGGCGGCGGCTCCGGCGAGGGCGGCGGTTCGTCCGCCGGCGCCGGACCGTCCGCCGACGCCCGCTGGCGGCCGCGCCCCGGCACGAGCTGGCAGTGGCAGCTCAGCGGCCGGCTCGACACCTCCGTCCGGGCGACGGTCTACGACATCGACGGCTTCGACCACTCCCGGGCGACCGTCACCGCGCTGCACCGCGCCGGCCGCAAGGTCATCTGCTACGTCTCCACCGGCGCCTGGGAGGAGTTCCGGCCGGACGCGGGGAAGTTCCCCAGGTCGGTGCTCGGCGAGGGCAACGGCTGGAAGGGCGAGCGCTGGCTCGACATCCGCCGTACCGACGTGCTGGAGCCCCTGATGGCGGCCCGCCTCGACATGTGCCGTGAGAAGGGCTTCGACGCGGTGGAGCCGGACAACATGGACGGCTACAAGAACCGCACCGGCTTCCCCCTGAAGGCGTCCGACCAGCTCCGCTACAACCGGCTCGTCGCCCGGCTGGCCCACGAGCGGGGCATGTCGGTGGGTCTGAAGAACGACCTGGACCAGATCCCGGAGCTGGTGGGGGACTTCGACTTCGCGGTCAACGAACAGTGCGCGCAGTACGGCGAGTGCGACGCGCTGAAGCCGTTCGTCGCGGCCGGCAAGGCGGTGTTCCACGTCGAGTACGAGCTGCCGACGAGCAGTTTCTGCGCCTCCTCCAGCCGCCTGCGCCTGAGCTCGCTGCTCAAGAAGTACGAGCTGGGGGTGTGGCGCCGGGCGTGCTGAAGCCGGGTCCGGCGGTGGTGCCGCGGCCGGGCCCGCCCGGGTTGCCGTAGCCCGGGCCGGCGGGTGGGCCGTAGCCGGGTCCGCCCGCGTGGCCACCGGTGGGTGGGCCGTAGCCCGGACCGGCGGGGTCGCCGTGGCCGGGGCCGCCGGTGGTCCCGTAGCCCGGATACGCGGGCGGGCCGTAACCGGGTCCGGTGGGCGGGTTGTGGCCCGGGCCGCCCGGTGTGCCGGGGGCGGGGGGCAGGCCGAGGCCGCTGACCACCGTGCCCGCGACCCGGTCGGCCAGCGACCGCCGGGCGGGCAGCAGCACCGGCACGGCGTTGAGCAGGAAGACCAGCACCGCCAGCAGCCACACCAGCACCGACAGCAGGAGGTGACCCTCGATCAGCAGCACGCAGGCGACGGCGTAGACGGCGACGTCGGCGGCGGTGGTGACGGCGGCCCGCAGCGCGGCCGGACGCGCCCGGCGCGCGGGGAACGGCCCGACGGGCGCGACCCGCAGGCCGAGCAGCCCCTTGCCGACCGTCCGCCCGGCCAGGGCGAGGCAGACCCACTGGTACAGGAAGGTGGCGAGGACCAGCAGCCCGAACGCCTCCTCGACGTACTGCACCGTCCTGTCCCACAGCGACAACCCGAACCGCTCCGAGGCGCCGAGGACGTCGCCGCGCGAGGAGAGCAGGTCCAGGCCGCTGCGGGTGGCGAGTTCCGGTACGTCGGTGACCAGCGCGGAGATCCGGTGGAAGGTGAGCACGGCCAGCACGCAGGCCGCCGCGACCACCAGCGCGAAGTCGATGAGCCAGGCCACGGCGCGGCGCAGCTTCAGCACGGACGTCCCCCCGATCGCGTGTCTGTTCGGCGGCCCAGACTAGCGGGGCGGCGCGCGCCCGCGGAGAGAGCGGCCCGGATCGTTTCAGCCCAGTGACACGAGGACCAGCGCGGTGGTGGCAGCCGTCTCGGCGAGGGCGCCGAAGACGTCACCGGTCACGCCGCCGAAGCGGCGCGTGCAGTGCCGCAGGAGGAGTTCGGCGGCGGCGAGCGCGGCGAGCACCGCGCCCGCCGAGAGCAGGGCGGGGCGCGTCCCGAGGCCGGCCCCGGCCGCGGTGGCCGCCGCCGTGACCGCGAGGGCGGCGCCGAGGGCGCCGGCGCCCGGGACCACGCCCGCGACCGCCGCGCCCAGCCCCTCGGGCCGGGCGGCCGGCACCCCGGTGCGGGCGGCCAGGGTGAGCGCCAGCCGGGCGGCGGTCGCCGAGACGACGGCGGCCAGGGCGCCCCGGGCCCACGAGTCGGCGTAGGCCTGCGCCAGGGCGGCCACCTGGGCGAGCAGCACGAACACGATGGAGATGACCCCGAAGGGGCCGATGTCCGACTGCTTCATGATGCGCAGCGCGTCCTCGGCGGGCTTGCCGCTGCCGAGCCCGTCGGCGGTGTCGGCGAGGCCGTCCAGGTGCAGGCCGCGGGTCAGCACGGCGGGCACGGCGGCGGTGGCGACGGCGGCGAGCAGCGGGCCCGCGCCGCAGCACAGCAGCAGCAGGCCCACGGCCGCCGCCGCCGCGCCGACCACCAGCCCGGCCAGCGGAGCGCACAGCATTCCGCCGCGCGCCGCCTCCCGGTCCCAGCGGCTCACCCGGACCGGGAGGACGGTCAGCGTTCCGAAGGCGAAGCGGAGGCCGGGCAGCGCGGGGGTCGAGGCGGGGGCGGACACGCGGGCAGCCTACGGGAGGGCCGCACGCCCGCGGACGGGCGGGCGGAGCTCGGGAGGGACGAAGCGTCCCGCGTCCGCCTCGACCGGTACCCGACGCCGCTGCGGTCGCCGCCCGCGTGCCCGGGCCGGGCCCGGCCGAGCGCCTGTCGCCCCGGCCGGCGCCGGGCGGCTCCCCGGCCCGCGGTCAGGGCCGGACCGGCGGCGGGCCGGACGCGCGGGCGGTCCGGCCGCCGGGCCCGGACCGGGAGCGGACGGCCCGGCGCCGCCCGTTCGGCCACCGGCGCCGGGCAGCGGACAGCGCGCACACCAGCGCCACGGCCGTGATCGCCGCCAGGTGTTCCCGGCCGGCCAGATTCTCCTTCAGTACCACCTCGACCACCATCGCCGCGGTCACCGCGGCCGCCGTGACGAAGGCGCCGTAGCGCAGGCCGACGTAGACCGCGAGCCCCACCACGGCGGCGGACGGGCCGGTGTCCACCACGTGCGCGTCCGTGCCGGGCAGGCCCAGCGGCCGGTGCGGGCCGAGCGCGACGCCGGCGCGCGCGTACAGGGTGCCGGCCAGCGTGGCGACATAGGCCACGGCGAGCGTGCGGCGCCGGCCCAGGCAGACCTCGGCGACGCCGAACACGCACAGGATCTGCGCCAGCGCGCCCCACACCGGCAGGTCCAGCGCCGGGACGAACAGCGACAGCGGGGTGCGCAGCAGCGCCAGCCACAGCGGGTCCTCGGCCCGTACCGCCCCGATCCGCTGCACGAGCCCGTACCCCCAGGGCCGGCTCTGCGCGAAGTGCAGCAGCGCGGTCAGGCAGACCGCGGCGAGCGTCGCCGCGACCGCCCGCGGCCCGCGCCCGGCCGGCGACCCGCGCACGGCGGCGTACAGCACTCCCCACTCGGCGCGGGCCCAGAGGGCGGGCCCGGTCACCGGGCGGTCCTCATCGGCGCGTCTCCAGCTGTCCGCGGCGCGGCCGCCCGGGCCGTCCCGGCGGTGCCAGGAACCCCTCCGCGCGCGCTGCCGCGAGGCCGATGCGCGGCAGGTCCGCGCTCTTCTCGAAGAGCAGGAACCTCGGCTCCCAGGCGGGCCGGTACTTGGCGTTGGCGCGGTACAGCGACTCGATCTGCCACCAGCGGGAGAAGAGTCCGAGCAGCGACCGCCACAGCCGGAGCACCGGACCGGCGCCGAGCCGCGCCCCGCGTTCGAAGACCGAACGGAACATGGCGAAGTTCAGCGAGACCTGGGTGATCCCGAGGTCCCGGGCGCGCAGCAGCAGGTCCAGCACCATGAACTCCACGATCCCGTTCTCGGCCCGCCGGTCGCGGCGCATGAGGTCGAGCGAGAGCCCGCACGGTCCCCAGGGCACGAAGGAGAGCAGGGCCCGCAGCTCGCCGCGGGCGTCGTGGCACTCCAGGACCGCGCACCGCCCGTCCGCCGGGTCCCCGAGCCGGCCCAGCGCCATGCTGAACCCGCGCTCGGTAGCCCCGTCACGCCAGTCGTCCGCCCGTTCGACCAGATAGGCCATCTCGTCGGCCGGGACGTCCTCGTGGCGGCGGATGCGCACCGTGTACCCGGCCCGGCGCACGCGGTTGTACGCCTGGCGCACGGTGCGCATGGCCCGTCCCTCCAGGCTGAACTCGGCGATCTCCACCACGGCCTCGTCGCCCAGTTCCAGCGCGTCCAGGCCGTGTCGCGCGTACACCGTGCCCGCCTCCTCGCCCGCGCCCACCACGGCCGGGATCCAGCCGTGCGCGCGGGCCTCGGCCAGCCACGGCCCGATCGCGCCCGGCCAGGCCTCCGGGTCGCCGAGCGGGTCCCCGGAGGCCAGGGACACCCCGCCCAGCACGCGGTAGGCGACGGCCGCCTTGCCGGTCGGCGACCAGATGACGCTCTTCTCCCGGCGCAGCGCGAAGTAGCCCAGCGAGTCCCGCTCGCCGTGCCGTTCCAGCAGCGCCCGCAGCCGCTTCTCGTCGTCCGCGGTGAGCGGGTCGACGGCGCGCCGGGAGCGGAAGGCGGCGTAGAGGACGGCCAGCACCAGGGCCGTGGACAGGACGTTGACGGCGACGTCAGCCCAGTTGGGAGTGGCGATGCCGGGGAAACGGGCCTCGGAGGCGGCGACCGACACCAGCCGCAGCGTGCCGTAGTGCCAGCGCTGGAGGTAGGACGAACGGGCCGCGTCCGGCGCCTGGTTGGTGACCGTCACCAGCAGGGTGGCGAGCGCCGAGGCCACCAGCAGCCCGGCCGCCGCGACGCCGGCGGCGAGCCGGGGGTTGGCGCGGTCGCCCCGGGCGTAGAACTCGCGGCGGCCCACCAGCAGCGCGGTGACGAACGCGGCGGTCAGCGCCAGGGAGATCCAGTTCTGCGCGCTGCCGCGGATCTCCGGGAACGTCATCGAGTACGCGAACAGCGCGAGGAACGGCCCGCTCAGTCCGAGGTTCAGGATCCAGGCGGCCCGCTTGCGCCGTCGCATGGTGACGGCCAGGAAGGCGGTGAACACGCCGGAGGCGAAGCCAGCGGTCAGCAGGTAGGGCGTGAACAGGTTCTCCTGGTTGTGCCGCCGCACGTCCTGGCCCAGGGACACCCAGACCGCGCTGAGGAAGTTGACGGACGCGACGGCCCGCAGGTACCAGACGGCGGACGCGGCGGCCCGCCGAGAGGCGGCGCCGCCGGCCGTCCGCGCGGTGCCGCCGGGACGCGCGGCCTTCCCACCGGGGCCCGCGGCGGCGCCGACGGGCCCCGTCGTGTTCGCGGCGGGCCGTCCCGTGCCGGTCGTGCGGGGCGCGTCCCGCACCTGGCGCGCCGCGAATCGGGCATCTCCCATGAAGATCGATCATATGGGCGCCACCCCGGCGGAACGCTCTTTTCCGTTCCCGGCGGGTGACCGGCCGCCTGCCGTCGCGGCCGGGTCAGGCCTCCTCGGCGTGCTCCGCCTCCGCGCCCCCTTCGACGTCCTTCCCGTCCTCCTCCGGCCGGGCGGGCGTCTCGGGCAGCTCCGCCGCCAGCGCCGCCGCGGCCTGGACCAGGGGCAGGGCCAGCAGCGCGCCCGCGCCCTCGCCGACCCGCACCCCGTGGTCGAGCAGCGGCTCAAGGGCCATCCGGTCCAGCGCCTTGGCCTGCCCCGGCTCCCCGCCGGCGTGCCCCGCCAGCCACCAGTCGGGCGCCCGGAACGCCACCCGCTGGCCCACCAGCGCGCACGCGGCCGAGACCACGCCGTCCAGGATCACCGGCAGCTTGCGCACCGCGCACTGGAGCAGGAAGCCGGTCGTCGCCGCGAGGTCGGCCCCGCCCACCGCGGCCAGCAGCCGCAACTGGTCCCCGAGCACCGGCCGCGCCCGGCGCAGCGCGTCCCGGATCGCGGCGCACTTGCGCATCCACGCCAGATCGTCGATCGGCTCCCCGCCGCGCCCGGTCACCACGGACGCGTCCGTCCCGCACAGCGCCGCGACCAGCACGGCCGCCGGGGTGGTCCCGCCCACGCTCACATCGCCGAGCACCACCAGGTCCGTACCGGAGTCGGCCTCCTCGTCGGCCACCGCGACCCCGGCCCGGAAGGCGGCCTCCGCCTCCTCGAGCGTCAGCGCGTCCTCGACGTCGATGCGCCCGCTGCCGCGCCGCACCCGGTGCCGTACGACGTCCGCGGGCAGCGCCTCCGGCGGGCAGTCCAGCGCCATGTCGACCACCCGCACCGGCACCCCGAGCCGCCGCGCCAGCACGGACACCGGCCGCCCGCCGTCCAGCACCGCCCGCACCAACTGCTCGGCGCCGCCCGCCGACCGCGCCGACACGCCGTGCCGGGCGATGCCGTGGTCGCCGGCGAAGAGAACGACCCGCGGCCGTTCGACCGGCCGCACCGGCACGGCGCCCTGCGCCGCGGCCAGCCACTCACCCAGGTCGTCGAGGCGGCCCAGCGCGCCGGGCGGCACGCTCTGACGCTCCCGGCGCGCCTCGGCATCACGGCGCACACCGCCGTCGGGACGCTCGATCAGATCGGTGAAGTCGTCGAGATTCAGCGAGCTCATTCGCCGAACAGTACCGGCCCCGGTCGGACACGGCCGAGCCACGTCGCCGCCACACCCGTACGGCCTCTTCCCGCCCGGGAGCGTGATCCCATACGTTCCCTTTGATGTGAATTGTCGTCGGTGGGCGGGTCGGTGCGTCCCGGCCGTCGTACGACCCGACGCACCACCGGGAGCCGCCCATGCCGCCCCTGCCGTACGCCCCGCGGGTCTACGACCCCCGTCGCATCGCGTACGCCGCCGAACTCGCCCGGGGGACGGACCGGTTCCACGAGCCGCGCCGCACCGACTGCCCCTGGTGCGGCTCGGCCCGGCTGCGCACCCGGCTGCGCGCCCCGGACCTGCTCCAGCGCAAACCCGGCACGTTCGCCCTCGACCAGTGCCGGGACTGCGGGCACGCCTTCCAGAACCCCCGGCTCACCCCGGCGGGCCTGGCCTTCTACCACCGGGACCTCGACGAGAGCGACCCCGACGGTCTCCCGGACCCGGTGCTCGCCGCCCGCCGCAGCCACCGCCGGCACCGCGGCGACGCACGCCTGCTGCGCGACGTGGGGGAACCGGAGAGCTGGCTCGACGTCGGCACCGGCCACGCCCACTTCCCGGCCGCGGCGCGGGAGGTGTTCCCGTACACCTCCTTCGACGGCCTGGACCCGACCCCGCGCGTGGAGCGGGCCCGGGCGGCCGGGCGGATCGAGGAGGCCCACGTCGGCCATCTGGCCGACCCGCACATCGCCGCCCGCCTGCGCGGGCGCTACGACGTGGTCAGCGTCTTCCACCACCTGGCGCACGCCCCGGACCCCCGCGCCGAACTGCGCGGGGCCCTCGCCGCGCTGCGCCCCGGCGGCCACCTGCTGATCGAGTTGCCCGACCCGCGCAGCGCGTTCGCCCTGCTGCTGGGCAAGTGGTGGCTGCCGCACGGCCAGCCCCGCCACCTGCACCTGCTGCCCCTGCGCAACCTCCGCGCGGAACTGGAGTCGGCCGGCTGCACGGTCCTCGTCACCGACCGCCGGACCCCGCACACCCCGAACGACCTCTCGGCGGCCCTCGCCCTGGCCTTCGCCCGCCTCCTGCCCGCACCCGACGCGCCGTGGCGCCACACCCCGCCGTCCGCCCTCCAACGCGCCCTGCGCGCCGTCCTGTCGGCCGCGACCGGCCCCCTGGTGGACGCCGCGTCGGTGGTGGACCTCCTGCTGTCCCCCCTGCTGCGCCGTACTCCCGGTCTGTCCAACGCCTACCGCGTCGTCGCCCGGAGGGACGTCGCCTGACCGCCCCCCGCTCCGGCGCGGCGCCCGGCCCGCGCCGCCGCCCCGGCCCCCGTCGCCGTCCCCGCCCGGGCACCGGCCCCGGCGGCCCTCACCCGCGCAGCACCAGCGGCTGGCCGGCCACCACCAGCAGCACCTGCTCGCACTCGGCGGCGAAGGCCGCGTTCAGACGGCCGAGTTCGTCGCGGTAGCGGCGGCCGGAGGCGGTGGCCGGGACGATGCCCGAGCCGACCTCGTTGGAGACGGCGACCAGGGTCCGGGAGGTGGCCCGCACGGCGGCCGTCAGGGCGGCCACCCGTTCCCGCAGGGCCCGCTCGCCGCCGTCCGCCCACTCGGCGTCGTCCCAGGCGCCCACCGAGTCCATCGCGTCCGTCAGCCACAGCGACAGGCAGTCGACCAGGAGGGGAGGGCCCTCCTGCGCCAGCAGCGGAACCAGGTCGCACGTCTCCGCGGTACGCCACGAGCCCGGCCGCCGCTCCCGGTGCGTGGCGACCCGGGCCGCCCACTCGGTGTCCCCGCCCCGGGTGCCGCCCGTGGCGACGTACAGCACGCCGGGGAAGGCCTCCAACCGCCGCTCCGCCTCCACCGACTTGCCCGACCGCGCCCCGCCGAGCACCAGCGTGCGCCGGGGCACGTCCGGTACGTCCTCGTACGCCCCGACCGTCAGCGTCGTGCCGTCCGGCACGGTCCGCGCGCCCGCCGCCGCGAGCCGTCGGCGCAGCTCGGCCCCCGGCGGCACGTCGTGGTCCAGATGGACCGCGACGACGTCCGTGGCCGGGCCCACCGCGCCCACCGCCCGCAGCTTCGCCAGCGCGTCCGGCCGGCCCACGACGTCCGCGAGCACCATGTCGTACGTCTCCGCCGTGTCCTCCTCCAGACCGGCCGGCGCGCCGCCCGGCGGCAGATACAGCAGGCGCAGCCCGTCCGGTCCGGTCACCGCGTACCCGGTGCCCGGCGAGTCCATCGCCACCGCCCGCACCCGATGGCCCGTCAGCAGGGCCAGCTCACGCCCGTCCGGCACCCGGCCGGGCCGCGGCAGCCCGGCCGGCACCTCGACCGCGGGCCCGTCGTGCGGGTGCGTCAGCAGCACCTGGGCCACCCCGCCCAGCGAGCTCCCGGCGCGCGCGGCCGCCAGCGCCGCGCCGGGGACCAGGTCCAGCAGCAGAGCCCCGTCCACGAGCAGCGCGGTCGCCGCCCGGGCGTCCGCGCCGAGCGCCGTCGCGCAGGCCGCGCAGGGGCAGTGGGGGCGGGGAAGCCCCGCGGGGGCACCGGTGCCGAGCAGAGTCACGTCCACGGACCCGATTTTCCCGTGTCGCCGCGGGTCTTGCGCACCCGGCTAGGCTGCGGGCAGGAGCCGGACCAAGATCCGGCTCCCGCTGTGCAGTGTGCTCACATCAGGGAGGCGTACATGGCGGCATGGACGTGGCGGTTCGAGGCGGCCGACGGGACGGAGGTCCAGCCCGCGGTGCAGCCGGAGGAGTTCACCACGCAGGGCGACGCCGAGTCCTGGATCGGGGAGAACTGGAAGGCCCTGCTCGACGGCGGCGCGGACCGGGTGCGGCTGTTCGAGGACGCGACGGAGATCTACGGCCCGATGAGCCTGCACGCCGACGGCGCCGAGGCCTGAGGCCGCGGCCCGCCGCGGCCGGGACCAGGCCGGGCTGCCCGGTCCGGGCCGGTCGGGTTCGGGCCGTGGTCCGGATCAGGCCGGACTTCCGGGTCCGACCCGACCCGGTCCGGTCGGAAGTACCCGGTGCCCCTCGTCCGGACCACGCCGGGCTCGTGGGGCACGGCCCGGCCCGGCGGAGGGCCGGTGCCCCGGGTGGGCGGGGCGGCGCCGGCCGCCGCCCCGCCCACCCGTCGCCTCACTGCTCGCCCAGCGTCACGGCCACCGTCCGCCGTGCGCCGTCGCGGGTGAACGTCACGGTCGTCCGCTGCCCCGGCCGGTCGGCGGCCAGCGCCTCCGACAGCGAGGTGATCGTGGTGATGCCGGTGCCGCCCAGCCGGGTGATGATGTCCCCGACCCGGATGCCGGCCCGGTCCGCCGCGCCGCCCGCCTTCACCTCGGCGACGGCGACCCCGGCGGGCTGGTAGGCCGAGTCGACGACGGTCCGCCCGGTGATGCCGAGCGCGGCCCGGCCGGAGTCGACGACCTTGCCGTACTTCACGATCTGCCCGGCGATCGTCTTCACCATCGACGCCGGGATGGCGAAGCCGATGCCGGGCGCGGCGCTGCCGCCGAGCTGGGGATCGGTGGCGGCGAGCGTCGGGATGCCGATGACCTGGCCGTCCAGGTTCACCAGCGCGCCCCCGCTGTTGCCCGGGTTGATCGCGGCCGACGTCTGCACCATGTTCGCGATCGTCGCCCCCGTGCCGCCACCGCCCTGTCCCTCGCTGACGGTGCGCCCGGTCGCCGACACGATGCCCTGGGTCACGCTCGACGACAGCCCGAGCGGAGAACCCATGGCCAGCACGATCTGCCCGACCTCGACCTTCTCCGAGTCGCCGAAGGAGGCCGCCTTCAGCCCGTGCGGCACCTTGTCCAGCTTGACCACCGCGAGGTCCTGCTCGGGATAGGAGGAGACGAGGGTGGCGGTGAACGTCGCCTCGCTGCCGGCCGTGGTCACGTGGAACCGCTTCTCGTTCCCCACGACGTGCGCGTTGGTGACGATGTGCCCCTTGTCGTCGTACACGACCCCCGACCCCAGTTCGTTGCCGGCCTGGATCTGCACGACCGACGGCAGCACGTCCCTGATCACCCTGAGGTAGTCGTTCTGGAGGTCGTTCGCGCTCCGGGGCGCGACCGCCGGCCGGCCGCCGGGGACGTCCTGGGTGGCCGACGCCCCGTCCTTGGTCCCGGAGGCCGCCTCCTCGGGCGCCGTCGGGCCCTCGCACCCGGACAGCAGCGCGGCACAGCAGACGGAGGCGGTGAGGGGACCGGTCAGCCGGCGCGACAGGGCCCGGGCACGAGAGACGTCCATGATCCGAGTCTGGCCCCGTACCGCGCACCGGGCCCGCGAAGCTCACCCGAACGAGCGCCGGCGCGGCGGCCGGGCGGTGAGTGGCCGCGACGGTCCGGCGGTGAGTGGCCGCGACGGTCCGGCGGTGTGCGTCCGCCGGAGTGCTGCCGGTGGGCTGGGACCGTGCGGTGATCCGGCGGTGCGTGCTCGCGACGGATCGGCGGTGGGCAGCCCCGGAGGCGGTATCGGCGGGCCGGGACCGTGGCGGCCCGGCGGTGCGCGGTGGCCGATGAGCCCGGCGGTGCGCGGTGGCCGATGACCGGTCGTACGCGGCCGTGGCCGCGGTGGCCGGGGTACGCGATCGCGGCCGTCCGGCGGTCTCAGCCGCGGACCCCGCACAGGTGCAGCAGGGCGGCCACCGAGCGGTACGGGTCCGTGCGCCCGGCCCGCTCCTCGGCGTCCAGCAGCGCCGTCATGTCGGCCGGCGGCTCCGCGCCGTCCGCCGCCGTGTCGGTGAAGACCCGCACCCCGTACCAGGCGTGCAGCGGCGCGCCGATCCCGGCGAGGGTCGCCGTCAGATCGGCGAGGCGGTCCGCCCGACCGTCCGGCCCCAGAGGGGCGGGGGTCCCCCCGTTCGAGTCCGTTCGAGAATGGGGGAGGTGCGCCGTCGCGTCGAACGCGGCCAGCGCCCCCGCCCAGTCGCCGGACAGGCCGGGCCGCAGCGCCAGCGCGTCGCCGTTGCGCACCAGCAGCGACAGCAGACCGCCCGGTGCCAGCATCCGGGCCAGCCCGGCGAGCAGCGCGTCCGGCTCCTCGACGTACATCAGCACGCCGTGGCACAGCACCACGTCGAAGCCGCCGGGCAGGAAGTGCACCCCGGTCTCCTGGCCGTCGCCCTCGACGATCCGCATCCGCTCCCGGATGCCCTCCGGCTCGCCGGCCAGCGCCGCGCGCGCCGCGGCGATCATCTCCTCGTCGCGCTCCAGACCGGTCACCTGATGACCGGCCCGCGCCAGCCGCAGCGCCTGGGCGCCCCGGCCCATCCCCACGTCGAGCACCCGCAGCCGCTGCCCGACCGGGAACCGTCCGGCTATCTGCTCCTCCAGCTGCCGGGCGACCAGCTCCTGCCGCACGGCCTCGCGCAGTCCGCCCGGCCCGTGCGGCCGGACGTTCGCGCCACCCCCCGGGAAAGCGGTCGTACTCAGGGCCGCTCGCCCCGCTTGACCTGCGGCTTGGGCAGCCTCAGCCGTCGCATCTGCAGGGAGCGCATCAGGCCGTAGGCGACCGCGCCCTTCTTGTTCTGGTCCGGGAAGCGCTCGGCGAGCCGCTTCTTCAGCCGGAAGCCGCTGACCACCGAGTCCAGCACGATCAGGACGATCACCACGAGCCACAGCAGCAGCGCGACGTTCTGCAGGTAGCCCACCCGCACCATGCTCAGCACGAGGATGACCACGGCCATCGGCAGGAAGAACTCCGCGATGTTGAACCGCGAGTCGATGAAGTCGCGCGCGAACCGGCGCACCGGGCCCTTGTCCCGGGCCGGCAGGTAGCGCTCGTCGCCGCTCGCCAGCGCCTGGCGCTGCCGCTCCATCTGGACGCGGCGCTCCTCGCGCTGCCGCTTGGCGGCGTCCTTGCGCGTCATCGACGTGGTGGCGACACTGCGTCGCTGGGACTGGGCCTCACTCCGCTTCGGGGTGGGACGGCCCTTGGGGGCCTGCGGGTCACGGGGCTGCTTGGAGATGCTCACCGGCGCCTTGTCGGCGGCCGGGGCCTTCTCTTCCTTGGCACGGCTACGGAACACAAATCCCAAGGGTAAGGGTTTGACCCGCATGGACCACAGCCCGGCGGGGAACGATCCGGCAACACCGGTCGTCTGTAGGAGGACAGGGGGACGGCGCGCCCGGGCGGTCCGGCGGTCCCGGGGGTCACCTACTCCCTGCGCCGGAGCGGAGCAGTACGCAGTCGTCCTTGGGGATGACCGCATCCGCTCCCGAACAGTGCGGTAATGGATGCAGGGCCCGTACTGTGGGTTCTGTCGCAGAGCTGTGAGCTGGAGTCCGTCAGAAGGGGGCGCGCGAAGCCCATGAGCGGTGTCATGAAGCGTATGGGGATGATCTTCCGCGCGAAGGCGAACAAGGCCCTTGACCGGGCCGAGGACCCGCGCGAGACCCTCGATTACTCCTACCAGAAGCAGCTCGAGCTGCTGCAGAAGGTGCGCCGCGGCGTCGCCGACGTCGCGACCAGCCGCAAGCGCCTCGAGCTCCAGCTGAACCAGTTGCGGCAGCAGTCCGGCAAGCTGGAGGACCAGGGCCGTAAGGCGCTGGCGCTGGGCCGCGAGGACCTGGCCCGCGAGGCGCTCTCCCGCCGTGCCGCGCTCCAGCAGCAGGTGACGGACCTGGAGACGCAGCACTCCACCCTCCAGGGCGAGGAGGAGAAGCTCACCCTGGCGGCTCAGCGCCTGCAGGCCAAGGTGGACGCCTTCCGCACGAAGAAGGAGACCATCAAGGCGACCTACACCGCCGCCCAGGCGCAGACCCGGATCGGCGAGGCGTTCTCCGGCATCTCCGAGGAGATGGGCGACGTCGGCCTGGCCATCCAGCGCGCCGAGGACAAGACCCAGCAGCTCCAGGCCCGCGCCGGCGCGATCGACGAACTGCTCGCCTCCGGCGCCCTGGACGACCCCACCGGCATGGCCAAGGACGACATCGCCGCCGAGCTGGACCGGCTCTCCGGTGGTACGGATGTGGAGCTGGAACTGCAGCGCATGAAGGCCGAGCTGGCCGGAGGCTCGCCGCAGCAGGCGATCGAGGGCGGCCAGGGCCAGGCGCAGCCCCAGCAGCAGCCGCAGGACACCCCCCGCTTCGACAAGCAGTGAGCCACCGCGCGCCGTGAGCCGTCACGTGCCGTGGCCACGTCACCGACAGCCGGGGCGCACGCCGCCGAGGAGGGCGACATGATCGTACGGATCATGGGGGAGGGGCAGGTGAGGCTGGCCGACGGCCACCTCGCCGAGCTCGACCAGCTGGACGACGAACTCCTGGCCGAGATGGAGAAGGGCGACGGCCCGGGCTTCCGTCGCACCCTGGGCGCCCTGCTCGACAGGGTCCGGGAGCTCGGCGACGCCGTCCCGGACGACTCGCTGGAGCCGTCCGAGCTCATCCTGCCCGGCCCGGACGCCACCCTCGAGGAGGTCCGGGACCTGCTGAGCGACGACGGTCTGATCCCCGGGTGACCGCTCGCCGCCCGGCGCCGACGCCCGACGCCGCCGTACGACGGTGAGCGCCGCCGCCCCCGGCCGGACCCCGCACATGGACCCCGCGACCCACACAGCCGTGAACAGCACCCTCGACCGCGCCCGCTGCCGTATGAAGGCGCACCCCCTCGCCCTGGACGCGGCGCTCGCGGCCGTGGTTCTGGTGTGCATGGTGGCCGGGTCCTTCGTGGACCCACGGGGCCAGCACGGGGTCAGCTGGGCCGTGCGCCGGCCGGAGGCGCTCAGCCTGGTCCTGATGACCCTCGGCGCCGCCGCGCTCGTCCTGCGCCGCCGCGCCCCGCGCACCGTCCTCGCCGTCACCGGCGGCGTCTCGCTGGTCGAGTGCGTCACCGGCGACCCGCGCTCCCCCGTCGCCATGTCGGCCGTCGTCGCGCTCTTCACCGTCGCCGCCGCCACCGACCGCACCACCACCTGGCGCCTGGGACTGCCCACCATGAGCCTGCTCACCGGCGCCGCCATGCTCGCCGGACCGCTGCCCTGGTACGCCCAGGAGAACCTCGCCATCTTCGCCTGGACCGGCATGGCCGCCGCCGGCGGCGACGCCGTCCGCAGCCGCCGCGCCTTCGTCCGGGCCATGCGGGAACGCGCCGAGCGGGCCGAGCGCACCCGCGAGGAGGAGGCCCGCCGCCGGGTCGCCGAGGAGCGGCTGCGCATCGCCCGCGACCTGCACGACGTCGTCGCCCACCACATCGCCCTGGTCAACGTGCAGGCCGGAGTCGCCGCCCATGTGATGGACAAGCGCCCCGACCAGGCCAAGGAGGCCCTGGCCCACGTCCGGGAGGCCGGCCGGTCCGCGCTGGACGAGCTGCGCGCCACCGTCGGACTGCTCAGGCAGTCCGACGACCCCGAGGCCCCCACCGAGCCCGCTCCCGGCCTGGACCGCCTCGACGAGCTCGTCGGCACCCTGCGCAGCGCCGGCCTGCACATCGAGGTCGCCCGCGCCGACGGCGCCACCCCCCTGCCCGCCGCCGTCGACCTGGCCGCGTTCCGCATCGTCCAGGAGGCCCTGACCAACGTGCGCAAACACGCCGGCGCCGACGCCAGGGCCGAGATCAGCGTGGTGCGCGTGGGACCGCACGTCGAGATCACCGTCCTCGACGACGGCGCCGGCGGCGGTGACGCACCCGCACCCGGCGGCGGCCACGGGCTGCTCGGCATGCGGGAGCGGGTCACCGCCCTCGGCGGCGCCCTCACCACCGGCCCCCGCTACGGCGGCGGCTTCCGCGTCCATGCGATCCTTCCCGTCACGACCCGCACCCGCGCCCCGGGGGATGCCGCATGACGATCCGTGTCCTGCTCGCCGACGACCAGGCCCTGCTGCGCAGCGCCTTCCGCGTGCTCGTCGACTCCGAGCCCGACATGGAGGTGGTCGGCGAGGCATGCGACGGCGCCGAGGCGGTGCGCCTGGCCGGGGAGGAACGCGCCGACGTGGTCCTCATGGACATCCGCATGCCGGGCACCGACGGCCTCGCCGCCACCCGCCTGATCAGCGCCGACCCGGCCCTCGCCCACGTCCGCGTGGTCATCCTGACCACCTTCGAGGTCGACGACTACGTCGTGGAGTCACTGCGCGCGGGCGCCTCCGGCTTCCTCGGCAAGGGCAGCGAACCCGAGGAGCTGCTGAACGCCATCCGCATCGCCGCCGGGGGAGAGGCCCTGCTGTCCCCGGCCGCCACCAAGGGGCTGATCGCCCGGTTCCTCGCACAGGGCGACGCCGACGACGGCCGCGACCCGGCCCGCTCCGACCGGCTGGGCGCACTGACCGGACGCGAACGCGAGGTCCTCGTCCAGGTCGCCGGCGGGCACTCCAACGACGAGATCGCCGAGCGCCTGGAGGTCAGCCCGCTGACCGTCAAGACGCACGTGAACCGCGCCATGGCCAAGCTGGGCGCCCGCGACCGCGCCCAGCTCGTGGTGATCGCCTACGAGTCCGGGCTGGTCCGCCCCCGGGCGGAGTGAGCCGCCTCCACCCCGCTACGTCCGAGGGTGGAGCGCCCTCGGCCCGGGCGTACTGCGCGGGGAGTATGAGCGCCGTAGGGAAATGGACCAGGGGCCTACGGAACACCCCCCGGCGATGACCCAGGGTGTAGGGGTGGGCGCAGTTGCGCGCCCGTGCCGCCTGCTCCGCTCACCGCCGATCACGGAAGAGAGACCCTGACCCATGTCCTGGCTGTCCAGGTTCAGCCTCGCGCAACGGGCCCTGATCGGACTGGTGTCCGTCGTGGCGCTCGTCTTCGGGGCGATCGCCATACCCCAGCTCAAACAGCAACTGCTGCCCAGCATCGAGCTGCCCATCGTGTCCGTGCTCGCGCCCTACCAGGGCGCCTCCCCGGACGTGGTGGAGAAGCAGGTCGTCGAGCCGCTGGAGAACAACCTCAAGGCCGTCGACGGCATCACCGGCGTCACCTCGACCGCCAGTGAGGGCAGCGCCGTGATCACGGCGTCCTTCGACTACGGCAACAACACCCAGCAGCTCGTCGCCGACGTCCAGCAGGCCGTCAACCGCTCCCGCGCCCAGCTCCCGGACGACGTCGACCCGCAGGTCATCGCCGGTTCGACCGACGACATCCCGACCGTCGTCCTGGCCGTCACCTCCGGCAAGGACCAGCAGGCGCTGGCCGACCAGCTCGACAAGACGGTCGTGCCGGAGCTGAAGAACATCGACGGGGTCAGCCAGGTCAACGTCGACGGCGTCCGGGACCTCCAGGTCACCGTC
Organism: Streptomyces sp. NPDC015220; assembly: GCF_043079345.1. Classification (NCBI taxonomy): domain Bacteria; kingdom Bacillati; phylum Actinomycetota; class Actinomycetes; order Kitasatosporales; family Streptomycetaceae; genus Streptomyces; species Streptomyces sp. NPDC015220. The sequence continues at coordinate 343,775 of NZ_JBIBUK010000001.1, read as the reverse complement.
ACCCCGGACGGCCGGAAGATGGCCGCGGCGGGCCTGACCTCCGCCGCGCTGTCCCAGGCCCTGCAGGCGGGCGGCGCCACCGTCCCGGCCGGCTCCTTCGACGAGGGCGGCGCCAACCGCACCGTCCAGGTCGGCGGCGGCTTCACCTCGCTGGGACAGATCGAGGACCTGATGGTGGCCGGCCAGGGCGACGCGGCGAAGAAGCCGGTCCGCCTCGGCGACGTGGCCACCGTGAAGCAGGAGCCGGCCAAGGCCGACTCCATCACCCGCACCGACGGCAGGCCCAGTGTCGCCGTCGCCGTCACCATGGACCACGACGGCAGCGCCGTCGCGATCTCGGACGCGGTCAAGGACAAGCTGCCCGACCTGCGCGAGGCGCTCGGCGGCGACGCGAGGATCACCACGGTCAGCGACCAGGGCCCGGCCGTCGCCAAGTCCATCGACGGCCTGACCACCGAGGGTGCGCTGGGTCTGCTCTTCGCGGTCCTCGTCATCCTGGTCTTCCTGGCCTCGGTCCGCTCCACGCTGGTCACGGCGGTGTCCATCCCGCTCTCCGTGGTGCTGGCCCTGATCGTGCTGTGGACCCGCGACCTGTCGCTGAACATGCTGACGCTGGGCGCGCTGACCATCGCCATCGGGCGCGTCGTCGACGACTCGATCGTGGTCCTGGAGAACATCAAGCGGCACCTCGGCTACGGCGAGGAGCGGCGCGAGGCCATCCTGAACGCGGTGCGCGAGGTGGCCGGCGCGGTGACCTCCTCCACGCTCACCACGGTCGCCGTGTTCCTGCCGATCGGCCTGGTCGGCGGCATGGTGGGCGAGCTGTTCGGGCCGTTCAGCCTCACCGTCACCGCCGCCCTGCTGGCCTCGCTGCTGGTGTCGCTGACCGTCGTGCCGGTGCTGTCGTACTGGTTCCTGCGCGCCCCGAAGGGCACGCCCGCCGAGGCCGAGGAGGCCCGCCGCCGGGCCGAGGAGAAGGAGGCGAACAGCCGCCTCCAGCGCGTCTACGTCCCCGTCCTGCGCTTCGCCACCCGGCGCCGTCTGACCAGTGTGCTGATCGCGGTGGTGGTGCTGGTCGGCACCTTCGGCATGACCCCGCTGCTGAAGACGAACTTCTTCGACTCCGGCGACCAGAAGGTCCTCAGCGTCAAGCAGAAGCTGAAGCCCGGCACCAGCCTGGCCGCGACCGACGCCCAGGCGAAGAAGGTCGAGGACCTGCTCGCCGCGACGAAGGGCGTCAAGGACTACCAGGTCACGATCGGCTCCTCCGGCTTCATGGCGGCCTTCGGCGGCTCCACGGACAGCAACCAGGCCTCCTACCAGATCATGCTGGAGGACTCGGCGTCCGCGGACGACGTCCGCGAGCACATCCAGGACGGCCTGCACAAGCTGTCCGGCATCGGCGCCACCACGGTCAACGCCGGCGACGGCTTCGGCGACCAGGACCTGAAGGTGGTCGTCAAGGCGCCCGACGAGGACGCGCTGCGCCGGGCGGCGGAGCAGGTCCGCCGGACCGTCGCCGGCCTGGACGACGTCACCGACGTCACCAGCGACCTCTCCCAGAGCGTGCCCCGCATCTCGGTCCGCGCCAACGACAAGGCGGCGGCGGCCGGCTTCACCGACCAGACCCTGGGCCTGGCCGTCGCCGAGTCGGTCAAGGGCAACACGGCCGCCAAGGCGATCCTGGACGACACCGAGCGCGACGTCGTCATCAGGTCCGCCAAGCCGGCCCGGACGCTGGACGAGCTGAGGAACCTGCGCCTGGGCCCGGTGAAGCTGGGTGACGTCGCCACCGTGAACCTGGTCGACGGCCCGGTCTCGATGACCCGGATCGACGGTCGGCGCGCGGCGACCGTCACCGCCAAGCCGACCGGCGACAACACCGGAGCGGTCAGCACCGAGCTCCAGTCGAGGATCAAGGCGCTGAAGCTCCCGGCGGGCGCGACGGCGGAGATCGGCGGTGTCACCTCCGACCAGAACGACGCGTTCAAGAACCTCGGCCTGGCGATGCTCGCGGCCATCGCGATCGTCTTCATGCTGCTGGTCGCGACGTTCCGTTCGCTGGCGCAGCCGCTGATCCTGCTGGTGTCCATCCCGTTCGCGGCCACCGGCGCGCTCGGCCTGCTGATCATCACCGGCACCCCGATGGGCGTCCCCGCGATGATCGGCATGCTGATGCTGATCGGCATCGTGGTGACGAACGCCATCGTCCTGATCGACCTCGTCAACCAGTACCGCAAGCAGGGGTACGGGGTCGTGGAGGCGGTGCTGGAAGGCGGACGGCACCGGCTGCGGCCCATCCTGATGACGGCCCTGGCGACCATCTTCGCCCTGCTCCCGATGGCCCTGGGGGTCACCGGCCAGGGTGGCTTCATAGCCCAGCCGCTGGCGGTGGTCGTGATCGGCGGCCTGATCACCTCCACCCTGCTGACCCTGCTGCTGGTCCCGACCCTCTACGCCATGCTGGAGCTCCGCAAGGAGCGCCGGGCGAAGAAGCGCGCGGCCAAGCGGCAGGCGAAGGCGGAGGAGCTGGAGCCCGCGGGCGTCTGACGCCGTGTGACGGCGACGGCCGGGTCTCCTGGAGACCCGGCCGTCGCGCTGCTCCCACGCCCCATCGGGCCGGTGGTGAGCGTCGTGGGTGCGGTACCGCGGTGCCCCGGCTCGCTGGGCGGCGGCCGGGGCACCGCTGTCGGCGCCGCCGCTACGGCAGCGCCAGCATCCGCTCCAGCGCCAGCTTGGCGAACGCCTCGGTCTCCTTGTCGACCTGGATGCGGTTGACCAGGTTGCCCTCGGCCAGGGACTCCAGGGTCCAGACCAGGTGGGGCAGGTCGATGCGGTTCATGGTCGAGCAGAAGCAGACCGTCCGGTCGAGGAAGACGATCTCCTTGCCCTCGGGGGCGAAACGGTTCGCCAGGCGGCGTACCAGGTTGAGCTCGGTGCCGATGGCCCACTTGGAGCCGGCCGGGGCCGCCTCCAGCGTCCTGATGATGTGCTCGGTCGAGCCGACGTGGTCCGCGGCGGCGACCACCTCGTGCTTGCACTCGGGGTGGACCAGGACGTTCACGCCCGGGATCCGCTCGCGGACGTCGTTCACCGACTCCAGGCTGAAGCGGCCGTGCACCGAGCAGTGGCCCCGCCACAGGATCATCTTCGCGGCGCGCAGCTCCTCGGCGGTCAGCCCGCCGTTGGGCCGGTGCGGGTTGTAGACGACGCAGTCCTCCAGGGACATGCCCATGTCCCGCACCGCCGTGTTGCGGCCCAGGTGCTGGTCGGGCAGGAACAGGACCTTCTCGCCCTGCTCGAACGCCCAGTCAAGGGCGCGCCTGGCGTTGGAGGAGGTGCAGATGGTGCCGCCGTGCTTGCCGGTGAACGCCTTGATGTCGGCCGAGGAGTTCATGTACGACACCGGTACGACCTGGTCGGCGACGCCGGCCTCGGTCAGCACGTCCCAGCACTCGGCGACCTGCTCGGCCGTCGCCATGTCGGCCATGGAGCACCCGGCGGCCAGGTCCGGCAGGACGACCTTCTGCTCGTCGGCGGTCAGGATGTCCGCCGACTCGGCCATGAAGTGCACACCGCAGAACACGATGTACTCGGCCTCCGGCCGGGCCGCGGCGTCCCGGGCCAGCTTGAAGGAGTCGCCCGTGACGTCCGCGAACTGGATGACCTCGTCGCGCTGGTAGTGGTGGCCGAGCACGAAGACCTTGTCCCCGAGCTTCTCCTTGGCCGCGCGGGCGCGCGCCACCAGGTCCGGGTCGGAAGGCGAGGGGAGGTCACCGGGACACTCGACGCCGCGCTCGCTCCTCGGGTCGGCCTCGCGGCCGAGCAGCAGCAGGGCGAGGGGCGTCGGCTGGACGTCGAGCTCCTGGGGCTGGGCGGTGGTCACGACACGCACCCTTTCTACTTTTCGTCTAATTGACGCTATCTATCATATCCGCTTCACGTCACTTTGACGATGCCCATTGCGTCGGTGTGACGTGAATCCCGGTCGCCGGCCGGCCGCGGCGCCTGCCGTGGCCGTCGTGCCGGGCCCGCCCGCCCGCGGGGCGCTGTCCGCCCCGGCGCCCGTGTGCGAGCATGAAGGGGACGAGCATGGACAAGAGAAAACGAAGCAAGTGCTCGGCCCGGAATGAATCCGCGGCCTTGCCGGTTGCACTCGTCGGCAAGCAGTCTCCGTACAACCCGGGAGAGATGTAGATGTCCGTATCGGACGAGACCAGCACCGTCACCGACGGCATCGTTCTGACCGACGCCGCCGCGTCGAAGGTCAAGGCCCTGCTGGACCAGGAAGGCCGTGACGACCTCGCCCTGCGTGTCGCCGTCCAGCCCGGCGGCTGCTCCGGCCTGCGCTACCAGCTCTTCTTCGACGAGCGCTCCCTCGACGGCGACGTGGTCAAGGACTTCGACGGCGTCAAGGTCGTCACCGACCGCATGAGCGCCCCGTACCTGGGCGGCGCCACCATCGACTTCGTGGACACCATCGAGAAGCAGGGCTTCACGATCGACAACCCGAACGCGACCGGTTCCTGCGCCTGCGGCGACTCCTTCAGCTGACCGGGACCCGGGCGGACTCGCGCGAGGCGCCCGGCGGGACCTGACGGAGAAGGCGGCGGCCCCCTTCCAGGGGCCGCCGCCTTCCGTGTGCGCCGGGCCGCACGCGCCCCGGCCCCGCGCTCACCCGACGGGCCGGCCGTCATCGGCCGGCGGCGAGCCGGGCAGCCCGGAGCCGGCCCGCTCCGGTGGGACCGGGGCCCCGCCCGGCCCGACCACCTCGCGCTCGCCGAGCGGCCGGTCCAGGCGCACCGTCCGGTGGTACACCCTGGCGATCTCGATGCAGACCCGGTCCGGCCACCGGGTCTCGGTCACCGTGACCGTCACCCGGTCGGAGCCCTGCCGCACCGCCGTCCCGTAGTCGGAGCACACACCGCCCTCGAAGGTCACCGTCAGACCGTCGCCCCGGGCGCGGTAGCCCGTCACCGGCACCTCCCGGGTCACCGGGGCGCCGGTGGCCGAACCGCTCGGCCGCGGCTCGGGCCGCCCGGACGGCGTCGCCGACGCGGTGGCGGCCCCGGCCAGGTACTCCGGGGCGACGGCCGGATACGCCACCGTGAAGCCGTCCCCCCCGGCCGCCGCGCGCACCTGGAACAGCCAGGAGGGCACCAGCGTCCGCCGCCCGTCCGAGAAGTGCGAGGCCAGACCGAACACGGCCGTCTCGACGGTGAGGGCGTCGCCCCGGGCGTCGCCCCGGGCGGCCGTGCCGCACGGCGCCTCCAGGCGGTCCTTCAGCGGTACGGGATCGGCGCAGCCGCCGATGCCCATGCGGTGGTCGGTGCGGGGAGCCGCGTTCATCAGCTCCAGCGTCTCCCGCGCGCCCAGCACCGGATAGGTGTCCGCCTTCACCGGCGCCTTCAGCTGCCCGCTGCCGCCGACCAACTCGCCCTGGGCGTCCACCACCAGGTCCGTCGTCCAGCCGTGGGTGGGCAGTCCGCCGATCCGCGGATCGGCGTCGACGACCCGCTGGGCGCCCATGGTCCGGCTCGCGTCCACCTTCGCGTCGTCCTGGCCCACGGCCTCGAGCACCGGCGCGGCCACCTTCCGGGCGGCCGCCGCACTCACCGGGTGGACGGCGGGCGTGCCCGGGTCGTGCGCGCACAGCACGCCCTTGCAGTCGTCGGTGCCCGGCGCGTACCGGCTGAACGTCCAGCCCCCCGGCGCCTGCCGGTTCACCCGCAGCAGCGGGCCCGCCCCGTCCTTCCCGGCCCCGATCCGCCACGCCTGCGCGTCGGCCACCGGCGTGCCCTCGACGCCGAGCGCCCGTGCGAGCCGGGCCACCTCGTCCCGGGAGACCGCGCCGCGCGCCGCGTACACCGGCGCCGACCCGGGACCGGTGGGCAGCGGGCCGGCCGCCCGGTAGGTGACGCCGTAGGGGTTCGGCTCGCCCGGTGCGATGCCGCCGGTGCCGCCGGTGCCGCCCGTGCTCGCCCCGGGGGAGTCGTCGAGGACCAGCGGCGGGGGAGTGCCGTTCCCGTCGGACGCCACCGGCTCCGTACCGCCGCCGGACGCGCCCGTCGCCAGATACGCCCCGCCGCCCCCCACCAGCAGCACGGCGGCGGCGACCGACACGGCGGCCAGCGGCGACCGCCGCCGGCCGAACCAGCCCCCGCCCCCCTGCTTCCGCCCGGTCCCGGTCGCGGCTTCGGGGCCGGCGTCGGTTCCGGCCGCGGCCGTGCCGTCCGGCCCGCCGGTCTCCCGCGCGACCTCGGGCCCCGGTGCCCCCGGCCGTCCCGAGGGCTTCTGGGCGCCGCCCGCGGGGGTGCCCGTGGGCGCGGCCTCGGCCGCGTCGTCGTGGTCGGGTCGCTCGGTGTCCACCGCATCGCTCCTTCGGCTGCGCGTCGGTCCCCGGGACCGGCCCGGCCCCGACGATGCGGCCGGGCGGCGGGTCGTGTCCCGCGTCCTCCTCACGGAGGACGGCGATGGGACGTGGCGGGGGAGCGCACGGTTCCCCTCCCGCTCCCCTCCCGCGCGCCGGTCGCTCAGTCCCCGTAGTCCGACATCGCGTCCAGCAGCCGGGCGGAGGAGGCCGGCACGGACACCCCGTGGATGCGGGAGGGCGGCACCGGCCGGGCGGCACGCGGAGCGGGAGCCGCCCAGTGGGGGGCCATCCGGGCGCAGTCCCCGCGCAGCTCGGCCAGGTCGTCGTCGCCGTCGGCCGGAGCGGGGGCGGCATGGGTCCTGAGGTTCGTCATGGACGTACCGTAAACACGCCACAGGTGCCCCAGAAAGATCTACTATCGGGTAGTTTCGCCCTCTTCACCGTTCGTCTCGACCCGGTAGCGTGAACTCTCGAACCGCCGTGCCGTGTCCCACCCCCCGTCCAATGAGCGCTGACGCGCGCCCCTCTTACCGCAGGAGAGTCCACGCCGTGCGTATCGCAGTCACCGGCTCCATCGCCACCGACCATCTCATGACGTTCCCCGGCCGTTTCGCCGACCAGCTCGTCGCGGACCAGCTGCACACGGTCTCGCTCTCCTTCCTCGTCGACCAGCTGGACGTGCGGCGCGGCGGGGTCGCGGCCAACATCGCCTTCGGCATGGGTCAGCTCGGCTCCGAACCGGTCCTGGTGGGCGCCGCGGGTTCCGACTTCGGCGAGTACCGCGCCTGGCTGGACCGGCACGGCGTCGACACCGCCTCGGTCCGCATCTCCGAGACCCTGCACACCGCCCGCTTCGTGTGCACCACCGACGCCGACCACAACCAGATCGGCTCCTTCTACACCGGCGCGATGAGCGAGGCCCGGCTCATCGAGCTCAAGGCCGTCGCGGACCGGGTCGGCGGCCTGGACCTGGTGCTGATCGGCGCCGACGACCCCGAGGCGATGCTCCGGCACACCGAGGAGTGCCGCTCGCGCTCCATCCCGTTCGCCGCCGACTTCTCCCAGCAGATCGCCCGGATGGACGGGGAGGAGATCCGGACGCTGCTGGACGGCGCGACGTACCTGTTCTCCAACGAGTACGAGAAGGGCCTCATCGAGACCAAGACCGGCTGGACCGACACCGAGATCCTCGGCCGCGTCGGCCACCGGGTGACCACCCTCGGCGCCCGCGGCGTGCGCATCGAGCGGGTCGGCGAGGACCCGATCGAGGTCGGCTGCCCCGACGAGGAGCGCAAGGCCGACCCGACGGGCGTCGGCGACGCCTTCCGCGCCGGTTTCCTCTCCGGCCTCGCCTGGGGCGTCGACCTGGAGCGCGCCGCCCAGGTCGGCTGCATGCTCGCCACCCTGGTGATCGAGACCGTCGGCACCCAGGAGTACCAGCTGCGCCGCGCCCACTTCATGGAGCGCTTCACCAAGGCCTACGGCGACGACGCGGCCCGCGAGGTCCGCGCCCACCTCGCCTGACGCCCGGACCCCGCGTCCGGTCCGAGCCGGCGCGCCCCGCCCGGGGCGCGCCCCACGGCTCCCGCGACCGGCTCCGTCAGGCGAGCCGGCGGACGACGTAGGCCGAGCCCTGGTCCGCCGGCTCCTCGCCGACGTACTCCTGTCCGCGCATCTCGCACCACGCCGGGATGTCCAGCCGCGCCGCCTCGTCGTCCGCCAGGACCCGCACCGTGCCGCCGACCGGGACGTCCCCGATGACCTTGGCCAGCTCGATCACCGGGATCGGGCAGCGCTTGCCGAGCGCGTCCAGCACCAGCTCCGCCCGGCGCGCGGCCGCCGCCGGGGCGGGCGCCCCGAGCTTGTCCCGCACCCCGGCCACCGCCCCCGGCAGCACCGCCAGGAACCGCTCGACGTCCTCCTCGGCGGTTCCCGGCGGCAGCGACACCCGTACGTTGCCCTCGCTCAGCACCCCCATCGCCCGCAGCACGTGGCTGGGCGTCAGTGTGCTGCTCGTGCAGGAGGAACCGGAGGAGACCGAGAAGCCCTCGCGGTCCAGCTCGTGCAGCAGCGCCTCCCCGTCGACGTACAGACAGGAGAAGGTGACGACGCCCGGCAGCCGGCGGACCGGATCGCCCACCACCTCCACGTCCGGCACCAGCCGCGGCACCCGGGCCCGGATCCGCTCCGTCAGCTCCCGCAGCCGCGCCGCCTCCCCGGCCGCCTCGGCCCGCACCGCCCGCAGCGACGCCGCCGCGGCCACGATCGCCGGAATGTCCTCGAACCCCGCCGCCCGGCCCGACTCCCGCTCGTCCACCGGCCCCCGGACCGCGAACCGCACCCCCTTGCGCACGACGAGCAGCCCGACCCCCGACGGCCCGCCCCACTTGTGCGCGCTCGCCGTCAGCAGCGACCAGTCGCCCGCCACCGGGCCCCAGCCCAGCGACTGGGCGGCGTCCACCAGCAGCGGCACGCCCGCCGCCCGGCACGCCCCGGCCACCTCCGCCACCGGCTGCTCGGTGCCCACCTCGTGGTTGGCCGACTGGAGACAGGCCAGCGCGGTGTCCGGCCGCAGCGCCTGCGTGTACGACACGACGTCCACCGAGCCCCCGCGGTCGACCGGGACCCGGGTGACCGTCCCGCCCTCCGCCTCGTGGGCCTCGGCCGAATGGAGCACCGAGGAGTGTTCGACGGCTGACACGATCAGGTGACGTCCGACGCGGCGCCGTCCGGCGAGCGCCCCCGCGACCCCGGTGTGCACGGCCCGGGTGCCGGAGGCGGTGAAGCTCAGCTCGTCGGCCCGGCACCCCACCGCCTCGGCCATCGCCTCCCGGGCCGCGTCCAGCAGCAACCGCGCCCGCCTCCCCTCCTTGTGGAGACGCGCGGGATCGGCCCAGCCCTCGTCCAGGGAGGCGAGGAGGGCCTGCCGGGCCACGGGGTGCAGGGGAACGGCTGAAGCAGCGTCGAAGTAGACCACACGGCAACGCTACGACCTGCCGGGACACGGGAGGGGCGCGGGGAACCGCGCGGCGGGCCCCCACCGGATCGCGGCGGTCGCGCGGGCGGACGCACCGGTTCCGCCGAGCCGTCGCGCGGACGGACGCGCGGGTGCCCCGGACGCCTCAACCCCCGTCACATATCTGCCCAGCGGGGGGCATCCCACCCCTTCAGGGTGACCCGCGGCGCGTATGGCACCCTCCCCGCGACCCGCCGGAAGGCGTCCAGTAGGGTTTGGTCCGCATAAACATCCAAACCCCTGCCCGACGCAGGGCGGCGACCGACCAGCGAGAAGGCAGGCCGCAGCCAACCGCGCGGGCGAGACTCTCGGGAAGGCGCTACGTGAGTCCCAACGGCTCCGACCGCTCGCCGCGGCGCCCGATGCGGCGGAAGCTGCTGCAGGCACTGACTGCGGGCCTGGTCCTGGCGACCGCAACCGGTTGCACATACAAGGACTTCCCCCGGCTGGGTATGCCCACCCCGACCACGGAAGAGGCTCCGCGGATCCTCTCCCTGTGGCAGGGCTCCTGGGCGGCCGCGATCGCGGTCGGCGTGCTGGTGTGGGGTCTGATCCTGTGGAGTGCTTTCTTCCACCGGCGCAGCCGCACCAAGGTCGAGGTCCCTCCGCAGACCCGGTACAACATGCCCATCGAGGCGCTGTACACGGTCGTCCCGCTCATCATCGTCTCGGTGCTCTTCTACTTCACGGCCCGCGACGAGTCGAAGCTCCTCGACGAATCCAAGAAGCCCGACGTGACGGTGAACGTCGTCGGCTACCAGTGGAGCTGGGCCTTCAACTACGTCGCGCCCGTCGCGGGTTCCACCGGTGACGCGAAGACCGACAAGAACCTGCTGGCCATTCCGGACCGGTTCAAGAAGGACTTCCCGGCGAGCGCCGGCGGTGTCTACGACTACGGCACGCCGGGCACGCGGAACCCGCAGAACGGCAACCCCGGCCCGACCCTGTGGCTGCCCAAGGGCAAGACCGTCCGCTTCATCCTCACCTCTCGGGACGTCAACCACTCCTTCTGGGTGCTGCCGTTCCTCATGAAGATGGACGTCATCCCCGGCCACACCAACTCCTTCCAGGTGACCCCCAACCAGGAGGGCACCTTCCGGGGCAAGTGCGCCGAGCTCTGCGGCCAGGACCACTCCCGGATGCTGTTCAACGTGAAGGTCGTCTCGCCGGACCGTTACGAGCAGCACCTCAAGGACCTCGCTAAGAAGGGGCAGACCGGTTACGTTCCCGCCGGCATCGCGCAGACGAGCCACGAGAAGAACCGGGAGACGAACAACCTGTGAGCATCCTCAACGAACCTCAGGGCGCCGCGGCTGAGGGCTCTTACGAGAGCGCACAGCCGGTGCGGCGCAAGCAGCCCGGCAACGTGGTGATCAAGTGGCTGACGACCACTGACCACAAGACGATCGGCACGCTGTATCTGGTCACGTCGTTCGCGTTCTTCTGCATCGGCGGCGTGATGGCGCTCATCATGCGCGCCGAGCTGGCCCGTCCTGGCCTGCAGTTCATGTCGAACGAGCAGTTCAACCAGGCGTTCACGATGCACGGCACGATCATGCTGCTGATGTTCGCGACGCCGCTGTTCGCCGGCTTCACGAACTGGATCATGCCGCTGCAGATCGGCGCCCCGGACGTGGCCTTCCCCCGGCTGAACATGTTCGCCTACTGGCTGTACCTGTTCGGCTCGCTGATCGCGGTGGGCGGCTTCCTCACCCCGCAGGGCGCGGCCGACTTCGGCTGGTTCGCCTACGCGCCGCTCTCGGACGCGGTGCACTCGCCGGGCATCGGCGGCGACATGTGGATCATGGGTCTGGCCTTCTCCGGCTTCGGCACGATCCTCGGCTCGGTCAACTTCATCACCACGATCATCTGCATGCGCGCGCCGGGCATGACCATGTTCCGCATGCCGATCTTCGTGTGGAACGTGCTGCTGACCGCGGTGCTGGTCCTGCTGGCCTTCCCGGTCCTGGCCGCGGCCCTGTTCGCGCTGGAGGCCGACCGCAAGTTCGGCGCCCACGTCTTCGACGCCGCCAACGGCGGAGCCCTGCTGTGGCAGCACCTCTTCTGGTTCTTCGGACACCCAGAGGTGTACATCATCGCGCTGCCGTTCTTCGGCATCATCAGCGAGGTCATCCCGGTCTTCTCCCGCAAGCCGATGTTCGGCTACATGGGCCTGATCGGCGCGACCATCGCCATCGCGGGTCTGTCCGTGACCGTGTGGGCCCACCACATGTACGTCACCGGCGGTGTGCTGCTGCCGTTCTTCTCCTTCATGACCTTCCTGATCGCGGTACCGACCGGTGTGAAGTTCTTCAACTGGATCGGCACCATGTGGAAGGGCTCGCTGTCCTTCGAGACACCGATGCTGTGGGCGACCGGCTTCCTGATCACCTTCACCTTCGGTGGTCTGACCGGCGTCATCCTGGCCTCGCCGCCGATGGACTTCCACATCTCCGACTCGTACTTCGTGGTGGCCCACTTCCACTACGTCGTCTTCGGCACCGTCGTCTTTGCGATGTTCTCCGGCTTCCACTTCTGGTGGCCGAAGTTCACCGGCAAGATGCTCGACGAGCGACTCGGCAAGATGACCTTCTGGATGCTGTTCATCGGCTTCCACGGCACCTTCCTGATCCAGCACTGGCTGGGCGCCGAGGGCATGCCGCGCCGGTACGCCGACTATCTGGCGGCCGACGGCTTCACCGCGCTGAACACGATCTCGACGATCTTCTCCTTCCTGCTCGGCCTGTCGATCCTGCCGTTCTTCTACAACGTCTGGAAGACGGCCAAGTACGGCAAGCCGGTCGGCGTCGACGACCCGTGGGGCTACGGCCGCTCGCTCGAGTGGGCGACCTCCTGCCCGCCGCCGCGGCACAACTTCCTCACCCTGCCGCGGATCCGCAGTGAATCCCCGGCGTTCGACCTGCACCACCCGGAGATCGCCGCGCTCGACCAGCTCGAGAACGCCGGTCACGGTGAGAAGGCCCTCGCTGGTGGCAAGGAGGCCGGCAAGTGAAGATCCAGGGCAAGATGTTCATCTGGCTGAGCGTCTTCCTCCTCGTCATGGCCATCGTCTATGGCGTGTGGTCGAAGGAGCCTGCCGGCACCACCGCTCTCTTCCTGTCCTTCGGCCTGAGCATCATGGTCGGCTTCTACCTGGGCTTCACGGCCAAGCGGGTGGACGCCGGCGCTCAGGACAACAAGGAGGCCGACGTCGCGGACGACGCCGGCGAGCTGGGCTTCTTCAGCCCGCACAGCTGGCAGCCGCTCGCCCTCGGCGTCGGCGGCGCGCTCGCCTTCCTCGGCGTGGCGCTCGGCTGGTGGCTGCTGTACTTCGGCGCCCCGCTCGTCCTGATCGGGCTGTGGGGCTGGGTCTTCGAGTACTACCGCGGTGAGAACCGCACCCAGTGACACGCTGAACACCCGGGAACCCGGGCCCTCCGCAGGGAGGGCCCGGGTTCCTCGTTCTCCGCCCCATTCCTCGTCCTCCCGCCGCACAGCGGTCTCACCGCGCACCGCACGGCAGCCGCCGACGCCGTACGCCGGCCACCGCACGGCAGCCCTCCGCGGCCGTACGGGAGCCGCCCCCACGGCCGCACGGCAGCCCGCCGCAGCCGTGTACGGGAGCCGGACGAGCGTCGCCCGAACGGTCGATTTATCGCGCCGAAGTTGACGGAGCTACCTAGCGTGATGCCATGAGCACCACTCCGCGCACGCGTACCCGCACCGTCGTCAGCTGCGCCCTGCTGGTGTCCGCCCTCGGCGCGGGCGCCACCGCCTGCGGCCCGGGCGGCAACCCGCTGGCCGCCACCCCGTACGACGCGGCGGACGAGATCTCCTTCAGCGGTCCCACGGACGCCGGGAAGAAGGCCGATCCGGACAAGCCCCTGGTGGTCACCGCCGAGAGCTCGGACGGACGCATCACGGACGTCACGGCCACGGACTCCACGGGCCGTCACGTCTCCGGTGAGCTCGCCGCCGACGGCAGCCGCTGGCACAGCACCTCGGCGCTGGCCGCGGGCACCCACTACACGGTCACGGTGAGCACGGAGGACGACGACGGCGCACCAGGCCGCAAGGTCCTCACCTTCGACACCAGCAAGCCCACCGCCCAGAAGCACCTGAACGTGAAGTTCGGGCCGGACGCGGGCACCTACGGCGTCGGACAGCCCATCACGGCCGAACTGGACCAGCCCGTCAAGGACAAGGCCCAGCGCACCGTCGTGGAGCGCGGCCTGCGGGTCGAGTCCACGCCCGCCGTGCAGGGCTCCTGGTACTGGGTGGACGACAAGCACCTGCACTACCGTCCCAAGGGCTACTGGCCCGCCCACGCCACCGTCGCGGTCCGCAGCGACCTGGAGAACATCCGGATCGGCGACCGGCTGTGGGGCGGCGCCGCCAAGCCGCTGACCCTCACCACCGGCGACCGCGTCGTCGCCGTCACCGACGCCGCCGCGCACCGGCTGACGGTGTACCGGAACGACGAGAAGGTCAAGGAGATCCCCATCACCACGGGCAAGCCCGGCTTCGAGACCCGCAACGGCGTCAAGGTCATCCTGGCCAAGCAGTACCTCGTGCGGATGAAGAGCTCGACGATCGGCATCGCGGCGGGCTCGTCGGACTCCTACGACCTGTCGGTGTACTACGCCGCCCGGGTGACCTGGAGCGGGGAGTTCGTCCACGCCGCCCCCTGGTCCGTCGGCTCCCAGGGCATGGCCAACGTCAGCCACGGCTGCACCGGCATGAGCACCCCCAACGCCAAGTGGTTCTTCGACTTCGTCCACGAGGGCGACATCGTCCAGGTCGTCAACTCCAACGGCCGGCCGATGGAGACCTTCGACAACGGCTTCGGCGACTGGAACCTGGCCTGGCAGAAGTGGCAGCAGGGCAGCGCCCTGCACGGCGGTGCCCAGGGCGCCGGTACCCGGACGGACACGGCCGTACTGCGCCCGATGAGCCTCTGAGGCGACCCACCCGGGAGCAGGGAACGGGGGCCGCACCGGTGTGCGGCCCCCGCCTCGTGTGCGCGCGGCCCGGAGCCGCGGGACCGGGCCGTCCCAAGCCGTCAGGCCCCCGCCAGCGCCTTCTTCCTCAGCAGCCCCGCCAGCGCGGCGGCGAACTCCACCGGCTCCACCGGCAGCGTCACCGCCGCGTCGGCCCGGCTCCAGGTGGCCAGCCACGCGTCCTGGGGCCGGCCGATGAGCAGCAGCACCGGCGGGCACCGGAACACCTCGTCCTTGATCTGCCGGCACAGTCCCATGCCGCCCATGGGCACGGCCTCGCCGTCCAGGACGCAGACGTCGATCCCGCCCCTGTCCAGCTCCTTGAGCACCGCGGCGGGCGTGGCGCACTCCAGGAACTCCACGACGGGCGCGTCCTGGGCCGGCCTGCGGCCGGTGGCCAGCCGGACCTGCTCCCGGGTGCCTGCGTCGTCGCTGTAGACCAGCACCGTGGCGGTCGCCTGCATTGTTCCTCCACGCATCTCAGAACAGCATTGGTCGGGAACTCATCGGGAACTTCCGGGTACCGATGGCGCGGATGCTACTCCTCCCGACTCGTGGTCAACACCGCCTGGAACACGTCTTCGATGGGCCATACGGGCTGGACACACCCCCCAGACACTCCGAACGGCACCCCCCGGAGTGAGGGCGGGATAAGCGACCGACATAATGTCGGTCGTGGCGACAGCAACGACAGTAGAAACCGGGCACGCGCACCCGTCGGTCAACAGGCCGAACCTCACCAGCGTCGGAACCATCATCTGGCTGAGTTCCGAGCTGATGTTCTTCGCGGCCCTCTTCGCGATGTACTTCACCCTGCGATCGGTGACGGGTCCGGCGCACTGGAAGGAGATGGCGGACCACCTCAACGTCCCCTTCTCGTCGGCGAACACCACGATCCTGGTGCTCTCCTCCCTCACCTGCCAGCTCGGCGTCTTCGCCGCGGAGCGCGGTGACGTGAAGAAGCTCCGGGGGTGGTTCATCCTCACCTTCATCATGGGTGCGATCTTCATCGGCGGTCAGATCTACGAGTACACCAGCCTGGTGAAGGAGGACGGGCTCTCCCTGTCCTCCGACCCGTACGGCTCGGTGTTCTACCTGACCACCGGCTTCCACGGCCTGCACGTGACGGGCGGTCTCATCGCCTTCCTGCTGGTCCTCGGCCGCACCTACGCGGCCCGGAGGTTCACCCACGAGCAGGCGACCGCGGCCATCGTCGTGTCCTACTACTGGCACTTCGTCGATGTCGTCTGGATCGGCCTCTTCGCCACGATCTACCTGATCAAGTAGCCGACGAACCGATCCAAGTCCGCATTGCATCGACGCAGAAGATCCTGACACCGGGGTAATCCGTGAAAAAGCTCTCCGCACGACGACGCCATCCGCTGGCGGCGGTCGTCGTCCTACTTCTCGCGCTGGCGGCCACGGGGGGGCTGTACACCGCGTTCGCGCCCGCGAGCAAGGCGAAGGCCGACGACTCCGCCCAGTCCCTCACCATCGAGGAGGGCAAGAAGCTCTACGAGGTCGGCTGCGCAAGCTGCCACGGCAAGGGTGGTCAGGGCACCACTGACGGTCCGAGCCTCGCGGGCGTGGGCGCGGCGGCAGTCGACTTCCAGGTCGGCACCGGCCGCATGCCGGCACAGCAGCCGGGCGCGCAGATCCCGCGCAAGAAGGTCATCTACACCCAGGCCGAGATCGACCAGCTGGCGGCGTACATCGCCTCCCTGGGCGCCGGTCCCGCCGTGCCGACGAAGAACCAGTACAGCCCGGAGGGCGCGGACATCGCCAAGGGCGGTGAGCTGTTCCGCACCAACTGCGCGCAGTGCCACAACTTCACCGGCAAGGGTGGTGCGCTCACGCACGGCAAGTTCGCCCCGGACCTCGAGGGCGTTCAGCCGAAGCACATCTACGAGGCCATGCAGACCGGCCCGCAGAACATGCCCTCCTTCCCCGACACCACGATGTCGGAGAAGAACAAGAAGGACATCATCGCGTACCTGAACGCGGTCAACAGCGACAAGACGGAGAACCCCGGCGGTCTCGAGCTGGGCGGCCTCGGGCCGGTCAGTGAGGGTCTCTTCGCTTGGATCTTCGGACTCGGCGCGCTGATCGCCGTCGCCGTGTGGGTCGCCGCCCGGACCGCAAAGGCCAAGAAGTCATGAGTAGCCAAGACATTCCAGAAGAGAACCTGCCCGCAGAGCAGGGCACGGCGCACGGCGCCGTAGGCGTCGCGGACGAGAAGAACCCGTTCGCCGACCCGGGCCTGCCGCCGCACGAGCACCGGATCCAGGACGTCGACGAGCGGGCCGCCAGGCGGTCCGAGCGCGTCGTCGCCATGCTGTTCACGGTGTCGATGCTGGCCACCATCGGCTTCATCGTCTCCTACGTGGCGATCCCGAACGACAAGTCGATCTACGTCTGGCCGCTCGGGCACATCAGCGCGATGAACTTCGCGCTGGGCCTGACGCTGGGCGTGGCGCTGTTCTGCATCGGCGCGGGCGCGGTCCACTGGGCGCGCACGCTGATGTCGGACGCGGAGGTCGCCGACGAGCGTCACCCGATCGAGGCGTCGCCCGAAGTCCGTGCGAAGGTCCACGCGGACTTCAAGCAGGGTGCCAAGGAGTCCGCGATCGGCCGCCGGCCGCTGATCCGCAACACCATGCTGGGCGCGCTCACGCTGGTGCCGTTCTCCGGTCTGTTCCTGCTGCGCGACCTGGGCCCGCTGCCCAAGGAGACGCTCCGGCACACGATGTGGGCCAAGGGCAAGCGCCTGGTGAACATGAACACCAACCTGCCGCTGCGTCCCGAGGACGTCCAGGTCGGTTCTCTCACCTTCGCCAAGCCCGACGGCCTGGAGGAGGCGAACGAGGACTTCCAGACCGAGATCGCCAAGGCCGCCCTGATGATCGTCCGGCTCCAGCCGGAGAACATCAAGGACAAGCGCGAGCTGGACTGGTCCCACCAGGGTGTCGTGGCCTACTCGAAGATCTGCACCCACGTGGGCTGCCCGATCTCCCTGTACGAGCAGCAGACGCACCACGTGCTGTGCCCGTGCCACCAGTCCACCTTCGACCTCTCCGACGGAGCCCGAGTGATCTTCGGTCCCGCCGGTCACGCCCTGCCGCAGCTGCGCATCGGCGTGGACAGTGAGGGTTACCTCCAGGCGCTCGGCGACTTCGAGGAGCCCGTCGGTCCTGCATTCTGGGAGCGCGGATGAGTACTTCAGCGAGCAACGAGCCGACCCGCTCGCGCGGGAAGGCACCGGCCGGCGAGAAGCTCGCCGACTGGGCCGACGGCCGGCTGGGCATCTACAGCCTGGCCAAGGCCAACATGCGCAAGATCTTCCCCGACCACTGGTCGTTCATGCTGGGTGAGGTCTGCCTCTACAGCTTCCTGATCATCATCCTCACGGGTGTGTATCTGACGCTGTTCTTCCACCCGTCGATGAACGAGGTGGTCTACCACGGCAGCTACGTCCCGCTCCAGGGACAGCTGATGAGCGAGGCGTTCAACTCGACCCTGCACATCTCCTTCGAGGTGCGCGGTGGTCTGCTCATCCGGCAGATCCACCACTGGGCCGCGCTGATCTTCCTCGCCGGCATGTTCGTGCACATGATGCGCGTGTTCTTCACCGGCGCGTTCCGCAAGCCGCGTGAGGTCAACTGGCTGTTCGGCTTCCTGCTGTTCGTCCTGGGCATGTTCACCGGCTTCACCGGTTACTCGCTCCCGGACGACCTGCTCTCCGGCACCGGTGTCCGCTTCATGGAGGGCGCGATCCTGTCCGTGCCGATCATCGGCACGTACATCTCGTACTTCCTCTTCGGCGGCGAGTTCCCCGGTCACGACTTCGTGGCCCGGTTCTACTCGATCCACATCCTGCTGCTGCCGGGCATCATGCTCGGCCTGGTGGTCGGCCACCTGATCCTGGTCTTCTACCACAAGCACACCCAGTTCGCGGGTCCCGGCAAGACCAACAACAACGTCGTCGGCATGCCGCTGCTGCCGGTCTACATGGCCAAGGCCGGAGGCTTCTTCTTCCTGGTCTTCGGCGCCATCGCGGCCATCGCGGCGATCGCGCAGATCAACCCGATCTGGGCCATCGGCCCCTACCGGCCGGACCAGGTGTCCACCGGCGCCCAGCCCGACTGGTACATGGGCATGGCCGAGGGTCTGATCCGCGCCATGCCGGGCTGGGAGATCAACTTCTGGGGCCACACCCTGGTCCTGGGCGTGTTCATCCCGCTGGCGCTGTTCGGCGTGGTCCTCGCGGCCATCGCGCTCTACCCGTTCATCGAGGCCTGGGTCACCGGTGACCGTCGCGAGCACCACATCCTGGACCGTCCGCGCAACGTCCCGACCCGTACGGCCTTCGGCGCCGCCTGGATCGCCTGGTACTTCGTGCTGCTGGTCGGCGGTGGCAACGACCTGTGGGCCACCCACTTCCACCTGTCGATCAACGCGATCACCTGGTTCGTGCGCATCGCGTTCTTCGTGGCGCCGGTGGTCACGTTCGTCGTCACCAAGCGGATCTGCCTCGGCCTCCAGCGCCGGGACAAGGACAAGGTGCTGCACGGCCGCGAGTCGGGCATCATCAAGCGCCTGCCGCACGGCGAGTTCATCGAGGTCCACGAGCCGCTCAGCCAGGAGCAGCTCTACACCCTGACGGCCCACACGCAGTACGAGCCGGTCGAGATCGGCCCGACGGTCGACGAGAACGGTGTCGAGCGCAAGGTCGCGGGTACGGCGAAGCTGCGCGCCAAGCTCAGCAACGCCTACTACGGCGAGGACAACCAGATCCCGAAGCCGACTGTCGAGGAGTACAAGGAGATCACGAGTGGCCACGGCCACCACTGATCACTGAACCCTGAGCGTCGCCACGCCACGGTCGAAGGGCCCCGTCCGAACCCCGGACGGGGCCCTTCGCGGTGCCCGGGGCTGGATAGGGTGGTACCTGTTCGAGACATGTGTCCCGCGGGCCGGGACACCGACCCAGGAGCGGCTTATGAGCGCTGTGACCCCCGCTGGAGGCGACACCGCGGCGGCCCGTTCCTGGCCCGCCCTGCTGAACGGCCTGCTGGAGCGGCGGGACCTCACCGCCGACGACACCGCCTGGGCCATGGACAGGATCATGGGCGGCGAGGCGACGGACGCCCAGATCGCCGGGTTCGCGGTGGCGCTGCGGGCCAAGGGCGCGACCGTCGAGGAGATCACCGGGCTCGTCCGCACGATGTACGAGCACGCGAACGTGATCCAGGTGCCCGGCGCCACCGTCGACATCGTCGGCACGGGCGGCGACGGCGCGAAGACGGTGAACATCTCCACCATGTCGTCGATCGTCGTCGCCGGCTCGGGCGCGAAGGTCGTCAAGCACGGCAACCGGGCCGCTTCCTCCGCCTCCGGAGCGTCCGACGTGCTGGAGAAGCTGGGCGTCAACCTCGACCTGACCCCGCGGCGGGTGGTGGAGGTCGCCGAGGAAGCCGGCATCACCTTCTGCTTCGCGGTGAAGTTCCATCCGGCACTGCGCCATGTGGGCGCGGCCCGCGGTCAGTTGGGGATCCGGACGGTGTTCAACCTGCTGGGCCCGTTGACCAACCCGGCCAAGGTCAGGTCGCAGGCGGTCGGCGTCGCCGTGGCCCACGAGGCGCCGATCGTGGCGGGCGTCTTCGCCGAGCGCGGCAACTCCTCCCTGGTCTTCCGGGGCGACGACGGCCTCGACGAGCTGACCACCACCGCCACCTCCCGGGTGTGGGTGGTCCAGGACGGCCGGGTCACCGAGGAGACCTTCGACCCGCGGGACGTCGGTCTTGAGCTGGTGCCGGTGGAGGCGCTGCGCGGCGCCGACGCCTCGTACAACGCCGAGGTCGCGCGCCGGCTGCTGGACGGCGAGCGGGGCCCCGTGCGCGACGCCGTGCTGCTGAACTCGGCGGCGGCCCTGGTGGCCCTGGAGCCGGGCTCCGGGACGCTGGTGGAACGCATCCGCGCCGGGATGGAGCGGGCGGCGGAGTCGATCGACAGCGGTGCGGCCGGGCGCACGCTGGACCGCTGGGTGGCGGCCAGCAACGCGTAGCGCCCCCGCGAGGGCGTCCGCCGGGCCCGAGGGCCCCGGTGCCTGACGCCCCGGCCCGGCACGGCCCGCCGGGCGGCGCCCGACGGGCCGTGCGAGCGCGCGGTCCCGCGATCCGGACACGGGTTGCGGGACCGCGATCACTTCGCGTACGTTCCTGTCCAGGTCATGAGTGACAGCCATGTGGCCCCGGCCGGCTGTCCGGCAACCCTCCGTCCGTGGCGGGGTGCCCCGGGTGAAGACCAGGTCGTAGGCAGCGAGGTCTACGGCAAGCGCGGACCCCTCGCACGCTTCTCGGAAAGCGTGGGGCCAGGGGTCCTGGTCGTACGAGGGAGCCTTCCGTGAGCAAGCGAATGCGCTAGGGCCGCAGAGCCCCGCCTCCGCGTATCCCCTTTCACCTTTTCCCCGCGCCGAGCCGCAGCCGCGACCGGATCGTCGACCGTACCCGTGAAACGGCCGCTCGCGCGGTGAATTCAGCCTGCTCGCACGGGAGTTCCCCCATGTCTGTCTCCATCGCCGCCGCCGCCGACCGTTCCGTTCGCGCCCCGCTGCCCGTTCTGGGACGGGATGTCACCGTGCCGCTGGTGACCGGTGGCACGGTGCCCTACGCCGCCCTCGACTACGCGGCCAGCGCCCCCGCCCTCCAGCGGGTCTGGGACGACGTGGCGGCGTACGCGCCGTACTACGGCAGCGTCCACCGCGGCGCAGGCTACCTCTCCCAGCTCTCCACCGACCTGTTCGAGAACGCCCGCCGGACGGTCGCGGAGTTCCTCGGCTGCCGGGCGGAGGACCAGGTGGTGTTCACACGGTCCACCACCGACTCCCTCAACCTGCTGGCCCGCGCCCTGCCCGCCGGCTGCCGGGTGTTCGTGTTCGAGACCGAGCACCACGCCTCGCTGCTGCCGTGGCGCGACGCGCGGGTGACGTACCTCGACGCCCCGCGCACCCCGGAGCAGGCCGTGGCGACCCTGGAGCGGGCCCTCGCCGACCGCGAGCCGGGCCGCCCGGACGGGGAGCACCCCGAGGGCCCGGCGCTGGTCTGCGTCACCGGCGCCTCGAACGTCACTGGTGAGCTGTGGCCGGTACGGGAGCTGGCCGCGGTCGCCCACGCGCACGGCGCCCGGATCGTCCTGGACGCCGCCCAGCTCGCCCCGCACCACCCGGTGTCGGTGACGGATCTCGACGTCGACTGGGTCGCCTTCTCCGGCCACAAGCTCTACGCCCCGTTCGGCGCCGGCGTGCTGGCGGGCCGCGCGGACTGGCTGCGGGAGGCCGAGCCGTACCTGGCCGGCGGCGGCGCGAGCCGCAGGGTCGGCCGGCGCGCCGACGGGGGAGTGGACGTCGAGTGGCACCAGGACGCCGCCCGCCACGAGGCCGGCTCCCCGAACGTCATCGGCGCCTACGCCGTCGCCTCGGCCTGCAAGGCGCTGACGGAGGCCGGTTTCGACGCCCTCGTGGCCCGGGAGCGGTACCTGATCGGCAGGGTGCGCGCCGGGCTCGCCGAGGTGCCCGAGGTCAGGGTGCTGTCGCTGTTCGGGGACGACGCCCCGCGGGTCGGGGTGATCTCGTTCGTCGTCGAGGGCTGGAACAGCTCGCACTTCGCCGCCGCGCTCTCCGCCGAGTACGGCATCGGCGTGCGCGACGGACTGTTCTGCGCCCATCCGCTGGTGCGCACGCTGCTCGGCGGTGACCCGCAGGCCCAGGGCGAGTGCGGCGCCCCCGAGGCCGCGCCGGGGGAGAGGTCGCTGAACGCCGTCCGCGTCAGCTTCGGCGCCGGCACCCCCGACGAGCACGTCGAACGCTTCGTGACGGCGGTGCGGGAGCTGGTCCGCGACGGCGCGAAGTGGCGGTACCGCACCGAGGACGGCCGCTGCGTCCCCGCGGTGTGACCCGACGGCCCACGGAGGCGGTGTTCAGGCGGTCAGGAGTCCAGTCCGATCGCGAACGCCGCCTCCAGGTCGTGCTGCGAGTAGGTGCGGAACGCGACGTGCGTGTCCGTCGCCTCCACACCGGGGATCTTGCTGATCCGGCCCGGGATGATCTCCGCCAGGTCCTCGTGCCGGCCCGCCCGCACCATGGCGATCAGGTCGTAGGTCCCGGTGACGGAGAAGACCTCGCTCACGCTCTCCAGCGCGGCGATCCGCTCGGCGATCTCGGGAATCCGGTCCACGCTGGTCTTGATGAGGACGATCGCGGTGATCACGGCTGGTTCTCTCCCTCGGGGGCCGGAGCAGGGGCGGACTTCACTCTAGTCTCCCGTCCGTCCGCGGCCGCCGCCCCGCCGGGACGGCGCCGCGGCGCCCGCCCCCTCCCGAACCGCGCCCAGGCGTAGGCGAAGCCCAGGCCGAAACCCACCACGTGGGCCAGGTAGGCCACGCCGGGGCCCTGGGTGGCCCGGCCGGCCCCCAGCCACTGCAGGGCCGCCCAGAACGGCAGCACGATCCACGCGGGCAGCCGCAGCGGCAGGAAGAACAGGAAGGGCAGCACACTTGTCACCCGGGCCCGGGGGAACAGGTAGAGAAAGGCGCCGAGGACCGCGGAGATCGCCCCCGAGGCTCCCACCAGGGTCTGCTCGGAGGTGGCGTGGGCGGCGGCGTAGCCCAGCAGGGCGAGGTAGCCGCAGCCGACGTAGAACAGCGTGAACCGGACGCGGCCCATGCGTTCCTCGGTCATCGCCCCGAAGACGTGGAGGAAGAGCATGTTGCCGAGCAGATGCACCCAGCCGCCGTGCACGAACAGGGCCGTGGCGGGAGTGAGGGCGGCCCGCGGCGAGCCGGCGAACAGGTCGGCGGGGATCACGCCCCACCGCCGGAAGTAGGCCCGCTGGGCGCGCAGCAGCCCCTCTCCGGTGCCGTGGGCCGGATCGAGACCGGCTGCCGGACCGATCACGAAGACCAGGCAGCACAGGGCGATGAGGGCGGAGGTGACCGGCGCCGGCGTCGTCCGCACCGCCCTGAGGGCCCTGACCGTCCGGACGGCCACCGTGTTCCTGTAGCTGGTCATGTGCACAGAGCATGGCGTAACGGGACGCATCGGCACGGACCGCCTCGCCGCCGTGGACACCCGGGCGGCGAGTGCCCGGCAGGCCGTAGGGTTACGAGCCAACGCCCGGGAAGGCCGGCGCGTCACGGACACGAGAAGAAAGCGAGCGGCCACGATGACGGTTCCCCCGCCGACCGCCACGACGCGGTGGCGCTGCACCCTCTGCGGCAACCTCACCCGCTTCGACGTGACGCGTTCGTCGAAGGTCGTCGAGTACGTCCACCTCGATCTGGCCGGCGAACCCACGGTCGAGGAGCGCGAAGTGGTCAGTGAGACCATCGAGTCGGTGCGCTGCCGCTGGTGCAACGCACTGGACCAGGTGGAACTCGTGGACAGGCCGGGCGCCGGCTCCTGAGCGGAGCGGTTCCCGCACAGGCGGCCCCCCGGGGGGCCGGGCTAGGCATTGGGGTGACGGATGGCGGAGACACGAGGCGGGGAGCCGGGCGACGGCGCCGCTGAGGTGCTCGACCGTCCGCTGCCCGACGGCGTGCGCCGCCGGGTCGTGCAGATCGTGGCCGACGCCTTCGGCCGGCTGACCGTCGGCGAGCTGCCGGCCCAGCTGCGGCAGTACGCCCGGTTCGCCCCCAACCGCCGGGCGAAGTTCGCGGGCAACGCGATGGCGGCGGCGCTGGAGAGCGACCCCCTGTTCCGGCAGCGGGTCGGGGAGAAGTTCAGGGAGGACCAGCCGGAACTGTCCGACGCGCTGGACTCCTGCTCCCCGCCCCCGGCCGCGGACCCGCTCGACGTGGCGGCCGCGGCCTACGTACTGCGGCCGGCGGGCTGGGTGAAGCTGGTGACCGCCGCCGGCGAGGAGGTCCAGCGGGCCCACGCCGAGCGCGCCGACGAGGAGAGCCGCGCCGAGCTGGAACGGCTGCGCGCGGATCTCGCGGCGGCCCGCGAGCAGACCCGCACGGAGACCGAACGGCTGCGCGCCGAACTGGACGCGGCCAGGAAAGAGACCGAGTCGCTGCACCGCAAGCTGCGCGCCGCGCTCAGCGACGTCAAACGCGGCGAGGCGGCGTTGCGCAGGGCGCGCGGCGAGACGGAGGCCGCGCGCGCCGAGGGCCAGACGCAGGTGTCGGCCGCCGAGAGCGAGACCCGGCGGCTCAAGGCGCGCCTGGCCGAGGCGGAGTCCGCCCTGGAGACCACCCGCCGGGCGGCCCGCGAGGGGCGCAGCGTGGAGGACATGAGGGTGCGGCTGCTGCTGGACACCGTGCTCGACGCGGCCCAGGGGCTGCGCCGGGAGCTGGCGCTGCCGCCGGTGTCCGTACGGCCCGCCGAGACCGTGGACGCGGTCGAGCCGGGGCGGATGACCCCCAAGGACATCGCCGCCCGCGCCCTGTCCGAGCACGACCCGGCCGTCCTCGACCAGCTGCTGGCGCTGCCGCAGGCGCACCTGGTCGTCGACGGCTACAACGTCACCAAGACCGGCTATCCCCAGATGCCGCTGGAGAAGCAGCGGCTCAGGCTGCTCGGACAGCTCTCGCAGCTGGCCGCGCAGACCGGGGCCGAGGTCACCTGCGTCTTCGACGGGGCCGAGCTGGCGGCGCCGGTGCTGCTGGCGCCGCCGCGCGGGATCCGGGTGCTGTTCTCCAAGCCGGGCGTCACGGCGGACGAGCTGATCCGCCAGCTGGTGCGCGCCGAGCCGCCCGGCCGGCCGGTCATCGTCGCCTCGACCGACCGCGAGGTGGCCGACGGGGTCGCCAAGGCGGGCGCGCGGCCGGTGGCGTCGGCGATGCTGCTCAAGCGCCTCTCGCGCGGCTGACGCCGCGCGACGGCGCTTCCCGCGCGGCCCGGGGGGCGCGCGACGGTGCTTCTCGCGTCGGCGATGCCGTGAAGCGATTCCCACGCGGCTGACGCCGCGCGACGGCGCTTCCCGCACGGCTGGGAGCCGGCGGCCGATGCGGGCGGGCCGGAGGTGCGAGGGGGCGTGCCGGAGGAGCGGACGGCCGTGCGCCCGCGGCAGGGAGTGGGGCGTGCGGCCGAGGCGGGCGTTCGCGAGCGGGCGAGCGGATCGCCCGACCGGGATCGGGCGATCGGGGACGAGCGGCCGGAAACGGGCATAAGGCAGTTCCGCCGCAATACCAACGCAGGCCCTTTATGCCCGAATTGGCGGCAGTGGTGCGCGACGTAGCGTCAACCTGACTTCACTTCTTGTGAGTTACGTGCAAGGAAACGTGTTGCGCGACAGGATTTTCTGCTGTGGGATTTGAATTAATCACGATGAGGTCACTAGGGTCGGCCTCGAACCTCCGAGCGGGTGATCACTCAGAAGAAGGAGCTCGCTTCCGTGGCGTCCCACCGTCGACCCAGACAGCCCAGCCGCGCACGTGTGACCGTGCTCACCACAGCAGCCGCAGCAGCCGTCGCGATCAGCGCACAGGCAGCCAACGCCGCGCCCAGCGCGAAGCCGAGCAAGGACGAGGTCAAGTCCAAGGTCGACAAGCTCTACGAGCAGGCGGAGCAGGCCACCGAGAAGTACAACGGGGCCAAGGAGAAGCAGGAGAAGCTCCAGAAGGAGATCTCCACCATCCAGGACAACGTCGCCCGCGGTCAGCAGGACCTCAACAAGCTGCGTGACAGCCTGGGTTCGCTCGCGGCCGGCCAGTACCGCTCGGGCGGCATCGACGCCTCGCTCCAGCTCTTCCTCTCCTCGCACCCGGACGACTACCTGGACAAGGCCTCCACGCTCGACCAGTTGAGCGGCCAGCAGGCCGACGCGCTGAAGAAGATCCAGGACAAGCAGCGCGAACTCGCCCAGGACCGTGCCGAGGCCACCGCCAAGCTCAAGGACCTCGCCGCCACCCGCACCGAACTGGGCAACAAGAAGAAGCAGGTCCAGGGCAAGCTCGCCGAGGCGCAGAAGCTGCTCAACTCCCTCACCGCGCAGGAGAAGGCGCAGCTCGCCGCCGAGCAGAGCCGCGCCAGCCGCGCCAGCGAGCGCGCCGCCCTGAGCGACCCCACGGCCCCGCCCGCCTCCTCCCACGCCTCCGGCAGGGCCGGCGCCGCCTTCTCCGCCGCCCAGAGCAAGATCGGCACCCCGTACGTCTACGGCGCCACCGGACCGTCCTCCTTCGACTGCTCGGGCCTGACCTCCTGGGCCTACGCCCAGGCCGGCGTGTCCATCCCCCGCACCTCGGAGGCGCAGGCCAACATCGGCACGCGCATCTACTCGCAGAGCCAGCTCCAGGTCGGCGACCTGGTGTTCTTCTTCAACGACATCCACCACGTCGGGCTCTACGCGGGCAACGGCCAGATCCTGCACGCCCCGCGGACCGGCACGGTCGTCCGCTACGAGTCCATGAGCACCATCGGCGGCCCGTTCATGTTCGGCGTCCGCGTCTGACGGACCCGCCGGAGAGCGGCCGTCCGCCCGAACGGGCGAATCGCCACGGCTTCCGCCGACCCCCCGCCCCGCCCCTGACCTGTGTCGGAGGCGGGGCGCCGTGCTGTGCGCGGGACAAAGTCCCTTTGGCCGGCGCGGGTCCGCGCGGCTACTGTCTGCCGCGTTTCCCCGCCGCCGGGGCGCACCGCCCCCCGACGGCGGGGAAACGGTCCGCGTCCGCCAGTGGAGGGAGTTCGGCTTCCCGTGGGGTCCCATCGTCGCCTTGCACCGTCCGGGTCCGTCCGGAGCGCCGGCGCCACGCGCTCGGCCGTCACCGTGCTCTCCGTCGCGGCCGCCGCCCTCGGCAGCCTGCCGGCGACCTCCGCCGCCGCGCCGCACGGTGACGCCCGTACCGAGGTGGACCGGCTCTACCAGGAGGCCGAGAAGGCGACCGAGTCCTACGACCGGGCCGCCGAGCACGCCGGAGTGCTGCGCCGTCAGGTGCGCGACGCGCAGGACCGCATCGCCCGGCGGCAGCAGCGCGTCAACACCCTGCGCGACCAGCTCGGTTCCGTCGCCGGGGCGCAGTACCGCTCCGGCGGCCTCGACCCGTCCGTCGCCCTGCTGCTGGCCCGGGACCCGGCCGACTACCTGGAGAAGGCGGCCACGCTCGACCGGATCGGCGCGCACCAGGCGGAGGAACTGCGGGCCCTGCGCACCGCCCTGCGTGAACTCGCCCAGGAGCGCACGGAGGCCACCCGCGCCCTCGTCGAGCTGCGCAGGAGCCGCACGGCGGTGCTCTCCCACAAGCACACCGTGGAGCGGAAACTGGCCCGCGCCCGGAAGCTGCTCAACTCCCTCTCCCCGGCCGAGCGGGCGGCCTACGGCCGGACCTCCCGTTTCGGCCGCGACGCCTTCCTGCCCGGCCTCGACGGCGGTCCGGCCGCCTCGGCCCGGGCGGCCGCCGCCGTGGCCGCCGCCCGCTCCGCACTGGGCCGCCCCTACGTCTGGGGTGCCAACGGGCCCTCGGGCTTCGACTGTTCGGGCCTGATGCAGTGGTCGTACGGGCAGGCCGGGGTGCGGCTGCCGCGCACCTCGCAGGAACAGCGGTACGCCGGCCGGCGCGTCCCGCTCTCCCAGGCCCGGCCAGGCGACCTCGTCGTCTACCGGTCCGACGCCGGCCACGTGGCGATGTACGTGGGCCACGGCCGGGTGATCCACGCCCCCTACCCGGGCGCCCCCGTGCGCTACGACCCGGTGAACATGATGCCGGTGTCCTCGGTCACCAGGGTCTGACGGGCGCCCGCCTCCCACCGTACGATCGGGAAATGGCTGGTCGAAGGCGGTTGTCGGGCTCCTCGGCGGCGGTGGCGTGCCTGCTGCTGGCATCACTGACCGCGTGCGGCGGGCACCCGCCGGCCGACACCGCCCGGCGCCAGGTGCAGCAGCTCCTCGACCTGCGGGCCGCGGCGGTCCTGCACCACGACCCGGCGGCGTACGCGGCCACCGGCGCCCGGGCGCCGTACGCCGCCCTGAAGGCAGTGCCCTTCGACGCCTGGTCCTACCGGGTGACCGCGCTGCGCCGGGGCGCCGGCACGGCCACCGCCGACGCCGAGCTGCGCTACCGGGTGACCGGCTACGACAAGGCGCCCGTCACCGTGGGCCGTACTCTTACCCTGTCCACCACGGCCGACGGCAAGTGGTACGTCACCTCCGACCGGCCCGCGCGGAAGTCCGCCCAGCAACTGTGGGACCAGGGCCCGGTGACCGTGGTCCGCGGCGCGCACAGCATCGTCCTCGGCGCCGGGCAGAGCGACGCCTCCCTGCGCGGCTACGCGGGCCTGGCCGACCGCGCGGTGCCGGCGGTCTCGCGGGCGTGGGGCACGGACTGGAGCCGCCGGGTCGTGGTGCTGGTGCCCGGCTCCCTGGACCGGATGGCCGCGCTGCTCGGCGCGCCCGCCGCCGACTACCGGGGGATCGCCGCCGTCACCACCGGCCAGACGGGCGGCGGGGACCGGGGGCCCGCGGACCGGATCATCGTCAACCCGGACGCGTACGGCGTGCTCGGACCGCTCGGCAAGCAGGTCGTGCTGACCCACGAGACCACCCACGTCGCCACCCGCGCCCACACCGACGCGGCCACCCCCCTGTGGCTCTCCGAGGGCTACGCCGACTGGGTGGGCTACCGCGGCGCCGGGCGCACCCCCGAGCAGGTCGCGCCGGAACTCCAGCGCGCGGTGTCCGGCGGCCGCGTGCCGACCGCCCTGCCCGCCGACGGGGACTTCGGCTTCGCCGGGGACGCGGCCCGCCTCGCGCGGGCCTACGAGGGCGGCTGGCTGGCCTGCCGGATGATCGCCGCGCACTGGGGCGAGGACCGGCTGGAAGCGTTCTACCGGGCCGTCGGCGCGCACGGCGAGCGGGCGGGCGCGGTCGAGGGCGCGCTGCGCGAGGTGCTGGGCACGACCCTGGAGGAGTTCACCGACCGGTGGCGGGAGTACCTGCGGGCGCAACTGGGGTGAGCGGCGGCCGGCCCGTGTCCTGCCCGGTCCCGTGGTCACCGGCCGCCGGTGCCCGGACCACGGGAGCGGGGCCGGACGGGAACGCGTGGCCGAACCCATGCGGTGGTGGCTGAATTCGATAGGGTCACGACGATGCGCAAGACCCTCGTCGTGACCAACGACTTCCCACCCCGGCCCGGCGGCATCCAGGCCTTCCTGCACAACATGGCACTGCGTCTCGACCCGGATCGGCTGGTCGTCTACGCCTCCACCTGGAAGCGGAGCGCGGAAGGCCGCGCGGCGACGGCCGCCTTCGACGCCGAGCAGCCCTTCACCGTCGTACGGGACCCCACGACGATGCTGCTGCCGACACCGGAGACGACCCGGCGCGCCACGCGGCTGCTGCGGGAGCACGGCTGCACGTCGGTGTGGTTCGGCGCGGCGGCCCCGCTCGGGCTGATGGCCCCGGCCCTGAGACGGGCGGGCGCCGAGCGGCTGGTGGCCACCACCCACGGTCACGAGGCCGGGTGGGCGCTGCTGCCCGGCGCACGTCGACTGCTGCACAGCATCGGGGAGTCCACGGACACGATCACCTACCTAGGCGAGTACACCCGGTCCCGGATCGCCCGCGCGCTCTCGCCCGCCGCCGCGGCGCGCATGGTGCGGCTGCCGCCCGGGGTGGACGAGAAGACCTTCCACCCGGGGTCGGGCGGCGCCGGACTGCGGGCCACGCTCGGGCTCGCCGACCGGCCGGTGGTCGTCTGCGTCTCGCGGCTGGTCCGGCGCAAGGGGCAGGACACCCTGATCCGGGCCATGCCGCGGATCCTGGCCGCCGAACCGGACACGGTGCTGCTCATCGTCGGCGGCGGCCCGTACGAGAGCGACCTGCACAGGCTGGCGGCACGGACCGGGGTGGCCCGGGCCGTGCGCTTCACCGGCGCGGTGCCCTGGGCGGACCTGCCCGCCTACTACGGCGTCGGCGACGTGTTCGCCATGCCCTGCCGCACCCGGCGCGGCGGCCTCGACGTGGAGGGGCTCGGCATCGTCTACCTGGAGGCGTCCGCGACCGGGCTGCCGGTCGTCGCCGGGGACTCGGGCGGCGCGCCCGACGCGGTGCTCGACGGCGAGACCGGCTGGGTCGTGCGCGGCGACTCGCCCGAGGAGACCGCCGACCGCGTCGCCGTGCTCCTGGGCGACGCCGAACTGCGCCGGCGCATGGGGGAGCGGGGCCGGCGGTGGGTGGAGGAGAAGTGGCGCTGGGACCTGCTGGCGGATCGGCTCCGGGGACTCCTGTAGCGGGCCGCCGCACCGCACGGCGGCAGGGCGGAGGAGAGCGCCGGACAGGTGAGACGGCCGCACGGACACGCCGCCGGGGCCACGAGGCCGCTGGTCCCCGGCGGCCCTGCGGCACACGGGCTGCCGGATCCGTGAAGGCCCCGGACACGCGGGCCCCACGGACACGCGGGGCTCCCGACATGTGGAGCTGCCTGACACGCGGAGCTCCCGACATATGGGCCCGCCGAACACGCGGGGCCCCGGCATGTGGAGCTGCCTGACACGCGGAGCTCCCGGCATATGGGCCCGCCGGACACGCGGGGCTCCCGGCATGTGGGGCTCCCGGCATGTGGGGCTGCCGGACGTGTGGGCCCGCCGGATTCGCGGGGCCCCGGGCCACGTGGGCCTGTCCGGCGAGCCGGGCCGTCGCGCAGGCGGCCGGTGGTCGCCCGGCGCACGAACACGGCGGCGCGGTGCCCCCCGCGGGACACCGCGCCGTGGACCGACCGGTGCGCTACTTCGCGTAGATCGCCTCGATCTCGTCCGCGTAGTCCTTGGCCACCACGTTCCGCTTCAGCTTCAGCGACGGGGTCAGGTGGCCCGACTCCTCCGTGAACTGGGCGGACAGGACACGGAACTTGCGCACCGACTCCGCCTTCGACACCGCGGCGTTGCCGTCGTCGACCGCAGACTGGACCGCCGCGAGCAGGTCCGGGTCCTCGCGCAGCGACGCGGCGGTGGAGCCGGCCGGCTTGCCGTGCTCGGCGCACCAGCGGCCCAGGAACTCGTCGTCGATCGTGACCAGCGCGCCCACGAACGGCCGCCCGTCGCCCACCACCATGCACTCCGCGACCAGCGCGTGCGCCCGGATGCGGTCCTCGATCACGGCCGGAGCGACGTTCTTGCCGCCCGCGGTGACGATGATCTCCTTCTTGCGGCCGGTGATCCGCAGGTACCCGTCCTCGTCGAGGGTGCCGATGTCCCCGGTGTGGAACCAGCCGTCGGCCAGTGCCTCCCGGGTCGCGCCCGGGTTGTTCCAGTACTCCTTGAACAGGTGCTCGCCGTGCAGCAGCACCTCACCGTCGTCCGCGATGCGGACCACCGAGCCGGGCAGCGGCTGCCCGACCGTGCCGATCTTCTGCCGGTCCCAGGGGTTGAAGGCCGTCGCCGCGCACGACTCGGTCAGGCCGTAGCCCTCCAGCACCGTGAAGCCGATGCCGCGGAAGAAGTGACCGAGCCGCTCGCCGAGCGGGGCGCCGCCGGAGATGGCGTACTCGCCGCGCCCGCCGAGCACCGCGCGCAGCTTGCTGTAGACCAGCTTGTCGAACACCTTGTGCTTGATCCGCAGGCCGAGCGACGGCCCGGAGGGGGCGTCCAGCGCCTTGCTGTACGCGATCGCCGTGTCCGCGGCCCGGTCGAAGATCCGGCCCCTGCCGTCCGCCTGCGCCTTGGCGCGCGCCGAGTTGTAGACCTTCTCGAACACGCGCGGCACGCCGAGTATCAGCGTCGGGCGGAACGCGGCCAGCTCGTCGGTCAGGTTCTTGATGTCCGGCACGCACCCCAGCTTGATCGGCGCCATCATCGGGGCGACCTGGACCAGCCGGCCGAAGACGTGCGCCAGCGGCAGGAAGAGCAGTACGGAGCAGTCACCGGTGCGGAACAGCGGGCGCAGCCGCTCCACGACGTTGCCGCACTCGGCGAAGAAGCTGCGGTGCGTAAGCACACAGCCCTTGGGGCGGCCGGTGGTGCCGCTGGTGTACACGATGGTCGCCGGGTCGTCGGCCTTGGCCAGCGAGCCGCGCTCGTCGAGCGTCGCGTCGCTGACGTCCTGCCCGGCGCGGTTCAGCTCCGCCACGGCGCCGGCCTCGATCTGCCAGACGCTCTTGAGGGCAGGCAGGGACTCGCGCACCGAGTCGACCGCGGCGGCGTGCGTGTCCAGCTCCACGACGCAGGCGGTCGCGCCCGAGTCGCTGAGGATCCACTGCACCTGCTCCGGCGAGCTGGTCTCGTACACCGGTACGGTGACGGCGCCCGCGCTCCAGATCGCGAAGTCGAGCAGCGTCCACTCGTAGCGGGTCCGGGACATCAGACCCACCCGGTCGCCGGGCTGGACGCCGGAGGCGATCAGACCCTTGGCGGCGGCGTGCACCTCGGCGAGGAAGTCCCGTGCGGTGACGTCCTGCCAGACGCCGCCCACCTTGCGGGCGATCACGGCGACGTCGGGGTGCTGCGCGGCGTTTCTGCGGACGATGTCGGTCAAATTCCCGTCGGCAGGGACCTCGTACAAGGCCGGAAGGCTGAACTCGCGCAAGACTGCTGCTCCTCATAGGGCGCCGGCGCCACGACGTTGTGTGATGCGACGGTGCGGTCCAAGGCTCGGTCTGGTGCCCAGGGCTTCGCCAGGAGCCTGCTCGGCCCCGGTGGTTGAAATCCAGAGCACGACTGGACTGCCCGGAGGTTACCCGCCGGTATGGCTTCTTCGACAGAGGGCCCGGCGAGATGTTCGCTGCGTCACACGTCGGGTGTTTCCTCGCGCACAGTAGTCGACCGGCTGAACAACTGGCCAGTAACCGGGACCCGGCCGCCACTGTTCACAGCAGCATCGCTCCGCATACGCTTGATCGCCATGGCAGCCACACCGGCCGGTGACGGCAGGACCCGGATCCACGTGGTCAGCGACGTGCACGGCAACGCACGAGACCTGGCCCGGGCGGGCGACGGCGCCGACGCGCTGGTCTGCCTCGGCGACCTGATCCTCTTCCTCGACTACGCCGACCACTCGCGCGGGATCTTCCCCGACCTGTTCGGCGTCGAGAACGCCCACCGCATCGTCGAACTGCGCACCGCCCGCCGTTTCACCGAGGCCCGTGAGTTCGGCGCCCGGCTGTGGGCCGGCGTCGACGGCGACCGGGCCGCCGTGATCGAACGCGCCGTCCGCAAACAGTACGACGAACTCTTCGCCGCCTTCCCCACGCCGACGTACGCCACCTACGGCAACGTCGACATGCCGCCCCTGTGGCCGGAGTACGTCCGCGAGGGGATCACGGTGCTGGACGGCAGCGGGTGGAGATCGCCGGCCGGGTCTTCGGCTTCGTCGGCGGTGGGCTTCGCGGCCCCGCGCTCCCCCGAACTCCCAACTCCGGTCGCGCTGGGGGGACCCCCGTCCCCTACGAGATCGGCGACGAGGAGTACGCGGCGAAGGTCGAGGCGGTCGGCGAGGTCGACGTGCTGTGCACCCACATCCCGCCCGACGTTCCCGAACTCGTCTACGACACCGTCGCCCGCCGCTTCGAGCGGGGCAGCCGCGCGCTGCTCGCCGCCATCCGCCGCACCCGTCCCCGCTACGCCCTCTTCGGCCACGTCCACCAGCCGCTGGCCCGGCGGATGCGGATCGGGACGACCGAGTGCGTGAACGTCGGCCACTTCGCGCGCACGGGCCGCCCCTGGGCCCTCGAATGGTGAGCACGGCGCGGCGGTGACCCGTCGCGCGTCCGGTGACGGCGGTGACGGAGTGTCCGTGACGGCCGTGGGAGGCACCGCTGGTGACGGTGGGTCGGGCGTGGCTCAGGAGCCTCTGGCGACGGGGGAGTCCCGCGCCGAGGACCGGTGCGCCCGAAGCCGTGGCCGACCGCGGCGGCGGAGCGGGCGAAGGGGGCGTCCGCGTGACCGGGGCGCCCCTTCCCGCCATGTCCGCAGGTGGGGTTCAGTGCGCCGCCCGCCTGCGCGGTAGCCTTCCGCTGCACACACGTGCGCAGGACGACCCGACTTCCGGTCCGCATCTGGAGGAGCCACGGCGATGGCGGAACACACCAGCTCGAGCATCACGATCGAGGCGGCACCCGCCGACGTCATGGGGGTGATCGCCGACTTCGCCCGCTACCCCGACTGGACCGGCGAGGTGAAGGAGGCCGAGGTCATCGCGGTCGACGAGCGGGGCCGCGCCGAGCAGGTCCGCCTCGTCATGGACGCCGGCGCCATCAAGGACGACCAGACCCTCGCCTACACCTGGACCGGCGACGACGAGGTCTCCTGGACCCTGGTGAAGTCCCAGATGCTCCGCTCGCTCGACGGCTCCTACCTGCTCCGGCCGGCCGGAGCGGGCGCGACCGAGGTGACCTACCGCCTCACCGTGGACGTCAAGATCCCCATGCTCGGCATGATCAAGCGCAAGGCGGAGAAGGTCATCATCGACCGCGCCCTGGCCGGCCTGAAGAAGCGCGTGGAGTCGGGCGCGAAGTAGACCCACGCCACCGGCACCGGGCCGTCACCGGCATGGGACCGTCACCGGCACCGGGCCGTCACCGGCATGGGACCGTCACCGGCATCGGGCCACCACGCCCGGCCGGGGCCCGGGACCGGCCCCGGCGCCCCGCCGGTGGACGGGCCGTCGCACACGGCTAGCGTTCACCCCCATGCGCACCCTCCTGATCACGGGCCCGGGCGGCGGCGGTCGTACGACCGTGGCCGCCGCCACCGCGCTCACCGCCGCCCGTGACGGCGTCCGCACCCTCGTGCTCAGCGCCGACCGTACGGACACCCTCGGCGCGGCCCTCGGCACGCCGACGGGCGCGGAACCGGTTCCCGTGGCGCCGGAGCTCACCGCCTGGCGCCCCGACGCGGCGGCCGGCTTCCGCGCCGACCTCGCCGCCTTCCAGGAGCGTGCCGCGAACGTCCTGGACCTCCTCGGGGCCGCCCGGCTGGACGCCGAGGAGCTGACCCCGCTGCCCGGCGCCGAGGAGCTGGCGCTGCTGCGCGCCCTGCGCGACGCGGCCCTGTCCGAACGGTTCGAACTACTGGTCGTCGACCTGCCGCCCGCCCCGCAGGCCCTCGCCCTGCTCGCCCTCCCCGCCGAGCTGCGCCGCTACCTGCGCCGGCTGCTCCCGCCCGAGCGGCAGGCGGCCCGCGCCCTGCGCCCGGTCCTCGGCCGCCTCGCCGGCGTGCCCATGCCCGCCGAATGGCTGTACGAGACCGCCGCCCGCTGGGAGGCGGAGCTCGCCGCGGTAGAGGCGGTCCTCGCCGACCCCGGCACCGCCGTACGGCTGGTCGCCGAGCCCGGCCCGGCCGGCGCCGACGCGATCGGCGACGCCGCCCTCGGCCTGGCCGTGCGCGCGCTGCCCGTGGAGTCCGTGGTCGCCGCCCGGGTCCTGCCGGAGGCCCCCGCGGACTCCTGGCTCGCCGGCCCCGTCGCCCAGCAGCGCAAGGCCCTGGCGGAGTGGCGGGAGACGTACGCCGTCCACCCGTCCGCCCATCTGGGCCGGGACCCGAGGGGCCGGGAGGACCTGACCGCTCTGGCGGTGCCCGCCGCCGGTCCGGCGCACGGCCCGGTCGAGTGGCCGGTGGCCGACCGGCTCGCCGAGGACGGCGTCCTGGTGTGGAACATCCCGCTGCCCGGCGCGGTACGGGAGGAACTGGACCTCGTCCGGCGCGGCGACGAACTCGTCCTCACCGCCGGAGCGTTCCGCCGGATCGTCCCGCTGCCCTCGGCCCTGCGCCGGTGCGCCGTCGACGGCGCCGCCCTGCGCGACGGCGGGCTGCGGATCCGGTTCGCGCCGGACCCCGCGCTGTGGCCCCGCGAGGGATGAACCGCCCGCGGTCGTTCGGGTAACGTCGAAGGACGAACCGTAGTCAGGAGCCCGTCATGAGCGAAGAGCGCCCACCTTCCGACGCCGCTCGGGACGACGCCGCTCAGGAGGAGACCACCGGCCGGGAACCGCACGCCGACGCCGACGCCTGGGCCACCGCCTGCGCCGAGGACCTCGCGGAGGAGAAGGCCCGGCGCCGCGCCGAGCACGGGCCGCCCCCGGGCTCGGCCGCCGAGGAACTGCGCAAGTTCGTCGACACGATCGCCGACAAGCTGTCCTCGCTCCAGTCACCGCTGCTCGGCGCGGTCGCCGGACCCGCCGCCCAGCAGGTGCTGCGACAGGTCGTGCAGCAGGCCAGGGCCACGGTGGAGCCGGTCATGGAGCGCAATCCGGACGTCTTCGACCACCTCGCGGCGGCCGGCGGCGAACTGCTCGCCGCCTACCGCTCGGCCGTCCAGTCCCAGGAACGGCGCTGGACCGGCGGCCCCGACGGCGACCCGGAGGACGGCCCGGGCGGCCCCGGCGACCGCCGTGACCGGGGCGAGGGCACCGGCGCCGGGGAACGCATCGATCTCGACTGAGAGCCCCCTCGGGGTCCCGCCGCCGGATCCGCGCCTGCTCGGCGGGTGGACGCCGCCGATCCGACGGTGGCTCCTCGGGTACGGTTGGCCGTAGCGGGGCTCGACCGGAACTGAGGGATTCATGGGACTCACCATCGGCGTCGACATCGGCGGCACGAAGATCGCGGCCGGCGTGGTCGACGAGGAAGGCAACATCCTCTCGACCTTCAAGGTGCCGACCCCCACCACGCCCGAGGCCATCGTGGACGCCATCGCCTCGGCGGTGGACGGGGCACGGGCGGGGCACGAGATCGTCGGCGTGGGCATCGGCGCCGCCGGGTACGTCAACCGGCAGCGCTCCACCGTCTACTTCGCGCCCAACATCGACTGGCGCCAGGAGCCGCTCAAGGCGAAGGTCGAGGAGCGCGTCGGCCTCCCCGTCGTCGTGGAGAACGACGCCAACGCCGCGGCCTGGGGCGAATACAGGTTCGGCGCCGGCAAGGGCCACCGCAACGTCATCTGCATCACGCTCGGCACCGGCCTCGGCGGCGGCATCATCATCGGCAACAAGCTGCGCCGCGGCCACTTCGGCGTGGCCGCCGAGTTCGGCCACATCCGGATGGTCCCGGACGGGCTGCTGTGCGGCTGCGGCTCGCAGGGCTGCTGGGAGCAGTACGCATCCGGACGCGCCCTGGTCAGGTACGCCAAGCAGCGTGCCAACGCCACCCCGGAGCGCGCCGAGGTGCTGCTCGCGCTCGGCGACGGCACCCCCGACGGCATCGAGGGCAAGCACATCTCCATGGCCGCCCGCCAGGGCTGCCCGGTCGCCGTCGACTCCTACCGCGAGCTGGCCCGCTGGGCCGGTGCGGGCCTGGCCGACCTGGCCTCCCTCTTCGACCCGTCCGCCTTCATCGTGGGCGGCGGTCTCTCCGACGAGGGCGACCTGGTCCTGGACCCGATCCGCAAGTCGTACAAGCGCTGGCTGGTCGGCGGCAACTGGCGCCCGGTCGCCGACGTGATCGCCGCACAGCTCGGCAACAAGGCCGGCATGGTCGGCGCCGCGGACCTGGCCCGGGAGCCCGACCCGGTCATGTGAGCGGGACCCTTCCCGAGCGCCCACCGCCCCCTCCGTCCGGGCCGGTGGGCGCTGCCGTACGGGGCCGGTCCCCAGCGGCGTATGTTGATCGTCATGCTGCTGCCCAACTCCCGAACGGAACCCGACGGTTCCGCCGTCGTCCGCGTCCTGAGCTACAACATCCGTTCGATGCACGACGACACCGAAGCCCTCGCCCGCGTGATCGGCGCCTGCGCACCCGATCTCGTCCTGCTCCAGGAGGCGCCGAGGTTCTTCCGCTGGCGCAAGAAGCTGGCGCGGCTCGCGGCGGCCTCCGACCTGGTGATCCTCACCGGGGGCGCGACGGCCGCGGGCCCGGCGGTGCTCTGCTCGCTGCGGGCCACCGTCGAGCGGACCGAGGACGTGCTGCTGCCGCTCACCCCGGGGCAGCACCGGCGGGGCTTCGCCACCGCGGTCGTCCGGTTCGGGGGCGCCCGGCTCGGCGTGCTGAGCTGCCACCTCTCGCTCGACGCCAACGAGCGCCACGAGCAGAGCGGCATGCTCCTCGACCGGCTCGCCGGACTGGGCGTGGAGCACGTCGTCGCGGGCGGCGACCTCAACGAGGGCCCCGAGGGGCCGGCGTTCCGGCGGCTGGCCGGCGCGCTCCAGGACGGCTGGGCCACCGCCCCCCGGGGCGCCGAGCACACCTGGAACGCCACCGGGCCGCACCGGCGCATCGACGCGGTCCTCGCGAGCCGGGGCATCGAGGTCCTCGGCTGCGGAGTGCCGCTGGGCCACCCCGGGGTGAGCGAGGCGGACCTGCGGGCGGCCACGGACCACCTGCCCGTGCTGGCGGCCCTGCGGGTCCCGGCGGCGGCATAGGAAGGCGGCACGGGAACAGGGGCCGTACGCCCGTACGGCCCCGCCCCCACGCACCACCGCCCCGCGACCGCCGGAGTCACGGGCTCCCGCGGCCGCCGGAGCCACGGGCCCCCGCGCCGCGAGTCGCCCGCGCCGCTCAGACCACGGCGCCGCGTCCCGGGTCGTCGTTCTCGTCGTCGCCGGGGTTCATCCGGGCCACCAGCGTGGCGATGCCGCCGAGGAAGCCGCCGACGCACAGGGTGGTCAGCCACCAGGTCATGTCCCAGCCGAGCAGGACGGCCAGCAGGAGCAGGACCGGACCGCCGACCACTCCCAGCCAGGCGAACTTCGAGGTCGCGTCCGCCTCGGGCAGCGGGGGAGGCTCCGGCGGGACGAAGTGGCCCTCGTCGTCCTCGTCGAAGTCGTCGTCGGACGGCTCGCGCGGCGAGTAGTCGCGCGGGCCGCCGGCCGTGCCGACGCCGGGCGCGAAGGAGACCGAGCCGCCCAGCGGCCGGGCCGGGTCCGGCTTGCCGTCCTTGGGCCGTCCCTCCCCAGCACGCTCGTCGTCCGCCTCCGGCGGGTCGGGCAGCGCCAGATCCTCGATGCGCCGGAACGGCCGCGCCCCCGGCGGGTCCGGCGGCTCCTCGCCGTACCCTGCGACGATCGCGGCCCAGGCGGCCGCCTCGTCGAGCGGTACGCCGTCCGCCTTCCCCGCCGGAGCGGCCGGCTTGACCGGCTCCACCGGCTTGACCGGGTCGACGGGCTTGACGGGCTCGACCGGCTCGCGGTTCTCACGGCCCTCGCGGTCGGAGTCGTGCTCAGCCACCTTGGGCCGTCCCTTCCTTGCCGACGCTGGGTGCGAGCCGGGCGACGAAGGCGAGGCTCTCCTCGAAGATCCGGTCCGCGTCGTGGTCCAACGTCGCGACGTGGTAGCTCTGTTCCAGCAGCACCTCGGTCACGTCCACGGAGGAGACGCGGCTGAGGATCCGGGCCGAGTCGGCCGGCGGGACGACATGGTCCTCAGGGCTGCGCAGGACCAGCAGCGGCTGGGTGACCTGCGGGAGCTCGCCGTCGACCAGCCGGAAGAAGAGCCTCAGCGAGTGCGCGGCGTGCAGCGGCACCCGGTCGTAGCCCAGCTCCGCCGCGCCCTCCTTGGCGATGTCGCTGGCGATGCCCTTCGCGGTGCGCACCAGGTGCCGGGCCACGGGCAGGGCGTGAGCGGACAGGCCGTGCACCTTGTTGGCCGGGTTCACCACCATGATCCCGTCGACGGCGTCCCCGTGCCTGGCCGCCAGCCGCAGCGCCAGGGCGCCGCCCAGCGAGAGCCCGGCCACGAACACGTGCGCGCACCGTTCGCGCAGGACGCGCAGCTCGCGGTCCACCTCGGCGTACCAGTCCTGCCAGCCGGTGATCGCCATGTCCTCCCAGCGCGTGCCGTGCCCGGGCAGCAGCGGGAGCGAGACCGTCAGACCGCGCCCGGCCAGGTACTCGGCCCAGGGGCGCAGCGACTGGGGGCAGCCGGTGAAGCCGTGGCAGAGGAGGACGCCGACCTCCCCGCCCTGGTGGCGGAACGGCTCTGCTCCGGGCAGGACCGGCACATCGGTCTCCTGTTCGTGAAGGGGACTCGGCACGTCGATGACAGGTTCGTCGAGGCAGGGTGACCCGCCGGCGGCGGGCGGCCGTCGATTGCGGGTACTTCACCGTACGCGACGGCACTGACACCGACCAGGGCCGTCGGTCCCTTCGGTGCCGCTCCGGGTTATGGTCTGATCGACAGACACGGGAGGACTCGGTTGTTCTACGGCACGATGAAGGTCGCCATCGGGGGGCCGCTGAAGCTCGCCTTCCGACCCTGGGTGGAGGGGCTGGAGAACATCCCGGCCGAGGGCCCCGCCATCCTGGCGAGCAATCACCTCTCGTTCTCGGACTCGTTCTTCCTGCCCGTGATGCTCGACCGCAAGGTCACCTTCATCGCGAAGGCGGAGTACTTCACCACTCCCGGCGTGAAGGGCCGGCTGACGGCGGCGTTCTTCAAGGGCGTGGGCCAGCTGCCCGTGGACCGCTCCGGCGCGCGCGGCGCGGGCGAGGCGGCGGTGAAGAGCGGCATAGAGGTGCTGGAGCGAGGCGAGCTGTTCGGCATCTACCCGGAGGGCACGCGCTCGCCCGACGGCCGCCTCTACCGCGGCAAGCCGGGTGGCCTGGCCCGGGTGGCGCTGGCCACCGGGGCGCCCGTCATCCCGGTCGCCATGATCGACACGGAGAAGATCCAGCCGCCCGGGAAGGTCGTGCCCAAGCTGATGCGTCCGGGCATCCGCATCGGCAGGCCCCTCGACTTCAGCCGCTACCAGGGCATGGAGCACGACCGCTTCGTGCTGCGCGCGGTGACCGACGAGGTCATGTACGAGATCATGAAGCTCTCCGGCCAGGAGTACGTCGACATCTACGCGACCGCCGCCAAGCGGCAGATCGCGGAGGCCGCCAAGGCCCAGAAGGAGGCCGGCAAGGCCGAGAAGGCGGCGACTGCCGCGCTCGACAGGGCCGCGAAGGACCAGGCCGCGAAGGAGCAGGCCGAGAAGGAGCGGACCGCGAAGGAGCAGGCCGCGAAGGAGCAGGCCGAGAAGGAGCGGACCGCGAAGGAGCAGGCCGCGAAGGAGCAGGCCGAGAAGGAGCGGACCGCGGAGTAGGCGAACCGCGGAACGGGGGGGAGGGCCCATGCCCGCGCGCGAGCGCGTCATGCGGATGTCGGTGGAGCAGCCCATGTGGCGTGCGCTCGCCGGCTACCGGGTGCTGACCATGTTCTACGCGGTCGGCCTGTTCGCCACCGCCTACGACCGCTTCCCCCGCCCGGGGATCGCCGTGGCGTACTACTGCGTGCTGTGCGGGTGGACCCTGACCACGCTGCCCCGGGTCGCGAACGCCGCGAGCTGCACCAGGGCCTTCCTCGCCGCCGACCTGGTCGTGGCGGTCTCCGGCATCCTGCTGACGCCCGTCGCCGACACCCACGCCCGGATCGCGGACGGCGGCCCGACGCTGCCGTCGATATGGACCGCCGGATCGGTCCTCGCCTTCGCGGTCAAGGGCGGCTGGCGGTGGGCCGCCGTCGCCTCCACCGCGATCGCCGTCGCCAACCTCATCGAGCGCGGCGCCCCGGCCCGCGACACCGTGCACAACGTCATCCTGGTCTGGGTCGCCTCCATCGCCATCGGCTACGTCGTCGAGGTCGCCCGCGCCTCCGAGCGCACCCTCGCCCGCGCCCTGGAGATCG
Source organism: Streptomyces sp. NPDC015220 (assembly GCF_043079345.1). Lineage (NCBI taxonomy): Bacteria > Bacillati > Actinomycetota > Actinomycetes > Kitasatosporales > Streptomycetaceae > Streptomyces > Streptomyces sp. NPDC015220. The sequence continues at coordinate 301,863 of NZ_JBIBUK010000001.1, read as the reverse complement.
AGGCCGCGACTCGGGAACGGGAGCGGCTGGCCCGGGACATCCACGACGGCGTGCTCCAGGTGCTGGCCATGGTGCAGCGGCGCGGCGCGGTGATCGGCGGGGAGGCGGCGGAGCTGGGCCGGCTGGCGGGGGAGCAGGAGGTGGCGCTGCGCACGCTGGTCTCCGGCGGACCGGTCCCCGTCCTCCGGGTCTCGAAGAACGCGGCGGACGGCGCGGTCGTGCGCCTGGTCGAGGAGGACCCGGACGCGTCCGGCGACGAGCCGCTGGACCTGCGCGCCCTGCTCGCCCCGTACGCCGGCTCCCGGGTCGCCCTGGCCGAGCCGGGCGCGCCGGTGCGGCTGCCGGCCGCCGTCGCCCGGGAGGTGGCCGCGGCCGTCGGCGCCGCGCTGGACAACGTCCGCAGACACGCGGGCGCGCAGGCGAGGGCCTGGATCCTGGTCGAGGACGAACCGGAGTCGGTGCTCGTGACCGTGCGGGACGACGGGCCCGGCATCCCCGAGGGCCGGCTCGCCCAGGCCGAGGGCGAGGGCCGACTCGGCGTGGCCCAGTCGATCCGCGGCCGGCTGCGCGACGTCGGCGGCACCGCCGAGCTGATCTCGGTGCCCGGCCAGGGCACCGAGGTCGAGCTGAACGTACCGAAGAACACGACGAACATGACGAATGCGAAGAACAGGAAGAGCCCGCGGAACCCGGGAGCGGCGGACGACGGCCGCGGCGCCCGGGGCGCGGCACGGGGGAAGGCGGAGAGCCGATGACGGCGGAGAACGGACAGCGGGACCGGAACGCGCCGGTGCGGGTCATGGTGGTCGACGACCACCCGATGTGGCGCGACGCCGTCGCCCGCGACCTGGCCGAGGCCGGCTTCGAGGTGGTCGCCACGGCGGGCGACGGCGAGCAGGCGGTGCGCCGCGCCCGGGCCACCGCGCCCGACGTGCTCGTCCTCGACCTCAATCTGCCGGTCCGGCCGGGCGTCCAGGTCTGCAAGGAACTCGTCGCGCACGACCCGGCGTTGCGCGTGCTGGTGCTGTCCGCGAGCGGCGAGCACGCCGACGTGCTGGAGGCCGTGAAGTCGGGCGCCACGGGCTATCTGCTGAAGTCGGCCTCGACGCAGGAGCTGCTGGACGCGGTGGGCCGGACCGCCGTCGGTGACCCGGTGTTCACCCCGGGACTGGCCGGACTGGTCCTCGGCGAGTACCGGCGCCTGGCCGCCGAGCCCGCGCCCGCCACCGGCGGCGGTGCGGGCGTGGACGAGCCGAAGGCGCCGCGTCTGACCGAGCGGGAGACCGAGGTGCTGCGGCTGGTGGCCAAGGGCCTGAGCTACAAGCAGATCGCCGAGCGCCTGGTGATCTCCCACCGCACGGTCCAGAACCACGTGCAGAACACCCTCGGCAAGCTCCAGCTGCACAACCGCGTCGAGTTGGTCCGGTACGCCATCGAACGCGGGCTCGACGGCGAGTAGCGCGGCGTCGACTCACATACCCGGCACAGTCACTCTTTCGAGTGTATTTGCCGTGATCAACTACCGGACATTTCACCGGAATTGACCGAACCGCCCGTGCCCGAGTGATGTGCGTCACCCTTAGCGTGACCCTCACCAGGCAACCGTGGCGAAGGGACATTTCCATGCGCGTCGGAGTACTGACCGGAGGCGGCGACTGCCCCGGACTCAACGCCGTCATCCGGGGCGTCGTCCGCAAGGGCGTGCAGGAGTACGGCTATGACTTCCTCGGCTACCGGGACGGCTGGCGGGGTCCGCTGGAGAACGACGCCGTCCGCCTCGACATCCCGGCGGTGCGCGGCATCCTGCCCCGGGGCGGCACCATCCTCGGATCGTCGCGCACCAACCCTCTCAAGCAGGACGACGGCATCCGGCGCATCAAGGACAACCTCGCCAAGCAGGAGGTCGAGGCGCTCATCGCGATCGGCGGCGAGGACACCCTCGGCGTGGCCGCGCGGCTGAGCGACGAGTACGGCGTGCCCTGCGTCGGCGTGCCGAAGACCATCGACAACGACCTGTCCGCCACCGACTACACCTTCGGCTTCGACACCGCGGTCTCCATCGCCACCGAGGCCATCGACCGGCTGCACACCACCGCCGAGTCCCACATGCGGGTGCTGGTCTGCGAGGTGATGGGCCGGCACGCCGGCTGGATCGCCCTGCACTCCGGGCTGGCCGGCGGCGCCAACGTCATCCTCATCCCCGAGCAGCGCTTCGACGTCGACCAGGTGTGCGCCTGGATCACCTCCCGGTTCCGGGCCTCCTACGCCCCCATCGTGGTCGTCGCCGAGGGCGCCATGCCCAAGGACGGGCAGATGGTCCTCAAGGACGACTCGCTGGACTCCTTCGGGCACGTGCGCCTGTCCGGGGTGGGCGAGTGGCTGGCCAAGGAGATCGAGAGGCGCACCGGCAAGGAGGCCCGGACCACCGTCCTCGGGCACGTCCAGCGCGGCGGCACCCCCAGCGCCTTCGACCGCTGGCTCGCCACCCGGTTCGGACTGCACGCCATCGACTGCGTCCGCGACGGCGACTTCGGCAAGATGGTCGCCCTGCGCGGCACCGACGTCGTCCGCGTCCCGATCTCCGAGGCCACCGCCAGGCTGAAGACGGTCGACCCGAAGCTGTACGAGGAGGCCGGGGTCTTCTTCGGCTGACGGCAGGCCCGCCGCCCGCGGTGGACCGGCGGCACAGGGGTATGGGTCTATTCTCGGCCCATACCCCCACAGAACGGGAGCCACCGTGGAGATCCTGGCCTTCGGAGTGCAGGCCGACGAGAAGCCCCTGATCGAACACGCCTTCCGGGACCACCACGAGATCCGCTGCCTGGACGTCTTCCTCACCGACGACACGGCGCCCATCGCCGCCGGCTACGAGATCGTCTCCACCAGCGTCAACGCCGAGCTCGGCGCCCGCGTCCTGGAGACCCTGGCGGCGGGCGGCACCCGGATGATCGCCCAGCGCTCCACCGGCTTCAACAACATCGACCTGCACGTCGCCGAGCGGCTCGGCATGACGGTCGCCCGCGTGTCGTACTACTCGCCGTACGCGGTCGCCGAGTTCGCCTGGACGCTCGCCCTCGCCGTCAACCGGCGCATCGTGCGGGCCTCCACCCGCACCCGCGACTTCGACTTCCGCCTCGACGGGCTGATGGGCCGTGACCTGCACGGCCGCACCGCGGGCGTGATCGGCACCGGCAAGATCGGCGAGGCGTTCGCGAGGATCGCCCACGGCTTCGGCATGCGACTGCTCGGCTGGGACATCGCCGAGAACCCCGCCTGCATGGAACTCGGCATGAAGTACGTCCACAAGGACCAGCTCCTCGCCGAGTCCGACCTGGTCTCCCTGCACGTCCCGCTGATGCCGCAGACCCAGCACCTGATCGACGCCGACGCCCTGAAGGCGATGAAGGACGACGCGATCCTGGTGAACTCCAGCCGCGGCGGCCTCGTCGACACCGCGGCCCTCGTCGCCGAACTGCGCGAGGGCCGCTTCACCGGCGTCGGCCTGGACGTGTACGAGTCCGAGGCGGGCCTGTTCTTCCTCGACCGGTCGCTGGAGGCCATCGAGGACGACATACTGGCCCGCCTGGTCACCTTCCCGAACGTCCTGGTCACCTCGCACCAGGCGTACTACACCGAGGACGCCCTCCGGCAGATCGTGGACGCCACGGTGCGCAACGTCCTCGACTACAAGGCGGGCCGCCGCTCGGAGAACGTGCTGGTGCCGCACAGCTGACCCATCAGCGAGGTCACGATCGCGGCGCCGTTCAGCGTCAGCACCGACTCCGGGTGGAACTGCACCCCGGCGAAGGAGGGCCCGCGCAACGCGTGCACCTCACCGGTCGTGCTCCGGCTCACCTCGACGCCGTGCGCGGCCAGCTCGGCCCACGCCCCGTCGTCGCAGCGCGCCACGAAGCTGTTGTAGAAGCCGACGGTCTCCGGGCGCCCGAACAGGTCGACCGTCGTCTGCGCGCCCTGGTACGGCACCTCCTTGCGGACGATCTCCAGCCCCAGCTCGGCCGCGATCAGCTCGTGCCCGAGGCAGACGCCGAGGACGCCGTGCCGGTGCCCGGCGATCACCTCGGCGGTCAGCCCCCGCAGCAGGCGCATCTTGGGATCCGCCAGGTCGGCGGGGTCGCCGGGGCCGGGTCCGAGGACGACCGGTCCCTCGTGCGAGAGCACCGCCTGGCGCAGTCCGTCCTCGTCGTAGCGGCGGACGGTCACCTCCAGCCCCGACATGCGCAGCACATGCGCGAGCATCGCGGTGAAGGTGTCCTCGCCGTCCACCACCAGGGTGTGCCCGGCGAGGGAGTCGGACCGCTCCTGCATCCGCAGCCAGAACGGCGCGAGCGAGGCGCGGCGCCCGTCCAGCGCCGCCCGCACCCTCGGGTCGTCGGCGAGCCGGGGCAGCGCCCGCTCGGCACGCGGCCGGGCGGGCCGTACGCCCAGAGCCGCCAGCACGCCCGCCGCCTTGGCGTGCGTCTCCGCGACCTCGCTCGCCGGGTCCGAGCCGCGCACCAGGGTGGCGCCCACCGCGACCCGCAGCCGCCCGGCCGCGTCGATGTCGGCGGTGCGGATCAGGATGGGGGAGTCCAGGGTCTGCGCCCCGCCGCGGTCGCGGCCGAGCAGGGCCAGGGCGCCCGAGTAGTAGCCGCGTCCGCCGACCTCGTGCCGTTCGATGACCCGGCAGGCGTTCTGCACCGGGGAGCCGGTGACGGTCGCGGCGAACATGGTCTGCCGGAGCACCTCCCGCACGTCCAGGGACGACCGCCCGCGCAGCTCGTACTCGGTGTGCGCGAGGTGCGCCATCTCCTTCAGCCGCGGCCCGACCACGACCCCGCCCATGTCGCCGACCGTGCACATCATCTTGAGCTCCTCGTCGACGACCATCGACAGCTCCTCGATCTCCTTGCCGTCGGCGAGGAAGTCCAACAGGTGCTCGGCAGTCGGCCCCCCGGCCGGGTAGCGGTACGTCCCGCTGATCGGGTTCATGACGACGGTGCCCGGGCCCCTCCCGCCGTCCCCGGCCGCAAGCGCCTCGCTCCCGCCCCCGCCGCCGGACATCCGCACGTGCACCTCCGGGCTCGCGCCGACCAGCGTCCGCCCGCCCGTCTCCCGCCCCGGCCCGTGCCGATCCCCGGTGTGCACGACGAACGTCCAGTACGCCCCCCGCTCCCCTTCCAGCAGCCGCCGGAACAGCGCCAGCGCGTCGGCCCTGCCGAACCCCTCGATCCGCCCCTCGTACGTCCGCCGGATCACGAAGTTCGCGCCCGCGCCCGCGCCGATCTCGTCGCGCAGGACCCGCCCGACGATCTCCGCGTACTCCTCGTCGCCGACGTCGAAGCCGCCCCCTTCGACCCGGACGTCGTGCGCCGGCAGCTGCGCCAGCGCGTCGGCGAGCGGGACCGTGTGCGTCTCCTGCGGCGTCAGCACCGCCAGCGGGGCGCCGTCGTCGCGCACCTCGAAGCCGCGCTCCCGGATCTGCCGGAACGGGATCAGCGCGAGGCCCTCGTCGGGCAGCTCGGAGAGCCGTTCGTGGACGGAGACCGGGCCGATGAGCACCTCGACCAGTTCCTGGTCGTGCCCCGGGGTGCGGCGGTGGAGCAGGGCGAAGGGGCGGGGGTCGTGCAGGAGCTGTGCCAGATCCATGGTTCCTCTTCCGTCGGTTTGGCCGGTGTCGGCCGACTTGCCGGTGAGGAACGGGCCCGGACGTCGCAAACGCCGAAGGCCGCCCCTCGGGCGGCCTTCGCGAAGTCTGGGATACGCGCAGTCAGCGGGCCGCCGGAGAAGCGGTCCACCACCAGTTCTGGTTCAGGGTCGAATGCGCGAACACGCCCCGCACCCTACCCCATCCGGACCCGAGCCGGGCCCCGTCCGAACCCGCCCTGGCCCCATCCGGGCCCGCACCGGGCCCCGTTCGAACCCGCTCCAGGCCTGCTGCGGTCACCGTCCGGACCCGGTCCGATCCCCGTCCGGACGCGCACCGGGCCCCTTTCGAACCCGCACCGGACCCGCTGCGGTGGCCGTCCGGACCCGCACCGGCCCCCCCGTCCGGCCCGTTCCCGCTTCGCCCGGACGCACCACACACCGGTTTCCGGCGGGCGCGGCAGGTGGAATGAGGGCGTCCGTCGGCCGCGTGCCGATCCCGTCCGGTGTCCCGCCGCACAGCCGTGCCCGATGGAGGAGTACGCCATGTCCGCACCACGATCGCCGCACCGCACCGGGCGGGGGGCCCTGCGGGCGCTGACCGCGCTCACCGCCGGCGCGCTCCTGTGCGCCGGTTCGCCGGCCCTCGCCCGCACCGCCTCCCAAGAGGCCACCAGGACCGTGGTCTACCGCGGTCACGCCTTCACCGTGCCGGCCGGCTGGCAGGTCGTCGACCTCGCGAAGAGGCCGACGGCCTGCGTCCGCTTCGACCGGCACGCCGTCTACCTCGGCACTCCCGGCGAACGGCAGGACTGCCCCGCGCGTGTCACCGGCCGCACCGAGGCACTCTGGGTGCGGCCGGCCACGGCGGCGAAGGCCGCCGTCACCGAGAACCGCACCGCCCGCGAGTTCCGGGCGACCGCGCCCGCCGAGGGCATCGCCGTCACCGCCACCTACCGCGCGGACCGCGCCACGGCCGCGCGGGTGCTGAGCAGCGCGGGGCTGCCCGTAGCCGCCGCCCGCACCGAGCCGCCGGGCACGACGTCCGCCGCCCCGGCCGTGCCCGTCGACGCCACCGCCCACCAGGGCCCCGGATTCGACACCTGCGCCGCGCCCGGCCAGAGCACCATGGACGCCTGGAAGAAGAACTCGCCCTACGGCGCGGTCGGCATCTACGTCGGCGGTGTCAACCGCGGCTGCGCCCAGGCGAACCTGACCGCCCAGTGGGTGCGGACCCAGTACACGAAGGGCTGGCGGTTCTTCCCGCTCTACGTCGGCCCGCAGCCCACCTCCGGCGCCGGGAGCTGCGCGGACGACTGCGCCTCCATCACCGATCCGGCCCCGCAGGGCAGGGCCGCCGCCGAGGACGCCGCCGCCCGGGCCGGCGCGCTCGGCCTGGGCAAGGGCTCGGTGCTCTACAACGACCTGGAGCAGTACCCGCCCGGCGCCGCCCTGACCGCACGGGTGCTCGGCTACCTGGAGGCCTGGACCAAGCGGCTGCACGAACTGGGATACCGGTCCGGCGCGTACGGCAGCGTCTCCTCCCTCGTCGCGGACCTGGTCGGCAACGCGTCGGGCACGACCCTGCCCGATGTGATCCACTTCGCCCGCTGGAACGACCGGGCCGCCCTCACCGACGAGGCCCTGCCGGCCGCTCTGTGGGCCGACCACCAGCGTGTCCACCAGTACTCCGGCGACCGGACCGAGACCTGGGGCGGAGCGCGGATCGACATCGACCGGGACCAGCTGGACGTCGGCCCGGGCGCCTGAGCGCCGCGCCGCACTGTTCGCGGACGATCACCCTCCGTCTCAATGGATGAGCAGATGGTCGGACCCCGTGGGCCGACCCCGTAGTGTGGAGAGTGTGACCGTGAACGCTAAGACCAGCACGAGCGCTGGCAACACCTGGCGGAACCTGCCCGCGGCGCAGCAGCCCGAGTACCCCGACGCCGAGGCTCTGCGCGCAGTGATCGCGGAGCTCGAGTCGTATCCCCCGCTCGTCTTCGCGGGCGAGTGCGACCAGCTGCGCGCCCGGATGGCGGCCGTGGCCAGGGGAGAGGCGTTCCTCCTCCAGGGCGGCGACTGCGCGGAGGCGTTCGACGCCGTGTCCGCCGACCACATCCGCAACAAGCTGAAGACACTGCTGCAGATGGGCGCCGTGCTGACGTACGCCGCCTCGGTGCCGGTGGTGAAGGTCGGCCGGATCGCCGGCCAGTACTCCAAGCCGCGTTCCAAGCCGACGGAGACCCGTGACGGGGTGACGCTGCCGACCTACCGGGGCGACTCCGTCAACGGCTTCGAGTTCACCGAGGCCGCCCGGGTGCCCGACCCGGAGCGGCTGAAGCGGATGTACCACGCCTCCGCCTCCACGCTGAACCTGGTGCGCGCCTTCACCACCGGCGGCTACGCCGACCTGCGCCAGGTGCACGCCTGGAACCAGGACTTCGTGAAGTCCTCGCCCTCGGGCCAGCGCTACGAGCAGCTGGCACGGGAGATCGACAACGCGCTGAACTTCATGCGGGCCTGCGGCACCGACCCGGAGGAGTTCAAGACGGTCGAGTTCTTCTCCTCGCACGAGGCGCTGCTGCTCGACTACGAGTCGGCGCTGACCCGCGTCGACTCGCGCACCGGGCACCTCTACGACGTCTCGGCGCACATGGTGTGGATCGGCGAGCGCACCCGGCAGCTGGACCACGCGCACATCGAGTTCGCCTCGCGGATCCGCAACCCGCTCGGGATCAAGCTCGGCCCGAGCACGACGGCCCAGGAGGCGCTGCAGTACATCGAGCGCCTGGACCCCGACCGTGAGCCGGGCCGGCTGACCTTCATCGTCCGCATGGGCGCCGACAAGGTCCGCGACAAGCTGCCCGAGCTGGTCGAGAAGGTCACCGCCTCCGGCGCCACCGTGGCGTGGGTGACCGACCCGATGCACGGCAACACCTTCGAGGCGGCCTCCGGCCACAAGACCCGCCGCTTCGACGACGTGCTCGACGAGGTCAAGGGCTTCTTCGAGGTGCACAAGGCGCTGGGCACGCACCCGGGCGGCATCCACGTCGAGCTCACCGGCGACGACGTCACCGAGTGCGTGGGCGGCGGCGACGAGATCTTCGTCGACGACCTCCACCAGCGCTACGAGACGGCCTGCGACCCGCGTCTGAACCGCAGCCAGTCCCTCGACCTGGCCTTCCTCGTCGCGGAGATGTACCGCGACCAGTAGCGGTGCCGCCCCTCGCCGGGCGTCGTCTGGGGCGCGGATCACACACGGTCCGCGCCCCAGCCGCTTTTGCGGCCCCGGTACGGCAGGTAAGGTTAGGTTTGCCTCACCGGGGAGCCGGGGGGTACCACTGATCCGAACCGGCGGGAGGTGAGCCGCGTGTACGTGTGCAGTTGCTTCGGCATCACCGAGCAGCAGGTCAAGCAGCACGCGGAGGACGGCGCCTGCACGCCCCGCCAGATCGCCTCGGCCTGCAAGGCCGGCACCGACTGCGGCGGCTGCGTCCGGCGCATTCAGGCCCTGCTCGGCCGCGGCGCCTGCCCCCGCCGGGAGCTGATCGACCGCGGGGTCCCGGCCCTCACGCAGATCCCGCGCATCCCGCGCGCGGAGGACCCGGCCGAGCGCGACGCCGCCTAGGCGCGCCGGACGTCGCGAGCCTCCCGGTGGGACCTCTGCGGCCGCGACGGGACCGGTGGCCACGCCTGGAACCGGAACCGGGGCCGCCGCGGCACCACGACTAGGGCGTCGAGAAGCCGTGCGTGCCGGGACCCGAGGGGTCCGGCTGGCTCTGCTCGATGACCGTCGCGAGGTACAGCGCCTCGCCCAGCTTGTCCACCAGTTCCAGCTGGGTGTCCAGGTAGTCGATGTGGTGTTCCTCGTCCGCGAGGATCGCCTCGAAGATGTTCGCGGACGTGATGTCGCCCTTGTTGCGCATCACGTCCACCCCGCGGCGCAGCCGGTCGATGGCCTCCACCTCGATCTGCCGGTCGGCCCGGAACATCTCGGTCACGGTCTGCCCGACCTGGACGTGGAAGAGCCGCTGGTAGTTCGGCAGTCCGTCCAGGAGCAGGATGCGGTCGGTCAGGAGCTCGGCGTGCCGCATCTCGTCGAAGGACTCGTCGCGGGTGTACTTGGCGAGCTTGGTCCAGCCCCTGTGGTCCTGCAGCTTCGAATGCAGGAAGTACTGGTTGATCGCGGTGAGCTCGGCGGTCAGCTGCTCGTTGAGCAGTTCGATGACCTCGGGGTCGCCTTGCATCCTGCTGGACTCCTTCTGTGCGTCTGAGCCGTTAGCGCCGCATGATTCCACCGCCGCACACAACCGTCCAGTAAGTGCACACTTAGTGCGATATGACCGAATCATCCCGGGGCTGGTCATGTGCACCGCCCCGGGTCTGTCAGGATGGAGTCATGGGTCAGCCGGTGGAACGCGCGTCTGGGGACGCGTCGGGAGCGCAGCCGAGGGGAGCGTCGGGAGGAGCGGCACAGCCGGAGCTTCCACCCGGGCAGCGGCTGCAGCGGGGCTGGCCCGTCACGCACTACGGGCCGGTGCCCAAGTTCCGGCCGGAGCGCTGGGAGTTCCGGGTCTTCGGCGCCACCGCCGACGGTGCGAAGCACTGCTGGAGCCACGAGGAGTTCACGGCCCTGCCGTACGCCACCGTCGTCGCCGACCTGCACTGCGTGACGAAGTTCAGCATGCTCGGCGCCGAGTGGGGCGGTGTCCCGGCCCGTGCGGTCCTGGACATCGCGCCGCCCGCGCCGGGGGTCACCCATGTGATGGCCTGGGCGGAGTACGGCTTCAGCTCCAACCTGCGCCTCGCGGACTTCACCGCCGAGGGCACCTTGTTCGCCACCCACAAGGACGGCGAGCTCCTCACCGCCGAGCACGGCTTCCCGCTCCGCCTGATCGTCCCGCACCTGTACGCCTGGAAGGGCCCCAAGTGGGTGCGCGGCATCGAGTACATGACCGCCGACCGCCGCGGCTTCTGGGAGGAACGCGGCTACCACAACGTCGGCGACCCCTGGAAGGAACAGCGCTACTCCTACCAGGAGGAACCGGGGGACGGCCCCGAGCTGTGACGGGCCCGGAGCGGACCCGTCCCCCCGGCGGGCTGTTCAGCCGTCCCTGAGCTTCTTCAGGCGCTCCACGTCGGCCGCGTGGCCCTCCTTGCCGCCGGGCGTCTCGATGACCAGCGGGACGCCCTCGGTGGCGGGGTGCGTCATCAGGGCGCGGAACGGGTCCTCGCCGATGTGGCCAGCGCCGATGTTCTCGTGCCGGTCCTTGTGGGCGCCGGTCACGTCCTTGGAGTCGTTGGCGTGGATCAGCCGCAGCCGGCCCTCGCCGACGGTCTCCACCAGCAGGTCCAGGGTCCGGTGCATGCCGCTCGGCCCGGTCAGGTCGTGCCCGGCGGCGAAGATGTGGCAGGTGTCCAGGCAGACGCCCAGCTTCGGATGGGCGTCCAGCGCCTCGAAGTACGGGCCGAAGTCCCAGGTGCGCGAGCACAGGGAGGCTCCCTGGCCGGCGGTCGACTCCAGGAGCAGGTACGGGTCGTCGTCGTGGGTGAGCTCGTCGAGCAGCGGCAGCATGTGCTCCCGCACCTGCTTCAGCGCCACCGACCGGTCGCGGCCGCCGGTCGCGCTCCCGGTGTGCACGACCACGCCCAGCGCGCCGATCTCCCGGCCGCGGCGCAGCGAGTGCCTGAGCGACTCCACGGACCGCTCGACGGTCGCCTCGGTGTGCGAGCCGAAGTTGATCAGGTAGGGGGCGTGGACGTACGCCGGGATCGACTCCTCGGCGCAGGCCGCGCGGAACGCCTCGTCCTGCCGCGGGTTGCCCGCGGGCGTGGCCCAGCCGCGCGGGTTGGCGACGAAGACCTGCACGGTCTCGGCCCTCAGCTCACGGGCGTAGGACAGGCCCACGGAGCTCAGCCCGCCCGCGACGGGCACGTGCCCGCCGACGGGGTTGCGGGCGCGGCCGGTGAGGGCGGGAGGGGTGGAGGACTGCTGACTGCTCACCCGTTCAGGGTGTCATGGGTCCGGCGGGCGCCGGCCACGGGCCGTGGTGATCCCGGTCTCGCCGCCCGCCCCGTCCCCACGGGGTCACCTGATGGTGATCGTGATCGTCGATCCCCTGGGCGCCCGGTCGCCGCCGCGCACCGACTGCTTCTTCACGGTGTCGCCGAACAGTCCGAGCAGTCCGCGGTCCTCGTCGGCCTTGAAGCCGGCGTCCCGCAGTTCCTTCTTCGCCTCGTCGACGCTGTCGCCGGTGACGTCCGGCACCTCGACCATCTCCGGGCCCTTGGACAGGGTGAGCGTGACCGTGTCGCCCTCGGCCACCCTGCCGCCGGCGCCCGGTGCCTGCCGGGCGACCTGCCCGTCGTCGAACTCCGAGTTGACCCGCTCGGCGGAGACCTTCACCTTCAGGCCCGCGTCCTCGAGGTCGGAGGTGGCCTGGTCCAGGTCCTCGCCGGTGACGTCCGGCACGTCCACCGGGCGGCCCTTGCTGACCACGAGCGCGATCGCCGAACCGGCGCGCCGCTCGGTGCCCGCCCCGGGGCCGGTGCTGATCACGGAGCCCTTGGCGACGTCCTCGCTGAACGCCCGGCTCACCATGCCCGGCTCCAGCCCGGCCTTCTTCAGCCGGCTGCGCGCCTTGTCGAGCGCCAGGCCCTTCAGGTCGGGCACGCGCACGGTCTCCGGTCCGTCGGAGACCGTGAGCGTCACGGAGTCGTGGCTGCGGATCCGGGCGCCGGCGGCGGGGTCGGTGCTGATGACCGTGCCGCGTTCGACCGTGTCGCTGTAGGCGTGCTTGACCCGCTTCACCTTCAGGCCGGCCTCGTCGAGCCGGTCCCTGGCCTGGGACTCGGTCTTCGCCAGCAGCGGCGGCACCTTCGTGAACTGGCCGGAGTTGATGTACCAGACGCCACCCGCCACGCCGAGGACCAGCAGGACGGCGACGAGGAGCGCGAGCGGACCGCGCCGGGGCCGTCGGCCGCCGGGTCGGTGCGGCCCGCGTCCCGGCGGGACCGGCGGGGACTGGAGCCGGCTGGTGCGGTGCAGGGCCGCTTCCTCGTCCCCGTCGACGGGGAGCCGGCGCGGGACCGTCAGCGCACGGGGTATCACGCTGGTCCGGTCCTCGGCGTTGTCGTGCCGCTCCGTGCGGGCCTGCGGCGGCACGGCGTCGAGCTGGCCGGTGCTCAGCGCCGCACGGGCCTCGCGGGCGAGTGCGAGCAGCGCCACCGCGTCGCGCGGCCGTATGTCCGGGGTGCGCGCGGTGGCCGTCGCGACCAGCCCGTCCAGCTCCCGCGGCAGCCCGGGCACGGCGGCCGACGGGGCCGGCACGTCCTCGTTCAAGTGCTGGTAGAGCACCTGGGCCGGGCTGTCGCCCTGGTGCGGTCTGCCGCCGGTCAGCATCTCGTAGAGGACGACACCGCAGGCGTACACGTCGACGCGGGGATCGGCGGTGCCGTTCTCGATCTGCTCCGGGGCGAGGTAGGAGACGGTTCCGAGGACGGCGCCGGTGGTGTTCGTCACCGTGTCCACGGCCCGCACCAGCCCGAAGTCGGCGACCTTGACCCGGCCGTCGTCCCCTATCAGGACGTTCTCCGGCTTCATGTCCCGGTGCACGAACCCAGCGCGGTGCGCGGCGCCCAGCGCGGCCAGCACCGGCTCCAGGATGTCCAGCGCCGCGCGCGGTTGCAGCGCCCCGCGCTCGCGCAGCACGTCCCGCAGGGTGCAGCCGGCCACGTACTCCATGGCGAGGTAGACATACGACCCGTCGGTGCCCTGGTCGAAGACCTGTACGACGTTCGGGTGGTCGAGGCGGGCGACCGACTTGGCCTCCCGGATGAACCGCTCGACGAAGGAGGCGTCGGCGGCGAGCGTGGGGTGCATCACCTTGAGGGCCAGGACCCGGTCCAGGCGGGTGTCCAGAGCCCGGTAGACCGTCGCCATCCCGCCGACGGCGATCCGCGCGTCGACGCGATAGCGGCCGTCGAGCACCTGCCCGACGAGAGGGTCCTGAAGGGTCGTATCCACGCAGTGGAGTCTACGAGCCGCCACGGACGCCCACGCCTCCCCGCGGAGCCCTGCGGCGGGACTGAAGCCGTCCTGTGACGCTTCACACGCCCGACGGCCCCCGTACCGCTCGGTACACCGCCGGCACGGCCGTCGGGCGGGGGCCCGGGGCCGTGACAGGCGCCCCGGGCGGGTGGCTCGGCAGCGTGCCGGCGTGCGCCGGGGGACCGGTGGCGCGGCAGCGTGCCGGTGCGCCGGGCGGCCGGCGGCGGTGCCGCGGCGCCCCGCCGACGGGTGAGGGGGTCAGAAGGCCGGTCGTTCGGGGTCCAGCCCGGCCAGACCCTCCGTGGGGGAGGACGCCCGGGCGAAGTGGCGTTTCGGGATGCGGCCGGCCAGTCGGGCCAGGCGGCCCGCCGTCACCGCGTGCCGCATCGCCTCGGCCATCAGCACCGGCTCCTGGGCCCGGGTCACCGCCGAGGCGAGCATCACGCCCGCGCACCCCAGCTCCATGGCCAGGGCCACGTCCGAGGCGGTGCCGGCGCCCGCGTCCAGGATCACCGGCACGCGCGCGTGCTCCACGATCAGCTCGAAGTTGTGCGGGTTGCGGATCCCGAGCCCGGAGCCGATCGGCGAGCCCAGCGGCATGATCGCCGCACAGCCCACGTCCTCCAGTCTGCGCGCGAGCACCGGGTCGTCGTTCGTGTACGGCAGCACCGTGAAGCCGTCGTCGACCAGCGTCTCCGCCGCCTCCAGCAGCTCGACCGGGTCCGGCAGCAGGGTGCGCTCGTCGGCGATGACCTCCAGCTTGACCAGATCGGTGTCCAGCGCCTCACGGGCCAGCCGCGCCGTCAGCACCGCCTCGCCCGCGGTGAAGCAGCCCGCCGTGTTGGGCAGCACCCGGATGCCCAGCCTGCGCAGCACCGAGAGCACCGAACCCCGCACCGAGGCGTCGACCCGGCGCATCGCGACCGTGGTCAGCTCCGTGCCGGACGCCAGCAGCGCCCGCTCCAGCGACTCCAGGCTGGACGCGCCGCCGGTGCCCATGATCAGACGGGAGGTGTAGGAGGCGCCACCGAGGACGAAGAGGTCGTCGGCCATGGGTCAGCCTCCCTGGACGGCGGTGAGCACTTCGACGCGGTCGCCCTCGGCCAGAGCCGTGGACGGCCACTGCGCGCGCGGGACGACGGTCTCGTTGAGGGCGGCGGCCACCCCGGAGGACGCCGGGGTCAGGAGCCGCACGACGGTGTCGAGAGCCGTGCCGGGCTCGACGCGGCGGGGCTCGCCGTTGACGGAGATGTTCATACGGGCTGCTCCGTGCGGTCGGCGGCGCGAAAGCGCCGCGGGGAGAAGGGCCGGGCCTCGTCCGGCAGGTCGCCGGTGGTCAGGACGTGCGCCATGGCGTCACCGGTGACCGGCGTGAGCAGCACGCCGTTGCGGTGGTGCCCGGTCGCCAGCAGCAGCCCGGCCAGCTCGGTCGGGCCGAGCAGCGGCGCGTTGTCCGGGGAGCCGGGGCGCAGCCCGGCCCGGGTCTCGGTCAGCGGCAGCTCGGTGATCCCGGGCACCAGCTCGTGCGCGTCGCGCAGCAGCTCGTACACACCGCCCGCGGTCACCGTCGTGTCCCAGCCCAGCTCCTCGCTGGTGGCCCCGACGACCAGTTCGCCGCTGAGCCGCGGCACCAGGTACACGTGGCTGCCGCGCACCACGGCCCGCACCGTACGGCTCAGGAACGGCGCGTACCGCTTCGGCACCGTCAGCCGCAGCACCTGCCCCTTCACCGGCCGCACCGGTGGCAGCACCTCGTCCGGCACCCCCGCCAGCCGCCCGCTGAGGCTGCCCGCCGCGAGCACCACCCGAGCGGCGCCGAGCGCCGTGCCGTCGCGCAGCACGCAGCCCGTGGCCCGGTCCCGCTCCACGGTGAGCCGCTCGGCCCACGAGCGGTGGAAGACCACTCCCGCCCGCTCGCACGCGGCCACCAGCGCGCCGGCCAGCCGCCGCGGATCGATCTGGTGGTCGCCGTCCACCCGCAGCCCGCCGCGCACCCCGGGCGCGAGCATCGGCTCCAGGCGCCGGCAGTCCCGCCCGGACAGCCACTCCGACTCAAGGCCCGACCGGCACTGCAGGGCGTGCAGTTCGCGCAGGTGGGCACGGTCGTCGGCGTCCAGCGCCACGGCGAGCGTGCCGCACCGGCGATAGCCGAGGTCATGACCGGTCAGCTCGGCAAGCTCGGCCGCGAAGTCCGGATAGCGGCGGGCCGAGGCCAGGTTGAGTCCGAGCAGTGTCTCCTCGCCGAAGTGCAGTTCCGTGACGGCGGCCAGCATCCCGGCGGCGACCTGCGCGGCCCCGCCGCCCGGCTCGGGATCGACCACGGCCGTGGCGAACCCGCGCTGCGCCGAGCGCCAGGCCGTCACGAGCCCGATGATCCCGCCCCCGACGACGAGGACGTCCGGCGTACGTGGCAACGACATGGGCGTCCAGCCCCTCCCTTCGCCGGCATGACCCGGATCAGGTTCGTACGGTCGGAGGCCGCCAGCCTCCCTCTCAGCCCGGTGCGTCCGGGCTCCCGCGAGTGCTTGTACGGTGGCCACCCTAGCCTGCGCAGCAACGATTCTGTAAAGGGAGTCTCCCGCCATGTCACGCTCGTTGGACGGTCTCGTCCTCGCCCCCGTCGCCGACCAGGCCCCGGGCCAGGTGGGCACCCGGACCCGCTTCGTCTACCACGAGAAGGACGGGGAGATCTGGGCCGAGTACGCGGGCGGCGACGTCGTACGCGGCCATCTGGTGGGTACCCGGGAAGGGGACCGGCTGGACTTCCGGTACGTCCAGCTCAAGCACGACGGGACCACGTCCAGTGGGCACTGCGAGTCGACGGTGGTCGAACTGCCCGACGGACGGGTGCGGTTGGAGGAGAGCTGGGAGTGGGAGTCGCAGCCGGGCAGCGGGACGAGCGTGGTGGAGCAGGTCGGATAGCCGACCGGCTGTGCGGCAGGTCACCGCGCACGCCCTCTGCCTGACAGACCGTCAGTTGACTATGGTGATCAGGTGAGCGACCAGACGCAGGAACAGGGCACGTCACAGCCGCGGCGCGTGGTCGTCGTGGGCGCGGGGATGGCCGGCGTGCAGACCGCCGTCGCCCTGCGCGAGCAGGGCTTCGCCGGCGACGTCACCCTCATCGGCGCCGAACCCCACCAGCCCTACGACCGGCCGCCGCTGTCCAAGGCCGTGCTGCTCGGCAAGGCCGAGGGGTCCGCCTTCGACGTCGACTTCGAGGCGCTCGGCCTCGAACTGCGGCTCGGCCGCGAGGCGCTCGCCGTCCGCCCCGAGGCGCATGTCCTGGACACCTCCGCCGGGCCGGTGCCGTACGACGTCCTGGTGCTCGCCACCGGCGCCGAGCCGATCCGGCTGCCGGGCGCCGAAGGCGTCCCGGGCGTGCACCTGTTGCGCACCCTGGACGACGCCGAACGACTGCGGCCGGTCCTCGCCGAGCAGCACGACGTGGTGGTCGTCGGCGCCGGCTGGATCGGCGCCGAGTTCGCCACCGCCGCGCGCGAGGCGGGCTGCGCCGTGACGGTGGTGGAGGCCGCCGACCGCCCGCTGGCGGGCGCGGTGCCCGCCGAGGTGGCCGCGCCCATGACCGCCTGGTACGCCGACAGCGGCGCCGAGCTGCGCACGCACACCCGCGTGGAGCGCGTCGAGCCCGGCGCGGTGGTGCTCGACGACGGCTCGCGGCTGTCCGCGGGCGCCGTCGTCGTCGGCATCGGCGCCCGTCCCGCCACCGCCTGGCTCGCCGGCAGCGGCATCGAGCTGGGGGAGCGGGGGGAGGTACTGGCCGACGACCGTCTGCGCACCTCCGTGCCGGACGTGTACGCGGTCGGCGACTGCGCCTCCTTCCCCTCGGGGCGGTACGGCGAGCGTCTGCTGGTGCACCACTGGGACAACGCGCTCCAGGGGCCGCGCACGGTCGCCGCCAACGTGGTCGGTCTGACCCCGGCGGTCTACGACCCGGTGCCGTACTTCTGGTCCGAGCAGTTCGGCCGGTTCGTGCAGTACGCCGGCCACCACACCGCCGCCGACACACTGCTCTGGCGCGGCGAGCCCTCCGGGCCGGCGTGGACGGTCTGCTGGCTGCGCGAGGGCCGGCTGGTCGCTCTGCTGGCGGTCGGCCGACCGCGCGATCTCGCGCAGGGCCGGCGGCTGATCGAGGCCGGCGCGGTGATGGATCCGGAGCTGCTGGCGGACCCGGCGCGACCGCTGAAGGCGGCGACCGCGTAGGTCTTCACACCGGGTGACGTCCTCCCGGGCGGGCGGGGCTGACTTCCGACTGTCGGTGGCAGATGGCACGCTTGGTTCCGTGACCGAGATTGACGCCAAGATCGATGCTCTAGTGCCCACCTGGCTCACCCTGCCCGACATCGCCGAAATGCTCGGCGTCGAGGTGACAAGGGTGCGGCAGCTGGTCAAGGAGGGCCAGCTCATCGCCGTACGCCGGGGTGAGAACCGGGCCCTGCACGTCCCCGCCGCCTTCATCGACGACGACAAGGTCGTCAAGGGCCTGTCCGGGACCCTGACGCTCCTGCGTGACGACGGCTTCACGGTCGAAGAGATGATCGAGTGGCTGTTCACCCCCGACCCGACCCTGCCCGGCACTCCCGCGCAGGCCCTGAGCGAGAATCGCGGCACGGAGGTGAAGCGCCGCGCCCAGGCGCTCGCCGTCTGACCGGGTGACCGCGTCCGGCGTACGGGCCGCGGCTCCGGCCGGGCCGTGGGCCCGCCCGGGCCGCGGCCCGTACGCCTCCACCACACCGCCGGCGGCGCGCCGGCGTGCCGCACGGCACAGCACCGACACCGGGGGGACCCACACATGTCCGACACCGCAGCCGCCCGCGACCGGCTCGCCGACGCGCGCCTGTACCTGTGCACCGACGCCCGCAGGAGCCAGGGCGACCTGCCCGAGTTCCTCGACGCGGTGCTGGCCGGCGGAGTGGACGTCGTGCAGCTGCGGGACAAGGGCATGGAGGCCGGGGAGGAACTGGAGCACCTGGAGGTGTTCGCCGACGCCTGCGCCCGCCACGGCAGGCTCCTCGCGGTCAACGACCGCGCGGACGTCGCCCACGCCGCCGGCGCCGACGTCCTGCACCTCGGCCAGGGCGACCTGCCGGTTCCGGCGGCCCGCGCGATACTCGGCGACGACGTCCTGATCGGCCGCTCCACGCACGCCGAGGCCGAGGCGGCCGCGGCCGCGACGCAGGACGGCGTGGACTACTTCTGCACGGGCCCCTGCTGGCCCACCCCCACCAAGCCCGGGCGCCCCGCCCCCGGTCTCGGTCTGGTCCGGTACACCGCCTCCCTGGGCACCGACCGCCCCTGGTTCGCCATCGGCGGCATCGACCTCGGCAACCTCGACGAGGTGCTGGAGGCCGGCGCCCGGCGGGTCGTCGTGGTGCGGGCCGTCACCGAGGCCGACGACCCCGGCGCGGCCGCGGCCGAGTTCGCCAAGCGGCTGCGGCAGTTCGCCTAGGGCCGGGCCCGTCCCGCTCGCCCGGCGGCCGGCCGAGCCCGCTCCGACCGGCAGTGCCGGCCCGGCGGCCGTGGCGGAGCCCGCCCCGCCGGCCGTGCCCGCGCGGCCGGCCGTTGCCTCCCGCCCGGCCTCCGGACGCGAGCCGGCCCCACGGTCGGCTTCCGGGCCCGCGGTGTCCGATGGGTGGACAAGAAGACGACAATTCGGTCAAATTTCCGGTGCCCGGTTGGGGGACCGCCGCCCTGTGGATAGCCTGCGACTATGGCCCTCGGAACCGCATCCACCAGGACTGATCGCGCACGCACCGTGCGTGACATGCTCGCTGCCGGCAAGAGCACCTACTCGTTCGAGTTCTGGGCACCGAAGACGGAGAAGGGCGAGCGCAACCTGTGGAACGCGCTGCGCAGGGTCGAGGCGGTCGCCCCCGACTTCATCTCCGTGACGTACGGCGCCGGCGGTTCCACCCGCGCGGGCACGGTCCGGGCGACCCAGCAGATCGTCGCCGACACCACGCTCACGCCGGTCGCCCACCTCACCGCCGTCAACCACTCGATCGCCGAACTGCGCAACATCATCGGCCAGTACGCCGACGCCGGGATCCGCAACATGCTCGCCGTGCGCGGCGACCCGCCGGGCGACCCGATGGCCGATTGGGTCCCGCACCCGCGCGGGCTGACCTACGCGGCCGAACTCGTCCGGCTCATCAAGGAGTCGGGTGACTTCTGCGTCGGCGTGGCGGCCTTCCCGGAGATGCATCCGCGCTCGGCCGACTGGGACACGGACGTCGCGCACTTCGTGGACAAGTGCCGCGCGGGCGCCGACTACGCCATCACCCAGATGTTCTTCCAGCCGGAGTCCTATCTCGCGCTCCGCGACCGGGTCGCCGCCGCCGGCTGCGAGACCCCGGTCATCCCCGAGGTCATGCCGGTCACGAGCGTGAAGATGCTCGAACGGCTGCCCAAGCTCAGCAACGCCGCCATCCCCGACGCCCTGAAAGAACGCATCCTCGCGGCGAAGGACGATCCAACGGCGGTACGCTCCATGGGGATCGAGTTCGCCACCGAGTTCTGCGCGCGGCTGCTGGCCGAAGGAGTGCCCGGACTGCACTTCATCACGCTCAACAACTCCACGGCGACCCTGGAAATCTACGAGAACCTGGGCCTGCACCACCCGCCGCGGGCCTAGACCGGCCGTACCCGCGTACGACACACTGCGGAGCGGCCACTGGGAGAGGGGCGTACATGGGCTGGACGGTCCTCTACATCGCGTTCGGCATCGTCGCGCTGTGGCTGCTCGGCGAGGTGCTGCTGCAGTACAAGGCGCGGCTGCGCTGGCGGCTCCTGGCGTTCGCCGGGTTCCTGTGCGTCGTACTCGGCGTGCTGATGCCCTCCGTCCTGGTCATCGGCCTGGGCACGGCCGCCTTCGCGGTGGGGCAGACCTATGTGACGCTGTCCTTCCGCCGGGGTTTCGCGGCGGGTTGGGCGGTCAGCCGGCCGGGGCCGGACGGTGAGGGCGCCAAGCGCCGCCGGGGCAGGGCCGAGCGGAAGAACAAGGAAGCGGGCCCGGAGACCGCCGGAGTCGAGACGGCCGTCGCCGACGGCGGCTTCGACGCCGCGGACACCGTGCGGGGCACGGACGCCACCGGCCACGCGGACGGCCCGGACACGGCGGGCGGCCTGCCCGGCGGCGACGCTCACGTCCCGGCCTACGGGCACGACGACGACCTCGACCGCGACGACGTGTTCACCCCCGTCCGCCCGGTCGAGCCCGCGGCGGCCGGGGCCACCACCGCCGTCTACGAACCGCTGCCGCTGCCCGACGACACCGGCTCCTACGGCGTCTACGGAACCCAGGAGCACTACGCCGCCGCCCAGGGCGCCGACCAGGGCTACGGATACGACTACTCCGGCTACGGGCAGCAGGGTTACGGCTACGACGGCAGCACCGGCCAGCCGGGCCACGCCGGTTACGCCGACCCGTACGGCGGCGACCAGACCACCTACGGCGGCGCCTCCTACGACACCCCCTACGCCACGCAGGACCCGTACGCCACGGGTGGTTACGGCGGAGAGACGCCGGCCGGCGGGGTGTGGGTCCCGCAGCAGCGCGGGGACGGCTCGCCCGGCGGCGGGCTCCCGCCGGAGCAGCCTCCCTACCCGTACCAGGGCAACGGGCAGGGCCAGACGCAGCACGGCGCCGGCTTCGACGAGCAGTACCGCTTCTGAGGACCGTCCCACCGCCGTCCCACCGCCGGGCCGGGGCCGGGCCGGCCCCGGCCTACCGCCGGAGCGGACGTGCGAGTCCCGGGAGTCGTCGGCACGGCCCGGCGGCCGGGTCCGGCTCACCGCCGGAGCGGGCCGAGCGCCGGGCCGTGCTCACTGCGAGCCGCGGAACTCCGGCCCCTCCACGATCAGTCCGGCCACCAGCGCCCCCGACATCCCGGCGTGCGGCAGCCCGCCTCCCGGGTGCGACCAGCCGCCCACGGCGAACAGCCCCCGAACCCCAGTGGTGTTGGCGGGGTGCAGCAGCCGTCCCCGAGCGGCGGCCAGCGCGGGCGGCGGCACCGCTCCTCCCGCCGCCCCGGTCTCCCGGGCGATGTCGGCCGGAGTGCGGACCTCGTGCCACAGGAGCCGGTCGCGCAGTCCGGGCACGGCGCGCTCGGCGACCGCGATCATGTCTCGGACGTGGTCGTCGAAGCCCTGCTCCTCGGCCCGGCCCCCCGCACCGGGCCGAGCGGGCACGAGCGACGTCAGCGTCACCGCCTCGTGGCCGGCGTCCGGAACCAGGCCCGTGTCGTCGGGCCGCAGAACGGTCACGGTCGGGCGGGCGGCCGTCCCCGACGGCGTGCCGAACAGCCCCTCCAACTCCGCCTCGCGCTCCGGTGCGTGCACCACCGTGCGATGGGCGGTCCCCTCGGGACGGCCGCCGCGCAGCGCCAGCAGCACGGTCAGGCGGCTCGGCAGCCCGTGCCGCGGCGGCACCGCTCCGCCGTCGCGCACCGCGGCGCCCCCGACGAAGCGGCTCAGCTCCTCCGGCGGGACACCGGCGACCACGAACTCGGCCTCCGCCGTGCTCCCGTCGGCCAGCTCCACGCCCGCCACCCGGCCGCCGCGCACCAGGACCCGCGCGACCTCGGCGCCGAAGGCGAACGCCACCCTGCGGGCCAAGCACCGCTCGTGGACCGCGCGGGCCAGTTCGCGCAGGCCGCCACGGACGTACCAGATGCCGAAGGCGTGCTCCATGTACGGCAGCACGGCCGCGCTCGCCGGAGCGGTCCGGGGATCGAGGCCGTAGGCGAGCGCGTGGCTCTCCAGCAGCGCGGCGAGACGGGGGTCGCGCAGCTCCCAGGCGCCGACCTCGGCGAGCGTGGCGGCCCGCCGGGTGCGCAGCAGCCGCTTGTGCGGCACCGCGGGGTAGGGCTCCCGTTCGGCCAGCACCGACCAGTTGGGCCACAGCGGCTCCTCCAGGAGCGGCCTGCGGGTACGGTCCCAGGCCTCGCGCGCCCGCACCAGGAAGTCGCCCCAGCGCTGCCCGGCCCCCGCCCCGAGCGCCTCGTCCAGCGCGGACACGACACCCGCGCGCGAGGCGTTGGGCAGCGCCACGGTCGTGCCGTCCGCGAAGACGTGCCGTGCCGACGGGTCGACCTGGACCAGGTCGACCCGGTCCTCCAACGGCTCCTTGCCGGTCTTGACGAACAGGTCGCGGTAGACCGCGGGCAGCGGGAGCAGTCCCGGGCCGGTGTCGAAGGCGAAGCCGTCCCGCTCGAAGCGGCGCACCGCGCCGCCGAAGGTCTCCGTACGTTCGTACACCGTCACCCGGTGGCCCGCGACGGCCAGCCGGGCGGCGGCCGCCATCGCGCCCAGCCCGGCGCCGATCACCGCAATCCGTGCCATGCCGGCGACTTTATCGGCCACCGCGGGCAACCCCCGCTCCGGGGCGGTGACCAGCGGGTTCCGCGGTCGGTGGCGCGCTGTCCGGGGCGGGCGCCCAGGGCTGAGTACGGGTACCTAGGCACGGAGATGAGTACGCGCGCGGATGGGGCCCGGCCCGCGCTGAGGAGAGAGTGGGGGCACGGAAAGGGGCACGGCGCCGCACCGCCGACACGGGGCGGCGGAACGGCGCCACCCCGGACCGCTCCTTCCGCCGGCTCGCGTCGGCGGGAGCGAGGCACGGGGGAACCCGGAACGGACCGATCGGGGGCCCGGCGGGGGAGCGGGAGAGCGCCGGTGCGCGGTGGCCCACGGGGGAGGAACGGGCCGCGGCGGACCGGCGCTCCCCGGCGTCCCCGGCCGTGCGGAGGCCCCCGCCGATGCCGGAGGCTCGACGGCGTGGCCTCAGCGGGTGCCGCTGACCCTGCCCTGGAGGAGTCGCGACAGCGCCGCGTGGACGTCGTCCAGGGAACGTTCGGGCTGGAAGGACTTCCAGTCCAGGGCGGCCACCAGCACCATGCCCACCAGCGCCGCGGCGGTCAGCGGGACGTCGATCTCCTCGCTGAACTCGCCGTTCGCCACGCCCTCGCGCAGGACGTCCTCCACGACCGCCACCGCCTCCTGCCGGACCACCATGAGGGTGGACTGCCAGGCCCGGTTGGTGCGCCACAGCTCGGCCACGTACAGCTGGGTGAACGCGGGATAGCGGTCGATGAAGACGAGCCCGGCCCGGATCATCGCGTCCAGGGCGTCGACCCGGCCGCGGCCCGCCTGCCGCGTCCGCTCGGACGCCTCGCGGAGGGAGGCGGTGAGGAGTCCCACGCCGTGCCGCAGCAGCTCCTCGAAGAGGACCGACTTGCTCGCGAAGTTGTAGTAGACGGTGCCCTTGGCGACCCCGGCCCGCTCGGCGATCTCGTCCACCGTGGTGGCGGAGAAGCCCTGCTCGGCGATGAGCGTGACGGCCGCCTCGTAGAGCTTCTGCCGAGTGGCCTCGCGGCGGGTACGGCCGCCCGGCGCGGTGCTGCTGCGTTCCATGGCCCCGATTCTCACAGGTGCCGACTCCCCGGCGGGCCGGACGGGGGTGCGAGGGCGGATGGGCGACGCGGTCACACGCTCGGCCCGGGGAGCGGCCGGTCCACGGGCCGCGCCCGCCGGGGCGTGGCCGGCGGCGCGGTCGGCGTCAGGGCGGCCGCGGTGAAGCCCGCGAGCACCGCGCGGGCCGTCCGGACCGGGCCTCGGCCGTCGCCGGTGACCGGCCTCTCCCCGAAGAGTTCTCACCGGCCGATCGGTGCGGAACATGCCCCCGATTTCACGACCCAAGCAAAAAGCCCAGGTCAGAACGGATTGTCAGTGGCATACCTCACGATGGGTACATACGGCACCTGTGCCGTCACCCAGACGACAGGAGGTTCGTCATGGCCAACTCGTCCGCAGCCGCCGCCGGCCGGCGCCGCGCTTCCGGCCCTGCCCCCTCACTGACCGGCCCGGCGAGCGACGTGCACCCCGTGCTCCGCCGGGCCACGGCCCCGCCCGCCGCACTCGACCTGCTCGCCCAGGCCCGCGCGGGGCTCGAGGAGGCCACCGTCCTGGACACACCGAACGAGCGCTATGCGACGGCCCACCTCGCCGCCCTGCGCACCGCCGCGGCCGTGCTCGCCGCACGCGGCCGCCCCGAGACCAGCCCGAGGCGTCGCGCCCGGATCCGCAGCGCCTGGGAGGTCCTCCCCGAGATCGCGCCCGAACTCACCGAGTGGAGCGCCCTGTTCGCCTCCGGCGCCCGCCGCCGCGCGCTGGCCGAGGCCGGCGTCCAGGGCGCGGCCGGCCGCCGGGACGCCGACGACCTGATACGCGACGTGTCGATGTTCGTCCGCATCGTGGAGCGGCTGCTGGTCCTCCAACCGGTACTGCCGCAGCCCCGCCCGGGTCCCCAGGAGGACGGCGCCGCCCGTCCCGGCGCCCCCGGAGCGGGCCCGATCGGCCGCCGCGACCTCCCCGACGCGGGCTGAGCGGCCGTCGGGACGGGGCGACGGTCCGGGCGGACCCGGGGGATCCGGCGGACCGGGCGGGCCCGCGGCGGCGGGCGGGGCGGTCAGCGGCTCCGAGGCTGCGCGCGGACCGGGCGGGTCCGAGGCGGTGGACTGGGCGGTCAGCGGCTCCGAGGCGGCGGGCGGGACGGTCACCGGCTTCCAGGCGGCGGGCTGGGCGGCTGCCGGCTCCGAGGCGGCGGGCGGGACGGGCGCAGGAGGCAATAGGGTGGAAGGCGCCTGAAGCCTTCCCGCCTCCCGATTCCCGGGCCGGGCAGGCAGCCCGATCGCCCCGCCGTGCCAGAGGCGGTGCCGCCTCGAGGAGTCAACTGCCGTGTCGGACCCGATGCGCCCGCCCGTCTCCCACCACCACGCTCGATCGACGTCGCTGCGCTCCGACCCCTCGCGCCCTCGCGCCTCCGTCCGTACCGCCGTGGTCTGGGAGGTCCTGCGGGACGCCCTCGACCGGCGGGTCAAGGCCACGGGCCGGGAGTCCCTGGACGTCCTCGACACCGGCGGGGGCAGCGGCAACTTCGCCGTCCCGGTGGCCCACCTCGGCCACCGGGTCACCGTCGTCGACCCCAGCCCGAACGCGCTGTTCGCGCTGGAGCGCCGCGCCGCGGAGGCCGGTGTCGCCGACCGGGTGCGAGGCGTGCAGGGCGACGCGCACGGGCTCTTCGACGTGGTCGAGCGCGGCGGCTACGACGCGGTGCTCTGCCACGGTGTCCTGGAGTACGTCGACGACCCCGCCGAGGGCGTGCGCAACGCGGTCGCCGCCCTGCGCGCCGAGGGCGTCCTCAGCCTGCTCGCCGCGGGTCTCGGCGGTGCCGTGCTCGCACGTGCCCTGGCCGGTCATTTCAAGGAGGCGCGGCAGGCCCTGGGCGACCCCGACGGACGCTGGGGCGAGGGCGATCCGGTGCCGCGCCGCTTCACCACCGAGCAGCTCACCGCGCTCGTCGAGGGCGCGGGGCTGACGGTGGGCGCGGTGCACGGCGTGCGGGTCTTCGCCGACCTGGTGCCCGGCGTGCTGGTGGACACCGAGCCCGGGGCCCTGGACGCGCTGCTGGAACTGGAGGCGGCGGCGGCCGAGCTGCCGGCGTTCCACTCCGTGGCCACGCAGTTGCATGTGCTCGGTGAGACCGGGGGCACAGCGGGGGCCTGAGTCCTACCCCGGGGCCCGGGGCCGCTCGGGCGACGGGGCGCTGACCGGCGTCGCGGCCGGGCATGGAGTCACCACAGGCCCCCCGCTCCCGGACGGCGCGCCGTATGATCGGGGGAGACCGTCCGGCATGACGGGTCCGCCGCTGGGGAATGGAAGCCTCAGCGAGCCGGGGCCGCCGTGGCGGACCGGGTTGGCCAATTGGCGTAGAGGGGCGGGTTTCACGGGGGCGATTCCCTGCCTATCCTGAAGGGACCCCCCGGGTCGCCCCGGCGACTGCACGATGAGGAGGACTCCGTGCCGCTCTCGGAGCACGAGCAGCGCATGCTCGAGCAGATGGAGCGAGCGCTGTACGCCGAAGATCCCAAGTTCGCGTCGGCGCTCGAGGGAAGCGGGCTGCGTACGTACACCCGGCGGCGGGTCTACCAGGCGGTCGCGGGCTTCCTCGTGGGTATCGCGCTCCTCATGGCGGGTGTGGTCACCCAGCGGACGTGGGTGAGCGTGGTGGGCTTCCTGGTCATGCTCGGGTGTGCGGTGCTGGCCGTGACCGGCTGGCGCAAGGCCCCCAAGCCGGGCGAGCAGCCCGTCGGCGGCCCGCATGCCCGCCGTCAGGTCAGACCGAAGCGATCCATGATGGACCGCATCGAACAGCGCTGGCAGCGCCGCCGGGACGAGCAGGGCCACTAGGCGGCGAAGCCGGAACCGAGCCATCGATGAGGGGCTGATCACCACGGGTGGTCGGCCCCTCACCCATGTCCGCGAACGATCGCACCCCGGGGCGCGGGCACTCGCGCGCCACGGCGCCGGTCCCGCACACCCGCCCGCACGACCGGCGTCCGCGAGCCGTCCCGCTGCCGGGCCGCTGTCGGCCCGCACCGGCCGGGGGGCCGCTCGCTCGCGCCGGCTCGGTTCCGCCCCTCGGCCCGGCCCCTGCCATCGGGTCGGTACCGTCGCCGGGCCTGCCACCGTCGCCGGGTCGTACAGCCGCCGGCCCGCCGCCGGGGCGGTGGCCCCTGCCCGTAGGAGCAGCGCCCCGCCGGGCGGGGCGCTGCTCGCCGCTACCGAAGGGCGCCGGCCCGGCGCGCTACGGCAGGGCGCCGGCCGGCGGGGGCGCGCGTCAGCCCTGCTGGCGCGACGGGCGGCGCAGGGCCGGGCGCAGGGCCGTGGCCCGGGACCTCAGCGTCGCCCACCGGGACCAGAGCGCCCAGATCAGCCGGGCGGCGGAGCGAGGGGCGAGCACGGCGCGCACCCGGGCGCCGCGGGAGGCCGTGGCCCGCAGCCCCCCGGCGGCCCGGCGGACGTCCTCGGCGAGGCCGGCCACCGGACGGGGACGCGGAGCGTACAGGACCTGCTCCACGGCGTCCGCCAGCCGGTGCACCGAGGCGGCGGCCTCCGGGGCGAGCCGCCCGAGCAGGACGATCCGCTCGGCCGCCTTGCGCGGGGTCTGCGAGTCGTCCGGCGGGATCCCGAAGTCCCAGGCGGTGTCGGTCAGTTCCTGCCAGACGGCCAGGACGTGCGGTCCGGCGTCCGCCGCGCCCCGCCGGTGCGCGCCGAGCCGGACGGAGCGCATCCGCCTGCGCCACAGCAGCGGCAGCAGCGGAAGCACGACGACGGCCGCTCCGCCCAGGGTCCACGCCGCCACCGCGTACCACCGGGGACCACCGTCCCCGACCGGCGCCGCGGCCTGCGGCGACGGGTCCGGGCACTCGTGCAGCCGCTTCAGCGTCGGCGGGCACTCCGCGCTCGCCGAGGGTGCGGCGGACGGCGCGGCGCTCGCCTGCTCGGAGGGCGTCGTCGGGTTCGGCAGGCTCGTGCCCGGTGTCTCGGACTGGGTGTACTGCGGCGTCGTGCCGCGCGTCGGGGTCGGCTCGAAGCGGGTCCAGCCGATGCCCTCGAAGTACAGCTCGGGCCAGGCGTGCGCGTCCTTCAGACTCACCGCGACGGTGCCGTCGCCCTGCGGCGAGCCGGGCGCGAAGCCCACCGCCACCCGGGCCGGGATGCCGAGCGTGCGGGCCATCGCGGCCATCGCGAAGGAGAAGTGCACGCAGAAGCCCCGTCTGTCCTTCAGGAACCGCGCTATCGCCTGCGAGCCGCTGCCCGCCTCGACCTGGGTGTCGTACTGGAAGCCGCCGTCGGAGGCGAACCAGTTCTGGAGCTTGACCGCCTGCTCGTAGTGGTCGGCCGCTCCGTCGGTGACCGCGCGCGCGGTCACCGCGACGACTCCCGGCAGCGACCGGGGCACCTTGGTGTACTCGCGCCTCAGCGCCGACGGCGGGCTCGGCGCCGCGGCGAGCTGCTCCGCCGTCGGCTGTACGTCCAGGCTCTTCACCTGGTACGTCGCGCCGCGCGTGTTCTGTCCGTGGTCGCCGACCAGCGTCATGCCCACGGGTTCGTAGCGCCAACTTCCCTTGATCCGCACGCCGCTCGGCGGGTACGGCATCGGGAGCCAGTCCTGGGCGTACCAGTCGGCCGCGGAGACCGTCGTCGTGATCTCCGCGCGCCTGACGCCGGCGCCGAGACCGGCCGGGGCGGGCAGCGGGTCGGGCACACCGACGATGTGCCGCTGGGAGGGCTTCCAGGTGGTGCCGTCGAAGTCGTCCAGGGACACGATGCGCAGGTACAGGTCGGAGGCGTCCGCCGCGTTGGTGCGCAGGCTCAGGACCGTGCGGTCCTCGTTGACGTTCAGACTGTCGCGCAGCGAGACGAGCGGGTTCACCGCGGAGATCGTGCCGCCGTCCCCGGCTCCGGAGCCGACGCCCGTCCCGGCGGGGCCCAGCAGACCGCCCCGCATGGCCGGCAGGGCGAGCGGCACCACCAGGGCGACGCCCAGCGCTAGGGCGCCGATGCGGCGCCCGGTGCGCAACGGCGCCCCGATGCCGCGGCGCTCCCCGCCCGCCGCCGACGCCCCGCCGAACACCCGGCCCCACTGCGAGAGCCGGTCGCGGCCCTCGGCCAGCAGCAGCATCAGATAACCGGCGGCCGCGACGAGGAACCACAGCCAGTCCGAGTCGCCGTCGGACAGTCCGGCGGCCACGGAGTACAGGGCGAGCAGGGGCAGACCCGCGGGGGCCGCGCCGCGGAAGGTGACCGCGAGGGTGTCCACGATCAGCCCGATCACCAGGACCCCGCCGACCAGCATCAGCCGGATGCCGTCGGACAGCGGCGCCGGGATCGCGTACCGCCCGACGTCGTCCGCGCCCTGGCGCAGCAGGTCGGCCAGATGACGGAACGCCTCGGGGCCCGGGATCAGTCCGGCGATGGCCTGGCCGCGGGCGAAGACCAGGGTCAGCAGGACCAGGGCGGCCAGGGCCTGCGCCGCCACGGTCAGCGGCCGGGCCAGCGGCGCCCGCCGGGTCAGCGCGCCCACGACCGACTGCACCGCCAGCAACAGCACGGCCTGGAGGATCCACGCCGAGGAATCGACCAGCGGCAGCAGCGCGCAGGCCGCCATCAGTGTCGCCGCCGCGGCACACAGCGCCAGCCGCGTCCGCCCGCTCATGCCCGCCCCTCTCCGAAGCCCGCCCCGCCGTGGCCGGCGCCGCCCGGGCCGCCACGGCCGGCCCCGGTGGCCGAAGGCCCGCCGGACCCGGTGGTCACACCGGATCCCGCCCCGAGGACCGGGCCGCCGTCCGCCGCGTGGCGGCTCCCGGAGCCCGGGCCGAAGCCGTTGCCGTGGCCGGCTCCCCAGCCGCCCGCGCCCGCCGTGCCCACGCTCGTGCGCTCCTGGTCCGCCCGGCGCCAGAGTTCCTCCACGGCGGCGCCGCGGGGAACGTGCACCGCGGTCCAGCCGGCGTCGCGGAGCATCCTCAGCAGGCCGCCGACGCGGTCCCCGGGGCCGGGCACATCGGCCCGTTCCCGGGTCCACGCGTCGTCGTCCAGCACGAACGCGATCGCGCCGCCGCTGCGCTGCCGCATCTTCGCGGCCACCGAGGCCTGCGTCTCGTCGAGGTCGCCGAGGAAGGCGACCAGCAGGCCCTCGTGGCCGCCGCGCAGTACGTCGTACGCACGGGACAGACCCGCCCCGTCCGAGTGGTCGATCACGGCGAGGGTGTCCATCATCAGCCCGGCCGCGTCCGCCGACTCCTGGCCGGCTCCGGCGAACCCGTCGGCGCTCTCGCCCGGCACCGAGTCGCCCGTGTCGGTCAGCAGCCGCACCGAGAAGCCCCGCTCCAGCATGTGCACCAGGACCGAGGCGGCGCCCGACACGGCCCACTCGAAGGCCGAGTCGGGGCCCGCGCCCCGGAAGGCCAGCGCCCGGGTGTCCAGCAGCACCGTGCACCGGGCGCCGCGCTGCGGCTGCTCCTCGCGGCGCACCATCAGCTCGCCGTGGCGCGCGGTGGATCGCCAGTGCACGCGGCGCAGGTCGTCGCCGTAGCGGTACTCGCGCGGGATCACGTCGTCCTCGCCCGCCAGTGCCGGCGAGCGCTGCCGTCCGTCGCCGTACCCCTTGGCCTCGCCGCCCAGCCGCACCGGCGGCAGCGGCGCCACCCGCGGGACGACGGTCAGGGTGTCGGACGTGGCGAAGGAGCGCGTCAGCTCGCACATGCCGAACGGGTCGGTCAGGCGCAGTTGCAGCGGGCCCAGCGGGTAGCGGCCGCGCAGGTCGGAGCGGACCCGGTAGGACACCTCCCGGCGGCCGCCGGGCTCGACCCGGTCGAGCACGAAGCGGGGGCGCGGCCCGAGCACGTACGGCACCCGGTCCTGGAGCATCAGCAGCCCGGTCGGCAGCCGGGAGACGTTGTCCATCCGCAGGTGCACCCGGGCCTCGGTGCCGGCCGGCACCCGCGCGGGGGCGAGCCGGCGGCTGCCCGCGACCCGGTAGCGGGTGCGGTACAGCACGCCCGCGCAGACCAGGGGAAGGACGGCGAGCAGCAGCCCGACCCGCAGCAGGTCGGGCTGGCCGAGGACGTACGCGCAGACGGCCGCCGCCACTCCGGCGGCGAGGAAGGAGCGCCCGCGGGTGGTCAGACCGGCCAGCGCGGTGCGCACACCGCCCCCGCCCTCCCGGTCGTCCTCCGGGCGCGCCGTCCCCGGGTCGGTCATCACAGCCTCCGCGGCTGCTGCCGGCCGAACTCCGGCGTGGTGTGACCCGCGCCGAGGCCACCGCCGGCCTGGGCCGCCGCGGGCACCGGGGTGTGCCGCACGATCTCCTGGACCACCTGTTCCGCGGTGCGCCGGTTGAGCTGGGCCTGGGCGGTGGGCAGCAGCCGGTGGGCGAGGACCGCCCCGGCCAGTGCCTGCACGTCGTCGGGCAGGGCGTACTCCCTCCCGCTCAGGGCCGCGGACGCCTTCGCCGCGCGCAGCAGGTGCAGCGTCGCGCGCGGTGAGGCGCCGAGTCTGAGATCGGGGTGGGTGCGGGTGGCGGCGACCAGGTCCACCGCGTACCGCCGTACGGCGCTCGCGACGTGCACCCCGTGCACGGCGTCGATCAGCTTGACGACGTCGTGCGCGTGCGCCACGGGTTGCAGGTCGTCCAGCGGGTTCGCCCCGCCGTGCACGTCCAGCATCTGCAACTCGGCCTCCGGGCTGGGGTAGCCGATGGAGACGCGGGCCATGAAGCGGTCGCGCTGGGCCTCGGGCAGCGGATAGGTGCCCTCCATCTCGACCGGGTTCTGCGTGGCGACCACCATGAACGGGCTGGGCAGTTCGTAGCTCTGCCCGTCGATGGTGACCTGGCGCTCCTCCATGGACTCCAGGAGTGCCGACTGGGTCTTGGGCGAGGCGCGGTTGATCTCGTCGCCGATCACGATCTGCGCGAAGATGGCGCCCGGCTTGAACTCGAAGTCCCGGCGCTGCTGGTCCCAGATGGACACACCGGTGATGTCCGACGGCAGCAGGTCGGGTGTGAACTGGATGCGCCGCACCGAGCAGTCGATGGACCGCGCCAGCGCCTTGGCGAGCATCGTCTTGCCCACCCCTGGGACGTCCTCGATCAGGAGGTGTCCCTCGGCGAGCAGTACGGTCAGCGCGAGCCGTACGACCTCGGGCTTGCCCTCGATCACCCCTTCCACCGAACCGCGGACCCGCTCCACAGTGGCGGTCAGATCAGTGAGGCTCGCTCGATCGTCATAGGTCGTCACCCGGCCCTCCTCGGCCCTTCCCCGTGCCCTGCGGCGGGCAGGGGGTTCCCCAGCTTTCCAGGCCGACGCCCCGCAGCGCGGACCGGCCCACCCCGAACAAGGACGGCACGCCGGAGTGTTCCGCGTGACGTCACTCCCGCATTCTTGCCGCCGTTACCGATTCGTGTCACTCGCCTGTGGACAACTGGCCGCGATATGTCGGGTCTTATGACTTTTCGCAGCTGACGTACCGCGGCGCCGTCCAGGTGGCGGTCGCGGGCCGACTGCTGGGGCTCCGGGGCGGGCCCGCGGGTCAGGCGGCGGGGTCGACCTCGCGCAGCCGGCCCGTCTTGACGTCGAACACGAAGCCGCGCACGTCGTCGGTGTGCGGCAGGAACGGCGATGTGCGCACCCGCTGCATCGACTGCCGTACGTCCTGGTCGACGTTCTTGAACGCTTCCACGGCCCAGGAGGGACGCTGCCCGACCTCCATCTCCAGATCGTGCCGGAAGTCCTCGGTGATGGACTCCATGCCGCAGTTGGTGTGGTGGATGAGCACCACCCGGCGGGTGCCGAGCGCCCGCTGGCTGATGGCCAGCGAGCGGATGACGTCGTCGGTGACGACGCCGCCGGCGTTGCGGATGGTGTGACAGTCGCC
The DNA here is from genome assembly GCF_043079345.1 of Streptomyces sp. NPDC015220. Lineage (NCBI taxonomy): Bacteria > Bacillati > Actinomycetota > Actinomycetes > Kitasatosporales > Streptomycetaceae > Streptomyces > Streptomyces sp. NPDC015220. The sequence goes on along the minus strand of NZ_JBIBUK010000001.1, from coordinate 268,868 downwards.
GAGCTTCAGACCGAGTGCGGCGTGCAGGTCGAGCCGGGCGTCCATGCAGGCCACGACCGCCACCTGCAGGACGGGGCGGGCGTCCATCCCGGGGTCGGTGAACGCGTCGGCGTAGGCCGTGTTGGCCGCCACGAGGCGGTCGGTGACGGCGCCACCCGTTATGGCACCCTCGGATCCGGCGGGAACTGATGCAGAAGTCGTCATACTCATGACGTTACTGGTCGAGCGCATGGCGGTCCTGTCGTGACCCGGGACAAAAAACATCACAGTGGCTCATTGCGATCGACTCCACACGCTCAGTGGTCCCGCCTCCTTACGGGTGAAACCCGCCGGACCGTCGTGTCACCGGCACTCCACCGGGCGACGCGCAGGCCGGTTGATTGACCGGGCCACAGGGTGGACTAAAGTGACGCGAAGCGGGAGGCGCCGCTCTCCCCGCTGGACATGCATTTCCCGAAGGCCCCGGCATACACCCGAACGGCCTCCCCACGTGCGCGGCGCGTACGCACGGCGCGGCCTCCTCCCGCTCCGGTCGGCCGACGCCTCCGGCGCCGGCAGGGCCCAACCGTCCGCGAGCGGTCCGGGGCCCGTCGGTGCGTGCGGGACGCGCCGGACCTGAGAGGGCCCCTTGAGCAACAGCCGACACGTCCCCGTGATGCTCCAGCGGTGCCTGGACCTCCTGGCGCCCGCCCTGGAGCGGCCGGGGGCGGTGGTCGTCGACTGCACCCTCGGCCTCGGCGGACACAGCGAGGCCCTGCTCACCCGCTTCCCCGAGGCCCGCCTCGTCGCCCTCGACCGCGACAAGGAGGCGTTGCGCCTCTCGGGCGAGCGCCTCGCCCCGTTCGGGGACCGGGCCACCCTGGTGCACGCCGTCTACGACGAGCTTCCCGGCGTGCTGCGCCGGCTGGGCATCCCACGGGTGCGGGGCGTCCTGTTCGACCTCGGCGTCTCCTCCATGCAGCTCGACGAGGCCGACCGCGGCTTCGCCTACGCCCAGGACGCCCCCCTGGACATGCGCATGGACCAGTCCACCGGCATCAGCGCCGCCGAGGTCCTCAACACCTACCCGGCCGGTGAGCTGGTCCGCATCCTGCGGGCCTACGGCGAGGAGAAGCAGGCCAAGCGGATCGTGGCGGCGATCGTGCGCGAGCGCGAGAAGGAGCCGTTCGACAACAGCGCACGGCTGGTGGAGCTGATCCGCGACGCGCTGCCGCAGGCTGCCAAGCGCACCGGCGGCAACCCGGCCAAGCGCACCTTCCAGGCGCTGCGGATCGAGGTCAACGGCGAACTCGCCGTCCTGGAACGGGCGATCCCGGCCGCGATGAAGGCGCTCGACGTCGGCGGACGGATCGCCGTACTGTCGTACCAATCGCTCGAAGACCGCCTGGTCAAGCAGGTGTTCGCGGCCGGCGCCGCCTCCACCGCGCCGCCCGGCCTCCCGGTCGTCCCCGAGCGCTACCAGCCCCGGCTCAAGCTGCTGACGCGCGGTGCCGAACTTCCCACCGAGGAGGAGATCGCCGAGAACCGGCGAGCGGCGCCGGCCCGGCTGCGCGGGGCCGAGCGCATCAGGGCGGACGTCGAGTGAGGCAGGGGGACAGTTGAGCAGGAAACCCGAACTGAGGGGCCGCGCCGCCCGGCTGGCGCGGCTCTTCCCGGCGAAACGGCGGCAGGCCGCCCGCGCCCCCTTCGTCCTCCTCGTCGTGCTGCTGCTCGGCGGCGGCCTCATCGGGCTCCTGGTGCTGAACTCCGCGCTCAGCGAAGGCGCGTTCCAGCGGGACGACCTCCAGAAGGACACCAAGAACCTCACCGACGAGCAACAGGCCCTCCAGCGGGACATCGACTCCTACTCGGCCCCCGACGCCCTTCAGCGCCGCGCCCAGGAACTCGGCATGGTGCCCGGCGGCGACCCGGCCTTCCTGAACCCCGACGGCACCGTCCGGGGCGTCCCCTCGGCCGCCGCCGGACAGCCCGCCGCCGAACAGGCCGGCTTCCAGGACCTGCCGGTGTCGGTACGCCCGCCCGAGAGCCTGACGGCCGCACCGGCCCCCACGGGCCCCGCCGTCCCGGCCGCCCCGCGACCCGCGCTCCCCTCGGCCCCGGACGGCCTCGCGCCCACCGCCCCGACCGCCCCGGCGACGCCCCGGCCCGCCACGACCACGACCCCCGGCAGGTGACGGAAGTGACCGACAGGGAACCGCCGCGCCGCCGTGTGCCCGGACCCGCCAGGCCCGCCCGCCCCGGCGGCGGCCGGCCGCGTCCCGGCCCGGGCGCCCGCCCGGCCCGCCGCCCGAACTCCGCCTGGCGGCCCCCGCCGGTGCGCGTCCTGCGCCTGGGCAGCCCGCGCCCGCGTCTGCGCCTGATCGCCCTGGCGCTGACCCTGGTGCTGCTGGTCTTCGCCGTACGGCTGCTCCAGGTGCAGGCCGTCGACGCGAGCGCGTACGCGGCCAAGGCCGACGAGAACCGCTACGTGGTGCACACCATCGCCGCCGAACGGGGAGGCATCACCGACCGCAACGGCGTCACCCTCGCGACCAGCGTGGACGCCGAGGACATCACCGCCGACCCCACCATGTTCACCCGCGAGTCGCTGAAGACCGGCGACGGCCCCGAGCAGGCCGCCGCGCTGCTCGCCCCGATCCTCGGCCAGGACCAGGCCGGGCTGGCGAAGAAGCTGAGGACGCGGAACACGCGCTACGTCCTGCTCGCCCGCCGGCAGACCCCGCAGACCTGGAAGCAGATCAAGGACCTCAAGGCCGCCCTGACCAAGAAGGCGCAGACCGACAGGACCACCGTCAACGTCCTGGCCGGCGTCTTCTCCGAACCCAGCAGCAAGCGCGTGTACCCGGGCGGCGACGTCGCCGCCGCGCTGCTGGGCTGGGTCAACGCCGAGGGCAAGGGCGGCGGCGGCATCGAGCAGCAACTGGACAAGCAGCTGTCCGGCAAGCCCGGCAAGATCCGCTACGCCCAGTCCGGCGGCCGCGAGGTGCCCACGGTGGGCTCCAGCGGGACGCCCGCCGTGCCCGGCTCCGACGTCGAGCTCACCATCGACCGTGACATCCAGTGGGCCGCCCAGAACGCCATCACCGAGCAGGTGCGCGACTCCGAGGCGGACCGCGGTTACGTGATCGTGCAGGACACCCGGACCGGCGAGATCCTCGCGATGGCGAACTCCCCGGGCTTCGACCCCAACGACCTGTCCCACGCCGACCCGGCCGCGCTCGGCAACGCCGCCGTCCAGGACGCCTTCGAGCCCGGCTCCACCGCCAAGCTCATGTCGATGGCCGCCGTGCTGGAGGAGAACGCGGCCACGCCGCTCACGCACGTCGTCGTGCCCAACCGGCTGCACCGCGGCGACCGCCTCTTCCAGGACGACGTCGACCACGACACCTGGTACCTGACGCTCAACGGAGTGCTCGCCAAGTCCAGCAACATCGGCACCATCCTGGCCACCGGCCAGCTCGGCAAGACCCAGGCGCAGGCCAACCAGGTCCTCTACTCCTACCTGAGCAAGTTCGGCATCGGCGGCTACACCGGCATCGGCTTCCCCGGCGAGACCAAGGGCATCCTGGCGCCGCCCGGCAAGTGGTCCACTTCGCAGCAGTACACGATCCCCTTCGGCCAGGGCTTCTCCATCAACGCCCTCCAGGCGGCTTCCATCTACTCGACGATCGCCAACGGCGGGGTCCGGATCCAGCCCACGCTGGTGCGCGGCACGAAGGGCGCCGACGGCCGCTTCACGCCCGCCCCGAAGCCCGGGACCAGCCGGGTGGTGAGCACGAGGACGGCGAAGGAACTCGCCCAGATGCTGGAGTCCGTCGTGGACGACGAGCAGGGCACCGGCATGAAGGCGCGCATCCCCGGGTACCGCGTGGCAGGGAAGACCGGTACCGCCAACCGCGTGGATCCGGCCACCGGCAGATACCGCGGCTACACCTCGTCCTTCGCCGGCTTCGCGCCCGCCGACAACCCCCGCATCACCGTCTACTGCGCGATCCAGAACGCGACCAAGGGCAGCTACTTCGGCGGCCAGATCTGCGGCCCCATCTACAAGCAGGTCATGGAGTTCGCGCTGAAGACGCTCCAGGTGCCGCCCACCGGGACGAAGGCCGCGAGCCTGCCCGTCGACTTCAAGCCCTGACCGGCGCGGCGCCCCGGCCGGGACGCCGCGCCGGCGCCCCCGCACCCCCGGCACCGGACCCGAACGACCCGAACCACCCGCACGGAACCACCAGGAACCAGCCCGTGACAACGATCACCCCGGACCCCGGGAACCGCCCCGGCCCCCGGCCCTCGCTTCGCTCCCAGGCGGGTACGCCCGGTACGCTCACCGCCGTGCCACACGCTGATCAGACCCAAACCATCCAGAAAGGCGCTTCCGTGACATACCCGGGACCGCCGCGACCGGTTCAGGTCTCCGCCACACCCCTCGCGGAGCTCGCCGATCAGCTGGGTGCCGAGCGACCGGACCGCACCGCAGACGTCACGGGCATCACCCACGACTCGCGCGCCGTGCGCCCCGGCGACCTGTACGCGGCCCTGCCCGGCGCCCGGGCGCACGGCGCCGACTTCGTCACCCAGGCGGCGAGCCTCGGCGCGGTCGCCGTGCTCACCGACCCGGCCGGTGTCGAACGCGTCGCCGCGACCGGCCTGCCGGCCCTGGTGGTGGCCGACCCGCGCGCGCGGATGGGCGAGCTGGCCGCCACGATCTACGGCAGGCCCGGCCGCGACCTGCTCCAGATCGGCATCACCGGAACCTCCGGCAAGACCACCACCGCCTACCTCGTGGAGGGCGGCCTGCGGACGGCGAAGTCCACCGGGCTGATCGGCACGGTGGAGATGCGGATCGGCGAGGAGCGCATCAAGTCCGAGCGCACCACCCCCGAAGCCACCGACCTCCAGGCGCTGTTCGCGGTCATGCGCGAGCGCGGCGTCGAGGCGGTCGCCATGGAGGTCTCCAGCCACGCGCTGGTGCTCGGCCGGGTCGACGGCTGCGTCTTCGACATCGGCGTCTTCACCAACCTCAGCCCGGAGCACATGGAGTTCCACTCCGACATGGAGGACTACTTCCGGGCCAAGGCGCAGCTGTTCACCCCGGAGCGCAGCCGGCTCGGCGTGGTCAACTTCGACGACGAGTACGGCCGGCGGCTGGCCGGGGAGGCCACCGTCCCGGTCGTCACCTTCTCCGCCGAGGGCCACCCGGACGCCGACTGGCGCGCCGAGGACGTCGAGGTCGGCCCGATGGACTCGACGTTCACGGTGATCGGCCCCGAGGGGCGGCGGATCACCGCCAAGTCCCCGATCGCGGGCCCGTTCAACGTGGCCAACACCCTCGCGGCGATCGTCGCGCTGGCCGCCGCCGGCCTCGATCCGCAGGCCGCCGCCGACGGCATCGCCGCCGTACCGGGCGTGCCGGGCCGTCTGGAGCGGGTGGACGCGGGCCAGCCCTACCTCGCCGTCGTCGACTACGCCCACAAGACCGACGCCGTCGAGTCGGTGCTCCGTGCCCTGCGCAAGGTCACCAAGGGCCGGGTGCACATCGTGCTCGGCTGCGGCGGCGACCGCGACCGGACCAAGCGCGCGCCCATGGGCGCGGCGGCGGCGAGGCTGGCCGACACGGCCGTGCTGACCTCGGACAACCCCCGCTCCGAGGACCCCCTGGCGATCCTGGCGACCATGCTCCAGGGCGCGGCCTCCGTGCCCGCGCACGAACGCGGCGACGTGCTCCTGTTCGAGGAGCGGGCCGCCGCCATCGCCGCCGCCGTCGCCCGGGCCCGGCCCGGGGACACCGTGCTGGTCGCGGGCAAGGGCCACGAGCAGGGCCAGGACATCGCCGGGGTGGTCCGTCCGTTCGACGACCGCCAGGTACTTCGCGAAGCTATCCAGAACACCCAGGGATGAAAATCCAGAAGACCCAGGGGATGAACTTGTGATCGCCCTCTCCCTCGCCGAGATCGCAGCAGTCGTCGGCGGGCAGACGCACGACATACCGGATCCTTCCGCCCAGGTCACCGGGCCCGTCGTCCGGGACTCCCGGGAGGCGGGGCCGGGCAGCCTCTTCGTCGCCTTCGTCGGTGAGCGCGTGGACGGCCACGACTACGCCGCCGCCGTCGTCGAGGCGGGCGCCGTCGCCGTGCTGGCGTCCCGCCCCGTCGGCGTGCCCGCGATCGTGGTCGAGGACGTCCAGGCCGCGCTCGGCGCCCTGGCCCGCCACGTCGTCCGCCGGCTCGGCGCGACCCTCGTCGCCCTGACCGGCTCCGCGGGCAAGACCAGCACCAAGGACCTCATCGCGCAGGTGCTCCGGCGCAAGGCGCCGACCGTGTTCACGCCCGGCTCGCTCAACAACGAGATCGGGCTGCCGCTGACCGCTCTGAGCGCCACCGAGGAGACGAAGTTCCTCGTGCTGGAGATGGGCGCCCGCGGCATCGGCCACATCCGCTACCTCACCGAGCTGACCCCGCCCAGGATCGGCCTGGTGCTCAACGTCGGCACCGCCCACATCGGCGAGTTCGGCGGCCGGGAGCAGATCGCCCAGGCGAAGGGCGAGCTGGTGGAGAGCCTGCCCCCGGCCGAGGAGGGCGGCGCGGCGATCCTCAACGCCGACGACCCGTTGGTACGGGCCATGGCCTCCCGTACGAAGGCGAAGGTGATCCTTTTCGGAGAGTCCGGCGAAGCGGACGTACGCGCCGAGAACGTGAGACTCACGGACAGCGGACAGCCCTCCTTCAGGCTTCACACACCCTCCGGTGCATCCGATGTGACCATGCGCCTGTACGGTGAGCACCACGTGTCGAACGCGCTCGCCGCGGCCGCCGTCGCCCATGAGCTGGGCATGTCCGCAACTGAGATCGCCACCGCGCTCTCCGAGGCGGGCTCCCTCTCCCGCTGGCGGATGGAGGTCACCGAGCGCCCGGACGGCGTGACCGTCGTCAACGACGCCTACAACGCCAACCCGGAGTCCATGCGGGCCGCCCTGCGCGCGCTCGCGGCCATGGGCAAGGGGCGGCGGACCTGGGCGGTGCTCGGCAAGATGGCCGAGCTCGGGGACGAGGCGCTCGCCGAGCACGACGCGGTCGGACGGCTCGCCGTCCGACTCAACGTCAGCAAGCTCGTCGCGGTCGGGGGCAGGGAAGCGTCCTGGCTGCAACTGGGCGCATACAACGAGGGTTCGTGGGGTGAGGAGTCGGTGCACGTGTCCGACGCACAGGCGGCGATCGACCTGTTGCGCAGCGAGTTGCGCCCGGGGGACGTGGTCCTCGTGAAGGCGTCCCGTTCGGTGGGTCTGGAGGGGGTTGCCCAGGCGCTCCTGGAGACCGGTGCCGAGGGTGAGGTCGCCGCCCGATGATGAACCAGATCCTGTTCGCGGGTGTCATCGGCCTCTTCCTGACCCTGATCGGCACCCCGCTGCTGATCAAGCTCCTGGCCCGCAAGGGCTACGGCCAGTACATCCGCGACGACGGACCGCGCGAGCACGCCAGCAAGCGCGGTACGCCGACCATGGGCGGCATCGCGTTCATCCTGGCGACGATCGTCGCCTACTTCCTCAGCAAGGTGATCACCGGCAAGCCGCCGACCTACTCCGGCCTGCTGGTGCTCGGTCTGATGGCCGGCATGGGCCTGGTCGGCTTCCTCGACGACTACATCAAGATCGTCAAGCGTCGTTCGCTGGGTCTGCGCGCCAAGGCGAAGATGGCCGGGCAGCTGATCGTCGGCATCGCCTTCGCGGTGCTGTCGCTGATGTTCTCGGACAACCGCGGCAACACCCCCGCCTCCACGAAGCTGTCGTTCATCACCGACTTCGGCTGGACCATCGGCCCGGTGCTGTTCGTGATCTGGGCGCTGTTCATGATTCTCGCGATGTCGAACGGCGTGAACCTCACCGACGGTCTGGACGGTCTGGCCACCGGCGCCTCCGTCCTCGTCTTCGGCGCCTACACCTTCATCGGCGTCTGGCAGTACCAGGAGTCCTGCGCCAACGCGCAGACCCTGACCAACCCGGGAGCCTGCTACGAGGTGCGCGATCCGCTCGACCTCGCGGTCGTCGCCTCCGCGCTGATGGGCGCCTGCCTCGGCTTCCTGTGGTGGAACACCTCGCCGGCCAAGATCTTCATGGGCGACACCGGTTCGCTCGCGCTCGGCGGCGTGCTCGCCGGCCTCGCGATCTGCTCCCGCACCGAGCTGCTGCTCGCGCTGCTGGGCGGCCTGTTCGTGCTGATCACCATGTCGGTGGTCATCCAGGTCGGCTCCTTCCGCCTCACCGGCAGGCGCGTCTTCCGGATGGCGCCGCTCCAGCACCACTTCGAACTCAAGGGCTGGTCCGAAGTGCTCGTGGTGGTCCGTTTCTGGATCATCCAGGGCATCTGTGTGATCGTCGGACTCGGCCTCTTCTACGCGGGATGGGCAGCGGACAAGTGACCGACTGGCAGGGGAAGAACGTCACCGTCGCCGGACTCGGCGTCTCCGGGGTCCCGGCGGCCAAGGTCCTGCACGGCCTCGGCGCGCACGTCACCGTCGTCAACGACGGCGACGACGAGCGGGCCCGGGCGCAGGCGGCCGAACTCCGGGCCATGGGCGTCACCGTGCGCCTCGGCGACGGGGACTCCCTGCCCGAAGGCACCGAGCTGATCGTCACCGCGCCCGGCTGGAAGCCCGACAAGCCGCTGTTCGCCGCCGCCGAGCGGGCCGGCGTACCGGTCTGGGGTGACGTGGAGCTCGCCTGGCGGCTGCGCGGCCCCGACGCCGCGCCCTGGCTGGCGGTCACGGGCACCAACGGCAAGACCACCACCGTGCAGATGCTCGCCGCCATCCTGAAGGCGGCGGGCCTGCGCACGGCGGCCGTCGGCAACATCGGCGTCTCCCTCCTGGACGCCGTCCTCGGCGAGGAGCGGTACGACGTCCTCGCCGTCGAACTCTCCAGCTACCAGCTGCACTGGGCGCCCTCCTTGCGCGCGCACTCGGCCGCGGTCCTCAACCTGGCCCCGGACCACCTCGACTGGCACGGCTCCATGGAGGCGTACGCCGCCGCCAAGGGCCGTGTCTACGAGGGGAATCGGGTCGCCTGCGTCTACAACGTCGCGGACAGGGCCACCGAGGACCTGGTGCGCGAGGCGGATGTCGAGGAGGGCTGCCGGGCGGTGGGGTTCACCCTCGGCACGCCCGGCCCGTCCCAACTCGGCGTCGTGGACGGCATCCTGGTCGACCGCGCCTTCGTCGAGAACCGGCAGAAGAACGCCCAGGAGCTCGCCGAGGTCTCCGACATCGACCCGCCCGCTCCGCACAACATCGCCAACGCCCTTGCCGCGGCGGCCCTGGCGCGGGCCTTCGGCGTGGAGCCGAAGGCGGTCCGCGACGGCCTCAGGTCCTTCACCCCGGACGCCCACCGCATCGCGCACGTGGCGGACGTGGACGGCGTCGCCTACGTCGACGACTCCAAGGCCACCAACACCCACGCGGCGCAGGCGTCGTTGGCGGCGTACGGGTCGATCGTGTGGATCGCGGGCGGACTGGCGAAGGGCGCGACCTTCGACGAACTGGTCGCCGGTGCGGCGAAGCGGCTGCGCGGCGTCGTCCTGATCGGCGCCGATCGCGCACTGATCGCCGACGCCCTGGCGCGACACGCGCCCGAGGTCCCCGTGGTCGACCTCGACCGGACCGACACTGGGGCGATGCTCCAGGCCGTCCAGGAGGCGCGGCGGCTCGCCCGGCCCGGTGACACGGTGCTGCTGGCCCCGGCCTGTGCCTCCATGGACATGTTCGCCAACTACAACAAGCGCGGTGACGCGTTCGCGGAGGCCGTTCGCGAACTCGGCGCCCGCTGACCCCGGCCGCCCCCGCCGCCGGGCGACCTTGGGAGGGACGCGTGGGATCCGCGAGCCGAGCCAGACGAACGCGGCCGACGTACGGCGGAGGCGCAGATGTCCGCTGACCCCAAAGGCGCCGGCGGCCGAGCCGGCCGGCCGCCCGCGCAGCGGGCCGTCAAGCGGCCCCCGGCCGGCCGGCCCGTGCGCGACAACCCGGTGCGCACCCTCGTCACGCGCGCCCGCAAGGCATGGGACCGGCCGCTCACCGCGTACTACCTGATCCTCGGCGGCAGCTCCCTGATCACCGTGCTGGGGCTGGTGATGGTCTACTCGGCCTCCCAGGTCACCGCGCTGCAGATGGCGCTGCCCGGCTCGTACTTCTTCCGCAAGCAGTTGCTGGCGGCCGTGATCGGCGCCGGTCTGCTGCTGGCCGCGTCCAGGATGCCGGTGAAGCTGCACCGGGCCCTGGCCTACCCGATCCTGGCGGGCGCGGTGTTCCTGATGGCGCTGGTGCAGGTGCCGGGGATAGGGATGTCGGTCAACGGCAACCAGAACTGGATCTCGCTCGGCGGCTCCTTCCAGATCCAGCCCAGCGAGATCGGCAAGCTGGCGCTGGTGCTCTGGGGAGCCGACCTGATCGCCCGCAAGCAGGAGAAGCGGCTGCTCACGCAGTGGAAGCACATGCTGGTGCCGCTCGTGCCGGTCGCCTTCATGCTGCTCGGCCTGATCATGCTGGGCGGCGACATGGGCACGGCGATCATCCTCACCGCCATCCTGTTCGGCCTGCTGTGGCTCGCGGGCGCGCCCACCCGGCTCTTCGTCGGCGTGCTCTCGGTCGCCGCCCTGATCGGCCTGGTCCTCGTCAAGACCAGCCCCAACCGCCTGGACCGGTTCGCCTGCGTCGGCTCCACCGACGTCTCCAAGTGCTGGCAGGCGGTGCACGGCATCTACGCCCTCGCCTCCGGCGGGCTCTTCGGTTCCGGCCTCGGTGCGAGTGTGGAAAAATGGGGGCAACTCCCCGAAGCCCACACCGACTTCATCTTCGCCGTCACCGGTGAGGAACTGGGCCTGGCGGGGACGCTGTCGGTGCTCGCCCTGTTCGCGGCTCTAGGCTATGCGGGCATCCGCGTGGCCGGACGCACGGAGGACCCCTTCGTGAGGTACGCCGCGGGAGGCGTGACCACCTGGATCGTCGCGCAGGCGGTGATCAACATCGGTGCGGTGCTCGGTCTGCTGCCGATCGCCGGCGTCCCGCTCCCGCTGTTCTCCTACGGAGGGTCCGCCCTGCTGCCGACCATGTTCGCCATCGGGCTGATGATCGCCTTCGCGCGCGACGAGCCCGCTGCGCGGGCGGCGCTTGCCATGCGGCAACCCCGCTTTGGTAGAAAGCGGGCGGGAGGCTCCGCGGCCGGCCGGAAGACCGGCCGCAAACCCGGGCGCACCCAGGGCCGGAAGCCCGGCCGGGAGACCGGCGGGGGATCCGGCCGGGCGTCGGGCCGGGGATCCGGGCAAGGATCGGGTCAGGGGTCCGGTCAGGGGCCTCGGAGATGGAACACGATGCGACGGCGTGCCTCGGCGGCGCGTTCGTCCGGAGAGCGGTGAATTTCGGTGCATGTCGTACTCGCCGGCGGAGGTACCGCGGGCCACATCGAGCCCGCGCTCGCCCTCGCGGACGCCCTGCGCAGGCAGGACCCGACCGTGGGGATCACGGCCCTGGGCACGGAACGTGGCCTGGAGACCCGGCTGGTCCCCGAACGGGGCTACGAGCTCGGGCTGATCCCGGCGGTGCCGCTGCCGCGCAAGCCCACCCCCGAACTGATCACCGTACCGGGCCGGCTGCGCGGCACGATCAAGGCGGCCGAGCAGATCCTGGAGCGCACCAAGGCCGACGCGGTGGTCGGCTTCGGCGGCTACGTCGCCCTGCCCGGCTATCTGGCCGCCAAGCGGCTCGGCGTGCCGATCGTGGTCCACGAGGCCAACGCCCGCCCCGGCCTGGCCAACAAGATCGGTTCGCGCTACGCGGCCCAGGTCGCCGTCTCCACCCCGGACAGCAAGCTGCGGGGCGCCCAGTACATCGGCATCCCGCTGCGCCGTGCCATCGCCACCCTCGACCGGGCCGCCATGCGCCCCGAGGCCCGCGCGCTGTTCGGACTCGACCCCAACCTGCCCACCCTGCTGGTCTCCGGCGGCTCCCAGGGCGCCCGCCGGCTCAACGAGGTGGTCCAGCAGGTCGCGCCCTGGCTCCAGCAGGCGGGCATCCAGATCCTGCACGCGGTCGGACCGAAGAACGAACTGCCGCGCGTGCAGCAGATGCCGGGGATGCCCCCGTACATCCCGGTAAGTTACCTGGACCGGATGGACCTCGCGTACGCGGCGGCCGACATGATGCTCTGCCGGGCCGGGGCGATGACCGTCGCCGAACTCTCCGCCGTCGGACTCCCGGCCGCCTACGTCCCGCTGCCCATCGGCAACGGTGAACAGCGGCTGAACGCACAGCCGGTGGTGAAGGCCGGCGGCGGACTGCTGGTCGACGACGCGGACCTCACTCCCGAGTGGGTGCAGAACAACGTCCTGCCCGTGCTCGGCGATCCGCACCGGCTGTACCAGATGTCCCGCGCCGCCAGTGAGTTCGGCCGCCGGGACGCCGACGACCTGCTCGTCGGCATGGTGTACAAGGCGATCGCCTCGCACCGTTAGGACCATATGACCGAAAGGACTTGAGAGCGTGGCCGGACCGACCACCGCCCGGCGCGGTGAACGCCAGCAGGAGACGTCCGGCCCGCCTCTGGTCCGCCGGCTGCGACGGCTGCCCCCTCGTACGATCGTCATCCTGGCGCTGGCCGTGGTGCTCCTCGGCGTCGGCGTCCCCTGGGTGCTCTACGGCTCCCAGTGGACCCGGGTCGAGCGCGTGTCCGTCTCGGGCACACGGGTGTTGACCGCCGAGCAGGTGCGCCGGGCCGCCGCCGTCCCGGTGGGGGACCCGCTGGTCTCCGTCGACACCGACGCGGTCGCCGCCCGGCTGCGCCGTGAGCTGCCCCGCGTCGATTCCGTCGACGTGACTCGCTCCTGGCCCCATGGAATCGACCTGAAAGTGGTCGAACGCACCGCGGTCATGGTGGAGGAAAAGGGCGGAAAGTTCACCGAAGTGGACCGTGACGGTGTCCGGTTCGCCACGGTTTCCCAGGTTCCCAAAGGCGTGCCGGTCCTGGAATTGTCCCTTTCCCGCCAGGCCTCCTCGGCGGCCGGTCTGCGGCGCTTCGGCGAGGGCCGGCTGGTGCGCGCGGCGGTCACGGTGGCCGGGCAGGTCCCGGCCGCCGTCGCCCACCGCACCCGCGTCGTCAAGGTCCGTACCTACGACGACATCTCGCTGGAATTGACCGACGGCCGCACCGTCGCCTGGGGCAGTGCCGACGGCGGCCGGGAGAAGGCCCGCGCGCTCACCGCGCTGATGAAAGCCGCCCCCGCCGCGCGGCACTTCGACGTCAGCGTCCCCACAGCCCCGGCGTCATCAGGGAGTTGACGCACATCCGAGCAGGCCAGCACCCTGGTTGGGCACGGCTATGGCTGATCACATAGGGTGAAAAGAAAAACGGGAGGTTCGGCGTGTTCGTTGAACGGGCGCCGCTTGTCGACTTAGTGTCCTGTTCAGAAGACTTCAGGGAACAGGCACACTGGTAACCCTAAACTTCAGGGTTAGGGTTCGGGTCGGCGTTACGGACCGTCCCATTCGGCATCAGCCGACGCGGCGCGGGCAACCGCGCAACGACGGCAACGTAATTCGAGGCGAGAGGCCTTCGACGTGGCAGCACCGCAGAACTACCTCGCAGTCATCAAGGTCATCGGTGTCGGCGGCGGTGGTGTCAATGCCATCAACCGGATGATCGAGGTCGGCCTCAAGGGCGTCGAGTTCATCGCCATCAACACCGACGCCCAGGCGCTGTTGATGAGCGACGCCGACGTCAAGCTCGACGTGGGGCGCGAACTCACCCGCGGACTCGGCGCCGGCGCCAACCCGGCCGTCGGCCGCAAGGCCGCCGAGGACCACCGGGAGGAGATCGAGGAGGTCCTCAAGGGGGCCGACATGGTCTTCGTGACGGCCGGTGAAGGCGGCGGCACCGGCACCGGCGGCGCGCCCGTCGTGGCCAACATCGCGCGCTCCCTCGGCGCCCTCACCATCGGCGTGGTCACCCGCCCGTTCACCTTCGAGGGACGGCGCCGCGCCAACCAGGCCGAGGACGGCATCGCCGAACTCCGCGAAGAGGTCGACACCCTCATCGTGATCCCCAACGACCGGCTGCTGTCCATCTCGGACCGCCAGGTCAGCGTGCTCGACGCGTTCAAGTCCGCCGACCAGGTGCTGCTGTCCGGTGTACAGGGCATCACCGACCTGATCACCACCCCGGGTCTCATCAACCTCGACTTCGCCGACGTCAAGTCGGTCATGTCCGAGGCCGGTTCCGCCCTGATGGGCATCGGCTCGGCCCGCGGCGACGACCGCGCGGTGGCCGCCGCCGAGATGGCGATCTCCTCGCCTCTGCTGGAAGCCTCCATCGACGGCGCCCGCGGCGTGCTGCTGTCCATCTCCGGCGGTTCCGACCTCGGTCTGTTCGAGATCAACGAGGCCGCCCAACTGGTCAGCGAGGCCGCCCACCCGGAGGCCAACATCATCTTCGGCGCGGTCATCGACGACGCCCTCGGCGACGAGGTTCGGGTCACCGTGATCGCGGCCGGCTTCGACGGCGGCCAGCCGCCGGCCCGCCGGGACAACGTCCTCGGCTCGGCCTCGTCCGCGCCCCGCCGCGAGGAGCCCGCTCCGGCGCGCCAGGCCGAGAGCCGCCCCACCTTCGGCTCGCTCGGCAGCGTGACGCCGAAGGAGGAGCCGGAGCCCGTCGCGCCGGAGCCGGTGCACGACATCCCGGCCGCCCCGCCGGTCCCGCCCGCGCCGCGTACCTACACGGACAGCGCGGCGGAGGAGCTGGACGTACCGGACTTCCTGAAGTGATAGGACGGCACGACACCGTGAACGGCGCGAACTTCGCCTTCACCGACCGGTGGGGCGGGGTGAGCGCCGTTCCGTACGAGGAACTCAACCTCGGTGGCGCGGTCGGTGACGACCCCGAGGCGGTACGCGCCAACCGGGCGCTGGCCGCGAAGTCCCTCGGTCTCGACCCGGCCCTGGTGGTCTGGATGAACCAGGTGCACGGCTCGGACGTGGCGGTGGTGGACGGACCGTGGGGAGCCGCGGACGCCGTCCCGTCCGTCGACGCGGTCGTCACCGCCCGGCGGGGCCTCGCCCTCGCCGTGCTCACCGCCGACTGCACACCCGTGCTGCTCGCCGACCCGGTCGCCGGCGTCGCCGCCGCGGCCCACGCGGGACGGCCGGGCATGGTGGCCGGGGTGGTCCCGGCCGCCGTGCGCGCCATGGTCGAACTCGGCGCGCGTGCGGACCGGATCACCGCCCGCACCGGCCCCGCCGTCTGCGGCCGCTGTTACGAGGTGCCGGAGGCGATGCGCGCCGAGGTGTCCGCCGTGGAGCCGGCGGCGCACGCGGAGACGAGCTGGGGCACGCCGGCTCTCGACGTGAGCGCCGGAGTGCACGCACAGCTCGAGCGCCTCGGGGTGCGCGACCGGGAGCAGTCGCCGGTGTGCACGCGGGAGTCGCGCGACCACTTCTCGTACCGCCGCGACCGCACCACCGGTCGTCTCGCGGGCTATGTCTGGCTGGACTGATGGAGCATGACGGAACGTAAGGACGAACTCGCCGCGAACCTGGCGAGGGTGGAGGAGCGCATCGCCGCCGCGTGCGCCGCCGCGGGCCGGGCGCGGCAGGAGGTGACCCTGATCGTGGTCACCAAGACCTACCCGGCCTCCGACGTGCGGTTCCTGGCGGACCTCGGGGTGCGTCAGGTCGCCGAGAACCGGGACCAGGAGGCGGCGCCCAAGGCCGCCGAGTGCGCCGACCTGCCCCTCAGTTGGCACTTCGTCGGCCAGCTCCAGACGAACAAGGTGCGCTCCGTGGTGGGTTACGCGGACGTGGTGCAGTCGGTCGACCGTGCCCGGCTGGTCACGGCGCTCTCCAGGGAGGCCGTGCGCGCGGGGCGCGAGGTCGGCTGCCTCGTCCAGGTCGCCCTGGACGCGGACGAGAGCGGACGGGGGGAGCGGGGTGGCGTGGGGCCGGGCGGAATCGAAGAGTTGGCCGACGCGATCGCCCGTGCGGAGGGACTGCGGTTCGACGGGCTGATGACCGTCGCCCCGTTGACCGGGGAGTACGCGGGCCGTCAACAGGCCGCCTTCGAGCGGCTCATGGATTTGTCGACCCGCCTGCGCGCGACCCATCCGGCTGCCACCATGGTCTCGGCCGGGATGAGCGGAGACCTCGAACAGGCCGTGGCCGCCGGGGCGACACATGTGCGCGTCGGCACCTCGGTACTCGGAGTCCGCCCCAGGCTCGGGTAACGTCGCCAGGAAGTCGGACCACAGCAGAAAATATGGTCAATACCGCCGAAGAAGGCGCAACGACCTCGTGGATCGCGGGGACTTGGCTGTCGTCAGCGGATCCACCACAGAGCGGAGGACTCAGAGCATGGCCGGCGCGATGCGCAAGATGGCGGTCTACCTCGGCCTCGTGGAGGACGATGGGTACGACGGCCGGGGCTTCGACCCCGATGACGACTTCGAACCCGAGCTCGACCCGGAGCCCGAGAGGGACCGCCGACGGCACGAACCGTCGCACCAGCCGCATGGAACGCATCAGCCACAAAGGGACGAACCGGTACGCGTGGTGCAGCCTCCGGCACCCCGCGAACCCGTGTCGCATTCCTCTTCGCTCCCGGCGGAATCCGGGCGTCCGGCGCGCATCGCGCCCGTGGCATCCATCACACAAGAACGCGCAAGCCTGGAGAAGAACGCACCGGTGATCATGCCCAAGGTCGTGTCCGAACGTGAGCCGTACCGGATCACCACACTTCACCCGCGGACCTACAACGAGGCCCGTACCATCGGGGAACACTTCCGTGAGGGCACCCCGGTGATCATGAATCTGACCGAGATGGACGACACGGACGCGAAGCGACTTGTCGACTTCGCGGCCGGTTTGGTGTTCGGTCTTCACGGCAGCATCGAGCGGGTGACGCAGAAGGTGTTTCTGTTGTCGCCTGCTAACGTCGATGTCACGGCGGAGGACAAGGCCCGCATCGCAGAGGGCGGGTTCTTCAACCAGAGCTGAGAAGCACTACCGGACGACAGGCACGGAACAGGGGAGAGGGAAGCACCGATCATGGGCGTGGCCATGGAGGTTCTCTACATCGCGCTGATGGTGTTCCTCATCGTGCTGATCTTCCGACTGGTCATGGACTATGTGTTCCAGTTCGCCCGCTCGTGGCAACCCGGCAAGGCGATGGTGGTCGTTCTCGAGGCCACCTACACTGTCACCGATCCACCGTTGAAGCTTCTGCGGCGGTTCATCCCGCCGCTGCGTCTCGGGGGCGTGGCGCTAGACCTGTCCTTCTTCGTACTGATGATCATCGTCTACATCCTGATCTACATCGTGGGGAACCTCGCGACGTGACTGTGGACGATACGGTCTTGCCGACTGCCGATGACTACGTTGAGGTGAAGAGATGCCGTTGACCCCCGAGGATGTGCGGAACAAGCAGTTCACGACCGTCCGCCTCCGAGAAGGCTATGACGAGGACGAGGTCGATGCCTTCCTCGACGAGGTCGAGGCCGAGCTGACCCGTCTGCTCCGCGAGAACGAGGACCTGCGCGCCAAGCTGGCCGCGGCCACCCGTGCCGCCGCCCAGAACCAGCAGAACATGCGCAAGCCCCCGGAGCAGCAGGACCAGCAGCAGGGCGGTATGCCTCAGCAGGGCGGCATGCCCCAGCAGGGTGGAATGCCTCAGCAGGGCGGTATGCCTCAGCAGGGCGGTATGCCCCAGCAGGGCGGAATGCCTCAGCAGGGCGGTATGCAGCAGGGCGGGATGCCCCAGCAGGGTATGCGAGGTCCCGGGGCTCCGGTGCCCGCCGGGATATCGGGCCCGCCGCAGCAGCAGATGGGTGGCCCCATGGGAGGCCCGCCCCAGCTGCCGAGCGGTGCCCCGCAGCTGCCCGCCGGCCCCGGCGGACAGGGCCCGCAGGGCCCCGGCCCGATGGGCCAGGGTCCCGGTCCGATGGGCCAGGGTCCCGGCCCGATGGGGCAGGGCCCGATGCAGGGCCAGATGGGTCCGGGCCCGATGGGCGGCCCCGGTCCCATGGGCGGTCCCGGCCCGATGGGTCAGGGTCCCGGCGGCGACAGTGCCGCGCGCGTTCTGTCGCTGGCCCAGCAGACCGCCGACCAGGCGATCGCGGAGGCCCGGTCCGAAGCCAACAAGATCGTCGGTGAGGCGCGTTCGCGTGCCGAGGGCCTGGAGCGCGACGCCCGTGCCAAGGCGGACGCCCTGGAGCGGGACGCGCAGGAGAAGCACCGCGTCGCGATGGGCTCCCTGGAGTCCGCCCGCGCCACGCTGGAGCGCAAGGTCGAGGACCTGCGCGGCTTCGAGCGCGAGTACCGCACGCGGCTGAAGTCGTACCTGGAGTCGCAGCTGCGTCAGCTGGAGACCCAGGCCGACGACTCGCTGGCTCCGCCGCGCACCCCGGCGACCGCCTCGCTGCCGCCGTCCCCGGCGCCCTCCATGGCACCGGCCGGCGCGAGCGCCCCGTCGTACGGCGGCGGCAACCCGGCGATGGGCGGTGCGCCCAGCCCGTCCGCGCCGTCCTACGGTGGTCAGCAGCAGATGTCGCCGGCGATGACCCAGCCCATGGCGCCGGTACGTCCGCAGGGCCCGTCCCCGATGGGGCAGGCGCCCTCGCCGATGCGCGGGTTCCTGATCGACGAGGACGACAACTGATGAAGCCCTGACGGGTTTCGGTGAATAGGCGTCGGCAGCCTGTGAGAACGGCCCCGGAGGGTTTCCCTCCGGGGCCGTTCTCTCGTGGTGTGCGTGGGGGCGGGCGGTGCGCTCGTCGCGCCAGGGTTGTGCGCCCCTGAGAAAGGCGCGCCCCGTCACCCCCGCCCGCACTATCCCGTGGGCTGCGACTCCCCGACCCCGCCAGGAGGCTCCGGCCCCATGACCCGGCGGGCAGCGGAGTGCGCCGGGCGTGGGAGCGGTGGGAGCTGTACGCACGGTTCCCCGCGCCCCTTGAGGGGCGCGGGGAACCGGAACGGCCGGCGGGGGCGCGCACCCCGTGGATGCGCGCCCCCGCGGGGTCACGCCTTGCGCAGGCGGAACGTCAGGGAGAGCCCCTCGTCGGTGAACGCGTCGCCGTACGTGGTGTCGGCCTCGCCCTGGGCGAAGTCCGTCGCCAGGACCTCGTCCGCGATGAGACCGGTGTGCTCGGACAGGCCCGCGATGACCTCCGGGTCCGTGGACGTCCAGCGCAACGCGATGCGGTCGGCGACGTCGAGCCCGCTGTTCTTGCGGGCCTCCTGGATGAGGCGGATGGCGTCCCGGGCGAGGCCGGCCTGGCGCAGTTCCTGCGTGATCTCCAGGTCCAGCGCCACCGTCGCACCCGAGTCGGACGCCACCGACCAGCCCTCGCGCGGGGTCTCCGTGATGATCACCTCGTCCGGCGCGAGCGTGACCGTCTCGCCGTCGACCTCCACCGATGCCGTGCCCTCGCGCAGCGCGAGCGACAGCGCGGCCGCGTCGGCCCCGGCGATCGCCTTGGCGACGTCCTGGACCCGCTTGCCGAACCGCTTGCCCAGGGCACGGAAGTTCGCCTTCGCCGTGGTGTCCACCAGCGATCCGCCGACCTCGCTCAGCGACGCCAGCGAGGAGACGTTCAGCTCCTCCGTGATCTGCGCGTGCAGCTCGGTGTCCAGGGAGTCGAAGCCCGCCGCCGCGATCAGCGCGCGCGACAGCGGCTGGCGCGTCTTGACACCCGACTCGGCGCGCGTGGCCCGGCCCAGTTCCACCAGGCGGCGGACCAGGACCATCTGCCTCGACAGCTCCGGGTCGATCGCGGACAGGTCCGCCTCGGGCCAGGCCGACAGGTGGACGGATTCCGGGGCGCCGGGGGTGACCGGCACGACGAGGTCCTGCCAGACCCGCTCGGTGATGAACGGGGTCAGCGGGGCCATCAGCTTGGTCACCGTCTCGACGACCTCGTGCAGCGTGCGCAGCGCGGCCTTGTCACCCTGCCAGAAGCGGCGGCGCGAGCGGCGGACGTACCAGTTCGAGAGGTCGTCGACGAAGGCGGACAGCAGCTTGCCGGCACGTTGCGTGTCGTAGGCCTCCAGTGCCTGCGTGACCTGGTCGGTCAGTGCGTGCAGCTCGCTGAGCAGCCAGCGGTCCAGGACCGGGCGGGCGGCGGGGGCCGGGTCGGCCCCGGAGGGCGCCCAGTTCGACGTACGGGCGTACAGCGCCTGGAAGGCGACCGTGTTCCAGTAGGTGAGGAGCGTCTTGCGGACGACCTCCTGGATGGTGCCGTGGCCGACCCGGCGGGCCGCCCACGGGGAGCCGCCGGCCGCCATGAACCAGCGCACCGCGTCCGCGCCGTGCTGGTCCATCAGCGGGATCGGCTGGAGGATGTTGCCCAGGTGCTTGGACATCTTGCGGCCGTCCTCGGCCAGGATGTGGCCCAGGCACACCACGTTCTCGTACGACGACTTGTCGAACACCAGCGTGCCGATCGCCATCAGCGTGTAGAACCAGCCGCGGGTCTGGTCGATGGCCTCGCTGATGAACTGCGCCGGGTAGCGGGACTCGAACAGTTCCTTGTTCTTGTACGGGTAGCCCCACTGCGCGAACGGCATCGAACCCGAGTCGTACCAGGCGTCGATGACCTCCGGCACGCGGGTGGCCGTCGCGTCGCAGCCGTCCTGCGGGCAGGCGAAGGTGACCTCGTCGATGAACGGACGGTGCGGGTCCAGGCCGGACTGGTCGGCACCGGTCAGCTCGGTCAGCTCGGCACGGGAGCCGACGCAGGTGAGGTGGTCCTCCTCGCAGCGCCAGATCGGCAGCGGGGTGCCCCAGTAGCGGTTGCGGGACAGCGCCCAGTCGATGTTGTTGTTCAGCCAGTCGCCGAAGCGGCCGTGCTTCACCGTGTCCGGGAACCAGTTGGTCTTCTCGTTCTCGGCGAGCAGCCGGTCCTTGACGGCCGTGGTGCGGATGTACCAGGACGGCTGCGCGTAGTACAGCAGCGCGGTGTGGCAGCGCCAGCAGTGCGGGTAGCTGTGCTCGTACGGGATGTGCTTGAACAGCAGGCCGCGGGCGTCCAGGTCCTCGGTGAGCTTCTCGTCGGCCTTCTTGAAGAACACCCCGCCGACCAGCGGGACGTCCTCCTCGAAGGCGCCGTCGGGGCGCACCGGGTTGACGACCGGCAGGCCGTAGGAGCGGCAGACCTTGAGGTCGTCCTCGCCGAAGGCGGGGGACTGGTGGACCAGACCCGTGCCGTCCTCGGTGGTGACGTACTCGGCGTTGACGACGAAGTGCGCGCGCGCCGGGCCCTGCCCGTCGGTCCCCTCGCCGTCGCTGGGGAACTCGATGAGCTCGAAGGGACGCTGGTACGTCCAGCGCTCCATCTCGGCGCCGGTGAAGGTCTCGCCAGTGGTCTCCCAGCCCTCGCCGAGCGCCTTGCCGACCAACGGCTCGGCGACGACCAGCCGCTCCTGGCCGTCGGTCGCGACGACGTAGGTGACCTCCGGGTGCGCGGCGACCGCGGTGTTGGACACCAGCGTCCACGGGGTCGTCGTCCAGACCAGCAGCGCGGCCTCGCCGGCCAGCGGGCCGGAGGTGAGCGGGAAGCGGACGTAGACGGACGGGTCGACGACCGTCTCGTAGCCCTGGGCCAGCTCGTGGTCGGACAGGCCGGTGCCGCAGCGCGGGCACCAGGGGGCGACACGGTGGTCCTGGACCAGCAGGCCCTTGCCGAAGATCTCCTTCAGCGACCACCAGACGGACTCGATGTACTCGGGGTCCATCGTGACGTAGGCGTCGTCGAGGTCGACCCAGTAGCCCATGCGGGTCGTCAGCTCGGAGAAGGCGTCCGTGTGGCGCAGCACGGACTCGCGGCACTTGTCGTTGAACGCCGCGATGCCGTACGTCTCGATGTCCGGCTTGCCGCTGAAGCCCAGCTCCTTCTCCACCGCCAGCTCGACGGGGAGGCCGTGGCAGTCCCAGCCGGCCTTGCGGGCCACGTGGTAGCCGCGCATGGTGCGGAAGCGGGGGAAGACGTCCTTGAAGACGCGCGCCTCGATGTGGTGGGCGCCGGGCATGCCGTTGGCGGTGGGCGGGCCCTCGTAGAACACCCACTCGGGGCGGCCCTCGGACTGTTCCAGGCTCTTGGCGAAGATCTTCTGCTCGCGCCAGAAGTCGAGCACCGCGTGCTCGAGCGCGGGCAGGTCGACCTGGGCGGGCACCTGGCGGTACTGCGGCTGCGTGTTCAACGAGCTTCCTCCGGCGGACGTGCTGCCTTCCGTCGGAGGGACGAGAGCCTTCGTGCTTCCTACGCCGTGTGCGGCGCGCTCCCGCGGTACCACCCTCCTTGGCCCCCCGGTGCGCCGTACGCTCCGACGAGCCCCCTCATTGGGGTCGCGATGCCGGCTCTACTGGCCCCCGCGGCCTCGCTGGGGCGTTCTTCCGGCGGCTCCGGGGTGATCTTCACGTCGCGCTCGCCCCCGGGCTCACACCGTCCCCGGGTCGCTCTGGGCTGCGTACGCCGCTACTCGTCCCCATCCACGCTTCTCGCTCCGCCCAGTGTACGGCGCGCCGGGGACGGCGGCCGACCGGTTTTCCCGCGCGGGCGGGGCCGGAGGCGGAGCCCGGCGGCGGCGCGCGGTGACCCGAACGGCGCGTGGCGCCGGTACGGATCGCGGGACGTGCGACCGGACGGATTACCGGGCGGGGAGCTGGGCACAACGCATGCATGCCGGCCGCGCGGCTCGCGCGAGGCGGGCGAATCGGGCGGCGTGCCCCGTTGCCGCGGGACTCGAGTCGATTTATCGTCCCAGCACGATTCGCGAGCAAGATCACAATATGTGAAGGGGCCGCGGCCATGGTGGCGAAGAAGACTGCCGAGCAGTCGGCGTCCGGCAGGTCCCGGAGTGCGGATGCCGCGGGCGCCGTCGGGGGCGTGGCCGAAGGCGCCCGCGGGGCGGGGAACGCCCGGGGCGGGCCCGCGACCGCCGAGCCGGCGTTGCGTGTGAACTCCACGGCGCCCGCCGAGCGGGCGGTGCCCGCGGGGCCGGCCGCCGCCGGGGCGGCCGCGGCCCCCGGCAAGTCGGCCGGGAAGAAGCCGGCGGCGGCGAGGAAGCCGGCGGCCGCCGCGGAGGAGACCGGCAGCGGGACGAAGGCCGCCGGGAAGAAGAGCGCCGGCCGACGGGTCCGCGCGGTGGGGGCGGCCCCCGGCAAGCAGGCTCCGGCGTCCGGGGAGCGGCCCCCGGCGAAGGCCGCCTCCGGCGAGAGCGCCTCCGGGGTCCCGCCCGCCGGGGGTGCGGCGGCGGGCGGGACGACGTCCCCCGGGAGGACGGCACCGGGGAGGACGGCGGCCGCGCGCACCGCCATTCGCGAGAAGACCGTGACCGCCGAGCGTGGCACCGCTGAGCGTGGCACCGCTGAGCGTGGCACCGGCAAGCGGGCCGCCGCCGGGCGTGGCGCCGCCAAGCGCGTCGGCGCGCGGAGCGCCGCGCGATCGGACGCCCCCGCGCGCGACGCCCACGAGCCGGAAGCACCCACTCCGGGCGCACCGACGCATGGTGCCCCCGACCCGAGCGCTCCTGAGCCGGGCGCGCCGGGACCGGATACCCCCGAGCCCGGTGCTCCCGGCCCGGACGCTCCTGAGCCGGGCGCGCCGAGGCCGGGCGTTCCGGAGCCTGGTGCCCCCGACCCGAGTGCTCCTGAGCCGGGCGCCCCCGTCCCGGACGCTCCTGAGCCGGGCGCACCGCGACCGGGTGCCCCCGGGCCCGGCGCCCCCGAGCCGGACGCTCCCGGCCCGGACACGCCGGGGGCGCGGGTGTCCGGCCGGAGGGTGTCCGGTCGCGGCGCGCCCGGGTCGGGCGGCCCCGGACGGGACGCCCGCGCCGGGAGCGCCTCCGACGCGGGGGGCCGGGCCGGGAGAGGCGCCGCGAAGGGGGCGCCCTCGGACGCGGCCCGGCCGGAGGGTGCGGCGGGGGCGGGTGTGGGCAGGAAGAGCACGGGCAAGAAGGCGGGCGCGGCTCGGGCCGCGAAGCAGACGGGAGCCACGACGGTGGTTGCGAAGAAGACTCCTGGAACGGCCACGGCGGACAAGACCGCCGTCCCCAAGGCACGCGGCGGCGCGGCGGCGGAGCCGGGCGACCTCGCGGTCCGCCCGGGCGAGGACCCGTGGACCCCGGACGAGGTCGCTCAGGCCCGCGCGGAGCTGCAGTCCGAGGCGGAGCGGCTGCGCACCGAGATCAGCTCGTCGGAGGAGTCGCTGGCGGGCCTGATGCGGGACTCCGGTGACGGCGCGGGCGACGACCAGGCGGACACCGGCACCAAGAACATCACGCGCGAGCACGAGCTGGCGCTCGCCGCCAACGCGCGCGAGATGCTCGTCCAGACCGAGCGCGCCCTGGACCGGCTGGACGCCGGCACCTACGGCCTGTGCGAGAACTGCGGCGACCCCATCGGCAAGGCCCGGATGCAGGCCTTCCCGCGGGCCACCCTGTGCGTGGAGTGCAAGCAGAAGCAGGAACGCCGGTACTGAACCGGGCCCGGGGCGTGCCGTACTCTCGTCCCCAGTCAGGTACCTAGGTCGAGGGACTCACGTGGCAGAGGCGGAGCGCATCATCGGTACGCCGGACGACACCCCGGACGCGCGGCGGCCCGGGCAGCAGCGGCCCGGCGGGAACACGGCGCCGGGCGAGCCGTCCGGCGCCGACGGCACGACGGCCGGGTCGGACGCCCCGGCGGGCGCGTCCGGCGAGGCCGGGGCGGTCTCCGGCGCGGGCGGGTCCGAGGGCCCCGCGAGCGCCGAGCGCCCCCGCGGCGGGCGCCGGATCGCCGTGCTCTTCTCGGTCGCGGCGTTCGCGTACGCCCTGGACCTGATCAGCAAGCTGATCGTGGTCGCCAAGCTGGAGCACCACGCGCCGGTGCGGATCCTCGGGGACTGGCTGCAGCTCGAGGCGATCCGCAACTCGGGCGCCGCCTTCAGTTTCGGCGAGGCCTACACGGTGATCTTCACGGTGATCGCCGCCGGTGTGATCGTGGTGATCGCCAGGCTCGCCCGCAAGCTCTACAGCCTGCCCTGGGCGATCGCCCTCGGTCTGCTGCTGGGCGGCGCGCTGGGCAACCTCACCGACCGGATCTTCCGCGCTCCGGGCGTCTTCCGCGGCGCGGTCGTCGACTTCATCTCGCCCAGGCACTTCGCGGTCTTCAACCTCGCCGACTCGGCGATCGTCTGCGGCGGCATCCTCATCGTGCTGCTCTCCTTCCGCGGCCTGGACCCGGACGGAACCGTCCACAAGGACTGACCGGCCGGCGGTCGTCCACAGGCTCCGGTCCGGGCCGTCGGCGGCGTCCGGCATACTCGACGGGTGAGCACGCTTCCCGAGATCCGTACCCTGCCCGTGCCCGACGGCCTGGAGGGCGAGCGCGTCGACGCCGCCATCTCCCGCATGTTCGGCTTCTCCCGCACCAAGGCGGCCGAGCTGGCCGCCGCGGGCAAGGTGCTGGTCGACGGCACGGCGGTCGGCAAGTCCGAGCGGGTGCGCGGCGGCGCCTGGCTGGAGGTCGAGATGCCGCAGGCGCCCGCGCCCGTGCGGGTCGTCGCCGAGCCGGTCGAGGGCATGGAGATCGTGCACGACGACGACGACGTCGTGGTGATCGTCAAGCCGGTCGGCGTCGCGGCGCACCCCAGCCCCGGCTGGACCGGCCCCACCGTCATCGGCGGGCTGGCCGCCGCCGGTTACCGGATCTCGACCTCCGGCGCCGCCGAGCGCCAGGGCATCGTGCACCGGCTGGACGTCGGCACCTCGGGCCTGATGGTGGTCGCCAAGTCCGAGTACGCGTACACGTCGCTCAAGCGCCAGTTCAAGGAGCGCACGGTCGACAAGCGCTACCACACCCTGGTCCAGGGCCACCCCGACCCGACCAGCGGCACCATCGACGCGCCCATCGGACGGCACCCGAACCACGACTACAAGTGGGCGGTCACCGCCGACGGCAAGCCGTCCGTCACGCACTACGACCTCATCGAGGCCTTCCGCGCGGCCTCCCTGCTGGACGTGAAGCTGGAGACCGGCCGCACCCACCAGATCCGCGTCCACATGGCCGCCCACCGCCATCCCTGCGTCGGCGACCTGACCTACGGCGCCGACCCCACCCTCGCCAAGCGGCTGCGCATCACCCGCCAGTGGCTGCACGCCGTGCGGCTCGGCTTCGAGCACCCCGGCGACGGGCAGTGGGTGGAGTTCACCAGCGACTATCCCGAGGACCTGCGAAGGGCCCTGGACCAGGTCCGCGAGGAGACCTACGCATGAGCGCGCCGAGCGGGTCCTACGAGGTGCGCGTCGCCGAGGACCCGGCCGACCGGGAGGCGTGCTTCGCGGTGCGCAGGGAGGTCTTCGTCGTCGAGCAGGGCGTTCCCGAGGAGATCGAGTACGACGCCCTCGACCCGGTCGCCGTGCACGTCCTGGCCGTCCGGGCGGACGGCACACCGCTGGGCACCGGCCGGCTGCTGCACGGGGAGGCCGCCGCGGACAGGACCGGTGGCGACCCGGCGACCGGCTCCCTGGGGCGGCTCGCCGTCGCCAAGGAGGCCCGCGGGCTGGGCGTGGGAGTGGCCCTGGTGCGTGCCATCGAGGAGGCGGCACGCGCGCGCGGACTGACGGCGGTCGATCTGCACGCGCAGACGCACGCCCTGGGCTTCTACGAGCGGCTGGGCTACGAGGCGTACGGCCCCGGGTTCCCGGACGCCGGGATCCCGCACCGGGCGATGCGGCGCGCGTTGTAGCCGCCGGAGGCCCGAAGCGACGGGAGCGAAGAGCGGCATGGCAGGCTTGAAGTCTGCCGTGTGATCGTCCGACCTCCCGGAGCGCTGACCGTGGATCAGTTGGCCCTGCTGTTCGTCGTACTGCTCGGGGCCGTGATCAGCGTCCCGGTCGGGGACCGGCTCGGGCTGCCCGCGCCGGTGCTGATGACGCTCCTCGGGATCGTCCTCGCGGTCCTGGACTTCGTGCCGAACGTCGACATCCCGCCCGAGCTGATCCTGCCCGCGCTGCTGCCGCCGCTGCTCTACGCCGCGGTCCGGCGGACCTCCTGGCGGCAGTTCACGGCGAACAAACGGCCGATCTTCCTGCTGGCCGTGGCACTGGTGTTCCTCACCACCCTCTGTGTCGCCGCCGTCGCCCACACCATCGTGCCGGGGCTGTCGCTCGCCGCCGCCGTGGCGCTCGGCGCGCTGGTCGCCCCGCCCGACCCGGTCGCGGCGACCGCCGTCGCCGGGCAACTGGGGCTGCCCCGCCGCCTGGTGTCGATCCTCGAGGGCGAGGGGCTGTTCAACGACGTCACGGCGATCGTGCTCTACCACGTCGCCATCGCCGCCGTGGTCAGCGGGGAGTTCTCCGTCTGGCAGGCCGGCCTCGACCTGGTGCTGTCCGCGGTGGTCGCCGTGGCGATCGGGGTGGCCCTCGGCTGGGGCGCGAACAAGCTGCTGAGCCTCCTGGGCGACGCCACCCTGCAGATCGGTTTCACCCTGCTGGTGCCGTTCGCGTCGTACGTCCTGGCGGAGGAGCTGCACGGCTCCGGCGTCCTCGCCGTGCTGACCACCGCGCTGTTCCTGGCCGAGTACGCGGCCGACGCCGACGACGTGATGTCCCGGCTGGCCGGGCACACCGTCTGGGACGTCGTCGACACCCTCGTCACCGGCGTCGCCTTCGGCCTGATCGGGCTGGAGCTGCACAACGCCCTGCGGACCGCTGCCGGCCGGTGGGGCGAGCTGCTCGGCTGGGCGGGTGTGGTGGTGGGCGTGGTGGTGTTCGTACGGCTGCTGTGGCTGCTGCCGGCGACCTGGCTGACCAAACGGCTGCACGCGCTACGGGACTACGACGAGGACATCCCGACCAGCTGGCGGGAGACCGTCGTCATGTGGTGGTCCGGGATGCGCGGTGTGGCCTCGGTGGCGCTGGCGCTCGCCATCCCGCTGAAGACGGACAGCGGCGCGCCGTTCCCCGACCGGGACGAGATCGTGTTCATCGCGTTCGGGGTCATCATGGTGACGCTCGTCGTCCAGGGGCTCACCCTGCCCTGGCTGGTGAAGCGGCTGGGCGTGCGGGCCGACACCGAGCGGGAGAAGGAGTTCGAGAAGCAGCTCGCGGTGCGGGCGGCGCGGGCGGCCAAGCGGCGGCTGCGGGAGATCGAGTCGGTCGAGGAGCTGCCGGAGGAGCTGTCCGAGCAGATGGCACGGCGGGCCTTCGACATCGGCGTGCGGATCAGCCCGCGGATCGGTGACGAGGAGCGCCGGGAGGCGCAGGAGAACCGGGTGCGGCGCTACAAGCGGGTGCGCCGGATCCAGGCCGAGATGCTGAGCGCGGCCCGGCACGAGGTGCTGGCGGCGCGCAGCGAGCCCGGGGCCGACCCGGAGATCGTGGACCGGGTGCTGCGCCATCTCGACGTGCGCAGCCTGCGGTGACCTTGTGATCTTTCGCGGCTTGTGTCTTGAATTCGGTTGCCGTGTCCGCGTGCGGCCCTAGGCTCGGATCATGACTCGCAACGTGGTGATCAGTGGCGGCGGCACCGGGATCGGGCTGGCCGCCGCGCAGGTGTTCGCGGCGGAGGGGGACCGGGTCCTGCTGCTGGGGCGGCGGGAGGAGGTGCTGCGCAAGGCGGAGGTGCCGGGCGCGCTCACCTACGCCGCCGACGTCGGCGACGTCGACGGTGTGCGGGGAGTGGCCCGGTTCGTGGCCGACGAGCTGGGCGCCGTGGACGTGCTGGTCCACAGCGCCGGCGGATCCGGCCAACTCGAACCCCGGGTGGAGCGGGACGATCCGCTCGACCTCGTCGCCGACAACTGGACGGTCAACTTCCGCATCAACACGCTGACCGCCGTGCTCCTCACCGAGGCCCTGAAGGACCGGCTCGCCGAGCCCGGCGGGCGCGTGCTGTTCCTCAGCTCCATCGCCGCCTACCGGGGGTCCGGCAGCGGCGCCTACGCCGCCGCCAAGGCCGCGCTGCACCCGTACGCCCACGACCTGGCCCGTCAGCTGGGCCCGCGCGGGATCACGGTGAACGTGGTCGCCCCCGGCTACATCGAGGACACCGACTTCTTCGGCGACGCCATGGACGCGGCCCGCCGGGAGCGGCTGATCGCGGAGACCTCCACCGGCCGGGCCGGCACGCCCGGCGACGTGGCCGCCACCCTGCACTGGCTGGCCTCCCCGGCCGCCGGCCACGTCACCTCGCAGATCGTCCAGGTCAACGGCGGAGCCGAGCGCGGCTGCTGAGCGCTCGGCGGCTCAGCCGCGCCCCGGCCCCGAAGTGCCGAAGGACTTGTCGAAGGACTTGTCGAAGGCAACGCCGGACCCGCCGGAGGACCCGTCCCGCGACGTGCCGGGCGACTGCCCCGCGGCGCCGTCGCGGGACGGGACGCGGCCGTCCGGACGGCGGCCCCGCGGCGGTACCGCCTCGGCGGTGTTGACACGGGGCAGGGCCGACGGGTGGTGCTCGGACAGCCAGCGGATCATCTCCTCGCGCACCGCGACCCGGACCGTCCAGATGTCGTCGGAGTCCTTCGCCGTCACCAGCGCCCTCACCTGGATGGTGTTCGGCGTGGTGTCCGTGATCTGGAGGTTGTAGGCGCGGCCGTCCCACGCCGGGCACTCGCGCAGGATGTCGCGCAGCTTCTCGCGCATCGCCTCCAGGGGCGCGGAGTGGTCGAGGTGCCAGAAGACGGTGCCGGTCATCTGCGGGGTGCCGCGCGACCAGTTCTCGAACGGGTTGGACGTGAAGTACGAGACCGGCATGGTGATCCGGCGCTCGTCCCAGGTCCGTACCGTCAGGAAGGTCAGCGTGATCTCGTCGACCGTGCCCCACTCGCCGTTGACCACCACGGTGTCGCCGATGCGCACCATGTCGCCGAAGGCGATCTGCAGCCCGGCGAACATGTTGCTCAGCGTGGACTGAGCGGCGACGCCGGCGACGATGCCGAGGATGCCGGCCGAGGCCAGCAGCGAGGCGCCGGCCGCCCGCATCGCCGGGAAGGTCAGCAGCATCGAGGCGGCGGCCACGACGATGACGACCGCCGAGACCACGCGCATGATCAGCTCGACCTGGGTGCGCACCCGGCGCACCCGGGCGGGGTCCCGGTGGGCGCGGGCGCTGGCGTAGCGCGAGTACGAGGTCTCCACTATGGCCGCGGCGATCCGGATGGCCAGCCAGGCGGCCGACCCGATCAGTACCAGGGTCAGAGTCCGCCCGATGCCGCCCCGGTGCTCCTGAAGCAGTTCGGCCTGGTCGTAGGAGCCCCTCAGCAGGGCGGCGCACAGGACGAGTTGGTAGGGCACGCGGGCACGGCGCAGCAGTCCCCACAGCGGTGTCTCGTGGTGCCGTTCGTCCGCCTTGCGCAGCAGCAGGTCGGTGGCCCAGCCGACGACCAGGGTGAGGACGACGGAGCCGCCGATCACGATCAGCGGTCGCAGTACGTTCTCCATGCCTGCGCTCCTAACCGCGGGCGGCCGGGCACGAACATGTGTCTTCGCCCGGTTCGCGGGTAGGGCCGGGGCGGTGTGGCGGGGCTCTCCCGGAACCTTCACATGAACGGCCGGTACGCCCGCGGCGGGGCACTGTCGTACCCGGCTGGCACCATGGCCTCATGAACATCATGCTCTTCCACTCGACCCATGGCCTCGGGCCCGCCGTGCGCGAGGCCGCCGACCGGCTGCGCGCCGCGGGGCACGAGGTGTGGACACCGGATCTCTTCGAGGGCCGTACGTTCGAATCGGTCGAGGAGGGCATGGCCTTCAAGGACGGCATCGGCAAGGACGAGCTGCTCAGGCGGGCCGTGCTGGCGGCGGCGCCCTACTCGGAGCGGGGCCTGGTGTACGCCGGGTTCTCGCTCGGCGCCTCCATCGCGCAGACCCTCGCCCTCGGCGACGACAAGGCCCGCGGCCTGCTGCTCCTGCACGGCACCTCGGACATCGCGCCGGGGGCGCGGGTGGACGACCTGCCCGTCCAGCTGCACGTGGCCGAGCCCGACCCGTTCGAGACGGACGACTGGCTGAGCGCCTGGTACCTCCAGATGGGCCGGATCGGCGCGGACGTGGAGGTCTACCGGTACGCCGGGGCGGGGCACATCTACACCGACCCCGGCCTGCCGGACTACGACGAGCAGGCCGCCGAGGCCACCTGGCGGGTGGCGCTCGGCTTCCTCGAGTCCCTGTAGCCGGGGTCACACCGGGTCGTACGCCCGCTCGACCTGCTGGGTGCCGCTGCGCGTGCGGTACGAACGGGTCCAGGCGGAGGTCGCGTCCGCACGGGTGCGGTCGGAGACGACGTAGTAGTCCATCTGCGCGCGGTCGGCGGTGATGTCCAGCACGCCGTAGCCGTGCCGGTCGGTGTCGACCCAGTGGACGTGCCGGTTGGCGGCGCGGATCACCGGCCCGGCGACCGCCGAGACGGTGCCCTCCGGCACCTTGACGACGTCGTCGAGGTTGTCGGAGGTCAGCGAGGTGACCACGAACTCGGTGGCGGCCGACGCCGAGAGCGGGTACGTGCCGGCGTCCACCGGAACGTCGTTGGCCCACGCCATGTGGATGTCGCCGGTCAGGAAGACCGTGTTGCGGATGGCGTTGGAGCGCAGGTGGGCCAGCAGCTCGCGGCGGTCGTCGGTGTAGCCGTCCCACTGGTCGGTGTTGACGGCGAGGCCCTCCTGCGGCAGCCCGAGCAGTTTGGCCAGCGGCTTGAGGAGGTCCGCGGAGAGCGAGCCGACGACGAACGGCGCGATCATCACCGAGTTGCCGACCAGCCGCCAGGTGGTGTCGGACGCCTTCAGCCCGGCCTTGAGCCAGTCGAGCTGGGCGCGGCCGGTGATCGTGCGGTCCGGGTCGTCGACCGAGCCGCTGGCCGTGGACGCCTGCTGCGAGCGGAAGGAGCGCAGGTCGAGCAGGGACAGGTCGGCGAGCTTGCCGAAGCGCAGCCTGCGGTAGGTGGTGCCCGCGATCGCCGGGCGCACCGGCATCCACTCGAAGTAGGCCTGCTTGGCCGCCGTCTTGCGGTCGGCCCAGGCCCCCTCGGCGCCCTCGGTGTGGTTGACCGCGCCGCCCGACCAGGCGTTGTCGGCGAACTCGTGGTCGTCCCAGATCGCGATGACCGGCGCCTTGTGGTGCAGCGCCTGGAGGTCGGGGTCGGTCTTGTACTTCGCGTGCCGGGTGCGGTAGTCGGCGAGGGTGGTGATCTCGGCGGCGGGCGCGTGCGGCCGTACGACCTTGCCGCGGGCGCCGTACTCGCCGGAGGCGTACTCGTAGATGTAGTCGCCGAGGTGCAGCCAGGCGTCCAGGTCGCCACGGGCGGCGAGATGGCGGTAGGCCGCGAAGTAGCCGGCCTCCCAGTTGGCGCAGGAGACCACGCCGAAACGCAGCCCGGTGACGGAGGCGTCGTGGGCGGGCGCGGTCCTGGTCCGGGCGACGGGGGAGTCGGCGCCGCCGGCCGAGAAGCGGAACCAGTAGTCGGTGGCCGGCGCGAGGCCCCGGATGTCGGCCTTGACGGTGTGGTCGGAGGCGGCCGTGGCGGTGGTGGAACCCTTGGCGACGACGTCCGTGAACGCCTTGTCCCTGGCCACCACCCAGCTCACCTCGGTGTCCGGACCGAGCCCGGAGCCCGGTATCGCCTCCGCGGTCGGGGTCACCCGGGTCCACAGCAGGACGCCGTCCGGCAGCGGGTCGCCGGAGGCGACGCCGTGCAGGAACGCGGGCGCTTCGGCCGCGGCCCGCGCGGGCAGTGCCGCGGCGAGCGGAGCGGCCAGCACGGCCGTGGCCGCCGCGGCCTTGACGACCGTACGGCGGCGCGGGGAAAGGGAGTCGGCGGGCTCGGATCGCGAGCCGGCGTCCTTGGTTGCTCTGTATCGACTGGTCACGGGCGATCAGATTACTGATCAGTAGACGCGAAGAGCGGGCGAACCGGCAAAAGTTCGCCCGCTCTTCAGCACGGGTCGGGGCCGCGGCGCGCGTGGCCGCGGGGCGTCAGCCCTTGAGCGCCGCGTCGACCACCGAGTTGTACTGGTCCACCGTCATCGGCGGGTTCTGGGAGCCCGGCGTGGTGAGGACCTTGCCGTCCATGACGAAGCTCGGGGTGCCGGTCACACCGTCCTTGTTGGTGTCCCAGCTCTTCGACATCGCCAGCGCCCAGGCGTCGTAGGTGCCGTTCTCCACCGCGGTCCGGAACTTGGCGCTGCTCTTGAGCGCCGGGACGGTGTCGGCGACCTTGATGAGGTAGTCGTCGTTCTTGAACTTGTCGGTGGTCTCCTCCGGGTGCCACTTGGCGGAGTAGAGCGCCGTCTTGTACTCGAGGAACGCCTCGGGGCTGACGTCGAGGGCGGCGCCCAGGGCGCTCATCGCGTTCTTGGAGCCCTCGCCGCGCGAACCGATCGTGCCCTTGCCGAGCGCGTCGCCGTCGATGAACGTGCCGCCGACGAACTGGACCTTGTACTTGCCGTCGTCGATGTCCTTCTTCACGGTGGCGCCGACGGTCTGCTCGAACTGGGCGCAGACCGGGCAGCGCGGGTCCTCGTAGACCTTGAGGGTCTTCTTGGCGGTGTCCTTGCCGAGGACGACCGTGGTGCCGTCCTTGCCCGTGGTGTTGGCCGGGGCGACGACCTTCTCGTCCTTCACGGCCTCCCAGTGGCCCGGCTTGTTGGCCTGGACGACGGCCCAGCCTATGCCGCCGGCCGCGGCCAGCACGGCGACGACCGAGCAGGCGACGACGATCTGCCGCCTCGCCTTGGCCCGCTTGGCCTCGCGCTCGCGCTCCACGCGCAGCCGCTCCCGGGCCGCCGTCTTCGCCGACTGGCTGTTCCGCTTGCTCATGGTGGTGTTCTCCTGTGGGGCGCGCGGCCGTGCCGCGCGGGATGATGGGGGACCGGTCGTGCCCGCGCCGTCGCCGTGGTTCAGGCGAGGGCGGGCGAGCACGGCGGTCCGCGCCGTCCCAGGGAGTGCACGAGGAGGCGGGTGCGCGCGGTGCCGTGGCGCGGTGCGGGCCGGACCGCCGGGCGCACCGGGCGTTCCCGGCGGACCGCGGCGGTCCCCACCGGGACCAGCAGCGGCCGGAGCGCGGTGAAGGCCGTCTGGGCCGCCGCGCGCAGCAACTGGGCCAGGGCCCGTTCGCCGCGGCGCAGCCAGCAGGCCGCGAGGAGACCGACGCCGACGTGCGCGGCGAGCAGCAGCCAGGCGGTCACCGGATCGGCGTGGGCGAGCAGCGGGGCGAGCCGGTCGGTGTCCGTTCCGGTCATCCGGGCCAGCGGGGTCCCGACGTCGTGGCGGTTGCCGCACAGCACGTCCCAGCCGACCGAGCGCAGCGGACCGGCGACCGGACCGCCCGCGGGGCCGTAGCAGAGGTGCTGGCCGGTGGTGAGGACCGTGTCGGCGGCCAGTTCCATGGGGATCAGCAGGGCGGCGATCGGCCCGAAGCCGCGCTCGCGGCCGGCCAGCGCGTACGCGAGCGCGAACACGGAGGCCGCGACCGCGGTCACCGTGTTCAGCGGCAGCGGGACCCGGGACAGCAGCACGTGCGACGCGGTGCTGAGCGTCACGACCACGGCCGTGAACAGCGCCGCGCGCACGGCTCTGAGGTGGGTCCCGGATATGTCCATAGCGAGAGGAGAGTGTGTCACGCGGACCGGTAAGGGGTCCTTAAAGGGTCCCTGTGCGCGGCCGTCTCGTCACAGACCCGGAATCCGGCCGTTGCGGAACAGGTCGAGGAAGATCTGGTGGTCGGCCCGCGCGCGTGCGCCGTAGTCGTGGGCGAAGTCCACCAGGAGCGGTGCGAAGCCCTCCTCGTCGGCCGCGATCGCCGCGTCGATGGCCCGCTCGGTGGAGAACGGCACGAGCTCCGAGTGACCGCTCTCGTCGTCGGCCGCCGCGTGCATCGTGGCCGTGGCCCGGCCCAGGTCCGCGACGACCTGCGCGATCTCCTCCGGGTCGTCGATGTCCCCCCAGTCCAGGTCCACGGCGTACGGCGAGACCTCGGCGACCAGCTGGCCGGCGCCGTCCAGCTCGGTCCAGCCCAGCCACGGGTCGGCGTGCGCCTGGAGGGCACGCTGGGAGATCACCGTGCGGTGGCCCTCGTGCCGGAAGTACTCGCGGATCGACTGGTCCGTGATGTGCCGGGAGACGGCCGGGGTCTGGGCCTGCTTGATGTAGATCACGACGTCGTTCTCCAGCGCGTCGCTGTGGCCCTCCAGGAGGATGTTGTACGACGGCAGCCCGGCCGAGCCGATGCCGATGCCGCGGCGTCCGACGACGTCCTTCACACGGTAGGAGTCCGGGCGGGCCAGCGAGGTCTCCGGCAGCGTCTCCAGATAGCCGTCGAAGGCGGCGAGCACCTTGTAGCGGGTGGCGGCGTCCAGCTCGACGGAACCGCCGCCGGGCGCGAAGCGGCGCTCGAAGTCGCGGATCTCCGTCATCGTCTCCAGCAGCCCGAACCGGGTCAGCGACCGGGCGTCGCGCAGCGCGTCCAGCAGCGGACCCTGTGCGGTGTCCAGGGTGAAGGGCGGCACCTCGTCGCTCTTGGCTCCGGTGGCCAGGGCGTGGACGCGCTCCCGGTAGGCGGCGGCGTACACCGACACCAGTTCGGTGATCTGGTCGTCGCTGAGCGCCTTGGCGTACCCGACCAGGGCGATCGAGGCGGCGAAGCGCTTGACGTCCCAGGTGAACGGGCCGACGTAGGCCTCGTCGAAGTCGTTGACGTTGAAGACCAGCCGGCCGTTCGAATCCATGTACGTGCCGAAGTTCTCCGCGTGCAGGTCGCCGTGGATCCACACGCGCGAGGTGCGCTCGTCCAGGTACGGGCCGCCGCGCTTCTCGGCGCCCAGGTCGTGGTAGAAGAGGCAGGCCGTGCCCCGGTAGAACGCGAACGCCGAGGCCGCCATCTTCCGGAACTTCACCCGGAACGCGGCCGGGTCGGCGGCCAGGAGCTCGCCGAAGGCGGTGTCGAGGACGGAGAGGATCTCCTCGCCGCGCTGCTCGCCGCTGAGCTGGGGGACCGACATCGCTGGGTGCCTCCTGGTACGCGTGGTACATGACGTATGGGACGGATCTTCCCCCGGGCCAACGCTCGGCGCCGCCGGGAAGTGCCCGCGTCTGCTCCGTGCGGGGGGTGCGCGGCGTGGTGCCGCCCGTCGCCCGGCCGCCCGCCCCTCGCCGGGGCGCTCGGCGCCACGGTAGCCGCCGGGTGTCGGCGCCGGGGCATAGACTTCGACGCTGTCCCCCCAGACCGCCCGCCACCGGGCGCCGTACGTTTTCCCAGGAGGCCGAACCGTGTCGAAGCCGCCGTTCACGCACCTGCACGTCCACACCCAGTACTCGCTGCTGGACGGTGCCGCGCGGCTGAAGGACATGTTCGAGGCGTGCAACGAGATGGGCATGACGCACATCGCCATGTCCGACCACGGCAACCTCCACGGGGCGTACGACTTCTTCCATTCCGCGAAGAAGGCCGGAGTCACCCCGATCATCGGCATCGAGGCGTACGTCGCCCCCGAGTCGCGGCGCAACAAGCGCAAGATCCAGTGGGGCCAGCCGCACCAGAAGCGGGACGACGTCTCCGGCTCCGGCGGTTACACCCACAAGACGATGTGGGCGGTGAACAGCACGGGCCTGCACAACCTCTTCCGCCTCTCCTCGGACGCCTACGCCGAGGGCTGGCTCCAGAAGTGGCCGCGCATGGACAAGGAGACCATCGCGCAGTGGTCCGAGGGCATCGTCGCCTCCACCGGCTGCCCGTCGGGGGAGGTGCAGACCCGGCTGCGCCTCGGCCAGACCGACGAGGCGCTGAAGGCCGCCGCCGACTACCAGGACATCTTCGGCAAGGACCGTTACTTCCTGGAGCTGATGGACCACGGCATCGACATCGAGCACCGGGTCCGCGAGGGCCTGCTGGAGATCGGCCGGAAGCTCGGCATCCCGCCGCTGGTCACCAACGACTCGCACTACACCTACGCGCACGAGGCGACCGCCCACGACGCGCTGCTGTGCATCCAGACCGGCAAGAACCTCTCCGACCCCGACCGCTTCAAGTTCGACGGCACCGGCTACTACCTGAAGTCCACGGACGAGATGTACGCCATCGACTCCTCGGACGCCTGGCAGGAGGGCTGCGCCAACACGCTGCTGGTCGCCGAGATGGTCGACACCACGGGCATGTTCGAGAAGCGCGACCTGATGCCCAAGTTCGACATCCCCGAGGGCTACACCGAGGTCACCTGGTTCAAGGAGGAGGTCCGCCGCGGCATGGAGCGCCGCTTCCCCGGCGGCATCCCCGAGGACCGCCAGAAGCAGGTCGAGTACGAGATGGACGTCATCATCCAGATGGGGTTCCCGGGCTACTTCCTCGTCGTCGCCGACTTCATCATGTGGGCCAAGAACAACGGCATCGCGGTGGGCCCCGGCCGAGGCTCCGCGGCCGGTTCGATCGTCGCCTACGCCATGGGCATCACCGACCTCGACCCGATCCCGCACGGCCTGATCTTCGAGCGGTTCCTCAACCCCGAGCGCGTCTCCATGCCCGACGTCGACATCGACTTCGACGAGCGCAGGCGCGTCGAGGTGATCAGGTACGTGACGGAGAAGTACGGCGCCGACAAGGTCGCCATGATCGGCACCTACGGCAAGATCAAGGCGAAGAACGCCATCAAGGACTCCGCGCGGGTGCTGGGCTACCCGTACGCGATGGGCGACCGCATCACCAAGGCCATGCCCGCCGACGTCCTCGGCAAGGGCATCGACCTCAACGGCATCACCGACCCCTCGCACCCGCGCTACAGCGAGGCCGGCGAGGTCCGCTCGATGTACGAGAACGAGCCGGACGTGAAGAAGGTCATCGACACCGCCAAGGGCGTCGAGGGCCTGGTCCGGCAGATGGGCGTGCACGCGGCCGGCGTGATCATGTCCAGCGAGACCATCACCGAGCACGTCCCGGTCTGGGTCAGGCACACCGACGGCGTGACCATCACACAGTGGGACTACCCGAGCTGCGAGTCGCTCGGCCTGCTGAAGATGGACTTCCTCGGCCTGCGCAACCTGACGATCATGGACGACGCCGTGAAGATGGTGAAGTCCAACAAGGGGATCGACATCGATCTCCTCGGCCTCCCGCTGGACGACCCCACGACCTTCGAGCTGCTCCAGCGCGGCGACACCCTCGGCGTCTTCCAGTTCGACGGCGGCCCCATGCGCTCCCTGCTGCGCCTGATGAAGCCCGACAACTTCGAGGACATCTCCGCCGTCTCCGCGCTGTACCGCCCGGGCCCGATGGGCATGGACTCGCACACCAACTACGCGCTGCGCAAGAACGGCCTCCAGGAGATCACCCCGATCCACAAGGAGCTGGCGGATCCCCTGGAAGAGGTCCTGGCCGTCACCTACGGCCTGATCGTCTACCAGGAGCAGGTGCAGAAGGCCGCCCAGATCATCGCCGGCTACTCGCTCGGCGAGGCCGACATCCTGCGCCGCGTCATGGGCAAGAAGAAGCCCGACGAACTGGCGAAGAACTTCACCATCTTCCAGGCCGGCGCCAAGAAGAACGGCTACAGCGAC
Source organism: Streptomyces sp. NPDC015220 (assembly GCF_043079345.1). Classification (NCBI taxonomy): domain Bacteria; kingdom Bacillati; phylum Actinomycetota; class Actinomycetes; order Kitasatosporales; family Streptomycetaceae; genus Streptomyces; species Streptomyces sp. NPDC015220. The sequence goes on along the minus strand of NZ_JBIBUK010000001.1, from coordinate 230,333 downwards.
GAGGCCATCCAGGCCCTGTGGGACGTCCTGGTGCCGTTCGCCGGCTACGCCTTCAACAAGGCGCACTCGGCGGCGTACGGCCTGGTGTCGTACTGGACCGCCTACCTCAAGGCCAACCACCCGGCCGAGTACATGGCGGCCCTGCTGACCTCCGTCAAGGACGACAAGGACAAGTCGGCGATCTACCTCAACGAGTGCCGCCGCATGGGCATCCGGGTGCTCCCGCCGAACGTCAACGAGTCCGAGTCGAACTTCGCCGCCCAGGGCGACGACGTGATCCTCTTCGGCCTCTCCGCCGTCCGCAACGTCGGCACCAACGTCGTCGAGTCGATCATCAAGTCGCGCAAGGCCAAGGGGAAGTACTCCTCCTTCCCCGACTACCTCGACAAGGTCGAGGCCGTGGTCTGCAACAAGCGCACCACCGAGTCGCTGATCAAGGCCGGCGCCTTCGACACCATGGGGCACACCCGCAAGGGCCTCACCGCGCAGTACGAGCCGATGATCGACAACGTGGTCGCGGTCAAGCGCAAGGAGGCCGAGGGCCAGTTCGACCTCTTCGGCGGCATGGGCGAGGAGACCGGCGACGAGCCCGGCTTCGGCCTCGACGTGCAGTTCACCGACGAGGAGTGGGACAAGACCTATCTGCTCGCCCAGGAGCGCGAGATGCTCGGTCTGTACGTCTCCGACCACCCGCTCTTCGGCCTGGAGCACGTGCTGTCCGACAAGGCCGACGCCGGCATCTCCCAGCTCACCGGCGGCGAGCACGCGGACGGCGCGGTCGTCACCATCGGCGGCATCATCTCCGGCCTCCAGCGCAAGATGACCAAGCAGGGCAACGCCTGGGCGATCGCCACGGTCGAGGACCTGGCCGGCTCCATCGAGTGCATGTTCTTCCCGGCCACGTACCAGTTGGTGTCCACCCAACTCGTCGAGGACGCCGTGGTGTTCGTCAAGGGCCGGCTCGACAAGCGCGAGGACGTGCCGCGCCTGGTCGCCATGGAGCTCCAGGTCCCGGACCTGTCGAACGCGGGCGCCAACGCGCCCGTGGTCCTCACCATTCCGGCGACCAGGGTCACCCCGCCGATGGTCAGCCGCCTCGGCGAGATCCTCACCCACCACAAGGGCGACAGCGAGGTCCGGATCAGGCTCCAGGGCCCGTCCAGGACGACGGTGCTGCGCCTGGACCGGCACCGGGTCAAGCCCGACCCCGCGCTCTTCGGTGATCTGAAGGTCCTGCTCGGCCCGTCCTGCCTGGCGGGCTGAGGCCCGCGGCCGCTCGGTGGCGCGGCCGGGAGAGGAGAGGAGGGGCGTCCCGTGCGCATCGGGTACGCCCCTCTTCGCCGCCTGGTTCAGGGCCCGCTCAACGGCCCACGCGCCCGCCTCAGTTGTGGCCGAAGCGCTTCTGACGTCCCTTGCGGGCCATATCAGTGGGACTCAGCTGCGGCGTGTGGTGCTCGGGCTGCGACTCCGTCGTGGAGTGCTCCGTCTCCCGGGGGCCGTTGGCGGCCACGGACGCCTTCTGCCGGCTGCGGTCCTGCTTGCGGTTCTTGGCCATGGTGATCAGCCTCCTGTGGGGGATCTAGGGGCCAGGGCCGCGTTCAGACTCACACACGCCGACAATGAACGCATGTCGGATAATTACCGTATGTAACGCGGGTCATCGGGCGGCAGGTCCCAAAAACGCCACGCCGAAGATCGAGTTCAAGCCGTTAACCCCGGCGCGGTCGGGCAGACTCGAAGCAAGCCCGAAGCAAACCCCGAAGCACCAAACCCGAAACAACCTCCCGGAAAGAGGGTGGAGCGCGTGGACCGCTGCATCGTCCTGGTGGACGCCGGGTACCTGCTGGGGGCCGCCGCCAGCCTCCTCGCCGGGGAGCCGTCGCGTTCCCGGATCACCGTCGACCACACCGCGCTCGTCCATGGACTGCGCGAACAGGCCGAATCCGACACCGGTCGACCGCTGCTGCGCATCTACTGGTTCGACGGCGCCCCCGACCGCGTCCCGCAGCCCGAGCACCGCAGACTCCGGGTGATGCCCCGGGTCACCGTCCGGCTGGGCGCGCTCACCCGCAGCGACGGGCGCTGGGCACAGAAGGGCGTGGACGCGGCCATGCACGCCGAACTGACCGAACTGGCCCGCAACCGCGCCTGTTCCGACGTCGTCCTGGTCACCGGCGACGGCGACCTGCTGCCCGGCATGATGGCGGCCAAGGAGCACGGCGTCGCCGTCCATCTGTGGGCCGTACAGGCCGCCGACGGCGACTACAACCAGTCGGAGGACCTGGTCGCCGAGGCCGACGAACGCCGTGTCCTGGACCGTACGTGGATCACCAAGGCCGTACGGGCCAAGGAGTTCGGCGGCATCTGCGCGCCACCGCCCGAGCCCCGGCCCGAGATCGCCGCGATCCTCTCCGCGCCGCTGCCCGAGTCCGCCCTCGCCCCGGCCGGCGAACGCCCCGCCGACGAGCGGCCGCACCCCGCCGAGGCGGGGGTGCGGGACGGCGCCGTGGAACGGCTGCCGGCCGCCAAGGGCGTGCCCACGCCCAAGGACCTCGCCGCCCTGCGCGCCCCCGGCGCCCAGCCGGCCGCCCCGCACCCGCCCACCGCGACCCTGCGGTGGTCCTCCGACCGGGGCTGGGTGGACCGGCCCGGCACGGCCGCCGAACCCGCCGAGGCCGCCGCGATGCCGACCCTCGCGCAACTGACCACGGCCGAGCAGCGGTGGGCCGACCGGGAGGAGGACATCACCACCGTCGGCGGTGACCCGTACGAGGTGGGACAGGTGTTCGCCCGACGCTGGGTGGAGCGGCTCGGCGACCAGTCGCACCTGCAGAAGCTGTCGTCGATGTACCCCCGGGTCCCGCACCGCGTCGACGGCGAGCTGCTGCGCTACGCCGCCCGGTTCGGCCTGCTCGCCCACAAGGACGACCAGATCGACGAGCACGACCGTTACGCCATCCGGGCCGGTTTCTGGCGCGAGATCGACGTACGCACGGGCGTCGAACACGCCCCGGCGGGCGACTGAGGCCCGCGGCGGGGCCCGACCGCGGCGCTCCGGTCCGCGGCGCGGCCCGGGACGGAACCGGGAGAGGACGCCCCGACGGCGAGCGAAGCCCGCGGACCCCGTACTCTCGTCCTTTGTGAGTACGCGCGTGGCACAGGCACTTCGGCCCGGGGACGACGTCGTGTGCGCGGTGCGCGGACTGACCAAGACCTATCCCGCGGCCCGCGGCCGGCGCGGCGCCCCCGGCACGCCCGAGGTGCTCGCCACCGACGAGGTCGAGCTCGACGTCCGGCGCGGCGAGATCTTCGGACTGCTCGGTCCTAACGGCGCCGGCAAGTCCACCCTGGTACGGCAGCTCACCGGGCTGATGCGCCCGGACCGCGGCACCGTCGAGATCCTCGGCCACGACATCGTGGCGCACCCCGAGCGGGCCGCGCGCCTGCTCGCCTACCTCGGCCAGGAGTCCAGCGCCCTCGACGAGCTGACCGTCTCGCTGGCCGCCGAGACCACCGGCCGGCTGCGCGGTCTGGACCACCGGCGGGCACGCGCCGAGCGGGACGCCGTCCTCGACGAACTGGGCCTCGCGCCGATCGCCTCACGCCCCCTGAAGAAGCTCTCCGGGGGCCAGCGGCGGCTCGCCTGCTTCGCCGCCGCGCTGATCGGCGAGCGGCCGCTGCTGGTGCTCGACGAGCCCACCACCGGCATGGACCCGGTGGCCCGGCGGGCGGTCTGGTCCGCCGTCGACCGGCGGCGCGCCGAACGCGGCACCACCGTCCTGCTGGTCACCCACAACGTCATCGAGGCCGAGACCGTCCTCGACCGGGTCGCCGTCCTCGACGGCGGGCGGGTCATCGCCTGCGACACCCCGGCCGGCCTGAAGCAGCGGGTCTCCGGCGAGGTGCGGGTGGAACTGGTGTGGCGGGAACGGGCGCCGCTGGAGGTGCCGGAGGTCGCCGCGCTGCGGGAGCGCGCGACGGAGTCCGGGCGCCGCTGGACGCTGCGGCTCGCGCCCGAGGAGGCCCGCGCCGCCGTGGCGACGGTCACCGGCGGGGCCGCCTTCGCCGCCCTGGACGACTTCACCCTCGCCACGCCGAGCCTGGAGGACGTCTACCTGGCGCTCGGCGGCGCCGCCCGCCAGGGGCTGGTGAAGGCGTGAGCGGTGCCGAACCACGCCCCGGGGCCGGCCTGCGCCACCGGGAACGCAGGGAAGAGGAGCACTTCGACGTGAGTGTCGTATCCGCCGACGCGCCGGCCCGCGGGGCGGCGGCGCCGGGCGGCGGCGCCGAGCGGCCGGCGGCTGCCGAGCTCGGGCCGCGGGCGCGGCTGTGGCCGTCGCTGGCGGCCGTGTACCGGGCCCAGCTGTCGCGCGCGCGGGTGGCGCGGATCCCGCTGTTGTTCGTGGCGACCTTCCAGTCCGTGGGCATCATGATCATGATGCGGGGCGTGGTCAGCGGCGGCGGCGAGGCCCACTACGTGGTGGCCGGCGCGTCGATCGTCGTCGTCGCCTACGTCGCCCTTAACCTGCTCTCCCAGTACTTCGGCCAACTGCGCTCCAGCGGCGGGCTGGACCACTACGCGACGCTGCCCGTGCCGCCCGCCGCCGTGGTGCTGGGCGCGGCGGCCGCCTACGCGTCCTTCACGGTGCCGGGCACGCTCGTCACCGCGGTCTTCGGCTGTGTGCTGTTCGGGCTGCCGCTGGGCAACCTGTGGGTGCTCGTAGCGGTGATCCCGCTCGCCGGCGCCGCGCTCTCCGGACTGGGCGCCGCCTGCGGACTGCTCGCCCCGCGCCCGGAACTGGCCACCTTGCTGGGCCAGTTGGGCATGTCGGCTGCGCTGCTGCTGGGCGTGCTGCCGCCGGAGCGCATGCCGGAGGCGGTGCGGCTGGCGCGCGACCTGCTGCCGTCGACGTACGGCGTGGAGGCCTACGCGCGCACCTTCGCGGACCGTCCCGACTGGGCTTACGTGGCCACGGACATGGCGGTGTGCGCCGGGGTCGGAGTGGTCTCGCTGGCCGTGGCCGCCTGGGCCTACCGCCGGGCGGCCGTCCGGTGACGCGGCCCTCGGACCCAACTGGCACGATGGCAGGGTGACCTCTCCGTTGACTCCACCTCCGCAGCCGCACGGGCGGCCTTCCGACACCTCCCGGCCCGGCGAGGCCGGGCAGTCCCGGCCCGGGCCGCAGCCCACGGAGGCGACGCAGCCCGCGGAGGCGGGTCAGCCCATGGAGGCGACGCAGCCCGCGGAGGCGGGTCAGCCCATGGAGGCGACGCAGCCCGCGGAGGCGGGTCAGCCCGCACCAAAGGCGCACGGGCAGGCCTGGCAGGCGCCGGCGGCAGGCGGGCCCGGGGCGGGGGGATCCCTGTACGGACAGGGCGGTCCCGGGATGAGGACCGAGATCCGGGAGGCCGCCGTGATCACGGTGGCCGGGGCGCTCTGCGGTGTGCTGCTGGGGCTGCTGTGGCTGTGGCTGGCTCCCAGGGTGCCGCTGGTCGGGGACGTCACCGGCAACAGCTGGGTGGTCTACCTCAAGGACTCCGAGGGGGAGCAGGCGATCGGCGTGGACGGAACGTTCACGCTGCTGGGGCTGGCCTTCGGCGCGCTGAGCGGGGCGGTCGCCTTCCTGATGCGCAGGCGCGGCGGCGTGCCGCTGGCGGTGGCGCTGTGCGTGGGCGGGCTGCTCGGGGCGCTGCTGGCGTGGCGGCTCGGGCTGTGGCTCGGCCCCGAGCACGACGTCATCGCGCACGCCAAGGCCGTGGGCCGGGGCGTGACGTTCTCCGCGCCGCTGAAGCTCGGGGCGAAGGGGGCGCTGCTGGCCTGGCCGCTGGCCGCGCTGCTGGTGCACCTGGGGCTCACCGCGCTGTTCGGGCCCAGGGACCCGGACCCCTACGAGGAGACGTCTCCCTCCGCGCCGTAGCAGCGCCGATGGGCGGACGGTCCGCGGGCGGCCGCGCCCCCACCCTCGGCGCGCGACGCCCGGGGCGGTACGGGGGGCCGCCGTAGGCACCCGCGCGCGGGGCGCGGTGGCGCTCCGCCGACGTCGGACCGCGCGACCACCCCGACGCGGTCGCGCGGCGCGGTGCGATGCCCGGCCGACCGCGGACGGGCACGCGGCGCCGTCCGACGACGCCCCCGCCGGCATCGGTGCCCGCAGCGGTCGAGGCCGGCGCCGAGGAGGGCTGGACCTCGGCCTCGGTGGCGACCGCGTTGACCGGTCCGGTCGCGGTCAGGCGCGCCCGACCGGCGCGAGCACCGCGTCCGTCAGCTTCGCCAGGTCCTGCGGGGACAGCTCCACCTCCAGGCCCCGGCGGCCCGCCGAGACGTAGATGGTCGTGTGCCGCGTCGCCGAGGCGTCCAGGACCGTGGGCAGCTTCTTGCGCTGCCCGAGCGGGGAGATGCCGCCGCGGACGTAGCCGGTGGTGCGTTCGGCGAGCGCCGGGTCCGCCATCGCCGCGCGCTTGCCCCCGACCGCCGACGCCAGGGCCTTCAGGTCCAGCGACCCCGCCACCGGGACCACGGCCACCGTCAGCGTGCCGTCGACGTCCGCGACCAGGGTCTTGAAGACCCGGTCCGGCGGGACGCCCGTCGCCTCGGCAGCCTCCTCGCCGTAGGAGGTGTGGGACGGGTCGTGGTCGTAGGAGTGGACGGTGTGGTCCACGCCCGCCGCGGTCAGCGCCACCGTCGCGGGCGTTCCCCCGGACTGCTGCTGTTTCTTCGCCTTCTTCGCCATCTCGGCCGGTCTTCCCTCGGGCTCGTACGTCAGTTCAGGCTTGTCGGGCCGCGCGTCAGCTCCGCCGCCGGCAGCGACGGCAGGCTGCGGATGATCGCCGTCTCCGCGCGCAGCAGCTTCAGCTCGTCCCGAAGCCGCGAGGAGGTGTCCGGCGCCTGGAGCAGCCGCTGCTTGGTCGGCGTGTCCAGCGCCATCGCCGCCGCCACCAGGTACGAGACCACGTTCGGCTCGTCCGGCAGGTCCGCGCCCGTGGTCAGCGACCGCTCCCGGGCGCCCGCCAGCCGCTTCTGGTACTGCCGGAAGGAGCGCAGCACCCCCTCGGCCAGCGCCCCCGCCTCGTCGCCGAGCTCGTCGGGCACCTCCTCCAGCTCCGCCGTCAGGAACGGACCGGAGGCGTCCACGGACAGCAGCCGCACCCGGGTCGTGCCGGTGGCCAGCACCTCGAAGGTGCCGTCGGCCCGCTCCCGTACGGTCGCCGCGTCCGCCACGCAGCCCACGCCGTGGAACGCCCGGGCCGGGTCGGGGCCGAACCCGGCGGCCGGGCCGATGGCGGGGCGCGCCGTCGGATCGGGCATGCCCGGGGCGCTCGGGGCCACCTCGTGCCCGTCGCGGATCGCCACGACGGCGAACCGGCGCGGTTCCTCCTCGGGTGTCTTCAGCAGGGCGCGCATCATGGCGCGATAGCGCTCCTCGAACACGTTCAACGGGAGCACCAGTCCCGGGAACAGGACGGAGTTCAGCGGGAAGAGCGGGAGCCGGACGGTGGTCACGGCCCAGAAGCCTAGTGGTCGCGGGCGCTGGTCCGTCGGCCGCGTCCGTTTTCGGAGGCCTCGGGCGGCAGCGCGAGCGGTGCCGAGCGCACGTCGGCGCGCAGTTCCAGGAACAGGCCCAGCGGGTCGTCCGACACCCGGTCCCAGGGGAAGGAGGTGGCGTACGGCCCGATGAGGCGCAGTTGGTCGAGCGCGTCCCGACGGCGGCCGAGCCGGATCAGCACGTAGGCCAGCAGGTTGCGGATCTCCGCCGCCGGCCAGGGCCGGTCCGCCGGGAGGCGGCCGGACAGCTCGACGGCCCGGTCGGCCGCCGCGTCCAGCCGGGCCTGCTCCACCCCGGGCCCGCAGCCGTCGGTCAGATAGGCGAAGGCGGCCCGCACCGGCAGCGCCTGCACCAGCGAGCCGGCCGGGGCGTCCTGCGCGGCCAGGTCCGCGAAGTCGAAGCACTCGCGGTGGGAGCCGTGCCAGCAGGAGGCCAGGTAGCGCAGGGCGGCCACATGGCAGCCGTAGTGGTGCGGGGCGCGGCGGACCGCGGCCTCCCACAGCTCGCCGAAGTAGGTGTGCCCGGCGCGGCTGCCGCGCGCGTGGTCGAGCGCGACCCGCCACGGCACCGGGTCCCGGGCGTCGGCGCGCGCGGCGGCCGTGATCAGCGGGCTGACCTCGCGCAGCAGCTCGGCCCGGCCCGGCGAGGGCCAGGCGCGGTCCACGGCGAGCTGGGCGGCGACCAGCAGGGCGTCCGGGTCGTGCGGGGCGGCGGCGCGCCAGTCCAGCAGCCACTGCGGGCGCGAGTGCGCGAACGCGGCCAGCCGCAGCGCGTACCGGTCGCGGTCCTCCCACTCGGCCCGCTCCCGGGTGGCGGCGAGCAACCGGGCGGCCGGGCCGTACGCGCCCTGGGCGGCGGCGACCAGGGCCGGGCCGAGGCGGTCGTCGGGCGCGTCGAGGAGCACCTCGTCGTCGGCGGGCAGTCCGTCGGCGGGTACGTCGGCGGGTGGCCCGGCGGCGGGGCGCCGGGCGCTTCTCGTCATCCGGGTGGGGCGGATGAACAGGGGCAGCTGAGCCATGGTGTCGACCATTGAAAGTCCGCAGGTCGCGCACGCGCCAGAGGGTGCGGGCAAGCCGGTGAAAGTTGTACGCGGGCCGGTCAAGCTCCAGTAAAGGGTGACTGTTCAACAACTGCCCCGGGACGATCCCGCCCGGGCCGCCTCCCGGTTCGCCCCGGCGCAGGTCGCCGACGTACGCGGTATTGCGCGGGCCGGGTGCAGGCGACGCGGGAGAGGGTGCCGGCGGCGCGGGGGAGGGGCCCGGCGGCGCGGGGAGGGGGCCGGGACGGTCGGGCCCGCGTGCACCGGACCGAGGTCCCTAGCCGCGGCGCAGCAGCCGGGTCGCGCCCGCCGCCACCGTCGTGGCCAGGGTCCAGCCCAGCAGGACCAGTGCCGCCGACAGCCACTGCCAGCCGCCGCGGAGCTGCCACTGACTCGCCTGGCCGAAGTCGATGACCGGCAGGAGCAGATCCAGGGCGTACAGGGCGGGGTTCCACTGCCGGCGCGGGTCGCCGGAGCCGGCCGGCGGGTGCCCGGCGTGCGCGAAGGCGAGCGAGCCGGCCGCCCACAGCACCGCCATCCACACCGCGGCCCGGCCGGGCCGGTACCCGTAGGCCACCGTCCAGTCCTGGAGGTACCCCCAGAGCTTGGCCGCCGGGGGCAGGGTCTCGCGGCGGCGGCGCTGCTTGGCGAGCAGCACCTCGCGCGCGTCCTCGTCCTCGCCGGCCGCCCGCAGCACCGCCGCCAGCCGCTCGTACGGCTCCGGGTTGTACTCGGCGGTCGCCGCCGCCACCCACTCCAGGCGCTCGGTCAGCGGGAAGGGGCCCCGCGGCACCAGGTTCTCGTAGGTGAAGCCGCCCATGTGCAGCTGGCCCGGGCCCGGCCAGCTCTCCGCCCGGTCGACGAGGGTGACGATCTTCGCGCCGGACAGCAGCACCTGGCCGCGGAGCGGCCGCTCGCCGAGGAAGCGCAGCTCGGGCGCCTGCACCCGGCGCAGCGACAGCGCCTGCTCGTCGGTGAAGACGAACCGGGCCCGCTCCAGGTCCACCGCGTCGCCGAACCGCCCGTCGTCCAGCCGCACCGCGCCCTGGCACTCGAAGTGCTGGATCCGGGTCCCGCGGGCCGGGGTCACCCCGCCGACCAGCGGGGCGCCGAGACCGGCCGGGGTCAGGTAGAGGGTGCGTTCGACGGTCAGCCGGGGCGCGTTGAGCGCGTACCGGGTGTACGGGCTGGCCAGCCTGGCGCCGCGCAGGCTCAGCGAGACGCCGACCTTGGCGCTGCGCAGGCTGACCTCGCCGTACGCCTGGAGCAGCTCCGCCTGGAGGTCCTGGCCCACGGTCAGCCCGTCGGCGGCCACCGACCGGCCGGTGCGGTCCCGGTGCACGATCGCCTGGTTGAGCATCAGGTCCGTGCCGATCTGCGCGTCGGTCAGCCGCACCCCGCGCCGGAACCGGCAGCGGGGCAGGTGCAGGTCCCCCTCGGTGTGCACCCGGGCCGCCTCCAGCCGCGGCACCGCGCAGTCCACCAGCCGCACGGTCGTGAAGCGGGCCTCGGGCAGCCGCACCTCCTGCTCGAAGCGGCATCCCTTGATCTCCACGTACGGCACCACCGTGCCCCCGGCCAGGTCCAGCGGGCCCTCGATGCGCATGCCGGTCAGCTTCAGCGACGACACCCGCCCGGCCAGCGCGGGCGGGCCGTCCAGCAGCAGCCAGCACACGACGCGCGCCCGCACGGTCCGCTCCGGACCCCACGGGCTGTCGCCGTGCGGATCGTCCACCGCCGCGTCCCCGTGGCGCAGGTCGTACTCACTGCCGTTGCGGAAGGCCTGCCACATCCCGGCCTCGACGTCGGTCAGGTCGTCCGGCAGGTCTCCGGCCCGGCGGCCGGTCACCTCGGTCACCGATCTCCCCTTCTTCCCCGGCTACTCGTGGGTTCTGTGGGTTCGTACAACCGGTCATGCCCGTTGTGTGACGATCTGAACGCAAAGGGTGAGGCGGATCCTCCGGCGGCCGCGCCCGGTCGCGGTGCGACGGCGGGCCGGCGTCGGGAATCGGCCACGGTGCCCGAGGTGCCCGAGCGGCGGGCGTTCTGTATCAGCCATTGATACGGGCGGACGGCCCCCGTGCGCGGTCTGAGAGAATTGGAACCGTGATCTCCCGAATCGATCTGCGCGGCGACGCCCTCCCCGAGGGCCGCGCCCTGCGTGACCTGCTGCCCCGAGCCGACTTCGACGTTCAGGCCGCCCTGGAGAAGGTGCGCCCGATCTGCGAGGCCGTGCATCATCGCGGCGACGCGGCACTGATCGACTTCGCCGAGAAGTTCGACGGCGTACGGCTGGAATCCGTACGGGTCCCGGCCCAGGCCCTCGCGGACGCGCTGGAGCGGCTCGACCCCGCCGTGCGCGCCGCCCTGGAGGAGTCCATCCGGCGGGCCCGCCTGGTCCACCGCGAGCAGCGCCGCACCACCCACACCACCCAGGTCGTGCCCGGCGGCTCGGTCACCGAGAAGTGGGTGCCCGTCGAGCGCGTCGGGCTGTACGCGCCCGGCGGCCGGTCGGTCTACCCGTCCTCCGTCGTGATGAACGTCGTGCCCGCCCAGGAGGCGGGCGTGGAGTCCATCGCTCTGGCCTCGCCGGCGCAGGCGGAGTTCGGCGGCCTGCCGCACCCGACGATCCTCGCCGCCTGCGCCCTGCTCGGCGTGGACGAGGTGTACGCGGCAGGCGGCGCCACCGCCGTGGCGATGTTCGCCCACGGCACCGAGTCCTGCCCGCCCGCCGACATGGTCACCGGCCCCGGCAACATCTGGGTCGCCGCCGCCAAGCGTTACTTCACCGGCAGGATCGGCATCGACGCCGAGGCCGGCCCGACCGAGATCGCGGTCCTGGCGGACTCGACGGCCGACCCGGTGCACATCGCCTCCGACCTGATCAGCCAGGCCGAGCACGACCCACTGGCCGCCGCCGTCCTGGTCACCGACTCCGTCGAACTCGCGGACGCGGTGGAGAAGGAGCTGGAACCCCAGGTCGCGGCCACCAAGCACATCGAGGACCGGATCCGCCCGGCCCTGGCCGGCAGGCAGTCCGCCATCGTCCTGGTCGACGGACTCGACGAGGGCCTGCGGGTGGTCGACGCCTACGGCGCCGAGCACCTGGAGATCCAGACCGCCGACGCGACCGCCGTCGCCGACCGGGTCCGCAACGCCGGCGCGATCTTCGTCGGCCCCTGGGCGCCCGTCTCGCTCGGCGACTACGCGGCCGGCTCCAACCACGTCCTGCCGACCGGCGGCTGCGCCTGCCACTCCTCGGGGCTGTCCGTGCAGTCGTTCCTGCGCGGCATCCACATCGTCGACTACGACCGGGACGCCCTCGCCGAGGTCGCCCACCACGTGGTGACGCTGGCCGAGGCGGAGGACCTGCCCGCGCACGGCGCGGCGATCAAGGCGAGGTTCGGGTGGAAGGTACCGGCGAGCAAGTGAGCTTCGGAATCGACGATCTCCCCGTACGGGACGAGCTGCGCGGCAAGTCCCCCTACGGCGCCCCCCAGCTGGACGTCCCGGTACGGCTGAACACCAACGAGAACCCCTACCCGCTGCCCGAACCGCTCGTCGAGCGGATCACCGAGCGGGTGCGCGCGGCGGCCCGCGACCTGAACCGCTACCCGGACCGGGACGCGGTCGAGCTGCGCACCGAACTCGCCGGGTACCTGACCAGGACCGGCGGCCACCCGGTCGCCGTGGAGAACGTCTGGGCGGCCAACGGCTCCAACGAGGTCATCCAGCAGCTCCTCCAGGCCTTCGGCGGTCCCGGCCGCACCGCGATCGGCTTCGAGCCGTCGTACTCGATGCACGCGCTCATCGCGCGCGGCACGGGCACGGGCTGGATCTCCGGACCGAGGCGCGAGGACTTCACGATCGACCTCGCCGCCGCCGAGAAGGCGATCGCCGAGCACCGGCCGGACGTCGTCTTCATCACCTCCCCCAACAACCCCACCGGCAACGCGGTCGCGCCCGAGACGGTCCTCGCGCTCTACGAGGCCGCGCAGGCCGCGAAGCCGTCCATGGTGATCCTCGACGAGGCCTACGTCGAGTTCAGCCACGGCCGCTCGCTGCTGCCGCTGCTGGCCGGCCGGCCCCACCTGATCGTCTCCCGCACCATGTCGAAGGCGTTCGGCGCCGCCGGGCTGCGCCTCGGCTACCTCGCCGCGCACCCGGCGGTCGTGGACGCCGTCCAGCTGGTCCGGCTGCCCTACCACCTGTCGGCGATCACCCAGGCGACCGCCCTGGCCGCCCTCGAACACACCGACACGCTGCTGAAGTACGTCGAGCAGCTCAAGAGCGAGCGGGACCGGCTGGTCACCGAGGTGCGGGCGCTCGGCTACGAGGTCACCGAGTCGGACGCGAACTTCGTCCAGTTCGGGCGGTTCGCGGACTCCCACGCGGCCTGGCGGCGGATCCTCGACCGCGGCGTCCTGGTCCGGGACAACGGCGTACCGGGTTGGCTGCGGGTGACGGCCGGGACCCCTGCGGAGAACGACGCGTTCCTCGATGCGGTGCGCGATCTGAAGAAGGAAGAGGAGCTGAGCGGATGACTCGCGACGGACGCCTTGGGCGGGTCGAGCGCACCACCAAGGAGACCTCCGTCCTGGTCGAGATCGACCTCGACGGCACCGGCAGGACCGACATCGCCACCGGAGTCGGCTTCTACGACCACATGCTCGACCAGCTCGGCCGGCACGGTCTGTTCGACCTGACCGTCAAGACCGACGGCGACCTGCACATCGACTCCCACCACACCATCGAGGACACCGCCCTCGCGCTCGGCGCCGCCTTCAAGCAGGCGCTCGGCGACAAGGTGGGCATCTACCGCTTCGGCAACTGCACGGTCCCGCTGGACGAGTCCCTCGCCCAGGTCACCGTCGACCTCTCCGGCCGCCCCTACCTCGTGCACACCGAGCCCGAGAACATGGCGCCGATGATCGGCGAGTACGACACCACCATGACCCGGCACATCCTGGAGTCCTTCGTCGCCCAGGCCCAGGTCGCGCTGCACGTGCACGTGCCCTACGGACGCAACGCGCACCACATCGTGGAGTGCCAGTTCAAGGCGCTGGCCCGGGCGCTGCGCTACGCCAGCGAGCGCGACCCGCGCGCGGCCGGCATCCTCCCCTCCACGAAGGGCGCGCTGTGACCGGCCTGTCCACCATCCTGATCGTCGTCGGCCTCTTCCTGGTCGGCGGCATCATCTCCTTCGTCAAGCAGAAGATGCCCAGGAGCCTGATCGTGCTGCTGTCCATCGCCGCGGCGATGTGCCTGGTCGCCGGCGTGATGCGGCTGGAGGTGTGGAGTTGAGCACCGGTGGCGCCAAGAAGGTGGTCGTCTTCGACTACGGCTTCGGCAACGTCCGGTCCGCCGAGCGGGCGCTGGCCCGGGCCGGCGCCGACGTCGAGATCACCCGTGACTTCGACACGGCGATGAACGCCGACGGTCTGCTGGTGCCGGGCGTCGGCGCCTTCGCCGCCTGCATGCGCGGTCTGAGGCAGGCGCGCGGCGACTGGATCATCGACCGCCGGCTGTCCGGCGGGCGGCCGGTCATGGGCATCTGCGTCGGCATGCAGATCCTGTTCGCGCGCGGCATCGAGCACGGCGTCCAGGCCGAGGGCCTGGACGAGTGGCCCGGCACGGTCGCGCCCCTGGAGGCCGACGTCGTGCCCCACATGGGCTGGAACACCGTCGAGGCGCCGGCCGGCTCGGAGCTGTTCGCCGGCCTCGACGCCGACGCCCGCTTCTACTTCGTGCACTCCTACGCCGTCCACGACTGGCAGCTCCAGACGCACAACCCGGCGATGCTCGCCCCCAAGGTCACCTGGGCCACCCACGGCAAGCCCTTCGTGGCCGCCGTGGAGAACGGCGCCCTGTGGGCCACCCAGTTCCACCCCGAGAAGTCCGGCGACGCCGGAGCGCAGCTCCTCACCAACTGGATCGGAACCCTGTAGACCATGGCCAAGCTCGAACTCCTCCCCGCCGTCGACGTCCGTGACGGCCAGGCCGTCCGCCTCGTGCACGGCGAGTCCGGGACCGAGACGTCCTACGGCTCACCGCTTCAGGCCGCCCTCGCCTGGCAGCGCTCCGGCGCCGAGTGGCTGCACCTGGTCGACCTCGACGCCGCCTTCGGCACCGGCGACAACCGCGAGCTGATCGCCGAGGTCGCCAGGGCGATGGACATCAAGGTGGAGCTGTCCGGGGGCATCCGGGACGACGACACCCTCGCCGCCGCCCTCGCCACCGGCTGCACCCGGGTGAACCTCGGCACCGCCGCCCTGGAGACCCCCGAGTGGGTCGCCAAGGTCATCGCCGAGCACGGCGACAAGATCGCGGTCGGCCTGGACGTCCGCGGCACCACGCTGCGGGGCCGCGGCTGGACCCGCGACGGCGGCGACCTCTACGAGACGCTGGCGCGCCTCGACAAGGAGGGCTGCGCCCGCTACGTCGTCACCGACATCGCCAAGGACGGCACCCTCCAGGGCCCCAACCTGGAACTGCTGAAGAACGTCTGCGCGGCGACGGACCGACCGGTGGTGGCCTCCGGCGGCGTCTCGTCCCTGGCCGACCTGCGGGCGCTCGCCGAGCTGGTGCCGCTCGGTGTGGAGGGCGCCATCGTCGGGAAGGCGCTGTACGCGAAGGCGTTCACCCTTGAGGAAGCCCTGGAGGCAGTGTCGTCATGACGTCCGATGCCGTACGGCGTGTGCAGAGCGGAGTTCCCTGGGAAGACACGTTCGGTTTCGCACGCGCCGTCGCGGCGGGCGACCGTGTCCTGGTGGCGGGCACCACCGCCTTCCGGGGCGATGTCCTGTACGGGGAGGGGGACCCGTACGAACAGGCCAAGGTGGCGTTCAGCACCGCCATCGAGGCGATCGGCGGGTTCGGACTCGGCATCGGGTCCGTGATCCGCACCCGGATGTACCTGAGCCACGCGCGCGACGTGGACGACGTGGGCCGGGCCCACAAGGAGCTGTTCGACTCGGTGCGGCCGGTGTCGACGCTGCTGGTGGTGGAGGGCTTCGTCGACCCGCGCGTCCTGGTCTCAGTGGAACTCGAAGCATTCAGAGGAGCCGTGGATTCATGACCCTGGCGGTCCGAGTCATCCCCTGCCTGGACGTGGACAACGGCCGGGTCGTCAAGGGCGTCAACTTCCAGAACCTGCGGGACGCGGGCGACCCGGTCGAGATGGCCAAGGTGTACGACGCCGAGGGCGCCGACGAGCTGACGTTCCTGGACATCACCGCGTCCTCGGGCAACCGGGAGACGACGTACGACGTGGTGCGCCGCACCGCGGAGCAGGTGTTCATCCCGTTGACGGTCGGCGGCGGCGTCCGCACGGCCGAGGACGTGGACCGACTGCTGCGGGCGGGCGCCGACAAGGTGGGCGTCAACACGGCGGCGATCGCCCGCCCGGAGCTGATCCGGGAGATCGCCGAACGCTTCGGCCGGCAGGTGCTGGTCCTGTCGGTCGACGCGCGCCGTACCGAGTCCGGCTCCTTCGAGGTGACCACCCACGGCGGCCGCCGCGGCACCGGCATCGACGCGGTGGAGTGGGCGCACCGGGCGGCCGAGCTGGGCGCGGGCGAGATCCTGCTGAACTCCATGGACGCGGACGGCACCAAGGACGGCTACGACCTGGAGATGATCGCGGCGGTCCGCAAGCACGTCACGGTCCCGGTCATCGCCTCGGGCGGTGCCGGCAGCCTCGCCCACTTCCCCCCGGCCGTCGCGGCCGGCGCGGACGCGGTGCTCGCGGCGTCGGTCTTCCACTTCGGCGACCTGCGCGTCGGCGAGGTGAAGGAGACGCTGCGCGCGGCGGGGCATCCCGTCCGGTAGCCAAGTGGCGCCCGCCCTGGACGCGTGATGCGTCGGTCCGGGGCGGCGCGTGCGGGAGCCGGGGCGGTGGTTCGCGGCAGCGCCGGTGCCCTGCCCGTCCGATCGAGCCCCGGTCGCCATGAGGCGGCCGGGGCTTTCTCTCCCCTGATGCGAAAGAAAAGTCGCGCAAAAAATATTGTGCAGTTTTTCTTTCCTATCTATGGTCGGGACATGCCACGTGAAGAGAGTCGCGACGTCACCGATCTGGGCACGCTCAAGGCGCTCGCCCATCCGCTGCGCCTGAAGCTGTACCGGCTGCTGTTCGTGGCCGGGACGGCGACCGCGTCCCAGCTGGCCGAGCAGGTGGACGAGGCGGTGTCGCTGGTCAGCTACCACCTGCGCAAGCTCGCCGGGCACGGTCTGATCGAGGAGGCCGAGCAGCGCGGCGGGGACGCGCGGGAACGCTGGTGGCAGCCCGCCTCGGACGGTGTCTCCATCCGCGACCAGGACTTCCGGGACGCGCCGGAGAAGGTGGCGGCGCACCTGGCGGCCTCCCGGCTCTTCCTCGAACAGCGCGCCGAGATGTACCGCACCTACCTCGACGAGCGCACCCACTGGGGAGCGCGGTGGAACGAGGCCGCCCACGACTCGGAGTCGCTGCTGCGGCTGACGGCCGACGAACTGGCCGGGCTGGAGAAGGACATGCACGACCTGCTGAGGAAGTACGACGAGGAGGGCCGCGCCCGTGAGGCGGCCGGTGACACCGAAGGGCGCGAGCACGTCGCGCTGCACGTGTACGGATTCCCGTTCCGCCTCTGAGAGGGACACCGCCTTGACCGCCGTGCCCGTGACCCCCGCCGGCGCCCTGGCCGCCGGCCGCCCCGCCCACCGCGACGCCAACGTCCTGCGCTGGCTCGCCGCCTACACCGCCTCCATGGTCGGCGACAACATCTACTACCTCGCCCTGTCCTGGGTGGCGGTCCGGGCCGGGTCACCCGCGCAGGCCGGCGCCGTCATGGCGGTGAGCGCCCTGCCCAGGGCCCTGCTGATGCTCGGCGGGGGAGTGGTCGCGGACCGGTTCGGACCGCGCCGGGTCGTCATCGGCAGCGACGCCGTGCGCTGCGCCGCCGTCCTCGCGGTCGCCGGCCTGCTGTACTTCGCCGACCCGGGGCTGTGGCCGCTCGTCCTGCTCGCCCTCGTCTTCGGCACCGTGGACGCCGTGTTCGTGCCCGCCGTGGGCGCCCTGCCCGCGCGCGTGACGAGCCGGGACCAGCTCGCACGCGTGCAGGGCATGCGGGGCCTGGCGATCCGGTTCGCGAGCGTCGCCGGCGCCCCGCTCGGCGGCCTCGGCATCGCCCTCGGCGGCCCGGCTGCCGCGTTCGGGCTGGCCGGGCTGCTGATCGCCGTGTCGGTGCCGCTGCTGCTGCGCCTACGCGTGCGCGACCTGCCGCCGCGGGAAACCGCCGACGCGGCCCGCACCACCGCCTGGCGCGACCTCGTGGCCGGTCTGCGCCACATCCGCCGCCACCGCGTCCTGGCCCCCCTGATCCTGGCCATCGCCTTCGGCGACCTCGGCTTCGTCGGTCCGCTCAACGTCGGCCTGACCCTGCTGGCCGACGAACGCGGCTGGGGCGCCTCCGGCATGGGCTGGGTGCTGGCCGGCTTCGGCACCGGGGCCGGCACCGCCTCGCTGCTGCTGGCCGCGCGTGGCCGGCTGCCCCACGCGGGCCACGTGGCGGCGTACGCGATCCTCGCCGGCTCCGCGGCCATCGGCGCCCTCGCCTACGTCCCGGACGTCGTCGCCGCCGTCGGGGTGGCCGTGCTGATCGGCCTCCTCGCCGGACTCAGCGGGGCCCTGTGCGGCGCGCTGCTGCAGACCCAGGCCGAAGCCGCCTGCCTGGGGCGGGTCACCGCCGTCTCCAGCCTGGTGAGCCTCGGACTGACCCCGCTCAGCATGCCGCTGTTCGCCGCCGCCGTCGGAGCCTGGGGAACCGGCCCGGTGTTCGTCGCCAGCGCCACGGTGTGCGGACTCGGTGGCGTCGTCGCCCTGGCAGCCCGCGACCTGCGCCGCGCCGAGCTGCCCTGATCCGGGCCGCCGCTTCAGAAACCCAGCTTCTTCGTGCCCGACACCTGCTCGATCGCGGCCTGCTCGCCCTCCAGCTCCACCCGGGCCGCGCTCTGCCGGCCGAAGGCGAACATCAGCAGCTCCGACGGCTCGCCGGTCGCCGTCACCACCGGAGTGCCCCGGTGGGCGACGGCCGTCTGCCCGTTGGGCCGGCGCAGCACCAGACCGGTCGGGATGCCCCGGCCCAGCAGCCGGGCGGTGCGCTCCAGCCGGGACCACAGCGTCTCCTGGAAGACCGGGTCGAGTTCACGCGTCGTCCAGTCGGGCTGCGCCCGGCGGACGTCCTCCGTGTGGACGTAGAACTCCACCGTGTTGGCCGCCTCGTCGACCTGTTTGAGCTGGAAGGGCGAGAACCGCGGCGGCCCGGTCCGGATCAGCTGGACCAGCTCCTCGTACGGCTTCCCCGCGTACTCCTCCAGCACCTTCTCCAGCCGGGACGCCAGCGGCTTGATCAGCGCGCCCCCGGCCGCGTCGGGACGCCGCTCGCGCACCACCACGTGCGCGGCGAGGTCACGGGTGCGCCAGCCCTCGCAGAGGGTCGGCGCGTCCGGGCCGGCGGTCTCCAAGAGGTCGGCGAGCAGGAGCCGTTCACGCTTGGCAAAGGTCGACATGGCCTCAGCCTACGACCGCGCCGCGCACCCGCCCACCCGTCGCCCGGCCACCGCCCCCGCGACGGGACGCCGCCGCCGTGTTCATCCAGTGGACCGGGACCCGGCCCGGGCGGTCCGGCGCGGCACAATGGCACCCATGACCAGCACGCCCGGCACGCCCGCCCGTCACCCGGCCACCGCCCCTCGTCGAGGCGCTTCGCGCACCGGTGTTCCTTCCAGCGGCCTCGACCCCGAGATCGCCGCGCGTCTCAAGCGCAGCGCCGACGGACTCCTCCCCGCCATCGCTCAACAGTTCGACACCGGAGAGGTGCTGATGCTCGGCTGGATGGACGACGAGGCGCTGCACCGCACGCTGACCACCGGCCGCTGCACCTACTGGTCGCGCAGCCGCCGGGAGTACTGGGTCAAGGGCGACACCTCCGGGCACGTCCAGCACGTCAGGTCCGTCGCCCTGGACTGCGACGCCGACACCCTGCTGGTCAAGGTCGACCAGGTCGGCGCCGCCTGCCACACCGGCGACCGCACCTGCTTCGACGCCGACGTGCTGCTGGAGGACACCCGCGGCGACCGCGCCGGTTCCGGCGCACCCGCCTCGGATCAGTAAGGTCGGCCGCCATGGACCTCGAGACGTTCCGCAAGCTGGCCACCGACCGACGCGTCATCCCGGTCACCCGCAAGCTCCTCGCCGACGGCGACACCCCCGTCGCGCTCTACCGCAAGCTCGCCGCCGAGCGCCCGGGCACCTTCCTGCTGGAGTCCGCGGAGAACGGCCGCTCCTGGTCCCGGTACTCCTTCGTCGGCGTCCGCAGCTCCGCCACCCTCACCGAGCGGGACGGCGACGCCCACTGGCTGGGCACCCCGCCGGTCGGCGTCCCCGTCGAGGGCGACCCGCTGGCCGCGCTGCGGGCCACCGTCGAGGCGCTGCACACACCCCGCGACCTCGCCCACGACCTGGGCCTGCCGCCTTTCACCGGCGGCCTGGTCGGCTACCTGGGCTACGACATCGTGCGCCGCCTGGAGAAGATCGGCCCCGGCGACCGGGACGACCTGAAGCTGCCCGAGCTGACCATGATGCTCACCTCCGACCTCGCCGTCCTCGACCACTGGGACGGCACGGTGCTGCTGATCGCCAACGCGATCAACCACAACGACCTCGACACCGGCGTCGACGAGGCCCACGCCGACGCCGTCGCCCGCCTGGACGCGATGGAGGCCGACCTGTCCCGGGCGGTGCCCCAGCCGCCCGCGGCACTCCCGCCGTCCGAACTGCCCGAGTACACCGCCCGGTGGGGCGGCGAGGACTTCCGGGCCGCCGTCGAGGACGTCAAGGAACGCATCCGCGCGGGCGAGGCCTTCCAGGTCGTCCCCTCGCAGCGCTTCGAGACGCCGTGCACGGCGAGCGCGCTGGACGTCTACCGGGTGCTGCGGGCCACCAACCCCTCGCCGTACATGTACCTGTTCCGGTTCCCCAGCGGGGACTCGGACGCCTTCGATGTCGTCGGCTCCTCGCCCGAGGCCCTGGTGAAGGTCGAGGACGGGCGGGCCATGGTGCACCCCATCGCCGGCACCCGGCCGCGCGGCGCCACCCCGCAGCAGGACCAGGCCCTCGCCGAGGAACTCCTCGCCGACCCCAAGGAGCGCGCCGAGCACCTGATGCTCGTCGACCTCGGCCGCAACGACCTGGGACGGGTCTGCGAGCCGGGCTCCGTCGAGGTCGTCGACTTCATGTCCGTCGAGCGGTACTCGCACGTCATGCACATCGTCTCGACCGTGACCGGACGGGTCGCGCCGGGCCGGACCGCGTTCGACGTGCTCACCGCCTGCTTCCCGGCCGGCACCCTGTCCGGCGCGCCCAAGCCGCGCGCGATGCGGATCATCGACGAACTCGAACCGTCCCGGCGCGGCCTGTACGGCGGCTGCGTCGGCTACCTCGACTTCGCGGGCGACTCCGACACCGCCATCGCCATCCGCACCGCCCTGCTGCGCGGGGGCACGGCCTACGTCCAGGCGGGCGCCGGCATCGTCGCCGACTCCGACCCGGTGGCCGAGGACGCCGAGTGCCGCAACAAGGCCGCCGCGGTCCTGCGGGCGGTGCACACCGCCAACCGGCTGGCGCGGTAGGAACGGTGGGGCATTTCTCACGTGCCCCACACGAACCCCGGGTGACGAATCGCCCGGGGTTCAGGCGATAGTGGAGTACGTGACTGCCGTACCTCACCCCCGTACCGAAGCCGCCGCCCCCGTCCGGTCCGGCCGCCGCAGCCTCGCCGTCGCCCTGCTGTGCGGCGCGCTCGGCGCGGCCGTGGCGCTGCTGGCCTCCCGGCAGCGCTGGGCGGAGGGCACCGCGACGGTGGCGGGCGGCGCCTTCCCCCTGACCGCCAAGGGCAGCGAGGTCACGGGCGTGCCCGCGGCGCTCGCCATAGTGGGCCTGGCCGCGCTCGTCGCCGTCTTCGCCGTCCGCCGCTCCGGCCGCTTCCTGGTCGCCGCCCTGCTCGCGCTCTCCGGCGCGGGCACCGTCGCCGCGGCCCTCACCGGCGCCTCCGACGGCAGCGCGCTCGACGAGAAGGCCGCCCGGGCCTCCGGCGACACCGCGGCGACCGCCGCCGCGCTCAGCCACACCGGCTGGCCCTACGTCGCGGCGGCCGGCGGGGCGCTGATCCTGCTGGCCGGGCTGCTCGCCCTGCTCTACGGCCGCCTCTGGCCCGCCATGTCCGGCCGCTACGAGCGCTCGGGCGCGCCCCGCTCCCGCGCGCCCCGGCCCGTCGACCCCGAGCGCCCCGAGGACCTCTGGAAGGCCCTGGACCGCGGCGAGGACCCGACCGGCACCGAACCGGCCTGAGCGGCGGCGCGCCGGGGCCCGGCTTCCCTTCGCGGTGAAGCGGGTGCGAGGAGCCACCCCCGCTCACGTCCCGTGCACGGGTACGGGACAATGGACCTCGAGCGTCCGGCTCGGACACGTACAAGCAACGAGGAGCAAGTCATGGCGGGCAGCAGCCACGGTCACACCCCGGCCGCCTGGACCGGTGTCATCATCGCCTTCATCGGTTTCTGCGTCGCGGGCGTCTTCATGGTGGGGGCCCAGCCGGTCGGCTTCTGGGTCGGCATCGCACTCACGCTGCTGGGCGCCGTCGTGGGCGGCGTCATGCGCGTGATGGGCTTCGGCCAGAAGAACGCGCACCCGGTGCACAAGGTCGCGGGCCAGGGCGAGCCGGCCGGCGCCAAGGGCTGACACCCGTACGGCGGACCCGTACGGGTGTGAATCAGGGGGCGGCCCGGTGCCGCCCCCTCACGCGCGCCCGGGCCGGACACCCTCCCCGGTGCCGCCCGCGCGCGTGAGCCGCGCGCCGGGCACAATGCGAGGCGTGAGAGCCGACAGTCGCACGGTGACAGCGCCGGCCCGCCCGCCGGGCTCCGTCCTCGGGCGGCTCGCCGCCCCCGCCGCCGTGCTGGCCGCCGCCGCGGGGGCCTTCGCGTACGTCGGGACGGTGGACCCCGACGAGCCCGGCCACTACCCCGCCTGCCCCCTGCTGCGCCACACCGGGCTCTACTGCCCCGGCTGCGGCGGCCTGCGCAGCGCCCACGCCTTCGTCCACGGCGACTTCCTCGCGGCCCTCCAGGACAACGCCCTGGCGGCCGTGGGCTATCCGGTCTGCGCCCTGCTGTGGACCGTGTGGGTGGTCCGGGCGGTGCGCGGGCGGCGACTGCGGCTCGATCCGCGGCCGGTGCACCAGTGGAGCTCCATCGCGCTGCTCGTGGTCTTCACCGTGGTCCGCAACCTGCCCTTCGGCGGCCCGCTCCACCCCTGACCGGCCGGCGCCTGTCCAGGTGGTGGGACCGCGGTCCACCGGATGCGAGGCCCGGCTCCCGCTCCGGATACCATCGCAGTGACCGCCGGTTCCGCCCGATTCACCGCCAAGCGGGCGCCGGGGGCCGCTCGACCCGCTGGAACATCCCACCGTCTGGAAGGGGGCCGCTCGCGTGAGTGTGCTCGACGAGATCATCGACGGAGTCCGTGCCGACCTTTCGGAACGGCAGGCGCGCGTCAGCCTCGAAGAGCTCAAGGAGCGCGCGGCGAAAGCACCGGCCGCCAAGGACGGGGTGGCCGCGCTCAAGGGCGACGGAGTCAAGGTGATCTGCGAGGTCAAGCGCTCCAGCCCCTCCAAGGGCGCGCTCGCCGCGATCGCCGACCCGGCCGGACTCGCCGCGGACTACGAGGCCGGCGGCGCCTCCGTCATCTCGGTCCTGACCGAGCAGCGGCGCTTCGGCGGCTCGCTGGCCGACCTCGAGGCGGTCCGCGCCCGCGTGGACATCCCGATCCTGCGCAAGGACTTCATCGTCACCTCGTACCAGCTGTGGGAGGCCCGGGCCTACGGCGCCGACCTCGCCCTGCTGATCGTCGCCGCCCTCGACCAGCAGGCCCTGGAGTCGCTGATCGAGCGCGCGGTGTCCATCGGGCTGACCCCGCTCGTCGAGGTTCACGACGAGGACGAGGTGGAGCGCGCGGTGGACGCCGGCGCCAAGGTGATCGGCGTCAACGCGCGCAACCTCAGGACGCTCGAGGTCGACCGCGACACCTTCGAGCGCGTGGCGCCCGAGATCCCGGACCACATCGTCAAGGTCGCCGAGTCCGGCGTCCGCGGCCCGCACGACCTGATCGCCTACGCCAACGCCGGCGCCGACGCGGTCCTGGTCGGCGAGTCGCTGGTCACCGGCCGCGACCCCAAGACGGCGGTCGCCGACCTGGTCGCGGCCGGCGCTCACCCCGCGCTGCGGCACGGGCGGGGCTGACCGCGCCCGCCACCGAGGCGGCCGCGCACCGGTAGAGTGTGCCGTGATGACGACCCTCCCGATCACCGAGCCCGTCAGGGACCCGTACGCCCGCCTCGCGCGCGGCTGCCGGCCCCGGGGCTGCCGCGCGCCCGCGCGGCGCGTGCACGGCCGGCGGGTGCGGTACGTCATCGGCGACGAACCGGGCCAGGTCAACGGCATGCGATGGCGCCCCGTCAGGGGTGCGGAGCCGCCGCGCACGCGCTGAGCCGCGTGCGCGCGACGGGCCATAGCCGGTTCCCGGCGGCCCGAGCGGTTCCGTCTCCCCACGGCGACACGTTCCCGCACACTCACCGTGAGGTTTCCGCATGCCCAGCGAGTTCTTCATTCCCGACCCCGGGGGCCAGGTGCCCAGCGCCGAGGGGTACTTCGGCGCGTACGGCGGCAAGTTCATCCCGGAGGCGCTCGTCGCCGCCGTGGACGAGGTCGCCGTCGAGTACGACAAGGCGAAGGCCGACCCCGAGTTCGCCCGCGAGCTCGACGACCTGCTCGTCCACTACACCGGCCGGCCCAGCGCCCTGACCGAGGTGCCGCGGTTCGCCGAGCACGCCGGCGGCGCCCGGGTGTTCCTCAAGCGCGAGGACCTCAACCACACCGGCTCCCACAAGATCAACAACGTGCTCGGCCAGGCGCTCCTCACCAAGCGCATGGGCAAGACGCGCGTGATCGCGGAGACCGGCGCCGGCCAGCACGGCGTCGCCACCGCCACCGCCTGCGCGCTCTTCGGCCTGGAGTGCACGATCTACATGGGCGAGATCGACACCCAGCGCCAGGCCCTCAACGTGGCCCGGATGCGGATGCTCGGCGCCGAGGTGGTGGCCGTGAAGTCCGGCAGCCGCACCCTGAAGGACGCGATCAACGAGGCCTTCCGGGACTGGGTCGCCAACGTCGACCGCACCCACTACCTCTTCGGCACCGTGGCGGGCCCCCACCCCTTCCCGGCCATGGTCCGCGACTTCCACCGGGTCATCGGCGTGGAGGCACGGCGTCAGCTCCTGGAGCGCGCCGGGCGACTGCCGGACGCCGCCGTCGCCTGCGTCGGCGGCGGGTCCAACGCCATCGGCCTCTTCCACGCCTTCATCCCGGACGAGGACGTTCGCCTGATCGGCTGCGAACCGGCCGGTCACGGCGTGGAGACCGGCGAGCACGCGGCGACCCTGACGGCCGGCGAGCCCGGCATCCTGCACGGCTCCCGGTCCTACGTCCTACAGGACGACGAGGGCCAGATCACCGAGCCGTACTCCATCTCGGCCGGCCTGGACTACCCCGGCATCGGCCCCGAGCACGCCTTCCTGAAGGACTCCGGCCGCGGCGAGTACCGCGCGGTCACCGACGACGCGGCGATGCGGGCCCTGCTCCTGCTGTCGCGGACCGAGGGCATCATCCCGGCGATCGAGAGCGCCCACGCGCTGGCCGGCGCCCTGGAGGTCGGCCGTGAGCTCGGCCCGGACGGGCTGATCGTCGTCAACCTCTCCGGCCGCGGCGACAAGGACATGGACACCGCCGCCCGCTACTTCGGCCTGTACGACACCGACGCCGAGGTGGCCGCCGACCAAGCCGACACCGCCGAGATCGAGGGGGACGCCAAGTGAGCGGGAACATCCGGCTGCTGACCGACACCCTCGCCGCCGCCGGGGCGGAGGGCCGCGCCGCGCTCATCGCCTACCTCCCGGCCGGGTTCCCGACCGTGGACGGCGGCATCGAGGCGATCAAGGCCGTCTTCGACGGTGGCGCGGACGTCGTGGAGGTGGGCCTGCCGCACAGCGACCCCGTCCTCGACGGACCGGTCATCCAGACCGCCGACGACATCGCCCTGCGCGGCGGCGTCCGGATCGCGGACGTCATGCGCACGGTGCGCGAGGCCCACGCGGCCACCGGGAAGCCGGTGCTCGTGATGACCTACTGGAACCCCATCGACCGCTACGGCGTCGAGCGGTTCACCGCCGAGCTCGCCGAGGCGGGCGGCGCCGGGTGCATCCTGCCGGACCTGCCGGTCCAGGAGTCCGCCCTGTGGCGGGAGCACGCCGACAAGCACGGCCTCGCGACGGTCTTCGTGGTCGCGCCCAGCAGCAGGGACGAACGGCTCGCCGAGATCACCGCGGCCGGTTCCGGCTTCGTCTACGCCGCCTCGCTGATGGGCGTCACCGGCACCCGCGAGTCGGTGGGCGCGCAGGCCCAGGACCTGGTGCGGCGCACCCGGGACACCGGCGCCGACCTGCCCGTCTGCGTCGGCCTCGGGGTCTCCAACCCCGCCCAGGCCGCGGAGGTCGCCGGCTTCGCCGACGGGGTGATCGTCGGCTCGGCGTTCGTCAAGCTGATGCTGGACGCCCCGGACCACGCGGCCGGCATCGAGGCCGTCCGCGCGCTCGCGGGCGAGCTGGCGGCCGGGGTGCGCGGAAAGCCGTAGCGGCCCGGATCGCGGCCCGCCCGCGCCGAACGGCACCGCCGTCGGCGCACGGTGGGACCGCGGGTCACCCGAAGGAGTGGTCATGGGACCGGGGAGGCGCAATGCGCCTCCCCGGTTCGTTCTGGTGGTGTGAGCGAGAAGAACCATGACGCAAAGCGCACCGCCCGTCAGCGGCTGGCGGTCGAGCGCGAGAAGCAGAAGGCCTCGGACCGGCGGCGGCGCACGCTGATCGTGGCCGCGAGCGTGGTCTGTGTGCTGGGCCTCGCGACGGTGATCGGCGTGCTCGCCGCGAACTCCGGCAAGAGCAAGAGCCGCGGCGCGGGCCCGGTCGTGGTGCCCTCGGGGGCGCAGGGCAAGGACAGCCTCGCGATCCCGGTCGGCAAGGACGGCGCCAGGACGACGCTCACGGTGTGGGAGGACTTCCGCTGCCCGGCCTGCCAGGCCTTCGAGTCGACGTACCGCTCGACGCTCCACCAGCTGACCGGCTCCGGCAAGCTCCGGATCGAGTACCACCTGGTCAGGCTGATCGACGACAACCTCGGCGGCACCGGCTCGCTGCGCTCCGCCAACGCCGCCGCCTGCGCCCAGGACGCCGGAAGGTTCTCCGGCTTCCACGACGTGCTCTACGACAACCAGCCCAAGGAGACGGACGACGCGTTCGCCGACAACGGCAAGCTGATCCAGCTCGCCGGCAAGGTGAACGGCCTGGACACACCGGCCTTCCGGAAGTGCGTCGAGAGCGGGACGCACGACGGCTGGGTCGACAAGTCCAACAAGGCGTTCCAGGCCGGCGGCTTCTCGGGTACCCCGACCGTCCTGCTGAACGGGAAGAACATCGCACAGGACCGGACCATGACCCCGGCGAAGCTGAAGCAGATGGTGGAAGGGGCGGGCAAAGGATGAGCGGGGCCCGGGCGAGCGGTGAGCGTCGCGGCGGGCGGCGGGGCCGGGTGGCGGCGGGGGCCTGTTATGGACCCGTTGCCGGACTGGCTGCCGTGGGCCCGCTCCGGCTGCGGTAGCGTCGACCCTGCCATGGAACTTGCCTACATTCCCAGCCCGTCGCGCGGGGTGCTGTACCTCGGACCGATTCCGCTGCGCGGCTATGCGTTCTGCATCATCATCGGCGTCTTCGTCGCCGTCTGGCTCGGCAACAGGCGCTGGGTCGCGCGTGGCGGCCGGGCCGGCACGGTGGCCGACATCGCCGTCTGGGCCGTGCCGTTCGGCCTGGTCGGCGGCCGGCTCTACCACGTGATCACGGACTACGAGCTGTACTTCGGTGACGGCCGTGACTGGGTGAACGCCTTCAAGGTGTGGGAGGGCGGCCTCGGCATCTGGGGCGCGATCGCGCTCGGCGCGCTGGGCGCGTGGATCGGCGCCCGGCGCCGGGGCGTCCCGATGCCCGCCTACGCCGACGCCGTGGCGCCGGGCATCGCCTTCGCCCAGGCGATCGGCCGCTGGGGCAACTGGTTCAACCAGGAGCTCTACGGCCGGGAGACGCACGTTCCATGGGCGCTGCACATCACCTCGTCGGCGGACGGCCGGGTGCCGGGGTACTACCACCCGACCTTCCTGTACGAGTCGCTGTGGTGCGTCGGCGTCGGTCTCCTGGTCATCTGGGCCGACCGCCGCTTCAAGCTGGGCCACGGCCGGGCGTTCGCGCTGTACGTCGCCGCGTACTGCGTGGGCCGCGGCTGGATCGAGTACATGCGCGTCGACGACGCCCACCACTTCCTGGGCATCCGGCTCAACGACTGGACCGCGCTGATCGTCTTCCTGCTCGCGGTGACCTACATCTGGGTGTCGTCGAAGAAGCGGCCGGGCCGGGAGACCGAGATCGAGCGGGGCGCGTCCGCCGACGGCGAGGGCGCCGGGACCGAGGCCGGGACGGAGACGGGCGAGAAGGCGGCCGACGCCGACGCCGACGACCGGGCGAAGGCCAGGGCCCAGGTCACGGCCGGGGCGAAGAAGGCGCCGGAGAGCGGGGACGGCGACCCTCAGGACACCGAACCGAAGGGCAGCGGCTCGAAGGACACCGAACCGAAGGGCACGGGCTCGAAGGACACCGCCCCGCAGGACGCTGACCCGGAGGACGCCGGACTCAAGGACGGGGCCGGGTCGGCGAAGAAGAGCTGACGGACGGTCGTAGGCACACGAGGGCGCTCCCGGACTGCCGGGGGCGCCCTCGTCGCACGAGGCCGGACCCGTTCCGCGGTGCCGGTCCCACGGCGTGCGGCCGGTCCCACGGCGTGCGGCCGCTCCCACGGCGTGCGGCCGCTCCCACGACGTACGGCTGGTCCCACGACCTACGGCCGCGGTCCCATGCGGTGCGGCCGGAACCACGACGTGTGGCCGGTCCCGTGGCATGGGCGCCCTCGTCGCACGCGGTCAGCATCTGTGGGCCAGCGCCAGGGTGCGCCGGGCCGCCGCGACCACCGCCGCGTCGATGAAGCGGCCGTCGGCGAGCGCCTGGGCGCCCCGGTCCGTGGCGGCCGCCTTGACGACCGTCTCGGCCTCCTCCAGCTCGCGGTCGGTCGGCAGATAGGCGCGTTCGATGATCGGCAGCTGGCGGGGATGGATGGCGGCGCGGCCGAGGAAGCCCAGGGCGCGGCCGTGGGCGCAGGAGGCCGCGAGCCCCTCCAGGTCCCGGATGTCGGGGTGCACGGACTGCGCGGGCGGGGCGAGCCCCGCCGCGCGGGCGGCGACGACGACCCGGGCGCGGCACCAGTCGAGGCCCGTGTCCTGCCGCACCCCGAGGTCGGCACGGAGATCCGTCTCGCCGATCGAGATGCCCCGCACGGACGGGTGCGCGGAGGCGATGGCGTAGGCGCGTTCGATGGCGAGGGCGGTCTCCAGCAGGGCGTAGAGCGGGGGACCGGAGCCGTCGGGCGGCGGCGGGTCCGCCCCGGCCGTCGCCGCCGCGACCCGTGCCACCTGCTCCGCCGAGGTCACCTTCGGCAGCCGCAGCCCGGTCAGGCCCGGCCGGGGAGCCACCGCCGCCAGGTCCGCGGCGGCCAGCGGTCCGTCGACCGTGTTGACGCGCACATGGACCGGGACGGGCGGTGGCTCGGTCAGCAGTTCGGCCGTGGCGGCGCGGGCGTACTCCTTGCGGTCCGGGGCGACCGCGTCCTCCAGGTCGATCACCACCACGTCGGCGCCCGAGGCCAGCGCCTTGGCGACGACGTTCGGCCGGTCGCCGGGAACGTACAGCCAGGTGAGCGGGAGGGGGACGGTGGCCGTCACAGGACGCCCTCCGCGCGCAGCGCGGCCAGCTCCTCCGGGGTGAGGCCCAGCTCGGTCAGCACCGCGTCCGTGTCCGCGCCGTGCGGTCGGCCCGCCCAGCGGATCGCGCCGGGTGTGGCGGAGAGCCGGAAGAGGACGTTCTGCATGCGCAGCCGGCCGAGCTCCGGGTCGTGCAGCGTGGTGAGGGTGCCCAAGGCCTGGTACTGCGGGTCGGCCATCACGTCCCGGACGTCCTGGATCGGGGCGATGGCCGCCTGGGCCTTCTCGAAGGCGGCCAGGACCTCGGTACGGCTGTGCCGGGCGATCCAGCCGCCGACCGCCTCGTCGAGCACGTCGGCGTGGGCGGCCCGGTCCGTGCCGGTCGCGAACCACGGCTCGTCGATCAGCTCGGGGCGCCCCACCAGGCGCATCACGCGTTCCGCCACCGACTGGGCCGAGGTGGAGACGGCGACCCAGGTGCCGTCCGAGGTGCGGTAGGTGTTGCGCGGGGCGTTGTTCTGGGTGCGGTTGCCGGTGCGCGGCTGGACGTAGCCCAGCTGGTCGTACCAGAGGGGCTGCGGGCCGAGGACGGTCAGGATCGGCTCGATGATCGCCATGTCGACGATCTGGCCCTTTCCGGTGCGCTCCCGGGCCGCGAGCGCGGTCATCACCGCGTACGCCGTGGCCAGGCCCGCGATCGAGTCGGCGAGCCCGAACGGCGGAAGCGTGGGCGGGGCGTCCGGTTCGCCGGTGATCGCGGCGAAGCCGCTCATCGCCTCGGCCAGGGTGCCGAAGCCGGGCCGGGGCGCGTACGGGCCGAACTGGCCGAAGCCGGTGACCCGGGCGAGGACCAGGCGCGGGTTGGCGGCCGACAGCTCCGGCCAGCCCAGCTCCCACTTCTCCAGGGTGCCCGGGCGGAAGTTCTCCACGATCACGTCCGCGGTGGCGGCCAGGCGCAGCAGGGTCGCGCGGCCCTTGGGCCGGGACAGGTCCAGGGTGATGGTGCGTTTGTTGCGGCCCAGCAGTTTCCACCACAGGCCGACGCCGTTCTTGGACGGGCCGTGGCCGCGTGCCGGGTCCGGCTTGGCCGGGTGCTCGACCTTGACGACCTCGGCGCCGAAGTCACCGAGCATGGTGGCGGCGATCGGTCCGGCGAAGAGGGTGGCGAGATCCAGGACACGCAGTCCGGCGAGGGGCGGTCCGGACCGCGCGGCGGCCTGCGGCCCGGACTCCGAACCGGACTCCGGGTCGGAGGGCGGGTCGGCGGGCGGCGTGGTCCTCGGGCCGGGTGGGTGCGGCGTCATGGGCGTGACGCCTCCTGGTGGGTGAGCCGGGCCAGGGCGTCGAAGCCGATGCCGTTGAAGTCGCCGATGGACGTGGCCAGCCGGTTCTTCAGCGGGGCCGTCCAGCCCTCGGGCAGCGCGGCGGGGGAACCGGCCAGGAGAGCGGCGACGGATCCGGCCGTGGCACCGTTGGAGTCGGTGTCCCAGCCACCGGACACCGCCCGGCAGACGGAGCCGGTGAAGTCGCCGTCCGCGTGGGTGAGGGCGGCGGCGATCAGCGCGGTGTTGGGGACGGCGTGGACCCAGTGGTAGGTGGCGGAGTGGGCGGCGTGCAGTTCGTCCACGACCGTGTCGAAGTCCTCGTGGGCGCCGGCCAGTCGGACGGCGTGCCGGACCGCGCGGGCGAGCCGGGAACCGGGGGGCACGACGGTCAGGCCGGTGGCCAGGCAGGAGTGGACGTCGTGGGCGCCGGTCGCCGCGGCCGCGATGACGGCGGCGGCGAACATCGCCGCGTGGACGCCGTTCGCGGTGTGCGTGAGGATGGCGTCGCGGTGTGCCTGCTCGGCGGCGGACGCCGGGTCGCCCGGGTTGGTCCAGCCGTGCACGTCGGCGCGGATCAGAGCGCCGATCCACTCCCGGAACGGGTTGCGGTGGCGGGCGGTGCGCGGCGGGTCGATGCCGAGCAGGAGGTTGCGGTAGGCGACGCGTTCGGCGGTGAAGGTGCGTCCGGCGGGGAGTTCGTCCAGCCAGAGCCGGGCCACGTCGTCGGTGGTGAAGTGCCTGCCGTGGCGCCGCAGCAGGAGCAGGTTGAGCAGCGGGTAGTCGAGGTCGTCGTCCTCGGGCATGCCGTCGATGTTCTCGGCGAGGGAGGTGGTCGCCGAGCGGCGGTTCCAGGGGTACTTCGCGGCCAGGTCCTCCGGGACGCCGCGACCGGTGAACCAGGTGGTCAGGGGCCAGTTGCCGGTGGCCCGGGCGAGTTGGCGGATGCCGTCCAGGGGGAGCTTCTCGACGGGTTTGCCGAGCAGGCAGCCCACCGCCCGGCCCAGCCAGGCGGCTTCCAGCCGGTCCTGGCCCAGGGCCGGTCCCGCGGCCGTCCCGGCCGCCGGGCGCGTCGCCGGCCAGTTCGGGCACAGCGCCTTGATCCGGTCCAGGTCGGTCGGTTCGGCGTCGGCCAGAGCGCTCGGCAGTTCGGCGAGTTCGTCCAGGAGGTCCTTGGCGAGCAGGCGCAGGTAACGGGAGGCGGGCTGCGGTGAGGCTCCCGACCGGACCGGGGCCTCGGGGCCGCCCGCCGCCCGCCACCGTGCGGCGATCGCCTTCGGTTCGCGGCCGTCCTGCGCCGCCTGGCGCAGCTCGTGGCCGAGCAGGTCCTCCGGCTGGACCCAGGTCAGTCGGAGCATCGCGGGCCTCCCATCCCGGCGAACGCCCGCTCGTGGGCGCGCCGCCGTCGTACGTCCTTCTCGAAGACCTCCCGGGTCACCCCGGTCAGCGTGCGCGCCGGTTCCCACAGGTCCAGCCGGCTGGCCTCCGCCACCGTCTTCGACCACTCGCGCGGGACCGCCGAACCCAGAGCGCCGGCCAGCGCGCCGGCCATCGTCGCGATGGAGTCGCAGTCGCGGCCGTAGTTCACCGCGCCGAGCACGGCATGCCGGAAATCGCCGCGGGCCACCGTCAGCATGCCGAGCGCGACCGGCAGTTCCTCGACGGCGTGCAGCCGGGACGGGCGCCGGGCGCCCAGCGAGGGGGCGCGGTAGTCGGGGCCCACCGTGTCGTACGGCGCGACGGCCGCCCGCAGCGGTCCCAGCGCGGACTCGAAGTCGGGGCAGCGGGCGGCGGCTTCGCAGACCGCCTCGATCGCCTCCCGGGTGCCGTCCTTCGCCAGGGACAGGCATGCCGCGACCACCGAGTCCGGGGTGGCCCCGGGCGCGCACGCCGCCGCCACCCCGGCGGCCAGGACGCCCGCCGCCTCACGGCCGTAGGACGACTGGTGGGCGCCCGCGACGTCCAGCGCCTCGGCGTACGCGGCCCGCGGGTCGGCCGCGTTGACCAGGCCGACCGGCGCCATGTACATCGCGGCACCGCAGTTGACGATGTTGCCGACGCCGGCCTCGCGTGGGTCCACATGACCGTAGTGCAGCCGCGCCACCAGCCACTTCTCCGCCAGGAAGACCCGGTGCAGGGGCAGCGCCTCCGTCTCCAGCTCGGGGATCCAGCGCGGGTTCGTCATCAGGTCGGGGACCAGGTGGCCGGCGACGGCGTAGGCGTCGAGGTGGTCGCGGACCCGCGCGTAGACCCGTACCAGCGCGTGGGTCATCAAGGTGTCGTCGGTGACGTGGCCATCTCCCTTGTGGTACGGCGCGACGGGGCGGGCGGTGCGCCAGTCGTCGCCGTGCCAGGGGCCGACCACGCCGTGGATCCGGCTGCCGTGGCGCTGCAGGATCTGGTCGGGGGAGTAGCCCTCGACGGGGCCGCCGAGCGCGTCGCCGACGGCCGCGCCGACCAGCGCTCCGGTGATCCGCTCCGCCAGACCCGCGTCGCCGGGTTCCAGGTCGCGGGTCGCCGGGTCGCCGGCTTCCGCCGCACGGCCGGTTCCCCGGTTTTCTTGTCCTTTGGGCGTCATGCCCCGAATCATCCTCCTGGTGGAGCCGGTTGCGCGGCTTCCAGGAGCCCGGCGAGTTCCACCAGGTCGGTGCCGGTGAGGCGGGGCAGCGCACAGCCGGACAGCGTGCGGCAGGCCTCCCGCCAGGAGGCCGGGACCGCCGCACCGCCGCCCAGCGCGCCGGTCAGCGCGCCCGCCAGGGCCGGGGCGGAGTCGGCGAGGCGGGACAGGCAGGCCGCGGCGGGCAGCGCCTGGGCGAGGCGCCCGCCCGCCGCCACGGCCAGGGCGAGGGCGACCGGAACGGTCTCGGCGGCGGCGACGCCGTAGCTGTAGACGTGGTCGACGATCTGGTGCTCCAGCAGCGGCACCAGGGCGAACGCGTCCTCGCTGCCCAGGGCGAGCCGCAGGGCGTGCCGGGCGTTGCGGCCGATCTCCGTCTCCTCGGGCAGTTCGGCCAGCGCGGCCGTGACGCAGTGCTCGACCTCCGCGCCGACGAGCGCCAGGGCGAGTGCCGCCGCCATCGCCCGGGCGCCGTGCACGCCGTCGCCGTCCTGGGTGTAGCGGGCGTCGAACTCGGCCAGTCCGGCGGCGCGGCGCGGGTCGCCCGGGTGGGCCGCGGCCAGCACACAGGCCCGTACGCAGGCCGCGTCGTCGAAGTAGTGCGGGTTGTCGTGACCGGTGGCGGGCGGCCGCAGTCCGGTGGCGAGGTTGCCGAGGCCGGCCCGCACGGAGATACGGGCACGCAGCGGCAGCACCGCGGACTCCATATCGGGTGCGCGTTCGGCCGCCGCCGCCACCTCGCCGGCCACGGCGTTCCAGGTGAGGTCGATCGCCGCCCGCAGCCGGCGCTCCCGGCCGAGGTCGCCGAGCGCGTCGTCGTCCCCGGCGCGCAACACGGCCTCCGCCGCGAACACCGCCCACTCGGCGTCGTCGGAGGGGCCGAGGCGCAGCGGCTCCGGGGGCTGGTTGAGCGCGGTCGGGACGGGCAGGGTGGTGGTGGCGTTCTGCTCGGCGAAGGCGTCCAGCTCACGGGTGAGCCGCCGGGTCCACTCGGGCATCCGGGCGGCCCGGTGCCGCGCGGCCGGCCACCCGGCGGCGTCCCCGGCCGCCAGCCCCAGCAGCAGCCCTTCGACCCGACGCCGGCCGGTCACGCCCCCGCCTCGCCCTCGTCGACGGCGAGGACCTGGCCGGCCGGGACGGCGGACGCGGCGGCGGGCAGGGCGACGGGCGCGCCGGAGCGGACCGGGGCCCCGGGCGGTGGAGGAGCGCCGGCCCAGGAGGGGGCGTCCGGCCCGGGGACCACATCCGGTGCCGCCGGTGCTTCGGGTCGCGCGGGAGCGCCGGGACACGCGCGGGCGCCGGCCCGGGCAGGGGCGCCGGCCCCGGCGGGCGCGTCCGGGGCCGGCGGTGCGTCGGGATGCACGGGAGTGTCGGGGCACGACTGGGCGCCGACCCGGACGGCGGTGTCGGACCGGACGGGCACGTCCGGCGGCTGTGCGGGGGCCTCGGGGCGCGCCCCGACGCGGGACCGCGCGGGCGCGTCGGGGAGTGCGGGCGAGTGCGGCCGCACGAGGTCGAGGCGGACCTCGGCCGGGGCCCGCCCGGCGGCGGCCTCGCCCGCCGCCACCAGCAGGTCCGCCACGTCCAGCACGTGCTGCCCCGCCATCGACGGCAGACAGCTTCCCCGGGCCGGGCCGATGGGGGCCGCCCATTCGGCCGGGATGGCGGACGCGCCCAGGGTCGCACCCGCCAGGGCGCCCGCGACCGCCGCCGTGGTGTCGGCGTCGCGGCCCATGTTCACGGCGGTGAGCACCGCGTCGCGGAAGTCGCCGTCGGCCGCGGCGTACGCGCCGAAGGCCAGGGCGACCGCTTCCGGGGCCAGGTCGGACCAGGGGTAGCCGCCGATGACGACGGCGGAGCGGACCGCGCGTTCGCCCCGGCGGGCGGCCGCCGTGGCCCGGCGCAGCGTGCGGGCCGTCCAGGAGTCTTCGGGGACGACGGCGAGGGCGGCGGCCACCACAGCGACCGGCGGCGCGCCCGCCATGGCCGCCGCGACCCCGGCGGCCACCGCCCGCCCGCCGTGGATGCCCTCGCCCTCGTGGCTGACCGAACCGTCGATCGCCACCAGCCGGGCGGCCTCGGCCGGGCGGCCGGCGGCGAACACCCCGAACGGCGCCGCCCGCATGGCCAGGCCGTCGCTCCAGGCGTGCCGGTGCTGGGCGGAGGCCGGGGCGGCCAGCCCGCGGCGCAGGTTCTCCAGGGTCCCCCGCTCACTGAAGCCGGCGCCGCGGAAGGGCCCCTCGGCGCGGTCGGCGATGTGCTCGTGCCAGGCCGCCTCGACATGGGCCGGGGTGAGCGCGGAGCCGTACCGGGCGAGCAGGAGGCCGGAGAAGACGGCGTACTCGGTGTCGTCGGTGCCGGCCGGGTGCTCGGTGACGTAGCCGGTGATCCGGCCCCAGCGGGCGCGGATCTCGGACGGTCGCAGGTTCTCCGCGGGCGCCCCGAGGGCGTCCCCGACGGCGAGGCCGAGCAGCGCGCCGCGCGCCCGGTCCCGGAGCCGGCGCGCGGGGACGGCGGCGCTCGATGCCATCGCGGGCTCTCCTCTCCAGGGCGCCGTGACGGCGCAGAACCCTTTGCGGAACTGTCCCCGCTCGTGGACGCCATGCAGCCTCCAGGTCTCCAGCATCACCCGTACGACATCTGTGCGTGCCCCCTCTCGAATGAGCGTCACGGCGCGAAACCGCAGGTTAGCCCAGCCTTTCCTTGCTGGCGGCGGCGGAATCGGCGGCGTAGGTTCGGTGTTGTCAAAAAGTAGAACTCGTCCAAAAGCAAGCCTTGCCTAAGCTCTTGGCTCAAGCTCCCAGGGGGACTCCGTGGCCATCCTCGACACCGAAGCGCCGCTGCACGAGGCGCACCGCGACAACCACACGCACCGCGATGTGAACGGCGGATGGCTGCGCCCGGCGGTCTTCGGCGCGATGGACGGCCTGGTCTCCAACCTCGCCCTGATGACCGGCGTCGCCGGCGGCGCCGTCAGCCGGGAGACCATCGTGCTCACCGGACTCGCGGGCCTGGCCGCCGGCGCCTTCTCCATGGCGGCCGGCGAGTACACCTCCGTCGCCTCGCAGCGCGAGCTGGTCGAGGCCGAGCTGGACGTCGAACGGCGCGAGCTGCGCAAGCACCCCCAGGACGAGGAGGACGAGCTCGCCGCCCTGTACGTGGCACGGGGCGTCGAGCCGGAGCTCGCCCGCGAGGTGGCCCGGCAGCTGTCCAAGGACCCGGAGCAGGCCCTGGAGATACACGCCCGCGAGGAACTGGGCGTCGACCCGGGCGACCTGCCCTCCCCGCTGGTCGCGGCGGTGTCGTCGTTCGGCTCGTTCGCCCTCGGCGCCCTGCTGCCGGTGCTGCCCTACCTGCTGGGCGCCACCGTGCTGTGGCCGGCCCTGCTGCTCGCCCTCGTCGGGCTGTTCGCCTGCGGTGCGGTGGTGGCCAAGGTGACCGCGCGCACCTGGTGGTACAGCGGTTTGCGGCAGCTTGTCCTGGGTGGTGCCGCCGCCGGTGTGACGTACGTCCTGGGCACCTTGTTCGGAACGGCCGTAGGATGACGTCTGGCTGGAACTTATGCGAGGGACCGCATAAGTAGCCACTACCCGCTGGTTTCGACCGCAGGACCATCGGGCATGAGCCGTAAGCGCTGTGGGCAACGAGGCCCGCCGCGCACCCCTCGGAGCGGCCGGCGAAGCCGCCGCTCCATCCCCCCGCCGCACTGCCGACGGACGCCGATCCGACCGATCTCGTCCGCGCCGGCCTCCCCCGGGAAACCTCCGCCGCCGGGCGCGGAAACCCCCCGCCGCCAACCCTGCGGTGTCCGCATGTTGGAACGAAGTATCCGGTTCCCGAGAACCGTTCCATCATGTAACCTGCACGAAATTTCGCACTTACGCAGAGGGCCAACGTCGTCCCTCGGCACCAGCACATGCCACATGACGACGACGGGAGAGCCGATGCGTACGCCGCGCCAGCCGTCCCAGCACTCCACGGACGGCCAGAACTGGTCGTTCATGGATGCTCGCCCTGCTGCGCAGGGTATGTACGACCCCCGCAACGAGCACGACGCCTGCGGCGTCGGCTTCGTGGCCACCCTCACCGGCGAGGCGAGCCATGCGCTGGTCGAGCAGGCGCTCACGGTTCTGCGCAACCTTGAGCACCGCGGCGCCACCGGCTCCGAGCCCGACTCCGGAGACGGCGCCGGCCTGCTCTCCCAGGTGCCCGACGCGTTCCTGCGCGAGGTGGCCGGATTCGAGCTGCCCGCCGCCGGCGCCTACGCCGTCGGCATCGCCTTCCTGCCCGAGGACGGCACCGAGGACGCCGTCTCGCGCATCGGGACGATCGCCGTTGAGGAGGGCCTGACCGTCCTCGGCTGGCGCGAGGTCCCGGTCGCCCCCGAGCTGCTGGGCGCCACCGCCCGCTCCACGATGCCGGTCTTCCGCCAGCTGTTCGTCGGCGACGGCACGAGCCAGGGCATCGCCCTGGACCGCAAGGCGTTCGTGCTGCGCAAGCGCGCCGAGCGCGAGGCGGGCGTGTACTTCCCGTCGCTGTCGGCCCGCACCCTCGTCTACAAGGGCATGCTGACCACCGGCCAGCTCGAGCCGTTCTTCCCGGACCTGTCCGACCGCCGCTTCGCCTCGGCGATCGCCCTCGTCCACTCCCGCTTCTCCACCAACACCTTCCCGAGCTGGCCGCTCGCGCACCCCTACCGCTTCGTCGCCCACAACGGTGAGATCAACACCGTCAAGGGCAACCGCAACTGGATGCGCGCCCGCGAGTCCCAGCTCGCCTCCCGGCTGTTCGGCGGCGCCGACAACCTGGAGCGGATCTTCCCGATCTGCACCCCGGACGCCTCCGACTCCGCCTCCTTCGACGAGGTCCTGGAACTGCTCCACCTCGGCGGCCGCTCGCTGCCGCACTCCGTGCTGATGATGATCCCGGAGGCGTGGGAGAACCACGACTCCATGGACCCGGCCCGGCGCGCCTTCTACGAGTTCCACTCCACGATGATGGAGCCCTGGGACGGCCCCGCCTGCGTCACCTTCACCGACGGCACCCAGGTCGGCGCCGTGCTCGACCGCAACGGCCTGCGCCCCGGCCGCTACTGGGTCACGGACGAGGGCCTCGTCGTCCTCGGCTCCGAGGTCGGCGTCCTCGACATCGACCCGGCCAAGGTGGTCCGCAAGGGCCGGCTCCAGCCCGGCCGCATGTTCCTCGTGGACACCGCCGAGCACCGCATCATCGAGGACGACGAGATCAAGGCGGCCCTCGCCGCCGACAAGCCCTACGCCGAATGGCTGGAGGCCGGCGAGATCGAGCTGGGCGACCTGCCCGAGCGCGAGCACATCGTCCACACCCACGCCTCGGTCACCCGCCGCCAGCAGACCTTCGGCTACACCGAGGAGGAACTGCGCGTCCTCCTCGCGCCGATGGCCAAGACCGGCGCCGAGCCGATCGGCTCCATGGGCACCGACTCGCCGATCGCCGCGCTCTCCGAGCGCCCGCGTCTGCTCTTCGACTACTTCACCCAGCTGTTCGCCCAGGTCACCAACCCGCCGCTGGACGCCATCCGCGAGGAACTGGTCACCTCCCTGCGCAGCTCGCTCGGCCCGCAGGGCAACCTGCTGGAGCCGACCGCGGCCTCCTGCCGGACCGTGGTGCTGCCCTTCCCGGTGATCGACAACGACGAGCTGGCCAAGCTCATCCACATCAACGCCGACGGCGACATGCCCGGCTTCAAGGCCGCGACCCTCTCCGGCCTGTACCGGGTCTCCGGCGGCGGCGAGACGCTGGCCGCGCGGATCGACGAGATCTGCGCCGAGGCCGACGCCGCCATCGACAACGGCGCCCGCCTGATCGTCCTGTCCGACCGGCACTCCGACGCCGAGCACGCGCCGATCCCCTCGCTGCTGCTCACCGCGGCCGTCCACCACCACCTCATCCGCACCAAGCAGCGCACCCACGTGGGCCTGCTGGTCGAGGCCGGCGACGTCCGCGAGGTCCACCACGTCGCCCTGCTCATCGGCTTCGGCGCCGCCGCCGTCAACCCGTACCTGGCGATGGAGTCCGTCGAGGACCTGGTCCGCGCGGGCACCTTCCTGCCCGGCATCGAGACCGAGAAGGCCATCCGCAACCTGATCTACGCCCTCGGCAAGGGCGTCCTGAAGGTCATGTCCAAGATGGGCATCTCCACCGTCGCCTCCTACCGCGGCGCCCAGGTCTTCGAGGCCGTCGGCCTCGACGACGCCTTCGTGGAGAAGTACTTCGACGGCACCGCCACCAAGATCGGCGGCGTCGGCATCGACGTCGTCGCCAAGGAGGTCGCCGCCCGCCACGCCAAGGCCTACCCGGCCAGCGGCATCGCCCCCGCGCACCGCACGCTGGAGATCGGCGGCGAGTACCAGTGGCGCCGCGAGGGCGAACCGCACCTGTTCGACCCCGAGACGGTCTTCCGCCTCCAGCACTCCACGCGCTCGGGCCGCTACGACATCTTCAAGAAGTACACCTCCCGGGTGAACGAGCAGTCCGAGCGCCTGATGACGCTGCGCGGCCTGTTCGGCTTCACCTCCGACCGCGCGCCGATCCCCCTCGACGAGGTCGAGCCGGTCTCCGAGATCGTCAAGCGCTTCTCCACCGGCGCCATGTCGTACGGCTCCATCTCCAAGGAGGCGCACGAGACCCTCGCCATCGCCATGAACCAGCTCGGCGGCAAGTCCAACACCGGTGAGGGCGGCGAGGACCCCGAGCGCCTGTACGACCCGGCGCGCCGGTCCAGCATCAAGCAGGTCGCCTCCGGCCGCTTCGGCGTCACCTCCGAGTACCTGGTCAACGCCGACGACATCCAGATCAAGATGGCCCAGGGCGCCAAGCCCGGCGAGGGCGGCCAGCTGCCCGGCCACAAGGTGTACCCGTGGGTGGCGAAGACCCGGCACTCGACGCCGGGCGTGGGACTCATCTCCCCGCCGCCGCACCACGACATCTACTCCATCGAGGACCTGGCCCAGCTGATCCACGACCTCAAGAACGCCAACCCGGCCGCCCGCATCCACGTGAAGCTGGTCTCCGAGGTCGGCGTCGGCACGGTCGCGGCCGGCGTGTCCAAGGCCCACGCGGACGTCGTCCTCATCTCCGGCCACGACGGCGGCACCGGCGCCTCCCCGCTGACCTCGCTCAAGCACGCGGGCGGCCCCTGGGAGCTGGGCCTCGCCGAGACCCAGCAGACCCTGCTGCTCAACGGGCTGCGCGACCGCATCGTCGTGCAGACCGACGGCCAGCTCAAGACCGGCCGCGACGTGGTCATCGCCGCCCTGCTGGGCGCCGAGGAGTTCGGTTTCGCGACCGCGCCGCTCGTCGTCTCCGGCTGCATCATGATGCGCGTCTGCCACCTGGACACCTGCCCGGTCGGCATCGCCACCCAGAACCCGGTCCTGCGCGAACGTTTCTCCGGCAAGGCCGAGTACGTGGTGAACTTCTTCCAGTTCATCGCCGAGGAGGTCCGCGAGATCCTCGCAGAGCTGGGCTTCCGCTCCATCGAGGAGGCCGTCGGCCACGCCGAGGCCCTCGACGTGACCCGCGCGGTGGACCACTGGAAGGCACAGGGCCTGGACCTGGAGCCGCTGTTCCACGTGCCCGAACTGCCCGAGGGCGCGGCCCGCCACCAGGTCATCGCCCAGGAACACGGCCTGGAGAAGGCGCTCGACAACGAGCTGATCAAGCTCGCCGCCGACGCCCTGGCCGCGGACTCCCAGGCGGACGCCCAGCCGGTGCGCGCCCAGGTCGCCATCCGCAACATCAACCGCACGGTCGGCACCATGCTCGGCCACGAGGTGACGAAGAAGTTCGGCGGCGCCGGCCTGCCCGACGACACCATCGACATCACCTTCACCGGCTCGGCCGGCCAGTCCTTCGGCGCCTTCGTACCGCGCGGCATCACACTGCGCCTGGAGGGCGACGCCAACGACTACGTCGGCAAGGGCCTCTCGGGCGGCCGGATCGTGGTCCGCCCGGACCGCGGCGCCGAGCACCTCGCCGAGTACTCCACGATCGCGGGCAACACGATCGCCTACGGCGCGACCGGCGGAGAACTGTTCCTGCGCGGCCGCACGGGCGAGCGGTTCTGCGTCCGCAACTCCGGCGCGACGGTCGTCTCCGAGGGCGTGGGCGACCACGGCTGCGAGTACATGACCGGCGGTCACGCCGTGGTCCTCGGCGAGACGGGCCGCAACTTCGCGGCCGGCATGTCCGGTGGCGTCGCCTACGTCATCGACCTCGACCGCGACAACGTCAACGTCGGCAACCTCGACGCGGTCGAGGCGCTGGACGAGACCGACAAGCAGTGGCTGCACGAGGTGGTGCGCCGCCACCGGGAAGAGACGGGCTCCACCGTCGCCGAGAAGCTGCTGGCCGACTGGGACACCGCCGTCGAGCGCTTCAGCAAGATCATCCCCAGCACCTACAAGGCAGTGCTCGCCGCCAAGGACGCCGCCGAGCGAGCCGGTCTTTCCGAGACCGAGATCACCGAGAAGATGATGGAGGCGGCGATCAATGGCTGACCCGAAGGGCTTTCTGAACCACGGCCGCGAGGTCGCCAGGTCCCGCCCGGTCGAGGAGCGCAAGAAGGACTGGAACGAGGTCTACGTCCCCGGCTCGCTGCTGCCGATCATCAGCAAGCAGGCCAGCCGGTGCATGGACTGCGGCATCCCGTTCTGCCACAACGGCTGTCCGCTCGGGAACCTGATCCCGGAGTGGAACGACTACGCCTACCGCGAGGACTGGGCCGCCGCCTCCGAGCGCCTGCACGCGACCAACAACTTCCCCGAGTTCACCGGCCGCCTCTGCCCGGCCCCCTGCGAGTCGGCGTGCGTGCTGGGCATCAACCAGCAGCCGGTCACCATCAAGAACGTCGAGGTCTCGATCATCGACAAGGCGTGGGAGACCGGTGACGTCGCCCCGCGGATCCCCGAGCGGCTGTCCGGCAAGACCGTCGCCGTCATCGGCTCGGGCCCGGCGGGCCTGGCCGCCGCCCAGCAGCTCACCCGGGCCGGCCACACCGTCGCCGTCTACGAGCGCGCGGACCGCATCGGCGGTCTCCTGCGCTACGGCATCCCCGAGTTCAAGATGGAGAAGCGGCACATCAACCGCCGCATCGAGCAGATGCGCGCGGAGGGCACCCGGTTCCGCACCGGGGTCGAGGTCGGCCGCGACATCAAGGCCACGGACCTGAAGAAGCGCTACGACGCGGTCGTCATCGCCGCCGGCGCCACCACCGCCCGCGACCTGCCCGTCCCCGGCCGCGAGCTCAAGGGCGTCTACCAGGCGATGGAGTACCTGCCCCTGGCCAACAAGGTCCAGGAGGGCGACTACGTCACCACCCCGATCTCCGCCGAGGGCAAGCACGTCGTCGTCATCGGCGGCGGCGACACCGGCGCGGACTGCGTGGGCACCGCCCACCGCCAGGGCGCGGCCTCCGTCACCCAGCTGGAGATCATGCCCCGCCCGAACGAGGAGCGGAACCCGGCCTCCCAGCCCTGGCCGACCTTCCCGATCCTCTACAAGGTCACCTCGGCCCACGAGGAGGGCGGCGAGCGGATCTACGCGGCGTCCACGACCCACTTCGAGGGCGACGAGGACGGCAACGTCCAGTGGCTGCACCTGGCCGAGGTCGAGTTCGTCGACGGCAAGCTGACCCAGAAGCCGGGCACCGAACGCAAGATCCCCGCCCAGCTCGTCACCC
The DNA here is from genome assembly GCF_043079345.1 of Streptomyces sp. NPDC015220. Lineage (NCBI taxonomy): Bacteria > Bacillati > Actinomycetota > Actinomycetes > Kitasatosporales > Streptomycetaceae > Streptomyces > Streptomyces sp. NPDC015220. The sequence continues at coordinate 187,092 of NZ_JBIBUK010000001.1, read as the reverse complement.
TCGCCATGGGCTTCACCGGCACCGACCGGGCCAACGGCCTGGTGGACCAGTTCGGCCTGGAACTCGACGAACGAGGTAACATCGCCCGCGACGCCGACTTCCAGACCAACGTGCCGGGCGTGTTCGTCGCCGGTGACGCCGGCCGCGGCCAGTCGCTCATCGTGTGGGCGATCGCCGAGGGCCGCTCCGCCGCCCGCGGCGCCGACCGGTACCTCACGGGCGCCAGCGACCTGCCGGCCCCGATCCGCCCGACGGACCGCGCGCTGACGGTCTGACCCGCGGCCGCACCAGACGTCCCGTACAACGGCGTACGGAACAACGACGGCGCCTGCCCGCCCGTCCCCGACCGGACACCTGGGCAGGCGCCGTCGCACACCCGGCCGCACCCGCGACGCCGCCCACCGTCCCTATGTGTCGCACTCCAGCACCGTCCGGCACAGCCCGCAGCGCGCCCGCACCCTGCCCCGCACCGGCACCCTGATCCGCTGGAGGCAGGTCGGGCACGGGAACGACACGCGCAGCGGCTCCGCCCCGGCCGAGGTGAACGAGTACGGCGCCCCCGCCGTCGCACCCGCCGCCCGGTCCCGGTCCCCTCCTCCGGCACCCCCACCGCCCTGCCCGTGGTCCTGGGCGTGCCGCCGATCGCGGGCGTAGCGGCGGCGGCCCGCCCAGCCGGCGGCCGTCAGCGGGGGCTGCTGCGCGTCACGGCGGGCCCGGGCCGCCCCCGCGACATACGCCTCGTAGCCCCGCGCACTGGTGAACCACGTCGAGGGATCCTCGCCGAACACCGACGACCGCTTGGCCAGCACATAGCCGAACTCCTCCGGCGTGAGATAGCCGAGCTTCTGCGAGGACACACCGTCCTGCCGGAACGCGTCCAGCAGCAGCCAGCCCGCGCCGAGGTACGTCGCCACCGTGTCCGTGAGGATCTCGTTGTCCCGCATGCCGGGGAAGGACAGGTCCAGACGGTGCAGATACACGTGCGTCACCTCGTGCGCGAGGGCCGCGCCGATGTCCCGGCGATGGGTGCGGAAACGGTCGTTCAGCTCCACGAAGTACTCCGGGCCCGCCGCCAGCTCCACGTTCGCCGCGTGCCTCATCTCCCGGAAGCTGACGATCAGCCGGGCGTCCGGCAGGCCATAGTGCCGCACCAGCTCCCGGGCCACCCGCTGCGCGCCCAGGTGCAGGTCGTCGGTGTCGCAGAACGCCACGTCCACGGGGGCCACACTGGTGGAGAACGTCCGGACGGTCTCGTACGACAACCGTCTGTAGAGCGCCGTGATCGCGGCCCGCACCGTCTCCAGATGCGGGTAACCGTGCTCGACCGGTCCGTCGTCCGCCACGCCCGTACCCCCAAAGACGCCCTGAACCCCTTCCCACTTTATGCGGAGCCGGACGAGGCCGTCGCGGTGTTCCACCACGTCCACCGGGCCGTCCTCCGCGCCCCGGACAGCCAAGACGCCGGCGGCGTTCGCGCCCCGCCACAGGGCGGAGCACCGCTGCCGTCGGCGGCCGCGACGACACCGCCGCTCCCCGCCGTCCGCCCCCTGATCAAGGGCGCGCACACCCCTTAGGGTTGCCCCATGACCACCAGCAGCACCGGTACCGGTGACGTCGATTCCGCCGTCCGCGCGGAACTCGCCCGACTGCGCGACAGCATCGACAACATCGACGCGGCCGTCGTCCACATGCTCGCCGAACGTTTCAAGGCGACCCAGCAGGTCGGCCACCTCAAGGCCGCCCACCAACTGCCGCCCGCCGACCCCGCCCGCGAGGGCCGCCAGATCGCCCGCCTGCGCTCCCTCGCCGAGGACGCCAAACTCGACCCGGCGTTCGCCGAGAAGTTCCTGAACTTCATCATCGCTGAAGTCATCAGGCACCATGAACGGATCGCGGAAGGGCCTCTGAACAGCGGCAACGACTCGGACTTTTGACGTGTCCACTGCGGAAACTGATCGTTTAGGAGATTCTTAGGGGGTCACCCCTCCCAGACACTCTCCCAGCCCAGGTTCCGCATCGCCCGCTCGTACAACCCCTGCAACCCCTCCAGACGGAACTTCCGCATGGGCGGCGTCGGGTGCCGGTACGTGCCCTTGATGCCAGGGTACTTGTGCCCCATCTGCTCATACCCCAACACCGGCGCCACCCCGATCTCCTCCTGCCACGAGTCGTGCGTATGCCGCAGGTCCCGCATCGTCAACCCCCGCATGATCGACTCCCATGCTGGGCTCGCCGGCCGGCCGCGGCCCGGCTTCCGCTCGTCCCGCCCGTCCGCCGCCGGCCGCAGCACCTCGAACCAGTAGCTCCGCCACCACCACTTGCCCGTCTTCGTCGTGAACACGAAGTCGTGCGGCCAGTCCGCGAGGTGCTTCTCCAGCAGCTGAGCCAGGAACGGCGGCACGTCCACGTCCCGCGCACTCTTGGCGTTCTTCGGCGGCTCCAGCGCCCGGAAGGCGCGCCGCTTGCCGTCCTCGTCGCGCACCGTGTACTCGGCGAGCACGCCCTCGTCCTCGTCGATGCGAATGACCGGGCAGGTGAAGACCCCGCCGTCGTGCTTCTGCCTCCGCTCCAGCAGGGCATTGCGCCGGTGCAGGCCCGCCAGCTCCTCCCACCGCAGCCCCGTCCACGCCACGGTGATGACGTGCAGCCCGTAGACGGGCCCGAGCCGGCGCGCGAGCTGCAGCACGACCTCCGGCTCCGCGACGGTCTCCTCGTCGCTCTTGCGCTTGACCGTGTCCGCAGGAAGACCCGTCAAGCGTCGGCCGGCGAGCGGGTTCACGGTGACATACCGCTTGTCGACGGCACCGTTCATGATGCGGCTCATCAACTGCACGCAGTCCCGCACGGTGCTCCGGGCCGCGGTGAGGGCGAGCTCGCGGGCCCACGCCTCGACGTCGAACCAGTTGAATGCGCCGAGCTGGGTGTCCTTCCAGCGGGGGAGGACGTGAGACTCCAGCCGCTCCCACCGGTTCATCGTGGTCCGGCCGCGCGGCTTCTGGGCGGCCATCCACTCGGTGACGAAGCCACCGAACTTCTTACGGGACAGTTCAGGGTCGACCCAGCGTCCCTCGCTGATCGCGACCTCTTGGCGCTCCCCCCACTCCTCGGCGAGCCGTTTGGTGGGGAAGCCGGGCTCCGAGCCCCAGGTGCCGTCGGGTTTCTTGTACCGCGATCGCCACGTGAACTTCGTGGTCTTCTTCCCGTTCTTGACCTTGAAGACCTTCTCGGCGTAGGCCACCATGCCCCCTTGCGTCAGTGCTCGTCGGACAGTCTCTCGCGGCCATCGCGGGGGAGAGGCTGCCACCGCGGGGTTCGCTCGGTGGCGAGGCGGCTCAGTCTGTCGGCGGCGTACTGGGTGAGAGACACCGTCTTCTCGTCGACGGCGTAGGTGATGAACCGACTGCTGTGGTCGACGACGATGCCGAAAGGTTCGGGAAGGTCGTTTACCCGCTCGAAGCGCACGGGGACGACGGGGCCAAGCGGGGAGTCGGAGGGGCGAAGACCCCACCACTGCGTCATGCCGGCGAGTACCTGCGCGAGCCAGGCCGCACCAGTCTCACCGACGTCTCTCTTGTGGATGCGGAAGAGGCATCCGTCATCGAGGTCGACTATTTCAGGCTCTATGTAGCGTCCGCTGACACGCTCGACGTGCAAGACCGACACGTTCTCCCCGATCCGAGCAGTGGCCCCCCTCGGCGGTGTCCTGGTATGGAATCACAACCATGTTGCACAGGAAACCATCCGTGCCGAACTGATCACCTTTCGTCAGTCGGGGCACCTGTGTCCGGGGTGGTCTCCTGTAGGTGCCGGCGGCGGCGGCGCCACTCCTGTAGCGCCTCGTTGATTTCCTCCGGAGTCATGTCCACGCCGCCCTTCAGCAGGACGACCATGCGGGCGTCGGTGCCCTTCGGCCCTAGGTGGACGACGGTGCTACCGAGGGTGCGCCCGTTGCGCAGCTCCATAGCCACGTCGGGCGGCAGGTCGGAGACCCCGGTGTGAGCGTCGGTGTCGGCCAGCGGCTGGGCCGTTTCAGGTTCCCCGCCGGCGAGGACGCGGGCCGCCGAGTCGTGGGTCCAGCCGACTGCTTCCGCGTAGGCACGGATGGCGGGGGTGATGTTCTTGAACGATTTGCCCGCTTCGATGTTCTGGATAGTGGCTCGGCCGACGCTGATGCGCTGCGCCAGTTCAGGCTGCTTGAGCCCCATTGTCCTGCGTGCCTGCGCCAGTTTGGCGCCGAGTCGACTCCAGTCGCGGTCCATGGCCCCTCATCATGCCGCATGTGTGTGCAACCACGCATGCCTACTCAGACATGCCTGACCTGCCTACTTATGAGGCTAGAGGCGCTGGATGGTTGCACGGTAGGTGTGCAATTTAGCCATCCCTAACCCTTGGCCAACGATTCGTCCCAGCGAAGGCTGCCTATAAAAGTAGGCATCATGGGTTGCAAGCGTAGGCATCCTGGGCCTACCGTCTTCCTCGTGAGACCGCACGGCACCGCCATCCGGGACATAAGAAACGGCCAGAACCTTGGCCTTCGAGCGCTGGCCGAACGCGCTGGGATCGATCGCGGCCATCTCTCCCGCATCGAGCGAGGCGAGGTACGCAATCCGGCGAGCACCACTCTGCACCGCATCGCTGCCGCCCTGAAGGTCCCGGTCGATGCCATAACCATCACCGAGGAGAAGACGACGTGACCCTGCCCGAGCCTCCCCCCACTCCGGCTCAGTTCGAAATCCCCCCGCTCGACCCCCTCAAGCGGTACAGCCCCGAACAGGTGGCCGACAACCACTACATGCCCTACTCGGCCCGCATGCTCCGCGAGAAGGCATACAAGCAGGAGATCTACCACCACAAGGACGGTGGCCGGATCACCTTCACCGCCGAGGACATCCTCCGCAACAGCCGTCTCGGTGCCGTCGAACCGTTCATCGAGCCCAAGGCCGGCCGCTCCCGCCGTCAGCCGGCCCGCGCCGCCGCCTGACCGGCCAAACGAAGAGGCCGCCCCGAATGCGACCCCGAGGCGACCTCCGATCCACCCACACCATCCGTGAACAGAAGGGCAGATCCATGCCATCATCCCAGACGCTGACGGGCCAGGGCGCCCACATCGTCATCGACCAGTCGAAAGTCCGCGTCGTCGATGAGCTCATCCAGCGGGGAGCGCCGGGCTTCCCTCGCTCGCTGACCTGGTGGAGGCGCAACGTCCCGCTCTGGCTGGACGTCACCGAGAACGAGCAGGGTCACATCGTCCTGCAGCCCAACGGACACCAGGCCGACGGCACCGTCCTCGAAGTGACCCCTGCTCTCCGGCGCCGTCACATCCGGTACGCCCACGACTGGGTGGGCAGTCGGGTCTTCCTCGACCTCTCCGACGCAATCGTGGCTGAGACCGTCGAGGGCGGTGCCCGATGAGCTTGATGCCGACAACCGAGCCGCCGGTGTACGAGCCGGTCCCGGCCGGAGTGCGCAAGTTCGCGGAGCGCCACATGCCGGCGCACGTCGTGGCGGCCGAGCGGGAGATGCAGTTCGCGGCCCGCGAGCTGGGGCGCGCCGTGGACCCGCTGTCCGTCGAGGACATGGCGGACCGCGAGGACGTGATCGCGATGCACCGCCGCGCGGACAAGGTCGTCTCGTCCAACCCGGAGCGCATGGGCTCCCACCTGAGGAGCCTGTCATGAGCGACTACCCAGAGATCGCCGCGCACGTCGCCCGTGACGTGCAGGACGGCAAGCTGACCTCGCTCCGCGAGGACGGCCTGTACCGGCACGTCGAGTTCACGGCTTTGAAGGGCTGGACTCGGATCATCCTCGTCACCTGGCCGTACAACCTGCTGGTGGCCGGCTCGCATGGCTCGTACCACTTCGAGCGGTTCGGACCGGACACCGAGGACATGTTCAACTGGCTGCGCGGGATCCGTGTCGAGCCGGACCGTTGGGCGTCGAAGCTGGTCAACGGCGCGGACAGTGTCCGCGAGTACGACCGGGAGCGTCTGGTCGCCCAGGTCAAGGCCGAGGTCGCGGAGGCTGTGAAGGACGGTGCCCCGCGCGGTCTGCGGGCTGCGGTCCGGGAGCAGATCCTGGAGAGCGACCGTCTGCACTCGCGGGACTGGGCCATGCAGATGGTCAACGACTTCGAGCACGGCGTCACCTACCGCGCCGAGTGCACCTGCGGCGCCTTCCAGGACCACAACTCCTACGACGAGGCCGCCATCTGGGAGTTCTACCGGCACCGTCCGGCAGGCGACCACACGGTCAAGGTCCGCGAGACGGGTGGATTCGCCTTCTCGGATGTCGGCGACTGGAGCCTCGACAAGGTCAACTACCACTTCGCCTACCAGTGCCACGCCGCGTCCTGGGCCATCGCCCAGTACGACGCCGCCCGGAAGGCGGTGGCCGCGTGAACGCCGAGCAGTGGAACAAGCTCCACCCGGTCGGGACGCTGGTGTTCGCCTACCCGGGTGCCCGGCCGGAGGACATTCCGTCCGCCCGCCGGCTCGTGACCCGCACCCGTACCGAGGCTAAGACGGTCGGCTTGGACGGTGACGGCGTCGTCTGGGTCGAGGGGGAAGGATCCTACATCTCCCTGACCCACGTGGACCCGGTGCCGGAGGACGTGTGGGAGGAAGCGCGGGCGGCGGAGAAGCAGGCCGAGCCGGAGGTCCAGCTCGCGCCCGACCGTCTGTCGCCGGAGCGCGAAGCCGAGACGCGGAAGCACATCGCTGAGCTGATCTACCCGACCTACGGCCAGCGTGACACCGAGCGGACGCTCGCTATCGCTGACGCCGTGATGCCCGCCGTCCGCGCCGCGCTCCTCGCCGAGTTGGCTGCGGTCCGCGCGGAACGCGACCAGGCACTGGCCCGGGTCGCCGAGCTGGAGGCGGAGCGGCACACGACGAACGAGGCCCTGTCCGACGCGGCCGAGACGCTGCGGGCGAACCGGGACCGCATCGCCGAGCTGGAGCGGCCGGCCGTCGAGGCGAAGCGCCAGGACCGGGAGCGGGTCCGGTGACGCGCTACCGGCGGCGCCAGACCGACCACCACGCCGCCGCAGACCGGCTGCGCGCCCAGCCCGGCGTGTGGCTGCCCGTCGGCGAGTACAGCACCAGGGCCAGCGCGGACGGCACCGCGAAAACGATCCGTACCGGCCAGTGGCCGAACGGCCCGTCCCCGTACACGGCTGGCCACTTCGAGCCCCGCACCGAAATGACCGAGTTCGGCGTCCGCGTCGACGCCCGCTATCTCGGCCACCACACCACCACGCAGGAGGCGTCGTGAACAACCTCGACTTGGACGCTGGTCTCGCCGCGGTCGTCGACTTCGTCCGCGAAGTGCATGCCCCGATCGCGCTGGCCATCCAGTTCGACAAGGACGGCGGGGGCGTCACGTCGGCGGACTGCGCGGCCCTGTCCGGCGCTGTGTCGGCGCTGCTGGGAGCGATCGACGCGAGGCTGCCGCAGCAGACGGAGCCCATCGCCGTCGCCGCCGGGTGCCGCTCCCTCCGCGAGGTGGCGTGATGGTGGACCTCCTCGGCCTGCCGCCTACGCCGATATCCGCGGCGCCGGTGATAGTGCGGGGCCTGCTGCCCTCCCTTGGTGTCACCGAGCACCACCGCCGTCCCGTCCCGGCTTGGGTCACCGACCCGGACGCCATCGACTCCATCGCCCGCGGACTGTACGAACTCGACGACGAGGAGACGGGCCCCTTCCAGGTCCGCACCCTGTGGGCGGCCCGCGACGCCGGACTCCTCGACCCCGGCCGCCACTGAGCTCGTCGGCCGGGCGGTGAAGAGCAGGACCCGCCCGGCCGGCGAAGCAAGAACCCCCGAGCGCTCGTATCGCCCGGGGATCCAATACCAGCATCCCACGGAGAAGCCATGCAGAAGACCTACCAGTTCATCGACAAGGACCAGGACGTCGCGGGCGCCGAGCTCATCAACGACAAGGACCAGGGCCCCGTCCTCTGGCTCCAGACCTCCCCGGACGGCTGCTACATCCCCGTCGACCGCCTCGACGAGTTCATCGCGGGACTGCAGGCCGCCGCCGAGAAGCGCACCGACGCCACCGCCTGACCCACCCAGCCGGCGGTCGCGTCGAGTCCCCCGCTCCGCACCGCCCCTCCAGGGCCGCCAGCCCTGCACCCACCCCGGTCAGGGCTGGCGGCCCACCCATCAGCACACCCTCAGGAGCGTCACATGAGCACCGAAAGCACCACGAAACCCACCGGGCCACTCGGCTGCCGCGGCTGCGGCAACACGGCCGGGCCCTTCACGGCGAGCGGACTCTGCGAGGACTGCACACCCGCGGCGGAACTGCGCAGCGCCCTGGAAGACGGCGGCTGGCTCGACGACAAGGCACTCCGCCTCATGAACAACTACGCCGCCACCGTCCTGCACGAGGCCGCCGCCACCCTCCGCACGGTCCCCGGCTGCGAGAGCGCCGCCCGCATCGTCGACAACCTCGCCCACGGACGCACCCGATGACCGCCGCGATAGCCGTCGACGCGCCGCAGATCGTGGACGGTCTCCCGGCGGACGAGTACCACGCGGACACCACGTCGATCTCATCGTCCGGCCTGCGCGCCCTCCTCGCCCCCGGCTGCCCCGCCCAGTTCAAGTACGACCGCGACAACCCGCCCGCCCCGAAGAAGGAGTTCGACCTCGGGCACGCCGCCCACCTGTACGTGCTGGGGGAGGGCCCGGAGCTGGAGGTCATCGACTTCCCCGACTGGCGGAAGAAGGACGCCCAGATCCAGCGCGACGAGGCCTACCTCGCGGGCAAGGTGCCGCTGCTCACAAAGGACCACGACATGGTCCTTGCGATGGCCGATGCGATCCGCCAGCACCCCATCGCCGGCCCACTGTTTACGCCCGGCAGCGGCGTGGCCGAGCAGTCCATCTACTGGACCGACCCGGCTACCGGCGTCCGCTGCCGGGTGCGTCCCGACTGGCGTCGCGGCCCGATCATCGTCGACTACAAGACGATCAAGGATGCGTCGCCGGACACCATCAGCCGCGCCATCAAGGACCGCTCGTATCACCAGCAAGACGCCTTCTACATCGACGGCGTCGAAGCCGCCGGCCTCGCCCCCGACGGCGCCCGCTTCGTCTTCGTCTTCCAGTCCAAGCAGGCCCCCTACCTGATCACCGTGCGGGAGCTCACCGACCAGGACCGGGACATCGGCCGCGCCCGCAACGAGCGCGCGCTTCGCATCTACGCCGACTGCGTCGCCAACGACCACTGGCCCGACTGGACCGGCCCCGTCACCGAAATCCCCCAGATCGGAATGCCGACCTGGGACACCATCCGCCAAGCCGAGGAGTACCTCCGTTGACCAGCAACGAGATCGCCCAGCGCGACGAGCAGCAGGCCGTCGCCACCACCGACCAGCCGGCGAACACCCTGCCCGCCCCGGCGCCGACCGCGGGCACCACCGCCCTCATGCAGTGGGCGCAGGAAGCTGACCTCGCCTACCAGATGGCGACCAAGCTCGCCGCCACCTCCTTCGTCCCGCAGTCGCTGCGCGGTAAGCCCGGGGACATCGCCGCGGCGATCCTCGTCGGCTCGGAACTGGGGATGAAGCCGATGGCGACGCTCAAGTCCATCGACGTCATCCAGGGCACCCCCGCCCTCCGCGCCCACGCGATGCGGGCCATCGTCCAGCAGCAGGGCCACGAGATCGAGCTGATGGAGTCCACAGATACCCGCTGTGTCATGCGCGGCCGGCGCAAGGGCTCCGACGCCTGGCAGGAAGTCGAGTGGGTCATCGACCGCGCCCGGCTGATGGGGCTCCTCAACAAGGACCAGTGGAAGAAGAACCCGAAGGGCATGCTCGTCGCCCGCGCTACGGGCGAACTCTCCCGGCTGATCGCCTCCGACGCCCTCCATGGCATGGCCTACGTCTCCGAGGAGCTCGAAGGAACCACCCACGCCGAGATCGTGACGGTCGGCGGCACCGAGTTCCGGACCAAGGCGCCCCTGTCGGTGGCCGCTTTCACCAACCCGCCGACTCCCGCCGGAGTGCAGCGGCCCCTGCCCGCCCCGGCCGATGAGCCCGCGTACTCGGTCACCCGCGACGACCAGCCCGCGCCCGGCGCCTGGGACCAGGACGCCATCAACGACTCCACCGACTGGCAGCCCGAGGACGACCAGCAGTAGCCCGCACCCGCAGACGGCCGCCCCGCGGGCTATGCGGGGCGGCCTCCCAGAAGGAGACCACACAACGTGACCATCGACCACAGGGCCGAGGCGCTGAGCCTGCTGCAGGCCTCCCGCGAGGACAAGAACACCACCTACGAAGGCCACAACCCCGAAGCCGACCGGCTCATCGCCGAAGCCCAGGTCCACGCCGCCCTCGCCCGCAACGAGGAACAGGCCGCCCGGACCGCGGACCTGCGAGAGGCACTCAACTCGATCCGCCGCCGCGAGTACGACGCCCGCAGCCTGGTCGCCGCGCACATCGCGCAGGGCCTCACAAGCCGCGACAAGGACCGCTGGAAGGCCGCCCGTGACCTCGCCCAGGCCCTCGACGAGACCCACAACAACCTGGACGACCTCATCGACGCCCGCCTGTCCGACGACGGCTACGACACGAAGACGCCCTGGAGCGCCCCGGCAGGGAGCGGCGGCGGATGGATTGCCCACACCGCCGAGAAGACCACCGAGCGCGACCCGTGGGCACCGACCCCGGACATCACCGACCAGATCCCCGAGCCCGTCCGCCGCGTCATCGCCGGCCACCTCGCTGAAGCCCTCATCGACGGCCGCGACAGCGAGATCCAGAAGTGGGTCCGCGGCATCACCTACGAGCTCAAGCGCGAAGGCGTCGACCTCACCGAGGCGATCAAGGCCCGCATCACCGACCTCACCCTCGGCCGCGACCCGTTCGAGCCCCCGTTCTAGCCCGCACACGACGGGCCGCCCCCGCGGGAATCGGGGGCGGCCCACCTCAAGGAGAGCACAGACATGAAGGCACTGACCATCCGGCAGCCGTGGGCGGGATCGATCGCCCACCAGTCGAAGCGTGTGGAGAACCGCTCCTGGAAGCTGCCCGTCAAGCATGAGGGTGCCCGCATCCTCATCCACGCCGGAGCCCAGCTCGACCGCGACGCCCAGGTGTACGGCCCGCACCTCGGCGTGTACGGCGCCGTCGTCGCCGTCGCCACGGTCACCGGCTGCCACTGGTCGGAGGACGGCACCTGCTGCGGCCCGTGGGGCTTCGAGCGTGCCTACCACTGGACGCTCACCGACGTGACCGCGCTGCCCGAGCCGATCCCCGCCAGCGGCCGACTCGGCATCTGGACCCCCGCACCCGCCCTGATCGCCGCCGTCGAGCAGCAGCTCGCCGTGGCCACCGCCATCTAACCCGCCCCGCCGGGGAGCTCCGCACCCGTAATGCGGGGCTCCCCGGCCACCACTCCAGGAGAGCACACGCCATGGACAACACCACCACTCGCGACCGCTTCGGACCGCCCCTGCCGACTGCGGAGGAAGCCGCCACCGCGGGCCGTATCGGCTGGAACCTCCGCTGCAACAACTGCGGCGGCTACGGCGCCACCTGGATCCCCAAGATGCGGCCCGGCTGGGGCGCACTCGCCCTCTGCCACCCCGACAGGGCGGCCCTCGAGGCCATGCAGCGCCGCCACCAACAGGAGCTGGCCGCCCTCACCACCGTCCACTTCGAGCAGGACCGGGGGCAGCGATGACGCAGCTCCAGCTCCCCATCGTCGCCCAGGGAACCGTGTCCGTCGCGGCCGGCGAAGCCGCGAAGGCAGAGGGCATGGCCCGGGCCGCCGCGAACACCCCGCCGGACTGGGCCGCCGCTTGCCGCGCCGCGATAGAACTCATGGCCCGCCGCACCCAGCCGTTCCAGGCCGCCGACCTGATCGCCGAAGGCCTCGTCGACGAACCCGACAGCCCGGCCCGCTGGGGTGCCGCGTTCATGGCTGCCGCCCGTGCCGGAGTCATCGAGGAAGCCGGCTTCGTCCGGTCGAAGCGGGCCACCGTCCACGGGTCCATCTGCAAGCAGTGGACTGGCACCGCTGCCTGGAGGGCCGCCGCGTGAAGCCCGTCTTGGACTGGTTCTGCGACCTGATTGCCGTGTACGGCGCGATCCCCGTGACCCTCGGCATGGCCGTCGTCATCCTCGCCGCCTGGCTCGCGCTTGGGGTTGGCATCGACGCCATCAGGCGCCGGCAGAACCGACACGCCGGCGACTGGCAGGCCGACTTCCTCGAGCACACCACACCCACACCAGCCCGGAAGGAGACGCCGTGACCCGCCGCACCGGGGAACCCCCGAACCACAACACCCTCACCTGCTACACCGACTACAAGTGCCGGCTCCCCGAATGCGTCGCCCGCTACAACGACCGGAACATGGCCCGCATCCGAGCCCAGAAAGACGGCACCTGGAACGGCCTCGTTGACGCCGATCCCATCCGACAGCACCTCCTCGCCCTTGCCGTTGAAAACATCGGACCCGGCGCCGTCGCCTACACGACCGGCCTGCCCATCCAAACCATCATCGACTTCACCCGCCCCCGACGGGACAAGCGCCGTGGCAAGCGGCACCGCACCACCCCCGAGATCGCCGCGAAGATCCTCGCCGTCACCGTCGACAACCACACCCGCGGACGCCGCCCCGCCGCCGGAACACACCGGCGCATCCAAGCCCTCGCCGCGGCAGGCTGGCCTCTGATTCACATCGCCGCCCACGCCAAGCTCAGCCGGCCCACCCCCAGCGACCTGCTCCGCCGCGAGACCGTCTTCGCCGGCACCGCCAACGCCATCGCTACCGCCTACGACTACCTGAGGAACAAGAAGCCGGAGCGGCACGGCGTCGACAAAGTGCAGGCCGACCGCACCCGTAACTGGGCGAAGCGACAGAACTGGGCGCCGGTCTCCTACTGGAACGACCGCCTGGATGTCATCGACGACCCGCACTTCGAGTCCATGTACGGGATCACCCGCCGCGAGCTGATCGCCCAGGACGCCAACTGGGTCATGCGGACCACCGGCATCGACAGGCAGGCCGCGGCCGAACGACTCGGCGTCTCCAAGTCCTACGTCGAGCACGCGTTCCGCGACCACCCCGAGTACGCGGTGGATGTGGCCGCATGACCGCCGGCCGGTACGCGTGGATGACCGCCGCCCTCTGCGCCCAGACGGACCCGGACCTGTTCACCGCGGGCAAGCGCGGCGGCGGCAGCCAGACCGCCCGCTGCCCCGTCCGGCCCGCCTGCGAGGCGCACGCCGCGGCCCTCGAGCAGCACGACGGCGCCCGCATCCCCGGCATCTGGGGCGGGGCCACCAGCCGACAACGACGACGCGCCCGGCAGACAAGGGATGCCACGTGACCATCTACTACAACGACGACCAGGTGACCCTGCTCCTCGGTGACGCGCTGGAGAATCTGCGCACCCTGCCGGACGGATCCGTCGACTGCATCGTCACCTCATGCGCCAACCCGGTTGAGCTCCTTGACGAGCAGGTACAGCCGCTCTCGCTCGGCGAGGACATGAGGCGCAACGACCCATCGACGGATTGCAGTGTCGCCCCAACGGTTGCGGCTGATGCTCGGCTCCTCGTTCTGCACGCGCTGCTCGGACCTCGGCAAGTCCTTGCTCGCGCGCAGCGCCAGGCATGCCTCGGCCTGAAGCAGCTTGATGCGCAGGTGCGGAAGCATCATGCGCAGCGCCTCCGCGGCCACCCGGTTCGTCGCCTCCCAGTAGTGCAGCGGGCGGCCCTTGGTGGTCGACGATCTCTGGATCATGAGCGACCCGCCGAACGTCTCTCGCAGAAGTTCAGGGATCTGTGGGGTGACTTGCTTCAGCCCTATGCGCTCGCTGTAAACGGGCGCTCCGGCGTCGCCTCGAACTCGCTGCGCGTATGTCGACCTGCGGATGCCGATCGTTCCGTCGGAGTCGAACGCTCCAGCCAAGTAAGCCGCGACAGCGGCGTCAGTCTGCATGTAACTAATCCTACGCTGCGGGGGTGTTGAGAGTATGGACAAGCCGAAGATCTACTACGCGGACGAGCAGGTCACTTTGTGGCTTGGAGATGCGCTCGAAACGCTGCAGCAGATGCCTGACGGCTCGGTGAACTGCGTCGTTACTTCTCCGCCGTACTACTCGCTTCGCGATTACGGCACGGCCGTATGGGTCGACGCGGACCCTGACTGTGAGCACCAGATGGGCGACAAGCTGGACTACGTCTGTGTGCGCTGCGGCGGGGTGAAGAAGGACCGCCAGTACGGGCTGGAGTCGTCGCCGGCTAAGTACGTGGAGACGATGCGCGCCCTGTTCGCCGAGGCGCGGCGGGTGCTCGCCGACGACGGGACGCTGTGGCTCAACCTCGGCGACAGCTACGCGAGCACGACCAAGGGAAGCGGCGGCCAGGGCAAGTCGACTCTTGTCGGCACGCAGCATGAGGGCTCCTACTTCGCCCCGCGCAGGCTCGAGCCCGGCCTGCCCGAGAAGAACCTGCTCGGCATTCCGTGGCGCACCGCGTTCGCGCTGCAGGATGACGGCTGGATACTCCGCAACGAGATCATCTGGGCGAAGCCGAACGCGATGCCAGAGTCAGTCCGCGACCGGCTCAGCAACCGGCACGAGCACCTGTTCATGTTCTCAAAGTCGCCGCGCTACCACTTCGACCTGGACGCCATCCGCGAGCCGCTCGCCCGACCCGAAGCGCTCACCGAGGGCATCGTCTTCGGCGGCGCCAAAGGCCCTGGCGGCAAGCTCGGCGGATCCGGACGGCGCAGTGGCGGCAATGTCAGCGTGTACGGCTCGGGGGAGTCGACCAAGGGCCGCAACCCTGGCGACGTTTGGTCGATCACGACCCGCCCCTATCCGGCCGCCCACTTTGCGGTCTTCCCGATCGACCTGCCGCTGCGCTGTATCAAAGCCGGTTGCAAGCCCGGCGGCACCGTCCTCGACCCGTTCAGCGGCTCGGGCACGACCGGCGCCGCAGCCCGGCAACTAGGCAGGAAGTACATCGGGGTCGACCTGAACCCGGCCTACCACGACCTCGCCAAGGAGCGATTCGCCCAGGGCGTCATCGACTTCGGCGGCGCCGCATGACCGACAAACCGCAGATCACCGTCACGCCGCCACCCCAACCGAAGGCCACGCCCTACCAGTGCACACCCGTCTGCCCTGCCTGCCGTGAGGCCGCCCAGCAGCAAGCCGCCTAGCCCGCACACGACGAAGGCCCCGCCACGGCGGGGCCAGAGAGGAGGGGAGATGCGATCAGGTCCCGTGGACCAGGTCGTTGCGGTAGCGGATGAGGTCGCGCGCCCAAGCTTCACGGCGCCGTTCGTCTGGGATCTCGTCGATCATCCGCAGCATGGCGGCCACAGTGCTCCGATCCTCCAGAGCCTGTTTGTAGAAGTCCGCCGGCACAACGTAGGCGCTGCGGTCGCCGCGCTCGGTGAAGGCACCAGGGCGCTTCCCGTAGCGCACCTCGCGCAACAGCTGGGTGAGGTTCGCGCGGGCGTAGGTCATCGAGACCTCCGCGACGCCGTCTTCGGTGATCTGAATGCCCTGGTCAGCAGCCATGGCAAGAGTGTAAGTCATTTCCAATCCTTCCATTCTTTCCAATCTTTAAAGTAGTATGGCAGTGCGAGGTCAGCGCTGCCAAGACGCCAAGCCACGCAGGTTCGGCACGACCGAAGGATGAAGCCGTTGAGTACCGAGGCAGTCGACTGGGCCATGGACCGCGCGCCCATGCTGCGCACCGAGAAGGGCAAGCCGGACACCACCGCCCGGCACGTCCTGCAGGTGCTCGCCGAGCACGCGAGTCCGACCGGCACCGACGCACACCCCTCGGTGCTCCGCATCCAGTACCGAACCGGCTACGACCGGGCCACCGTGCAGCGCGCCCTGCGCCGGCTGGAGAAGG
This sequence comes from Streptomyces sp. NPDC015220, assembly GCF_043079345.1. Lineage (NCBI taxonomy): Bacteria > Bacillati > Actinomycetota > Actinomycetes > Kitasatosporales > Streptomycetaceae > Streptomyces > Streptomyces sp. NPDC015220. Next base: position 171,192 of record NZ_JBIBUK010000001.1, on the reverse strand, counting down.
CCGGACTAATCGCCAAGGACGGAACCCGGGATGGCCGGACCCGGTACAAGCTCGCGATGGAACTGCGCCGCCCGGTCACCGACTGGAGCGACCTGGAGAGGGAGGAGGACGAGTTCCGGGCCGCTGCGGCGGAGCGCAAGCGCCGGTCCCGAGCGAAGGGTGTCACGCACGGAAAGTCCGTGACCGTCACAGACACAGAAGGCGTGACTGTCACGCACGGAGAATCCGTGACCGCCGATGTCACGCACTCTGCGTCCGTTCGTCACGCACTTAAAGTCCGTTCGTCACGCACGGAACGCAGCCCTAACCACCAACAACCGTCAGACAACCAACTACTAAAAGACTCTTCTTCTCCCGCAGCCGACCGCGACCAGCAGCAAGCCCCCGCCGCTGCCGGCCAGAGCAAGGACAGCAGCGAGAAGAAGGACCACCACCTCGAGGCCTTCGGCGCCTTCTGGATCAACTACCCGAAGAAGCGCGACCGCGAGGAAGCCAAGAAGGCGTGGATCGCCGCCATTGAACGTGGCGTCGCCCCCCAGCACATGGTCGACCGCGCCCAGGACTACGCCCGCGAACGCGCCGGCCAGGACGCCCAGTACACGAAGTACCCGGCCACCTGGCTGAACAAGGGCTGCTACGACGACGAGCCCGACCCCCAGCCCGGCCGCCCTGCTCTCCGCGCCGTGGCCGGCGGGTGGGAGGGCACGAACCGCCCCCACCCCGCCACTGGTGCTGCCGCTCCTGTACCGACCGCGGAGGACTACGAGAATGCGAGGCCTTTCTGATGACGACCGCTGACGAACGTCGAGCCCGCCACGACGCCGTACAGGCCGCGGCCCGCGCCGAGATTCGCGCTCAGACCCTCGACCGGTACCTCGCCCGCCGGCCCAGGGCGTTCGCCACCGACGGCGACATCCGGCCCGAGGTCCGCACCTGGATCGACGGCTACCTTGCTGGCTCCCACGCCTCTCTGCTGCTGCGCGGGGAGCCCGGCACCGGCAAGACCTGGCACCTGTGGAAGATCGGCGAAGAGCTGATCCGCCGGGGCTGGTTCGGCCGCTTCTACCTCGTCAGCGACTTCGAGTTCAAAGCCGCCGCGGACCGGCCCGTCAACCACGACAAGCTCACCGCCTGGCGCGAGGCCCCGCTCCTCGCCCTCGACGACCTCGGCGCCACCCAGCTGTACCCGTGGACCGTCGACGCGATCGCCCAACTCATCGACGGGCGCTGGCAGAACCAGCTGCCCACGTTGATCTCCACCAACCTGCCGACTCTCGAGCCGCTCGGCCCGCGGACCACGTCCCGCTTCGCCGACGGCGGCTCCATCGCCGCGAAGTTCACCGGCACCGACCACAGGAGGACCCACGCGTGACCCACGACAACGACCAGCCGCTCGATGACGGCTTCGACCGGCCGACCAGCCGACAGCAGCCGCCGTTTGACGAGGCAGCGGAAATGTCCGTCCTCGGATCGATGATCTTCTCCGCTCGCGCGGCTGAAGAAGTCATCGAGATCCTTGAGCCCGAGCACTTCTACCGACCCGCCAACGAGACCATCTACCGGGCCCTCGTCGACATCCATGCGGCTGGCGAAGCCCACGACCCGATCGCCCTCGGCAACCGGCTCGAGAGGGACGGCGACCTCACGCGCTGCGGCGGACGCTCCTACCTCCACGACCTCGTGCAGGCCGTGGTCACCGTCGCCCACGCAGAAGCGCACGCCGAGATCGTCCGTGAGAAGGCCATCCTGCGGAAAGTGCTCGCCGCCGCGGCTGGCATGACCAACAGCGTCCACGGCCGCGAACACAGCCCCGACGAGATCATCCAGAACGCCTACGACACCCTCGAAGGACTCGCCGGCCTGTCCGACGTCGGAGCCGACGACCTGTCCATCGGCGTCGACATCCTGGACACCGTCGCCGAGGTCGTCGACATCCGCGAGAACGGGCCGAAGGAAGGCCTCAAGACCGGGTTCGCCGACTTCGACTCCCTCACCGGCGGCCTGCAGCCCGGCCAGTTCGTTCTCGTCGCCGCCCGGCCGGCGATGGGCAAGTCGGTCCTGGCGGGCGACTTCACCCGGCACACCGCGATCCGCAACGACATCCCCACGGTGTTCTTCTCCCTTGAGATGGGTCGCAAGGAGCTGGAGAAGCGGTTCCTGTCCGCGCACGCCACCTATCCGCTGCACTGGATGAAGAACAAGGGCCCCCTCGACGAAGCGAAGATCATGAAGCTGATCGAGGCGGGCAAGGACATGCAGGCCTCGCCGCTGCACATCGTCGCCGACACCGGCATCACCCTCGCCAAGATTCGCTCGCACTGCCGTCGCGTCCAGCGCCGTCATGGCCTCGGCTTGGTCGTCATCGACTACCTGCAGCTCATGAGCGGCGAATCCACCGGCAAGAACGACAACCGGCAGCAGGAAGTCTCCCGGATCAGCCGCGGCTTGAAGACCCTCGCCATGGACCTTCAGGTCCCCGTCATCGCCCTGTCCCAGCTGAACCGGGGGCCGGAGCAGCGGCAGGACAAGAAACCGATGGTGTCCGACCTGCGCGAGTCCGGATCGCTCGAGCAGGACGCCGACATCGTGATCCTCCTGCACCGCGAGGACGCCTACGACAAGGAATCCCCGCGCGCCGGCGAGGCCGACCTGATCGTCGCCAAGCACCGCAACGGCCCGACCGCCACCATCACCGTCGCCTTCCAAGGTCATTACGCCCGGTTCGTCGACATGGCCGCCACCTGACCCGAGAGGAGAACCACCGTGCCCTACCTCGACACCTGCGACCGCTGCCTCACCGAAGACAGCCAGCCCATAACCCCCGCCAAGATCGCGCCGAACGGTCCGGGCTCCGTCCTCGCCACCTACCGCTGCCCCGACTGCGGCTCGATCTGGACCTGTGGGTGGGCCGCCGAGAACGACGACGCCGCATGACCGCCGCGTCCGGTCCGACCCCGCCGCCCGACGCCTGCACCTGCCCCCACCACCAGCAGCCCGCCACAACGCACCAGGAAGGAGCCGCATGAGCGCCGACATTGTCGAGTTGTTCAGAGGCCCAGGAGGATGGGCCGAGGGCCTGCGCATGCTCGGCCTCGCCGATGTCGGCCTGGAGTGGGACACGGCCGCCTGCCGTACCGCGCACGCCGCCGGGCACGCCACCATCCAGACCGATGTGGCCGCCTACCCGACCGCCCCGTTCGCCGGACGGATCACAGGGCTGATCGCCTCCCCGCCGTGCCAGGCGTGGTTGCGTGCCGGTAAGCGCGGCGGCCTCGAGGACCAGCCGCTCGTCACCCAGACCGTCCACGACCTCGCCCACGGCCGCGACAACCGCGCCCAGGTCCGGGCCGCCTGCAAGGACGAGCGGTCCCTGCTCGCCGCAGAGCCGATGCGCTGGCTGTACGACCTGCGCCCGGAGTGGGTGTGCATGGAGGAAGTCCCCGACGTCCTCCCGCTGTGGAAGCAGTACGCGTTGTACCTGCAGCAGTGGGGCTACAGCACGTGGTGCGGGGTTCTGAACGCCGCCGACTACGGGGTACCGCAGACGAGGAAGCGGGCCATCCTCATCGCCTCCCGCGTCCGCAAGGTCACCGCCCCGGACCCGACGCACGCCAAGGCGCCGGAGCTGGACCTGTTCGGGGAGTGCCTTCAGTCGTGGGTGTCCATGGCCGACGCGCTCGGCTGGGGGGCGACGGAGCGGGTGGCGCCCACCGTGACCGCCGGCGGTGGCAAGACGGGCGGGGCGGAGCCGTTCCCCTCGCAGGCCCGCAACGCCCTGCTCGCTGCCCAGGAACGCGGGGCGTGGGTGCTGCACACCAACCGCGACCAGCGGCCCGACGGCAGTCGGCAAACCACCGACCCGCACGGCGCACCGGCTCCGGCGTTCACGGCGAAGGCGGGCGGCCAGTGGGTCTTGAAGCGGCCCGCCACCACCGTCTGCGCCACGAACCGGATCGCCCCGCCCGGGCACCGCAACCGCGACGCCGGCGGCGAGTCCCAGTTCGCCAGCCCCGACACCGTCCGCATCACCGTTGCCGAGGCGGCCGTCCTGCAGAGCTTCCGGCCCGACTACCCGTTCCAGGGCACGAAGACGAAGCAGTTCGAGCAGGTCGGCAACGCCGTGCCGCCGCTGCTGGCCGCGCACGTCGTGTCCGCCGCCACCGGCATCCCGCTCGCCGAACAGCAGTTGGGGGTGGCTGCGTGACCGCCGATGCCTACCTGGTCATCCTGTGCGATCACCCCGGCTGTGAGCGGCCCGAAGGGCATTGGCCGGTCCGGTTCGAGCCGCACACGCACCGCGAACTCCGCCGGCTGCTGAAGGAAGACCGCGGCTGGTGCCGCACCCGAGACGGCCGGGACCTGTGCCCCGACCATGCCGCCTGAGCCGTGCGCGTCTGCTCCCGCCACACCCCACCCGCACCACACACCCGCGGCCACGAAGCCGCACAGACCCACTGGAGGAACCCGTGACCGACGACCAGCCCACCCTGCGTCTGCTGTCCCTCGGGGCCGGCGTGCAGTCCACCACCCTGCTCATGCTGTCCGCGGACGGCACCTTGCCGAAGGTGGACGCTGCGATCTTCTCGGACACCGGCTGGGAGCCCCGCGCCGTGTACGAGCACCTCGACCGGCTGGAGGAGGAGATCGCTCGGCCCGCTGGCATCCCGATCTACCGGGTGTCGACCGGCCGTATCCAGGACGACGTCCTCGACCCGGACAAGCAGCGCTCGCTTCCCGCCCACACCCGCGACCCGGAGACCGGCGACCTGGGGATGCTGAACCGGCGGTGCACGCAGACGTACAAGCTCACCCCGATCCTGAGGCAGACCCGACTGCTGCTCGGCGCGAAGACGTCCGACCCGAAGCCGTGCCGGTACTGCGACGGCAGCGGCGAGCGGATCGCCCCGTGGAGGGCCAAGCGTGGCGACTACACGTCCGGCTCGTGCTCTGTCTGCAACGGCACCGGCTCCCTCGTCCGGGTCGGGCAGCCTCCGGCCGGCGCGTGGGCCGAGCAGTGGATCGGGTTCTCCACCGATGAGATCACCCGCGTGTCCACCAACGGCGACACCCGCTACTCGAAGTCCCGGCATCCGCTGCTGGAGCTCAACATGTCTCGCACGCAGTGCTCGTCGTACCTGAAGCACCGCGGCTGGACGAGCGTCGAGAAGAGCAGCTGCATCGGGTGCCCTTTCCACGGCAACGCCGAGTGGCGGCGCATGCGGGACACCGATCCCGAGTCGTGGCAGCAGGCCGTCGAGTTCGACAAGCAGTACCGGACCGGGCCAGGCCTCCGCCACGAACGGTTCCTGCACATCTCCCGGCTCCCGCTCAGTGAGGCGCCCATCGACCGCATCCGCCCGTCCGAGTGGCAGCAGGACGACTTCTTCGACGCCGTGTACGACGCCGAACTCGCCGAGAACGGCGACCCCGACGGCTGCTCCCCGTGGGCATGCCGCTCCGGCCAGCCCGTCACCCCCGACGCCGCCTGACCAACCCCATGAACGCGGCGACCCGGAGCGCGTTGGTATCGCGCTCCGGGCCTGGCCCAGACCCTACCGACTTCCTGGAGGACACCGTGAGCAGCCCCACCCGAATCCAGCGCCGCCGAGTCCGCGGCTGGTGCGCGCCTGAGGGGGCCGTGTACGTCGGCCGCGGCACCCGCTGGGGCAACCCGTACAAGGTCACCAAGTGCGGCCCCACCCACTCGGTGATCGACTCGCGTACCGGCGGAGTCATCTACGGCAGCCGCGACGAGGCCGACGCCCGCCGGGTTGCCGTGGATTGGTACCGCGCCTGGTTCGCGAGCAAGCCGGGCCTGTACGCCGCGGTCCGCCGTCAGTTTGCCGGCCGGGACCTCATGTGCTGGTGCCCGCTGCCGGAGCCGGGCGACCCCGACCACTGTCACGCCGCGGTCCTTCTCGCCGCCGCGAACTCGCCGTCCGAGGCGCCCGCGTGAGGGGTGACCGGTGTGGTGTGGGGTCGCGTGCCTGCCCGCTGGGAGGGGCGTGAAGGGGCCTGTGTGCCCGTCTGGCGGCCTAACTCGCCCCGCTCGCCCGTCACCCGCGACTCAACCCACAGCGCCGCTCAGGCGCTCACAGAGACGATTCGAAGGAGAACGCGAACCATGACTGCGTACTACGACCACGAAGCCGCCCAGTTCTACTGGTCTGCCGACAGTGACGACTGCCCCCACACCCAGCCCGACTACGAGACCGAGGGCGACGCCTGGGACCTGTGGCGGGACCGGCACCCGTCCAGCGACGACGGCCCGATCTGCCTCGACGCGCCCGCCGGCATCTGCTGCCCGGCCTGCTCCGCCGAACACGGCGACCCGGTTCCGTGGGACCGCTGCGAGGGCCGCGACCACGTCCGTCCGAAGCGCGGCATGGTGCCCAACCCGGACGCCGAGCACCAGCCCGTCCAGGTCTGGGTGGGCGGCATCGACTGCGTCGAGCGGGAGTGCGACGAGTACTTCACCGATGACGGCGACGAGCGCCCGGACGTAGAGGTCTGCTCCCACATCCGCGAGGAGACGACGTGCAGCTGCCGACGCCGCGAGTGCGGTGAGTACGCCCTCGAGTCGTGTCCCCTCGTCGCTGCCTGACGCCACCTCCTGCCGGTCGCCTGCCTGCTGGTGGGCGGCCGGCATCCCACCCCGACTCGAAAGGCCAACCATGACCGACCAGACCGCCCCGACCATCACGCCGAACCCGGATGGCGATGGCGTCATCCTGCACCTGCCGGAGATCACCCACGTGGACACGCAGGTGTGGTCCGCCGACGTGGGTCTCACCGCCGAGGGGCTGGCCGCCCTGCGGACGCTGCTGGGTGCGCCCGCCGTGCAGCAGCCGCCCGTGGACCGGGCCGCCACCTTCGCCTCGGTGCGCCCGCACACCCTGAGCTCGATCGCCCGCCATCTTGAGGCCCGAGCCGTTGCCATTCTGCGGCCGGAGAGCCAGACCTACGCCGAGTGGCAGACCGTGGCCGCCGAGTTGCGCCGCATGGCCGACGAGGCGCGGCCCGTCGAGCACCAGCCGCCGTCCCACCGCTGGGCCGCCGAGTTCCGTGACCCGGTCGCGGACGAGTGGATCCCCGGCACCCGATTCCTCAACCGGCACCACGCCGTGCAGCGCTATGAGGCTGCCATCCAGCACGCTCCGGCGTGGAAGGACGGCACGCCCGTGGAGCGCCGCCTCGTCCGGGAGACGACCACGTACACCGTCGAGGCCGAGCACCAGCCCGCCGACGAGGCGCGGCAGGGCGGGGCGCACAGTGGCTGACCTGGAGCGCACCGAGTTCCTGTACGGCGTCGACAGCAGCGTGGCCGACGACGACCGGTTCTACGAGCCGCCCCACATCGTCCGGTTCCGGATCACGAAGAAGACCCCGAAGCGGATCTACTACATCCCCGAGAACTGGGGGCGTCCCGTGCAGCGGTTCGTGGACCGGGTCGCGCTGGAACGGGACGGTGAAGTCCGGCGGCGTTCGGCTGGTTGGTGGGAGCCCGACGCGACGGTCTACCTGAACCCGCCCGAGCTCGAGCAGCCGGCCAAGCCGGACCTTGGGGCCTTGCGTGCCGAGATGGCCGACGCGCACCCGGACCGCGGCGGAACCGACGCCGAGTTCATCGCCGCCCGCCGCCGCTACGAGCAGGCCAAGGCGCAGCAGCCCACCCCGTGACGCCGACCGGGTCCGGCCGGCGGGCATCCGGCCGGACCCGCCCGCACCGTACCAACCAACCCATCACCCGAAGGAGATCACCGTGACGTACCCGCAACTGCTCACCCCGGCCGAGAAGCTCGCCGGCGGCAAGGCACAGCTGAACATTCCCACCATCACCGTCATCTGCGGCAGCACCCGCTTCATGCGCGAGATGGCCGACGCCGACCGGGAGCTGACCTGGGCCGGGCACATCGTGGTCAAGCCCGGCTGCGACATGAAGACGCCGCATGACCTGTGGGCGGACCCGGTCGAAGCGGAGGCCGGGAAGGTCCGGCTGGATGGTCTGCACCGGGCGAAGATCCGCCTCGCTGACGAGGTGCTGGTGGTCGGTGACTACATCGGCGACTCCACCCGCTCGGAGATCGCCTACGCCCGCAGCCTGGGCAAGCCGGTCCAGTTCACGCACCCCGACGTCGACCCCGACCGCCAGTAGCCCACCCGACGGGGCCGCCGCACCCGCGGCGGCCCCACCCCAACCCACCAGGAGCACGTCATGACCGACCAGACGCCCGTGCCCGTCCCACCCGCCACCAGCGCCCCGACTGGTGGTCTGGTCGCGCACGGAGACCCGATCGACATCGGCTGGCAGGACGGCACCCTCGACGCCCGCCTGCACCTGTCCGTCCGGCCCGACATGGACGAGGTCGAGCGCGACCAGCTGCTCGCCGACCTGCGGGACGCCCTCGCACCCGTCGTGCCCATCCGGCAGGCGCGGCAGGAGGCGCAGTCGTGACCCGGGTGACCGCGCGACAGCGGCAGGTACTGCTCCTCGCCGCCGGCGGCAACACCAACGCGGCCATCGCTGCCCGCCTCGGCATCACCAGCGGCACCGTCAACGAACTCCTCGGCACCGCCTACCGCCGCCTCGGCGCCCGGGACCGCACCCACGCCGTCGCCCTCGCCATCTGGTGCGGCGACATCAGCCTCGCCGACCTCGCCACCATCGCCCAACCCACAAGCCAGGAGCGTGCCGCATGACCGACCGTCCCACGCTCGACGACTTGGACGCTGAGCCGGAGCGCACGCACTGGTGCTGCAACGGCAACGCGGAGGACTGCCCGCTGTGCACCGACCCGAACCCGCCCTACCCGTTCCTGTGCCCCGGGCATCCGGACACGGCGGAGAGCCGGCAGCGGGTGACGGCAGGGGCCAAAGCGCCTGAGCAGGCCGCCAGTTGGAACCGACTTGAAGCCCGGGCCTTCAACGCGGTCCTGCCTGCGCTGCGTGATGCCGGGGAGTGGCTGCCTCTCTCCGCACGTCGCAAGGTCGCCAACGCCGTCCTCGCCGAGTTGAAGCGCGAGCTGGATGCGCTCGCCGAGTACGAGAACGCCATCAACTGGATGACCACCTGCACGTCGTGTGCCCGCGTGCTCGACGCCAGCATCCGAGAGCTGGAGCGCGCCGAACGGGCAGAGGCGGCACTTGCCGAAGCGCTCAGCGGAAAACGGTCGGCCACCAGCAGGTCAGGGACCGAAGAGACCGGCCAGCCGGGGCAGTTCGGCGAATCCGGGCCCGCGCCCGCTGACCCGGCGCTGCCCGGTCCGGGTGCGCGGCAGCCCGCCTACGACGCCGGCCGGGAGCGGCCGTGACTGCCCCGTTCCGTCTGACCACCCCGACCCGGCTGGTCCTCGCCGCGCTCCGCGACGCGGACGAGCCGGTCTGGGGGTTCGACATCTGCCGCACGACCGGCTTGAAGTCCGGGACGATCTACCCGATCCTCAACCGGCTCAATGGGCACGGCTGGGTCGAAGCCTGGCTTGAGGACAGCCCGCACCCTGGTCGGCCGCCGCGCCGCTACTACCAGCTCACCGCCCGCGGACGAGGTGAGTCCGTCACTCCGCGGACCGAGAGTCTGCCCGAACCAGCAAACGGCCTCGAGGGCCAGGTGCGCCGCCTCGTCCGGCAGGCACTCGCGGACGCCGGCCTCACCCAAGCCGCGGTCGCCCGGCGCCTCGGCATCAGCACCAAGCACCTGAGCATGATGCTGAACGGCGGCTCCACCCTCAGCCTGACCTGGGCCGACCGCATCACCCAACTCGCCGGGCAGCGCATCCGTATCCGACTCGACCAGGAGCAGCCGTGACCTACCGGGTCCTGGTGACCGGCTCGAGGGATTGGCCCACGCCCGGCGTGGTGTGGGCCGCCCTCAACGACACCCTGCACGAGGCGCTGCTCGCCGGCCGGCGCCTGGTCGTCGTGCACGGCGCCTGTCTTCGAGGAGCCGACGCGCAGGCCGCCGAGTGGGTTGCGGTCGCCGCCCAGTTCGCCGACGGGGTCATCGAGGAGCCGCATCCCGCGGACTGGCGGCCGGGTGGCTTCCTCGACCGGTCGGCTGGCTTCCGCCGCAACGCCGCGATGGTCCAGCTCGGCGCCGACGTCTGCCTGGCCTTCGTCCGCGACGGCTCCCGTGGCGCCAGCCACACCGCCCGGCTCGCCGAAGCCGCTGGCATCCCAGTGCGGCGGTGGGAGGCGTGACGAGGGAGCGGCATTAGGGCATATGCCGACGGCATACGCCAGATCACCACCTAGCGATGTTCCGGGCTGGTGCCGTCATCTCGGCCTAGGCCGTGCGCTACGGTGATATCACGCTCCATGAATTCTGCTGGGCCCAGGAGGCGACGATGAGCGAGCAGCAGTGGACTATCGAGTCCATTCGCGACGCCCTCGGTAACCCGGCCCTAGCCCAGCGGTTTCTCCGTGAGATCAATCGCGCGCCAGCCCACGAGCTGTTGCAAGTCTTCGCCCGCTGGGAGCGCATCGCCAAGGACATTGTCGTCGCCGTCGAACGCGGGCGGGACATCGCGGCAGCGCAGGAGCGGGGCGAGGATCCAACCGCCGACTGGACCGACGCTACTGAGCGGGTCCTCGGTGAAGCGGAGCGTGCTCGCGCTCGCGGCGTAGCCTGATCGCAACACGTCACACCCCCAGTCACCCATTCGCTACACTCCGCATCATCGGGGCACGCAAGTCATCGGGGCAACTGGGAGATCACGTGCACGCAGGAAGGCCCGCGAATGTATCGCCTCAAGTACGACCCTGCCGCCGAAGCCGTCCACGAGGCGATGCCGCCGGCCGCCAGTGAAGCGTTGACCCTCGCGCTTGCCGACGCCTGCCACGACCCCTTCGCGGTCACCGAGCCCTGGGGCGTAGACGATGGCATCACTCGCATGCTGATCACCCCGCAGGCCTTCGCCGTTCTCATGGTCGGCAAGCAGGAGGACGTGATCACCATCTTCCAGATCACCTACCTCGGCTGACGACGAAGCCCCCGACCGCACACCGCGGCCGGGGGCTCCTTCGTCTGTCAGGTCAGTGAGTCGTGGTGAACGCCCGGAAGTCGGCGGCCCTGGTGTCGTTCCTCTCTGGGGCGGTGTGGTCAGACGGCGTCGGTGATGATCCGGCGGAGCATTTCAGCGCGCTTCACGCCTGCCTCGGCGGCGCGGGCGTCGACCTTGGCGAGGACCTCGGGGGCGAGGCGTACCTCGACCTTCGGGCCGACCGTGGGCCGGCCGCCGAGGTTGGGCCCGGACTCGTCGGGGGTGTCGGGGAACCACTTCTCCAGGGCCTCCTCGGCCTCTCGGTCGCCGCTCTTGATCATCCATTCGCGGGCTTCGTCGTCGGTGAGGAACCGCCACTGGTCGGGGCCGTTGAACTCGGGGCGGGCGTCCTGGTTCTCGACCCACCGGCCGCTGCTGGTGCGATACAGCTGCGCCCGGTTGATCTGCATGCCGGAGATGACGCCGCGCATGTTCTGGCCGTCCCAGCGGGAGTCCTCCTCGAGGATGTGTTCGGCGGCGTCGAGGTCGAACCAGCCGAGCCGGTCGTAACCGCCCTGATCGTTGGGCTGGGTGCTGTAGATGGTGATCCGGTTCATGGTCGCTCCTGGTCAGGCGGTGGGGTGCTCGGTGACGACGGTCTGGACTTCGGCAGCCCGGTAGCCGTAGGTGCCGGGGATCTCGTCGCCGTAGCAGTCGGTGAGGTAGACCATGCGGGGTCCGGTGCCCCCGCCGATGAGGGGCTGCGGGTTGGTGACGTTGTAGCCGTGGACCCAGGTGAAGCGCTGGCCGTGGACGATGCCGACGTTGCGCTTGTCGTAGCTGGCGATGACGTCCCGCAGAGTCATTGTCTCGATGGGCTCGTCACCGGTGAGGGGTCGGCTGTCGTCGCGGCTCATCAGTAGTCGCCCTTCAGGGAGGTGATGTAGGAGGAGGCGTCGCTGCGGGACAGCAGCTCCAGCCCGGCGCGGTCGGTGGGGCCGTAGAAGAAGCCGCCGCCTTCGCCGGTCCGTTCGCGGCGAGCGAGGAGCGTGAGGATGTAGTCGACCTGCTTCGGGGTGGCCAGGGGGCCCTTCTGGCGGCGGGCTTCCTTGAGCTGCGCCTCGCGGGCCTCGCGGACGGTGGCCTCGGCGGCGGCGATAGCGTCCGCCTCGGCCTTCTTCGCGATCCGGTCCGGGGCGCCAGCGGCGTGCTGGGTTGCCCACTGGATGAGGATGTCGGCCTTGGCGGTGTCGAAGGGGTCGCTGTCGGCGTTGATCTTCTGGTCGATGTCGCGGGGGTCGCCGTTGGTGCTGCCGGTGATCCGCCAGTAGGTGGACCTGTCCATGCGGCCGGCGCGGGGGATGGTCTTCTCGAGACGGAAGCCGGCGGGGGTGTTCTCGTAGAACTTGGCGTAGAACTCGGCGGCTTCCCGGCTGTAGAAGGTGGCGTCGTAGATGCGGGAGTCCTTGCCGGGGCCGTAGCCGGCTGGGGTGCCGTCGGTGCGGGTGATGGTCCAGGTGGTGTGCTCGGTGCCGTACTTGACGGTGGTGCCCTTTTCGATGCGGTAGGTGGTGGCGGTCATGCGGGCCTTCCTCTGGCCGATGGCGATGCGGTGGTTGAGGGAGGCGGTGTCGATGACCCACTGGCCGGCGGTCTTGGTGGCGGTGATGACTCCGCGGCGGCACCAGGTGCGGATGGTGGCGACGGTGACGTGCGCTTGGGTGGCGGCGGTGGTGGTGTTCATCGGTCCCCCTCTCCATGCGGATGGTTTCCGCATGCGTTTACTGTCTCGATGATGGCAGGGGTAACCGCATGCGTCAACCGGTTGGTGAGGGGGAACGGAAAAGGCCCCGACCCAAAGGCCGGGGCTCAACCCCGCGGAGGCGGGGACAACTGCAAGTAGTGAACGGGAACACCCCCGCATCGGCGGGGAAAACGGCCATCACGAATGATCGCCATGCCCATCCACTGGAACACCCCCGCAACGGCGGGGAGCATCTACCACGGCCCTTGAGCCTGGGACCATCCCCACGTGCATGGGGAGCAACGCAAAGCCCCTATAGGTCTCGGGCCACCCCCGCATCGGCGGGGAGCAGCCACCGGTCTCCCGATGGCATGGCCACTATGGCACAGGGCCCTGACAGCCCGCAGGAGAACGCGCGCCTGGCCCACTCCGACGGCGCTGCAGAGTGGGATGGCCGGCTACTCAGACCCGCGCCACCTTGAGCGGGGCCAGACTCGTCAGGCGGCATCCTCGACGGCAGGCGGCTCGTCCAGCCTCTTCCCGCTGAGTACCTGCCGGATCCGGCCCGGCGTCAACCGCATCCGCTTCGCCAACGCTTCCACCGGCACCCCCTTCCGCTCCGCCGTCCGGATAGCCCAGTCCCGCCGGTCCTGCCACCGCCCCCACGCCGACCGGCTCGCCACCCTCCGGTGCAGCACCGCGGCCAGCCGCAGCAGCAGCCAGCCCACCGCGTCATCCCACCTACGCCGCACGAAAGCCCCCTATCGTCGCGGTGCAACTGCAGTCGTGCACCACGGTCGGGGGAGGGCGGTGCGGCCACAAGAGCGCGAAACCGGCGCACGCGAAGCGCCCCCGACCATCCCGGTCGGGGGCGCACCGTCACGCGAACGGCCTACTTCGCGATCACTGTCAGCTGGTACGGCTCCGGCAGAGGCGGCATCGGCACCCGCAGCAGGCAGCCCAGCATCGCGCGGGCCAGCATCTCCCACTCCGCTTCGGGACGGCCCGCCGGCCGGGCGAGCAGCACCGAGCCGTCGTCGCGGACATAGGTGCCGCCCGTGAAACCGGGGCCTGCCTCAAGCACCGACACATCCACGTCCAGCTCGGCGAGGAGCGCGTCGAGCGGCGTATCCATAAGGTGCTGTGTCGACAAAGCGAGCGGCGCGGGGCAGGGGGAGGCTGCTACCTTCATGCTGTAGTCCTTCTTTGACGAGACGGGATTGCGTGATCGGCGAGTTCGCGCTCGCCGGTTCAACCGGCCGGGTGTTCGCGCACCCGGCCGTTCCAGTTCTATCCGCCTTTCGCCGCCCGTGCTGGACGTCGGAGGCTAGATCGAATCGAGAGACAGTTGGCGCAGTAGAGTGGGATTTCCGCAGGTCATAGCTATGAGCTGGGCGGCGGAACACCCTGTGACCGGATGACGGTCGGCCGTCACTGAGCGAGGTGACGGAAAGCCGCCTACGCGTGCGGCAGTACGTCGTCGAGGTAGGCCTGCACCGGCTCGAACAGCCCGTAGGGCACCAGGCCAGGCAGCTCCTCGTGCCGCGCCCACGTCACCGCGTCCAGCTCCTCGACATCCGCGACCCGAGCCTCACCCTCGACGACCTCGCAGGCGGTGTACGCCATGAACTTCCCGGTCTTCGGGTGCACCCGGTCTCCGATGTACTTGACCGCCTTCACGGTCAGCCCCGTCTCCTCGAGCGTCTCCCGGACCGCGGCCTGCTCCGCCGTCTCCCCGTCCTCGACACCGCCGGCCGGGAACTGCCACGACAGTTCGCCCTCGGAGACCCGGCGGCGCACCATCAGCACGCGCTGCCCGTCGGTGATGATCGCGGCACTGACGTCGGGCTTCTTCTCGGTGGTCATACGGTCGCCTCCAGGGCGTCGAGGATCGGCGGGTAGATACGGTCGGCGGGGATGAACCGGGAGAGCTCCCGGATCGGAGCCCAGGCCACGGCGACGTTCTCGGAGGCGTCCCCGTTGACCGCCTCGCCGTGCACGTAGTCGCAGACGAAGTAGTCGCACATTGCGCGCGTCCGAGGGTGGAGCCGTTCACCCAGATGCTCGCGGACCAGGCAGTGCACGCCGGTCTCGTCCAGCGTCTCCCGGACGGCGACCTTCGATGGGGAGCCGCCCGGCTTCACGATGCCGGCCGGGAACTGCCAGGCGATGTCGTCGCCGTCCTGCCGGCACACCAGCAGCACGTCGCCGTTGCGGCGGACCACAGCGATCGCCACCCGCAGCGCCTGCGCTTCCGGCTGCGGCGCCGCTATCCGCGACAAGTGGATGAACCGGCGGCGCACCGCATCACCTGCCCTCCTGTAGGCCGTGTCCAGGATTCGCTGGGTTTCTGGCTGGGGGACCATGGTGGGGCTGGCGCGCCATGCGGCGACGCTGCGCACCGACACCCCGAGCTTCCCGGCGAACTGTTCCTGGGTCATTTCGAACGCGTCTTGGAGTCGGGCAGCTGTCTGCCCGGTCCACTGAACGTTGTCCACTATCGGCCTCCGGGCCGCGGTCGTGGGCCTGGCTGCGGCGGGCCTGCATGCTGCTGCATGGGCCGCTGCAGATCACTGCATGGTGCTGCACTGCTGCTTCATGGGCATCGCGTGGGCGCACGCGTTGACTGGACCCATGGATGCTTCACTCGCCCTTGCCGAACTGGTGGGCGCGCTGCAACGTGACGCCCCCCATGATCTGGCCGATCTCCTTCCAGGTCTTTCCCTGCTCCCGGAATCCCAGCGCGATCTCCTGCCGCTGCCGGCGGCGCCACAGTTCCAACTCGTCTTCCAGGAAAGCGGCGCGCTCCAGGTAGGCGGACCAGCGCTCGGTGAGGTCCGTGATGGCGCGCAGTTCTTCGTCGTGCCGGGCGTAAGGAGAGTCGGGGGAGTCGGCCATGACGCGAGAGTACGGGCGATCCGACGACTGCTCAAGGCTCAGCTAGAAGAGTCGAGTTGTGCGCTTGACTCGCCCCGTGGAGACCTCTACGGTCGTATCAGTCGCCCTTCAAGGCAGCACCTTGAAGGTGGCTTCGCCGTTCACTCTCACCGGACCCAGTCCGCGAACGGTGCACAAAAGAAGATCGGGCCGAACACCGCGACTCTCACCTCGCAGGTCGGCCCTAACCACCAGGTTCTGTGAAGGAGACCCTGTGGCTACCACCGATCTTATCGGCACGCCCGTGCGCGCCGAGCACCCGGCCACCGCGCCGGTCCTGACCGAGCCGGCGTCGCCGGCCGCCGTCGCCGCGATGCGCCGTCTCGGCTGGGCGCTGGCCCTGCCGATGAACCCGGACGTGGTCCGTGCGGTCACCGAGTACGAGGTGGCCGCCGAGCATGCCCGGGACCTGGCCGCGGTCGCCGCGTCGGGCCGAATGACGGACCTGGACGCCGACAGCTTGGCCGCCGCCGTAGACCTGATGGCCGGTGCCCGCGCTGTCCTGGCCGACGCTGACCTCCTGGACCTGATCGGACTGGCTCGGTGAGCGCCCGCACGGTCCTCGCCGAGTTCCCGGCCGGCCACCCGCGCGGCTCCCGGCCGGCCGAGGAGTTCGCCGCCGAGCAGCGCCGCAACGGCGTAGCCGCTGAGGTGGTACTCGACCTGCCGAACGACACCTTCCTCGTCGTCGTCGAGGGGGCGGCGTGATGGGGTTACGTGACAGGGCTCGTGACGCTCTCTACGGAGCGATGAACACCGCTGACGGCTCGCCCGCCTCCGCTCGTCGCGCCACGCAGGTGGCGTCGGTGGCCGCGCAGGCAGCCTCGAACCACGGGCACGCCGGGACCGCTGCCGTGATCGCGACCGCTGGTGCCGCTGCTGTGGCCGCTGAGGGTGCGCTGACGAACTACGTCTACCCGCCCGGCGACTACGCGACGTTCCGCGACGAGAAGAAGCGGGGCCGGTGATGGCCGAGCACGAGCGGGCGAAGGAGCCCCTGCCGACCCGTCCGCGCGGCGGTCACCCCGGCTTCATCCTTTGCCTTGACGACGCGGGCCACGCCGAACTGTCCCGCAAGGTCGCCGAGGCCAACAAGCGGTCCGAGAACCGGCCCCGCTAACCCCCCGATCCGCCGCGGGTGGCGGTCTCCGACGCCCCCGTCCCGCCACCCGCGGCACCCCATCCGATCCCGGCATGACCAACCGAGGAGTACAGCCATGCCCGTTTCCGGCGAGATCATCGCGCCCGGCCGCTACGACTACGACCTGAAGGTCGAGTTCCCCAGCGTCTACATTCCCGAGCACACGCCCCCCGAGTTCCGTAACGAGGACGCGCAGCTGACGACCGGGGTCCGGTACGCCTTCGGCCAATTCGACCTGACCGAGCACGCGGGGCGCGAGGTGATCCGCGACCACTTCGTCCGCCAGGTCTGCGAGGACGTCGACCTCGCACTCGTCACCGTCACCCGCTTCGACCTGACCCCCGTCACCGCCTGACCACCACCCCCAGCACCACCGACCCGAGAGGATCCGTGATCCGTCATGTCCCCGTACCTGATCTCCGCCGACCTGGGCTCCACCGACATCGGCCGGCACGTCCGCGCCACCACGACGGTCGCCGAGCTGGACGCGCAGGTGAACGTCCGCAGCATCTCCGACCTGTTCGCCGACTACGCCGCCGCCGTCGCGTCCGGCGACCGGACCCGGATGGCGACGATCCGGCTCGCCGCCGACGCCGACCTGCTCGCCGAGCTCGACGGCTTCCACTACCCGGCCGCCGCCTGACCCCCGGAAGGGCCGCCCCGATGGATCTCACCGCCCGTTACGTCGAGGACAGTCGCCGCGTGATCGGCGAGGCCGAGGCCGCCGACATCACCAACCCGGACCTGCCCCGCCAGGCCGTCACGGTGCTGATGGTCCGGCTGACGGAGACGCTCCGGACCATGTCCGACCACGCCGAACGCCTGGCCACCAGCGCCGACAGCCTCCGCACCGTCAATGCGGGACTGGAGGCCGAGAATCGGCGACTGCGGCAGAAGCTCGCCGACCTCCAGACCGAGACCGCCGCCTGACCGGCCGCCCGACCCGACCCGAGAGGAGCGCCTCATGTACCTGATCGGCACCCGCGTCACCGTGGTCAGCACCAGCCGTCTGCCGTCTCCCCGGGCCAAGCGGCTGATCGGCCGCACCGGCACCGTCACCCTGCACGAGAACGACCTGAACATCGTCACCGGCCTCGGCCTCCTCGGCGGCTTGGTCGGCTACGCGTTCACCGACGACGACCTCGCCCCCGCCAGCCGCTCCAGCTGATCGGCTGCCCGCGGCGTCCGGCCCCGGTCCGGGCGCCAAGGAGAACTGACCAGCACCCCCACCATCCGTTCCGACCCCGAGTGAGGTCGTCATGATCCGCATCATCCTGCTCACCCTGCTCGCCCTGTACCTGATCACCGTCGGGCTGTGGCCGCCGGCCGCCGCCCCGATCACCCTGCTCCTCGCCGGACTCGCCGTGATCGCCGGACTCGTCCCCGGCCCGGTCTGGCTGATCGCTGCCGGCATCGCCTGGCGCAAGCACCAGCCCGCACCCGCCACCCAGACCGCCTGACACCTGAGAGGACTTGATCCGCCATGACTGCCAGCCCGCCGAAGGTCAACGGCCACACCAGGCCGCAGCCGGTGCCCGTGCTGGGGGACTGGCAGCCCATAGGAGCCGCCGCCACCCCCACCACCGAGCCCAAGTCAGCCGTGCCCGAGCCGGTCGAGGCGCAGCCGGAGAGCGACATCATCGCCCAGGCGCAGGCCGAAGCAATCCGCGCCCAGGCATGGGCCGAGTCGGAGAAGCAGCGCCTCGCCGCCGAAGCCGAGAAGGAAGCCGCGCTCAAGCTGGCCGAAGCCGAGGCCGACGCGATCCGCACGAAGGCGGAGGAGGAGGCGCGGAAGCTGCGCCTCGCCAACGACCGGCAGGAGCGCAAGGCCCGCGAGGACGACGCCGCTACCGAGGCGCGGATCGCGGAGAGCCGGAAGCGCAAGGCCGACGCCGACCGCGCCCGCGAGGACGCCGACCGGCGGGCCGCCGAACAGCAGGCCGCAGCCGCCGCCGAGGCAGCCGAGATCACCGAGGCCGAAGACCGGTGGCGCGGCTACGCCCGCAGCTTCTACATCGTCTGCGCGATCGTCGCCCTGCCCGTACAGGTAGCCGCCTTCTACAACCCGAAGGCGCTGTGGCTGATGGCCGCCCCGCTCATGCTCGAAGGCGGCGCCTGGGTCGTCCTCAAGGGCGCCGCCGCCGCGGTGGCCTCCCACCGGCCGCACTGGCACTACCGGCTGATCGCCTGGATGCTCGCGTTCCTCGCCGCCGGCATCAACCTGTGGCACGGCCTGAGCGCCTTCGACCCGGCGACCGCGATCGGTACGGCGTTCGCGTCGATCGCCGGCCCCGGCGTCTGGGACCTCCACGAGCACGGCCGGATCCGCAAGCGCGACGGCGTACCCAGCCGGCGGGAGCGGCGCGCGGCGGAGAAAGCAGCCAAGGCAGAGGCCGCCCAGAGGGCCGCCGAAGAGGCACAACAGCAGGCCCAGAAGGAGGCTGCCGCGAAGGCCACGGCGGAGACCTCGAAGCAGCTGGCGGAGCGTCGGAAGACGCACTTCCCGAAGGTGTGGGAGCACGCCGTGAAGCTCGCCGCGGACCTCGGCGAGACGACCGTCACCCAGGCCATTTGGGAGCGCGCCAAGCTCGACGTCGAAGGCGCCAAGCCGGGCGAGTCCGCGGAGGTTTTGCGGATGCGCAACGCGGCCGAACTGAGGGTCGAAGCGGCCCGCCAGAAGCGCCCCGTAAACGGATCAACACAGCAGGTCGCATCGCAAGTGCCCGGTGCGAAGAAGTCCCGCGTCTACAACCCGCCATCGCGACGCGGACGCCGCACCAAGGGCGACGTGAAGTACACGCCCGGCGCCCGCCGTCAGGCCGCCATCACAGCCAAGCAGACCGCCGCGAAGATCGCCCTCGAGACGAAGGACTGACACCCGCCATGGCTACCCCGCTGTACGACGAGCGCCCCACCCTGACGCTCGTCCCGTCGCCCGCCGCGGCCCCGGTCTTCAAGGACGAGCCGGCCACCCGGAAGCCGCTGGAGTCGGTGCGTAAGGTCGCCGCCCACACCAACCGGGTCGCGCACCTGGCCCGGCTGCCGCACACCGTCCGCGGCTACAAGCAGCTCGGCCGGCTGTGGCTCGACCGCTACCACAACCACTACCCGCAGTTGATCGCCGACGCCGACCGGGCGGTCCGCGAAGCAGCCGGCGACCCGGCTCTGGCAGGGACCTGGAAGAAGGAGGCCGACAAGCACCGCGCCGAGTACAGGCAGCACCGCAAGACATTCCTTGGCAAGACCGCCACCGCGGCCGGCGCGGTCGCCGGGGGAGTCGGCTTCGGCGCCGTCACCGGCAGCCTCTGGATCGACCTGATCGCCGGACTCGGAGCCTTCGGGATCGGCGCCTTCCACGGCCGCGACCGCAGCGAGCCCGGCGTCGAGGAAGCACTCGGCCTGCCCGCCGACGACACCGCCCGCACCCACGGCTCCGTCACCCTCGACGACCTCCCCGAGGGCGCCCGGCCGTTCCCGATCCGCCGGGCCGAGACCCCGCAGCAGGCCGCCGTATGCGTGCTCCTCGCGATGGTCGCCGAGAACGTCCCCGTCGTCGAGGTGTGGGACATGGAACGCCAGCCGTGGGGCTGGCAGTGCAAGGTCCGCGTCGGCGAAGGCACCCCTGAGGCCATCATCGCCAAGGCTGGCGGCCTCGAGACCCGCTTCGACCTGCCCACTAACGGCGTCCGACCGCAGCCGGTAGTCGAGCGCCGGGCCTGCGCCATCCTCCGCCTGGTCGAGGGCAATCCGTTCGCCACCGCACCCGGGCTGCCCTACCGCGCCCCGAAGTCGATCTCTATCACAGACAAGTCCCGCCTCGGCACGTCGGTCGGCGGGGACTCCCTCGACGCCGCGTTCGCCGGCGTCATGGGCCTGGTCGTTGCCGCGTCCGGTGGCGGCAAGACCGGCATGCTGCAGGCGATCGGCGAGATCACCACCGCCTGCTACGACAACATCACCATCGACCTCGACCCGCATGGCGACGGCCTGGAAGACCTGCACGACGCGGTACGCGTCACCGGCCGCAGCCACGAACAGATCGAAGCCGTCCTGCTGTTCTTCCTGATGCTGTCCAAGGGACGCGCCCGACTGCGGGCGAAGCTCGGCATGGGCAAGAAGTGGAAGGTCAGCAAGGAACATCCCCACTTCACGATCGTCTTCGACGAGTTCCCGAAGGGGTCCGAGCTGGCCAAGCGGCTCGCGTTCGACCTGCTGCTCGTCGGCCGCAAGGAAGCCGTCACCCTGATCATCGCGTCGCAGGGCGGCACCAAGCTCTACCTGGGGGAGAACATCGCCCAGATGATCGCGTTGAAGGCGGTCGGCCCGTGCAAGGTCGGCGACACCCGTGCCGTGTTCGGTGACGGGGCCGTCGCCGAGGGCTGGCTGCCGCACAAGCTGTCCCCGGCCACCGACACCGACCCCAAGGACGCGGGGCACGTGTACATCCAGGGCGTGCCGGGTCGGCCCGACGAGCCGATCGAGTACGCCGTCCACGAGACGCCGTCCGAGACGCTGCGCAAGCTGGCCGCGGAGCGCCTGGAGGCCGGGCTGGTCGAGCCGGACCAGGACAGCCTCGATGCGATGCGCACCGTGGACCTGCCGGAGTACGTCGAGCCGGAGTACGACAAGGACGGCGACCTGAAGAAGCCGGCGCCGGTCGAACTCCTGACGTGGGAACGGCTGCTGCGCCTGTGTGGCGCCGAGCCGCCCGCGGGCGCGGAGCTGACGGATGGTCCGGCGCGGGCCGCGGTTGAGGACGCGGTCGCCGTCATGGAGAAGGCGGGCGTCGACCGGATGAAGACCGAGGTGCTGCTCGCGGCGCTCCGCGACTTCGACGCCGACACCTACGGGGAGATGGGTGCCGAGGAGCTGAAGGCGCTGATGAAGCAGGCAGGCGCGGGTTCGCCGATCACGCTCGGTCCGATCGGCGAGGAGAAGAACCCGCGCGGCTTCAAGCGTGATCGTCTCCGCCACCTGCTGTGACCGTTAAATCCCTAATGCCCCACTGATCGGCCGCCGCTCGGCGCTGCTCGTCCGACAAACACGCAGGTCACGGACACGTGAGTCGCTGATCGGCGCCTGATCGGCTCACGCTCCGAGCGGCGGCCGATCAGGGGGCAGGGTGCGCCTGACCTGCGGCTTCTCCCGACGAGCACCACAGATCAGCAAGGACAAACCATCACAAACCGGAATGGAGATCAACATCATGGCCCAGACGTGGCAGCCCCACCAGGACAAGAAGTTCGCCCGCGAACTGAAGCTCGGCAAGCCCTACTACGTGATCCGTGACCTGGAGACCCGCCGGGCCTCGTTCGAGGACGCCCAGCGGTACGAGGAGCACATCTTCACCGAGTGCTCCCGCCTCACCGGCACACCCCGCACCGACGGCGGCATGACCGCCACCGAACTCTGCCGGAACTGGGGACCGGTCTACGACACCAAGCCGCGGATGCGGCGCTCCGGTGAGCCCGGCCCGCAGGTCACCGGCCCGCTCGGCTCCAACGACTACGAGGGCATCCTCGACGAAGCCGAGATCCGCGGCCTGGAGAAGCACGTCCGGAACGGCTCCGACCCGCGTACCCGCCGGCCCCTCGGCTCCTGGCGGCTCTGACCAAGCCGGGCCGCCCCTCGAATGCCTGGAAGCGACCAGGGGCGGCCCGGTTCCTCAACCCAATCCAAGATCAGACGAGGAGACACCATCATGCCCCACCCCATGACCGACGAGGAATGGGAGGCCCAGAACGGCAGCCTCCCACCCGCCCAAGCCACCGCCCGCGGCCTGTGCTGGAAGTGCTCCGGCAAGCGTCGGCTGTTCAGCGCCTTCGGCGGCGACCAGTTCTCGGTGCCCTGCTCCGAGTGCGACGGCACCGGGAAGGCCAAGCCGTGACCGCCGCCGCCGCCGTCGCCGTCGCCGCTCCGCCTGAGGCGGCGCCCGTCCTCGACCTCGACGCACGGCTCGCGCTCGTCGGCGCGGTCATGGACGAGCGGATCACCCTCGCGCACCTGGCCGTCGACGTGAACACCGCCCACCTGCCCGCCGCGGACCCGCTGCCCGAGATCACCGCCCCGCCGCACCTCGTCCCGCAGCCGACACCCTGCCCGTACACCACGCCGCTCGCCACCGTGCTCCACCAGGCGCAGACCCGGCTCCAGCAGAACGGCTGGCTCCGCGGCCAGTTACGTGACGAGCAAGGCGCCGCCTGCGCCATCGGGCACATCCGGGCCGTCGCCGCCAACCGCGGCCAAGCCGACGACGCCTGCGCCGTCCTCCTCGAAGCCATCCGCCGCGGCTTCCCCGACGCCGAAACCATCCCGTCCTGGCAGGACGCCCAGACCAGCCCCGCCCCGGTAATCCTCGCGTTCGACCGCGCCGCCGAACTCGCCCACACCCGCAACCTCTAAGGAGACCCCCATGGGAATCAGCATCAGCCACGGCGTGCCGAACACCCGGTCCGCCACCACCATCGCCACCCTCGGCCAGCACCTCGCCCACACCCTCACCAGCTCGGAGTGGCGAGAGGTCCGGCACCTGTTCGACGGGCGGCTGTACACGCCCCTCGTCACGCCGCCCGCCGAGGCCGGCCGGGTCGCCGCGCTCCTCATGAAAGCGGCCAGCAGCCGGGCCATGAACCCGGAGTGGGCGCAACTCGCCACACTCCTCGGCGGCGCCGCGAACCGGGCCGCGCAAGCCCGGCAGAACTGGGTGTGGGACTGACCTACCCAGACACGACAGAGCCCCGGCCCTCACGGGTCGGGGCTTCCGTGTTGCGTACAGGTACAGCGCGGGCCATCCAGCCGTTGCCGACCATCTGCCGGGGCGGCATCGCCAGACTCAGACCGGCCGCCAGCAGCAGCCGCAGCCCTTCCGCCGTCTCCTGCTCGTCCTCGCCCTGCACCGTGAACCTCAGCGCCATGACCGCAGTCTGCCCCAGCACAGTGGGGGAGCGGGACGGGAAACGGGAAACGGCTATGGGCGCCACTCTGGCAGGTCCGCGGTCACGAGGCATCCCTGCCGGCCCGCTTCGCCTCGACCTCGCGGCCGACTGTGGGCTCCCGCTTCCGCTCTACTCCTTCGGCGCGCGCGATGCGGCGGAACACCTCGGGGGTCATGCCGGTGAGCTTGGCGAGCTGGGTGACCGAGGCGCCGGCCAACATCTCCTGCACTGCGGCCTCCTTCACCTGGGGGCGCAGGTCGCGCTCCGTTCTGACTGCTTCCTTGTACCGAGCGAACAGATCAGCGCGCTCGTTGTCGGAGAGGTGGGGTACAGCATGGCGGATGTTGTGTGCAGGGCGCTCGGTGGTGATGGCGATGCGTTCAGCGTCTTCCGCTAGCTCGCGGGCGGGGAACCACTCGACATCTCGGCGGGTTACGTTCGGCCACCATGTCTTGTTCGCAGCATGCTCGGCCCATCGCTTCGCAGGGTCCTCGGCTATGCCGACGTACAGCAGCACGTTACCCGCGTCGTAAAGGCGATAGAGAGAGGTACGGACCGCGCCCGCAGTCATGCCTGATCCTTTCCGGCCTGAGCTGACCGTTCGTTATCGATGCGGTCGGCAATCTTCCGTGCCCACTCGCGGCTGTAGGGCGTGTGCTTGGCGATGGTCATGAGTGGGACACCGGCCGCCCGCGCGTCGGCGATCAGCTCGTCCAGGGCAGCGCGCGCCTTCTCGTGGGCGGTCGTTGCTCGGTCGAGCTTGCGCAGCCAGGAGGCTTCGGTCTGCGGGTCGGGGCGTGGCGTCATGTCCCAGATCGTCTCACGCGTGGCTGCCAAGTCGGTAGGCAGCTCGACGCCAACTGAGTGGGCAGTGATTCGGGGATTCGTCATGCCAACTATGTTGCACTCCGCTGGTTGGTCGTGTCACTATCGAAGTGCCAAGAAAGTTGGCAGTAAGCCGCACCAGGGGGGACCCGCAATGCTCAGCTCGAACCGCAGCCGCCGCATCGTCAAGGCCCGCGCGATCACCGTCATACGCCGCACCCACGCTGCGGCCCGCCGCGTCTGCAAGGCCCTCACCTACCGCGCCCGCAGCGGCCAGATCATCACCCAGGTCGAAGCCGGACTGCTGATCCGCACTGGCGACGTCCTCGACCGCCTCGGCGCCAGCGACCTCAAGGACGGCTACCAGTCCTGGTACGGCCGGCACGTCAAGAAGGCCCACATCGCCGCCACCGGCACCGAGCCCGTCCGCTGCTGGGTCCGCCACCGGTCGACCGGCCGCTGGATCCACGTCCACGTCTACCGGCCGTTCGACATGGCCCTCTACGTCGGCCTCGTCACCTACAAGCAGACCAAGCACCTCGCCCAGCCCTCCCTCTTCCAGGCCGCCTACACGGAGGCCGCCTAAACCAACTTCACGGCGCACCAGACGAACCCGGCCAGCACCATCCGTGAGGAGCCCACGTTGACGACCACCGCCCGAATCACCCAGCTCCGCGAAGCCATCGCCCGTCGCGCCCTCACCGACATCGGCGTCCCGGTCGACGCCCGCATCCTGGATGTCCAGCGGGTCGGCACCGTGTTCATCGTGGCGACCGCAGAGCCCAACAACCGCTGGTCCCCCTACACCGTCGAAACGTTCCGCACCTCGACCGCCGACGACATCGACCCCCGCGACGAGGACGACGCAGCGGCGAAGCGCTGGATTCCGCTCGCCGGCTGGAACGGCGACGGAGCGGACGAGGTGCCCGGCATGCTCGCCCAGGCCGTGGCCTACGCCCGCGAGGTTGCCTGAACCATCCAGGGGCCCGGCCGCGGCAGGCCGGGCCCACTGTTGTCGCGTAAGGAGCCCCTGATGCCCGAGCTCATCCCCTTCCACCGGGTGATCGTGCGCGCGCCCAGTACCGAGACCGCGTCCGGCTGGCGCATGGCCACCCCGCCCGAGGGCAGCTTTGACCCGGCCGCCGTGCGCATCACCCCGGTCGCCGAGATTCGCCCCGGTGACGCCCTGGTCGGCACCATCCAGCCGCACTACGACCACCAGCTCAACCCGGTCGACCGCGCCCAGTGGGTGTCGTACTTCTCCCACACCAGTCGGCCGCAGGCTGGCGGGGCGCGCCCGTTCAACCCCGGGCACTGCGACTGGTGCACGCACAACGCCTACGTCCTCGGTATCAGCGCCGACTCCGGCTACTGGACCGTCGACGGCTGCACCACCTACCGGCCCGACATGCTCCTCCTCACCATCCCCCGCGAACTCACCGCCTAGGAGAACTCGTGAGCGCACTCGCCAACCGTCAGCAACCAGCCGGCCCGGTCGTCTGGATCCTGTCCCAGGGAGAGGACCACGAAGGCGGCACCGTCCTCGGCGTCTACGCCAACAAAGAAGCCGCCAAGGGTCCGTTCGTTGAGGCTGCTAAGCGCATCCCATTCGACCTCGACAGCGCCTGGCAGGACGACGACGGAGCCGTGCACGCCCACGGCGGATGCGACTGGGTCTCCCTGGAGCCGCACCCGCTGATCACCAGCACGCAGTTGGGTAGCTCGTGACCCGCCTGGACTTCGCAGTCCCCTACGGCTGCCTGTGGTGCGGTGAGGAGCGCCACCTTCACGGGCGGCGCTGGAGGTCGAGCGTCGGCGTGCACTCGTGGACGCCGCCCGACGAGGAGCTGATCCTCGACCGGATGCAGCGTCGCCGTGCCGCCCGGCCCGCCCGCCCGGTCACCGCTCAGGACCGGATGCGGGCGGTGCACGCGGACGCGTACCCCGGCACCGGCGGGGACCCGATCTGCGCGACCTGCCACCGCATCGACTGCCCCCGCTACTGGCGCATCCAGAACCGCCTCGACACCGAGCGCGCCGCCGCACGGACCGTCCTCCTGGCCGCCGACTACGACGAGGAGCCATGGTGACCCGCAAGCCGCTCTCCGCCCGCGCGGCCCGGACCGTCATCGAGGCAGCCGTCCTGGTGAAGGCGTCGGACTGGTCGGAGTCCCGTCGGTGGCATGTCGTTTCCGACGGCCGGCTGATCGTCGTGGTTGCCCCGTCCTACGGCGGTACGTCGCGTAGCGGCCGGAACGGGTGGCGGTGGTGGATCGCCGAGTTGGGTCCGTCCGGAGACGCCCGGCGCGAGACCACCCGCGAACAGGCCGCCGCCCGCGGACTCGCCGACTGGCTGCGCTGGGCCACGGCGGCGACACAGTGACCGCCCCGCCCGAGCCGGCCCAGGCCGAGGAACCGCCCCCGCCAGACCCGGCATGGTGGGAGACCCCCGCCGAAGCCGCACGCCTTGACCGCCGTTACTGGACCGACCGATTTGAGGAGTAGACCGATGCCCGCGAAGTTCTCTTCCGCCCACTGCACCATCAACTGGCAGGGAGTCGACGATGACACCCCGCCCGGGCACAGCATCGCCACCGGCACCGACAGCCTCGGCACCCCCTATATGTGGCTGTTCAAAGGCGGCCAGCCCACCGATGACGCCTTCGTCGGCTCCATCAGCATCCCGTGCGTTCCGAACCAGTCCACGTGCGCCTATGGGCGGGGTGGCGGCTTCGCCGGGACGGTCACCGACTACGCGACCGCGCTCGCCCGGCTCGCCGAACGCGCCGCCGATGAAGCGTAAACCGATGCCCGTCGTCCTGCCGATCCCGGTCGTCGTCACCAGCCACCAGTGCATCCCCGGCCTCGACTGCGGATGCGACTCCTGGCCCGAAGCCTGCTGCCACCAGGACGGACCCGAGACGCTCAACCAGCCCATTACCAACTGCCCACACTGGGAGGCCCGCACGTGACCGACCTCTATCTCCCCGCCGACGACTTCCAGGTCGGTGACCTGGTCCACACCGACGGCCGGACCGTCAGGGTCCGCGACATCGTCCGCGACAAGGCCGGACGTCTCATCGTCAACCCCGGCGACTTCGACGAGCTCGACGGATGGGTCTGGGAGCACGCGACCGTCACACGAGACGAGAAGTGAGGACACCGTGAGCATGATCGGTATCGATCCGGGCGAGACTGCCGACGCCCTCGACGCGCGAGCCGAGTTCGCCGCAGCCGAACTGATGCGGCAGATGGAAGCCCAGAACAGCACCCTACGGCTGCGGCTCAACGCCGTCCTGGCGCTCTGCGACCAGGCCGACGCGAAGGGCATCACCAGCGGCGGACCGTTCACCGTCGCCGCTGTACGTGACGCCGCCGCCGAGAAGTGAGGCGAGAATGGCGCTCTGCCGGACCTGCCACACCGTGATCCCCTGCCACTGCCACCTCGGACCACCCACCCAGATCCAACCCGGCGTCTACCTGGCCGGGCAAGACGAGCAGCGCACCAGCGGCCAGCCCTACTGCACCGGCGACCGCTGCGAGGACTGCACCCCCGAAGAGGAGTGCTGCGAAGCCACCTGCGGCTGCTGCCCCCGCGTCAACGAACACAACCTCTGCTTCCTCCACCGAGGCAGCGACGAGGACAGCCGGTACTGCGACCAGCACGGCGAAGGCTGGCTGCTCGAACGGTCACCCGAAGCCGAGCGCAGGTACCAGATCCTGCGCGGCGCCTGACCGTTCCGCCGTCGAGGCCCGCCCCACCGTCCGGGGCGGGCCACGGGCGCGTTCGACTGGACCATTGGCTCCCGTCGTCAACCCTGTGGTGCACCATTGGCTCAGTAGTGCCCCTGCTTCCCGCACCACCGCCGAGGAGCCGCACCATGCACGACCACGCCCCGAACGACGACGGCTACGACTGGCCGACATGCGCCGCCGGCCCAACCCACGGACACGGCGCCCACCCCCTGTGGACCGACGAACTCGACCGACTCGTCTGCCGACCCTGCGAAACAAAAACCGCTCGGCGAATAGGCGAACTCACCGGCCTGTTCCGGCAACTGAACACCACGGCGGCCCTCATGCGTGGCGCGCGCCCGCCCGGCAGCGGCGGCGGTAGCGGATCGAAGACGCCACCCATCCCGCCCCGCCTCGACGTCCTTGCCCTCGTCGGCCCCGGCGGCATCTCCGCCCGACTCGCCGCGGTAGAGGACTCGTGGCGGGCCGCGCTCGGCTGGGGCATCGCCGCCTGGCGCGGCAACCCCGCCCAAGCCGTCCCGCACCAGGTGCAGTTCCTCACCAACAACCTGCTGTGGGCATGCTCGTCCTACGAGTCGGTCGGGCAGGACATCGAGGAGATCCGCCGCCTCCACGCCGAATGCACCGCCCTCGTCGCCGGCGAACGCCGCCCGGGCCGCGTCCAGATCGGCGTCTGCCCCGTCCCGGTCGGCGACGGCTACTGCGGCACCCCGCTCACCGCCACGGCCGCCAGCCACCGCGTCCGCTGCATCGGCTGCGGCAGCAGGTGGGAAACGCTGGGGGAGTGGCGAGACCTCCACGCCGCACAGGAGGCCGTGGCCGAGCAGCAGCAAGGAGCGGCAGCGTGACCCCAGGCGAGCACGTCTTGGACCACCTGTACCGGATCTTCTACGAAGACCTCGGCATCTGCGGGTGCGGGAACCCGGAAGACGTCTACGTCCTGGTCCGTGACCTTCTCGCCCTCTGCCCGCTCTATGAAAACGACGGCTGGCGGCTCGCTGAAGCCCTCACCGGGGGAGGAGCGGCGCAGCAGATCGCCCTGTCCCTCCTGGACACGGCAGAGCTCACCGAGCACGGCTCCACGATCAACGGGTCGTGGCTCACAACCAAGGGCGTCTGGTGCCTGCAAGCCATGAAGGCCGTGCCGTTCGAGCAGATGCACGACGCCGGGCTGCCCCACGATGGGGAGGACTGCACTAGCAAGTGCTGGCAGGTGCCCGTGGATGGGCAGACGGCATGAGCCGGCCGCCCCTGCCGCACGCTGCGGACCGGCTGCCGATCGTGACCGCCAGCAACGGGCAGCCGTACATCGCCTGCGACGCCGTCCTCGCGCTGCTGCGGGCCGTCGCCGAGTCCTGCCGCAACCTCGCCGACGACCCCGACTGCACCCTCCGAGGCGCCGGGGAAGCCATCGACATCGAAGCCGACGCACTCGAAGCACGCGCCATCGCCCACACCACGGAGGCGGCATGAGCGACACGCTGCTCGGCCTAGCCGCCGACTACGACCGACGCGCATCCCGCTGCCTCTGGCAGCAGACCCGCGACGACTGCCGCAACACGTCCTCCCTCTTCCGCCGCATGGTCTGCAACCGGCAAGCCGCCGACCCAGCACAGCTCACCATCACCATGTCGACGCTCCTCGACATCCCCGACCGCTGGTGCCGTCAACACGGCTACCGGGCCATCGCAGGAATCGGCGGTTTCGTCATCCAGCGCGACGACGAAACCCCGCTCGTCGCCGGGATCGGCGACACGCTTGCGTGGGACGGACGCGCGCTCACTGTACGGCCCGCCTGACACACGTCTTGCAACTTCAGCAACAGGGGTTGCCATCTGATCAGCACTGAGCGTATGGTGTGCTCCAATCGATCTCGCTGTGTCTGGAGGGCCGCCACGGGCGGCCCTTCCGTGCATCTAGGGGGTGATCGAATGCCCCCGCAGCTCGTCACCGAAGACCTCGCCGCCTACTGGACCGGACGCCCCGCCACCACCATCCGGCGCTGGGCAGCCGAAGGCCGACTCACCCGGCACCACGACCCCGCACGGCGACGCAACGGCGTCCTCTACGACCTCGCCGAACTCCCCGAAGCCAAGCGGAACCCCGACACCCGCGAACTCATCGAACCCGGCCCCACCCCCGACATCATCGACGCCGGGTTACTCGCCGCCTGATCTCCTGCGCGCGGTGGCGCAGGCCGGGCCTCGTAGCGCCACGCGCTCGGCCCTGTTGTCCGCCCGGCCCAAGTGGGGGGCCGGGCGGACAACACAACCCCGAGCGGGGCGTGTCCGGTCCTACGCCCCGGCCCGCCGCCCACCCTGCCCCGGGCGCCGGGACCCGACCAGCGCCGCGCGGCGCCCAGCATGAAGGAGTGCCGCCGTGCCCGACGCGCTCAGCAACACCGCCGAGAATCTGGCCCTGGACTGGATCAACGGGGTCGGCTCCCCGACCAGGCCCACCACCCCGCTGAAGGTCGCGCTCGTCACCGCGTCCGGCGACGACGCCACCGCGGGAACCGAGGTGACCGGCGGCGGGTACTCGCGGCAGTCCCTTACCGTCGCCGCGTCCGTTGGCGGCGCCACCGCCAACAGCACGGACCTCGTCTGGTCGTCCATGCCCGCCTGCACCGTCGTCGGCGTGGAAGTCTGGGACTCCGCCAGCACGCCGGTGCGGCTCTGGTACGGGGCGCTCACCGCCAGCAAGACGGTCAACGCCGGGGATGACTTTAAGCTCGTCGCGTCCTCGCTGCAGCTGGCGCTCACGTAGGGGAGGCGCTGTGCCGTCCCTCTCCACTCTCGTCGACAACTTCAACGATGGGGTCATCGGGCCGAACTGGGGCAACTCCTACGGTGGCGTCACTGAGACCGGTGGCCGGGCCAGAGTCCCCTGCGCCACCGGATACGCCGGCTACCAGACCGCCTACAGCTGGACACTCGCCGGCGCCACCTTCTACGTGAAGGTCGTCACGACCCCCGCCAAGAGCACCGCGACCACCGCGTACTGCGGGGTGTACGTCAACGCCCCCGACTACGACACCAGCGGAACCCGCATCGGCTTCACCGTCAACGCCGTGACCGGCATGCTGCGGATGCAGTCCGACACCGCAGGCACCGACCCGTCCGCCGTCGAGATCACTTACAGTGCGACGACGCACGCATTCCTGCGGCTCCGCGAGGACGGCAGCAACGTCTACTGGGACACGTCCCCGGACGGCACCACGTGGACGAACCGCCGAACCCTCGCCACCCCGGCTTGGGTCGCCAGCTCCGTCGAGCAGTGCGCCCTCGACATGTCCGCGCACCGCGATGCCGGGACCGCCGACTACGCCGAATACGACCTGGCCAACACCCTCGCCAACGGTGCTGTCATCACCGGCACAGCCAGCCTTGCCGCAGACAGCAGGCTGACAGCAGCCGGGAAAGTCACCGCCGAAGCCGGCGCCGTACTCGGCGCGGACAGTGCCCTGACCGCGGGCGCGGTCCTCGTCCAGCACGGTGCCGCCACCCTCACCGCCGGGTCCGACCTGACGGCCGACGCTTCCGCCGAGGGCATTCCGGAGGTGGCCGCCTTGTCCGCCGGAACCCACGACCTGCTCATCGAACAGGGCGCCACGTTCATGCAGACGTACACCGTCCTCGACGACGGATGGACATGGGAGGGATGGTCGGCGCGGGCGCAGATCCGGTCCATGCCCGCCGACCAGGGCGCGCTCCTCCTCGACCTGCAACCGCACCTCGTGGTCGACGGACCCAGCGTCCGCCTGTCCATCCCCGCCACCGTCACCGAAACCCTCACCCGCAACGGCGTGTGGGACCTGGAGATGGCCAAGGGCACGACCGTCGTCCGCATCCTGCAAGGCAAAGTCGTCGTGTCGCTGGAGGTGACCCGGTGAGGATCCAAGTCACCGGCGAAGCCGACCCCGACGCGATCGACGTAACCGGCGGGCAGCCGTTCAAGGTCATCGAAGTCGACACGGCGATCAGCACGGGCGGCGGCGACGTCACCTCCGTCAACGGGCAGGCCGGCGACGTCACCCTCGACGCAGGCAGCGTCGGAGCCGACCCCGCAGGCACCGCCACCACCGCGGTGAACACGCACACCGCGGCTACCGACCCGCACGGCGACCGCGCCTACGCCGACACCAACAAGCTGTCGAAGACGGCGAACCTGTCCGACCTAGCGAACCCCGGCACCGCCCGCAGCAACCTCGGCCTCGGCGGAGCAGCCCTCCTCAACATCGGCACCAGCACGGGCACCGTCACCGCCGGAGACGACAGCCGGCTCACAGGCGCCATGCAGAAGACCGCGAACCTGTCCGACCTCAGCAGCGCATCCACCGCCCGCACGAACCTCGGCCTCGGCGGCGCCGCCACGCTCGCCGTAGGCACCGCGGCCGGGACCGTTGCAGCGGGCAACGACAGCCGGCTCACCGGCGCCGCGCAGAAGGCATCGAACCTGTCTGATCTAGCGTCAGCGGCCACAGCGCGCACCAACCTGGGCCTGGGCGGGGCCGCGACACTGAACGTCGGCACCACAACGGGCACCGTCGCGGCGGGCGACGACACCCGGCTGACGAACGCGCGCACCCCCACCGCGCACGCCTCGACGCACGCATCGGGCGGCAGCGACCCGGTCAGTCCGGCATCGATCGGCGCGCTCACCCAGACCACAGCAGACGGCCTGTACGCGGGGCTCGCCACGTTCGGCAACGTGTGGACGCCATCGGATCACGGGTTGATCGCCTGGTCGCTGGACCCGGCCGCCTGCACCACCACCGGCACCACGCTGTCCGCCGGGTTCATCTACCTGCTCGGGGTCGTGCTGCGGCAGGCCACCACGATCAGCAAGGTCAATGCGGTGATCGGTACCGCCGGGGCCACGCTCACCGCAGGCCAGTGCCTCGCCGGCCTGTACGACTCGGCCGGCACCCGCCGCGGCATCACCGCGGACATGTCGACGACGTGGAACAGCGTCGGCAACAAGGCCATGAGCCTCACCGGCTCGTACTCGGCGCCGGCTGGCCGCTACTACATCGCGATGCTCTTCAACGGCACCACGAGCCCGACGTTCGCGGCCGGGTCCACGTTCGGCAGTACCTTCACCCCCGGCAACGCGAACCTCGCCGCCGGCAGCTACCGGTTCTGCCGCTCCGCGTCCGGGCAGACGAGCCTGCCCGCCAGCATCACCCTGTCCGGATACACGCCGGACGCCAACAACGTCTGGGCCGCTGTCAGCTAGGAGACCTGATGCCCACCAGTGACGCCGAGGGCAAAGACTGGTCCCTCGAACGGTTCAAGCGCCACCTGCCGAAGACCGTGTGCGACGTCGGGCCCGGAGAGGGCACCTACGCCAAGCTGTTCCGGCCCCACGGGCCCGACGAGCCCGGCGTGTGGTGGACGGCAGTGGAGATCCACAAGCCGTACATCCGGCGCTATGGGCTGAAGAACACGGCCAAGCGGACCGACATGTACGACGAGGTGCACAACCTCGACGCCCGCGAGGCCCCCGACCACCTCTACTACCGCGACCTCGTCATCTTCGGTGACGTCCTGGAGCACGTCGAACGCGATGACGCGGTGACCCTGCTCCAGCGGGCCGAAGCAGCCGGCGCGTGGAACATCCTCGTCAGTCTGCCCATCGTCGACTCGCCGCAGGGTGAGGTCGACGGCAACCCGCACGAAGCCCACCTCCACCAGTGGGACCCCGACGACATGGACCAGGTCCTCGCCCAGCTCGGCGGCAAGACCGAGTCGATGAGGGGGAACACGCTCGGCGTCTGGTGGTGGTCCCGCCGTGCCTGACAGGTCAGCTCTGCTGCCGCGCGGGAGGCCGGACCCGCGCGCTGAGTGGATGGTCCGCCGCGGCCTCGCGTACTGGGTCGGGTACGCCATCTACGAGCCGCGCGACTTCGCCTACTGCGCTCCCCGCCGTCTGGCTTGCCGCCTGTTCGGCTGGCACAACGAGACCTGTCGGGCCCGCCGAGACCACCCCCGCCGCTGACGAGAGGAGACCCGCCGTGGCGATCAGTATGGATGACGTCCAGTTCCTCGACCTGATGATCCAGCACAGCGACGCTGGGGTGCGGATCGCGCAGGGCTACCTCGACAACAGCAGCCCGGCGCAGCGCCAGTCGCGGATCGCCGACCTCGCCCGGTCCGTCGTGGACACGCAGGGGCAGGCGGCCACCGACATGCGGTCCTGGCTCACCCAGGCCGGGATCGAACTCCCCGCCGACGACGGAGAGGGCGACCAGGGCGACGGCGAGGACAACGGCGACGAAGGCGACACGCCCGACGGCTGCCAGTGCGGCGGCATGTAACCCCACAACCGGAAGGCCCGCGCCCATGGACCTCCACGCCTGGATCACCCAGCAAGTCGACCGCGTCCAGGTCGCTGCCCTGGATGCGACACCGCACAGCTGGCGCGACGAGACCTCACCCGAACACGGCTTCCGAGTCGGAACAACGGACGAGGCCGAGTGGGTCGCCTTCACCGGCGGACCCGACGACGACCCCAAGCAGTCGGCAGCCGACGCCCGACACATCGCCATGAATGACCCCGCGACCGTCCTCCGCCGCTGTCACGCCGACCGGCGCATCCTCGCCCGACACGCAGTCGACCCGGCTGCTGCTGACAGCCGTCTGTTCGCTACCGCCTGCCGAGGATGCGGAACCGAAGGCGACTGCGACGACCCCGTCACCCAGAACATCAACGACTGCCCGGAACTGTTGGACCTCGCCCACGCGCACGGCATCACTGACGACATCCTCGCCGGACTCGACCGACCCCAGGCGCCCGAGGTGAAGCCGCGCAGCCTCGCCGACATCCTCGCCCCGTACACACCGATGCGGGACGTGCCCGCCGCGCTACGCGGCCCCAACTGGACACCCTGACCCCACCAACCACGGAGCCCGCGCCATGGCCCAGTACCTGATCAACTACCTGACCGGCGACACCGACACCATTGAAGCTGACACCGTCGACGAAGAGGGCTACCAGTACACCGGGTATGTGAATGGCAAGATCGTCGCTCACATCCCGCGCGCCAACGTCCGCAGCATCATCCTCCAGGACGACGAGGCGGCGACCGACTGATGGCCCGCCTGCAGATCCTCGAACTCCCCGCAGGCAGCAGCGACGACCAGCCGCCGTTCATTCTCGTCGTGGACGAGTGCGTACCGCAGCGCATCGCCCTCAAGGCTGACGCCACCTTCGGCGACTACTGGCAGGCCCTCGCCGACCGCATCGGAGCACGGGGCGTCATCGTCACGCCGGAGACCGTCGACATCCCCGCCAACGACACCAGCGCCTACCTCGACACCCGGCAGACCGCACCTGCCACGGTCCAGGTGCACATCGAAGGCGACGCCGAAGAAGCAGTCCGGCGGGGCGTCGAGTACGCCACGCGGTGGTACGGACCCGACGAAGGCAAGGCCCGCGACAAGGACGCCGAACTCCGAGCCGCCAACGAGTGGATCGAGCGGCTCACCGCCGACTGCCACGAAGCCCGCACCTGGGCGCGGCACGGCTACGAGATCGGCCAACGCCACTGCGGATGGACCGACCACGGCGTCGCGCCCGCATGGCTCACCGAAGAGTGGCCACCGCACATCGACACCTGCGAGCACCTCAAGCAGGCAGCCGAGTACGACGAAGCGCTCAGCCGCGTCCGTCGGCTGCCTGAGCAGCCCGAGATCATGGACGCCCAGCATCCCGACTCGGTCGGCTACCTCCACGGCTACGGCGTCGCTGTCCGCGAAGCTAAGCGCGCCACCTACCCGCCCACACCGGCGACGGGCAGCGGCGAGAAGAACCAGTCATGAGCGGCGGCTGGGCCGGGTCCGACCGCAAGGCGAGACTGCCGTCGAACTGGGCGACCATCCGCCGCAAGGTGCTCGACCGCGATCCCATCTGCAAGATCTGCGGCGTCAGGCCCAGCACCCACTGCGACCACATCGAAGCTAAGACCGACGCCCACGCCGAAGACCGGCTCCAAGGCGTCTGCGCCACCTGCCACGGACTGAAGAGCAGCCGGGAAGGCAACGACGCCCAGCGCGCCAACCCCAGGGCCGGACGGCGCCGGCCCGAGGAACCACACCCCGGACTGAGGTGACCGTGCCCGCCTACCTCGTCATCCACCCCGAACGCCACGGCGACGACCAGCTCATCGAAGACCCTGACCTCGCCGTCGAGTTCGTTGACGGCTGGGTCCTCTTCACCGACCGCGGGCCCGACCAACCCAACCGGGTCGCCATCGCCATCCCCGCCGCACAAGTCGCCCGCATCGAACGGGTAGACGACCAACAGAAGCCCGCGCCCCAGCCCGAGGGAGAGTGACGCCATGGCACGCGGACGACAGGGCAACGGCCGGCGCGGAGGCGGCGGCAACGCCCAGACCCTCCGCGACTACTGGACCCACGGAACCGGAGCAGCCAAGATCCGATGGGGAACTCCCGGTGACTGGTCCCGCTGCGTCCGCCAGGTCAGCAAGTACATGGGCCCGCGAGCCAAGGGCTACTGCCAGCTCCGGCACATGGCCGCGACCGGCATGACCACCAGCGCGCACGCCAAGGCCACGCGAGGCGGAACCCGCAAGCGGCGGTGACCAGTCGAGGACGCACGACCCAAGCCGACAGGCTCCTGCTAGCGCACTGCTCTCTCGGTGAGTAGGCCGAGGGGGTAGGTGGTGCCCAGCCCGCCGGCCGCCCCTACCTGGGTGGGGCAGGCCTGGGTGGTGGGCAGGGCAGGCACGGGCGAGGCAGGCCGATGCGCTCATGGTCATCGTGCTGCGAGCTCAACGACTTTGGTCATCAAGAGGCTAAAACGTCGAATGCTTCACGAGTGAAGCTAATGATCTAAGATCACATCAATGCGGGCGTTGGTCCATTTGTGGCCTGTAGTGATGCAAAGTCACTCAAGATGCCCTAATCGGACATAGGGGGCATGCCCCCCACCCCAAGATCCTTTCGGATCGGGGCCGTATACACGCTGTCCTTCTGTACGGGTCTGGGGATTCTGGGAGGTGGTCTTATGGCAGGCACCGGGCCGGCTCCGAAGGATCCCTCCCGGAGGGCTCGCCGGAACAAGGAGGCGCAGCCTCAGACGATCCTTCGCTTCGAACGGGCGGAAGCCCCCGAGTTGCCTGACTTTCGGATCGAGAAAGATGGCGACCTGGTCGAGTTCATCTGGCCCGAGCGCACCCGCGAGTGGTGGCAGATGTGGATCGACTCGCCGCAGGCCGAGCACTTCGGGTCGACCGACTGGGACTTCCTGCTGGATACGGCATTGATCCATGCGCGCTTTTGGTGTGGGGACTTGTCCGTGGCTGCTGAGCTTCGCCTTCGGGTGGCCAAGCATGGAGCCACGATGGAGGATCGGGCACGGCTGCGGATGGCGTTCGCCGAGGCTGATGGCGCGGACGGGGGGCAGGGCTCGTCGGGTGCCGAGGCGGCGAAGGAGCGGTACGCGAAGCTGCGGGTTATCAAGCCCGGCAAGGAGGGTGAAGCTTCCGGGGGGTGATCCAATGCCATGGCGTGGCCCTAGCTATCCCGGGGAGATCCCAACCCTCGGTTACCAGATCCTCGGCTGGATCGCCGAGCACCTGATTGTTCCCGACGGTCCCGCGGCCGGCGAGCCGCTGGAGTTTACGGACGAGCAGGCGATGTTCGTGCTCCAGCTCTACGCCATCGACCCCCACTTTGAGGGGCCAGCCGTCGGAGGGCGCGCGCTGCGTAATGGGCGCCGGATCCGGCGTGCGGTGCTGTCCAGGCCGAAGGGCTGGGGGAAGTCGCCGCTGGTTGCGGCACTGTGCTTGGCCGAGGCGCTGGCGGACGTCGTTCCGGATGGATGGGACGCGGAGGGGGAGCCGGTAGGGCGGCCGTGGACCTCTCTGGGCTTCAAGGCGAAGGTGCAGATCGTCGCAGTGTCGGAGGACCAGACGGCGAATACCTGGGACCCCCTGCTGGAGATGGCGCGGGGCGGCCCTGTCTTGGACGCCTACGACATCGAGCCGATGGAGACCTTCGTCAACGTCCCCCGCGGACGTGTCGAGTTCGTGACCAGTTCGGGCACCAGCCGTGAGGGATTCCGTCCCGTGTTCTCGGCGATGGACCAGACGGAGTCGTGGACCCCGTCCAATGGCGGTCGTAAGCTCGCGGCAACCATCCGCCGCAACCTCGGCAAGGTGAACGGCTGCTCTGTGGAGACGCCGAACGCCTTCATCCCGGGCGATGGGTCGGTAGCCGAGCGGTCGTTTGAGGCGTGGACGAAGCAGCAGGAAGGCAAGCTGAAGCTGGACGAGGGCTTGCTATTCGATCACCGCGAGGCCCCTGCGGAGACGGACCCGGCGAACGAGCGGTCGCTGATGAACGGCTTGGCGGTCGCCTACGGTGACTCGGCGGACAGGAACGGCGGCTGGGTAAACCTGCGCCGCCTACTGGCCGAGTACTGGGACCCGGACACGGACCCCCAGGACGCTCGTCGGTACTACCTCAACCAGGTCACGCATGCCACAGATGGATGGATCAGCCAGCCGGAATGGGCCAGCGTTGCAGCGGTCGAGAAGGTGATCGCGGATCAGGATGAAGTGGTTCTCGGGTTCGACGGATCTCGCCGCCGCAACCGTGGCGTGACGGACGCGACTGCACTGGTCGGTTGCCGGGTGTCGGACGGGCACCTGTTCCTGCTGGGCTGCTGGGAGCAGCCGGAGGGGCCGTTCGGCCAGGACTGGCAGGTGCCCACGGTCGAGGTGCTAGCCGCAGTCGAGGACGCGTTCAGGGACTACCGGGTGGTCGGGATGTACGCGGACCCTGCGAAGTGGGAATCGCACATCGCGGCTTGGGAAGCAAAGTTCGGGCGCCGGCTGAAGGTGAAGGCGTCGACGAACCATCCGATCGAGTGGTGGATGACCGGCGGCCGGGCAGTGCAGATCGTGCGCGCCCTGGAGAAGTTCAGGTCGAGCGTGGCGGACGGCGAGTTGTCACACGATGGGTCGAGCGTTCTCACGCGGCACATCCTCAACGCGCGGCGCCGCGAGTCCCGTAGCGGCATACAGATCATGAAGGAGCATCCAGACAGCCCGCGGAAGATCGACGCGGCGATCGCCGCTGTTCTTGCTTGGCAGTGCCGCGTGGATGCGATGGCTAAGGGGCTCGGCCGCAAGAAGGCCGGCAAGTCGGGACGGGTGGTGGTGTTGCGGTGACCGTCTCCATCCCCGAGTTGCCTCTGCTGACGCTGTCGGATGATGAGCTGGCGTTGGTGCAGGCGCTGCGGCAGGACTTGCTGTCGGACCGGTACAACCTGGCGTTGCGGGACGCGTACTTCAACGGCGAGCAACTGGTTCGGGATCTCGGCATCAGCATCCCGCCGCAACTTCGAGGCCTGCACACGGTGATCGGCTGGCCGCGGATCGGTGTGGAGGCCCTGGAGCAGCGCCTCGACTTGGAGGCGTTCCGGTGGGCGGACGGTTCGGACGCCGCCGAGCTGTCGGAGATCGCCGACGCGAACGACCTCTTTGACGAGGCCTCGCTCGCGCATCTGGACGCGCTCACTTACGGCCGTGAGTACCTGGCGGTCGGCTCTGCCGACGGGGACGATGCTCCGCCGCTCATAACGGTGGAGTCGCCGCTGGACATGACCCTCCAGTGGGATGCCCGGCTGCGGATGGGTACGGCCGCCTTGCGGGAGTGCCAGCCGGACTGGCTGGGCGGCAGCACGGACGACAAGATGATCGTGTTGTATCTGCCGGATCAGACGGTGTACGCGGTGCCCAACGAGCAGGGCACAGGCTGGGTGGTCGTCGACCGGGACATCCACAACCTTGGTGTGGTGCCGGTGATCAGGATGGCGAACCGGCAGCGCACCGCGGATCGCGTGGGTCGGAGCGAGATCACCCCGGAGGTCATGTCCATCACGGACGCGGCGTGCCGGCGGTTGATGGGCATGGAGGTTGCCGCGGAGTTCTTCGGGGCGCCGCAGCGGTACATCCTGGGGGCGTCGGAGTCGGCGTTTCAGGACGCTGAGGGCAACGCGAAGTCGGCGTGGGAGACGTACATCGGTCGGGTCCTGGCGTTGGAGCGGGACGAGGACGGCCAGGTGCCGGCGGTGGGCCAGTTCGCGGCGCACGACCCGACGGCGATGACGCGGATCATCGACCTGTACGCCAGGATCATGGCGACGCAGTTGGGGCTGCCGCCGCACATGCTGGGCTACACCAGCGACAACCCGGCCTCCGCGGACGCGATCCGTTCGAGCGAGGCCATGCTGGTGAAGAAGGCCGAGCGGCGCATCAGGCGGTTCGGGGCGTCGTGGCGTGAGGCGATGCGGCTGGCTCTGTGGGTGCGCCACGGTGAGGCGCCGGACAAGACGCGGCGGATCGAGACGGTGTGGCGGAACCCTGCGACGCCGACCTTGGCAGCTCAGGTCGACGCGGTCACCAAGCTGGTCACGACCGGGATCCTTCCCGCTGACTCTGACGTTGCGCTGGAGATGGCGGGGTTGACGGAGGAGCAGCGGCAGCGTGTTGCTGCAGACCGTCGGCGTTCGAGTGCTGCCGCGACTGGCGGCGGTCTCCTGGACCGCCTCGCCGCACTGAACGAGCGGCCGGCCGGGAACCTGCCGGCCGCGGCGGAGGTGTCGGGTGGCGGCGACGGTCTCGGATAGTGGGGAGTCGGCTCGTCGCTTCCGGTCTGCTCAGCTCGGGTTGACTCGTCTGCTGGTGCGGGATGTTCGCGGTCTGCGTCGTTTGATCATTCCGTCTCGGTTGCAGTCGTCGGTGCCGGATTGGCTGGCGGCGATGAACGCGGTGGTGGAGCAGTACGCGCGGACGTCGTCGGCGTTGGCGGCCGAGTTCTACGACGGGCAGCGGGACGCGGCTGGCGTGCCGGGCGTGTTCACGGTGCCGGTCGCTGATCCTCCTCCGCCGGAGCAGACGGAGGCGTCGCTGCGGTGGGCGACGAAGGACTTGTGGCCGCGCGATCCGGAGGATGACCGGACTACGGAGGCGCAGCGACAGCCGGTGGATGTGCGGCTGGCGCAGGCGGAGAAGAAGGCCGAGCAGGTGGCGCAGAAGCTGGTCACCGACACGGGCCGCGGCACTGTCCAAGAGGCGGTGCGGCGGGACCGACAGGCGGTGGCTTGGGCACGCGCAGCAGCCCTCGGCTCCTGCGCTTTCTGCCGCTTGCTCGCCACCCGCGGGGCCGTCTACAAGCAGGACACGGTCGACTTCCGGGCTCATGACGGCTGCCACTGCGGTGTGATCCCGATCTTCCGGGGGCAGCGGTTCGAGCTGTCCTCGCATGCGAAGGAGTGGGAGCGGCTGTACCAGGAGTATGCCGCCGGCCACTCCGGTGACCAATTGCGCCTGTTCCGTCGGGCGCTCGCCGAGCACGACAGCAATCCGCTGCCCGGCGCTCACTGATCCCTGGCTGCCCTGGTGGTGGCCGTTCCCGTTTTCGAGCCCCTG
Organism: Streptomyces sp. NPDC015220; assembly: GCF_043079345.1. Lineage (NCBI taxonomy): Bacteria > Bacillati > Actinomycetota > Actinomycetes > Kitasatosporales > Streptomycetaceae > Streptomyces > Streptomyces sp. NPDC015220. Next base: position 129,413 of record NZ_JBIBUK010000001.1, on the reverse strand, counting down.
GAGGGCTGTTTCGTCATGCCTGAAGAGACAACAGAGTCCAGCACCGAGCAGTCCGGTTCCGAGGCCGAGCAGACCGTCGACGAGTCGACGGCGAGCGAGGCCGGAGCGGGTGGCACCAGCGAGGTCGAGGGCGCCCAGGAGGCGGCCGACGGCAAGCGCGAGGAGCCGTTCGACCGGAAGCAGGCCGAGGCGAAGATCCGGAAGGCGAACAACGAGGCTGCGAACCTCCGCAAGCGTCTGAAGGAGCTGGAGCCGAAGGCGGCCGAACTGCAGCGCATCAAGGAATCCGAGATGTCGGAGTCCGAGCGCCTGAACGCGCAGCTCACCGCCGCGAACGAGCAGATCACGCGGACGCGTCAGAAGCTGGTGCGCACGCAGGTGCAGGCACTGGCCGGGCTCTCGTTCGCGGACCCGGAGGACGCGGTCGGCGCGCTGGATCTCGACTCGTACATCGACTCCGACGGCGACATCGACGAGGCGGCCATCAAGGCAGACCTCGACGCGCTCCTCGAGCGCAAGCCGCACTGGGCAAAGCCTGCCCCGCCCCAGGAGGGCCCGCGGCGTCCCGCACCGGACCGCACTCAGGCGTCCGGCGCAAACAAGCAACGGACCCTCAACCCCGCGGACGAGTTCGAGGGGTTCATGAACTCGCGGCTCTTGCGCCGCTGAAAGAGGTAGACCATGGCCACGGCCGCTCTCAAGCTGTCCGACGTCAACGACGCACTACTGCCCCGCACTCTGGCGGGGCCCATCTTCGAGAAGTCTGTCGAGACCAGCGCAGTCATGCAGCTGGCCCGACCGGCGCCGCTGGCGCTGGACGCGACGACCAGCGTGCCGATCCCGATGGACGTGCCGCAGGCGGACTGGGTCGGGCAGGCGGCACGCAAGCCGCTGTCGTCCGGCGGCGTCGGCGTCAAGCAGATGCAGGCGAAGAAGGTTGCCGTCCTCATCCCGGTCGCAGAAGAGGTTGTCACGACCAATGCGGGCGGTCTGTGGACGCAGCTTCAGCGCGATCTCCCGACCGCGTTCGCCCGCGCGTTCGACCACGCCGCGATCCACGGCAAGACGATGAAGGGTGCCACTGGCCCCTTCCAGGACTACCTGGCAGCGACGACGAACAGCATCGCGCTGGGCAGCGCGCCGAGGGATGAGGGCGGCATCTGGGCCGACTTCGTCGACGGCATGGAGTTGGTCGTCGATGGCGACTGGGACTACACCGGCACCGTGGCCGACCACCGACTGAAGCCGCAACTGCTGCGGGCGACCGATGCCAACGGTCAGCCGATCCTCGTCGATACGCAGACCCCGGGCACGAACATGGCAGCGGCCGGCACCCTGATCGGCGAGCCGCTTGCCTACTCACGGTCGGTGTCGGGCAAGCAGCGGCGCCAGTCCACCTCGGTGGACACGGGCCTGCGGGCGATCGGCGGTGACTGGTCGCAGGCGGCTTACGGGATCGGCATGGACATCACTGTGCGGATCTCGAAGGAGGCCACTTACGTGGACGAGGACGGTGGCGTCCACTCGGCGTTCCAGGAGAACCTGGTGCTGCTGCTGGCGGAGGCCTACTACGGCTTCGTCCTCGGCGACGAGCAGGCGTTCGTGAAGTACACCAACGCTCCCTCGGGGTCCTGAGGTGGCCGCGGTCCCGGCTTCCGCGCCGGGCGGGACCGCGCGCCCGCTGCGGGTGGTGGTGCGTGCGCATGCGATGCCGCCGGAGCACAACGCGGGCGCCGAGCACATGCTCGTCAGCATGCTGCGTCCGCTGGTGGAGCGCGGGCATGACGTGTCGGTGTGGCTGTCCCGCTACAGCAAAGCCCACCAGGTGTACGACTACCGGGACATCCGGGTGGTGCCTCTGGAGGCTCGTCTGGACTGGCCTACGGCCGCCCGGAAGGCGGATCTGCTGGTGGCGCATCTGGAGACGGTCCCGTCGACGGCGAGCCTGGCCCGCGGGTACGGTCGGCCGCTGGTGGTGCTCTGCCACAACACGCACAGGCCAACGTTCCGTGACATGGCGTCGGGCGGGACGGCGCTGGCGGTCTACAACTCGCGCTGGATGGAGCGGGAGGCGGAGCTGTTCTTCGCCGAGTACCCGCAGGCGATCCGCCCGACGGGCAGCATCATCGTGCGCCCGCCGGTGGTCGCCGACGAGTACGCGACGCGCCCCGGGAAGGCGATCACGCTGGTCAACTGCAATCCGGAGAAGGGCGGCAAGGTACTCAAGGCCTTGGCCGAACGCATGCCGGATCAGCAGTTCCTCGCCGTCAAGGGCGCCTACGGGGAGCAGATCCTGCCGGATCTGCCGAACGTTGAGGTCGTCGACCACGTCGACGGCTCGGACATGCGGGACCGCGTGTATGCCCGCACGCGGGTGCTGCTCATGCCGTCGTCCTACGAGTCGTGGGGCCGCGCCGGCGTGGAGGCGCTCACTTCGGGAATCCCGGTGGTCGCCCATCCGACGCCGGGTCTGTGCGAGTCGCTCGGCGAGGCCGGCGTCTTCGTCGACCGCAGCGATGTCGACGGCTACGAGGCGGTGCTGCGGAAGCTCATGCAGCCGTCGGAGTACCGGCTGGCGTCGAAGCGAGCCAAAACACGGAGTGCTGAGCTGGATCCGTCGGCGGATCTGGCGGCGTGGTGCAGTGCAGTCGAGGCCCTGCGAGCGTAGGAGGCTGCCGTGGCATTCACCCCTCCGACGGCCGAGCAGCTGGGCCTGTATCTGGGGCTCGGGGAGATCGACGGGGCCCGGGCGGATCTCCTGATCCAGACGGCGATCCAACTGTGCCAGACCATCGTCAAGCCGCTGCCAGAGGGTGCGGAAGCCGTGGTGCTGAGCGTCTCGGGCCGGGCCTACGTGAATCCGCAGCAGGTGTCTTACGAGACGATCGGCCCGATGTCGGTGCAGCGGCCTCAGGGCTCTGGCGGCCTGTACCTGACGAAGGCCGACAGGACCGCCCTCAAGAGCCTGGCCGGCCGCGGGGGTGCGTTCACTGTAGACCCGACGCCGCTGGAGGCGTCCCCGTCGCCGACGTACCCGTATGACGAGGACGGAGCCGAGTTCACGGACTTCGAACCGGGCTGGGGGTACTACTGATGCCCTTCCCGTTCCCGTTCGGGGAGACGGTGCGGATCCTGCGTACCGGCCCGTCGCCGGGCCGGGATCCTCGCGGTCAGCCGCTGCCCGGCCCGGACGAGTCCTTCGACCTGGAGGGCTGTGTGGTCACGCCGCGCGCGGAGAGCCCGCAGGTGGGCGGGTCGGAGCAGCAGGGCCGGGACACGGTCATCGTCGGCTGGACCGTGTACGCGCCGCCTGGGCATCCACGGATGCCGCTCCGCACCACCGACCGCGCGGTGGTGCGAGGCGTCACGTGCGACATCACGGGCGAGCCCGGCGACTGGGGGCGTTCCCCGTTCACCGGGGCCCGCGGGCCGATCCAGTTCGCGGCGGACCGAGTGACCGGCTAGCCGCGCGCCTGCTCGATAGCAGCGACGAGCTTCTCCGCGGCGTCGTTCGACTTGCGGGGGATGGACAGGCTGTGCGGGTCCGAGTACGGCGGCCTGCCACCCTGCATCACTCCGGATTGTTCGCCTGCCGCGATGCTGCCAGGCACAAGGAACTGTACGTAGCCGTGCATCAGCCGGCTGCCGGGCTTGAACCGGGTGCCGGTGATGTCCGCGGCCCGCAGCCGCACGGGTGCCGGCCGAGACCCGGCACGCGTTTTGGTGATGGTGACCCAGGTTCCGTCGAAGCTGATGCTGCCGAGTACGCCCTGAACGTCCATGTCCGCCCCCTGTGGCTTGAGTTAGTGGAGGGGCTATGGCAGCACGGTTCAAGATGAAGCGCAAAGGCGTCGGCGACATGCTGCGGATGCCGGGTATGCAGGCGGAGATGCTGCGCCGCGCGGAGGTCATCAAGGGCATCGCGATCGCCTTGTCTCCGGTGGACGAGCAGGGCCCGCACCCGGGCCACTACAAGGACTCCTGGGAGACGGACAGCACTAACCGGGGTGGCCGTCGCCGGGATCGTGCGGTCGCGGTTGTCCGGAACACGGCCTACTACGCGCGCTGGGTGGAGTACGGGAACGGGGAGCCGTCCGGGCCGGCACATCACGTGTTGCTGCGGGCTGCGGCGATGGGCGGTCGGAACCAGTGACCGCGCTCATCGACATCGAGCTGGAGCTCATCACGCGGGCCACGGCCCGGTTCCCGGCCGCGGTGGTGCGGGACGAGCTCGACAACCGCCTCCTCGAGGAACTGCCGACGATCCAGATCCAGCAGGTCCCGGCGGGCTCTGAGGACGGCGTCCGGCTGGCCCGGATGCTCGTCGACATCGACGTGTACGCGCCCAAGCGCGCGGACGCGATCACCCTGGCCCGCGAGGTCCATGACTGGGTGACGCGCGAACTGCGGGGGAGTACCAGCAGTACTGCGGTCATCGGCCGCACGGGAGCTATCACCCTGCCTGCTGTGCGTCCCTACGAGAACACTGCGCTCCGTCGTGTCGGGGCGACCTACGAGATCTACTGTCACCCGGTCTCCTGACCGGCTGGGCCCGCGCCGGACCCTGTATCCGACCCCGCCGCCGTGCGGGGTTTTCGCATGTCTGGAGACCCCATCATGGTCAACATCACTCGCGCGGCGGACCTGACCGTCATCGGCGCCAACGGCGGGGGCTGGGTGTCGGCGACCGGCACCACGGCACCGACGTCGCCGCTCGACCAGCCCGTCGCCCCGTGGAAGCCGCTCGGCGCGGTGAGCGACGACGGCCTCGTGTACGGCTTCGACGAGGACTCGCAGGAGTTCACGCCGTGGGGCCAGACCAGCCCGTTCCGGACGGTCGTCACCAAGTCGGTGCGCACGTTCAAAATGACGCTCTGGGAGACCGCGAGGATCAGCGTCCAGTCGATCATGTACCGGATCCCGGAGGGCGACCTCGCCCCCGACAGCGAGTCCGGCCTCACCTCGTTCGCGGAGACCGCCAGCCCCTCGGCCGACCGCCGCGCCTGGTGGTTCGTCGTCCTCGACGGCGAGACCGCCCGCGGCTTCTACGTCCCCCAGGGCGAGGTCAGCGACCGCTCGGACGTCACGTTCAAGCAGGACGAAATGAGCGGCTACGAGATCACCATCACCGCCTACCCGGACGAGGCCGGCAACACGGTCTATCACACGGACAAGCTGCCGACCACGCCCGCGTACAGCGCTTCCTGAGCTGGTGGACGGGCCGCCACCCTGGCGCGGGCCCGGCCCGTCCACCTTCACCCCCTTGCCCGCGCCCTGAATAGAGGAGGCCCGCGCCGTGGCCAACACGCGTACCACCACCAGCAGGAAGCCGCGCACCGCTGCCCGTGCCGCATCCCGCCCGTCCACTCGACCGGCCGTCGAGCCCGAGGTCGACGAGCCGGAGGTGTCTGCCGTCGAGGCGCAGGAGATCGAGGGCGAGGGTCACTACATCACCGCAGACCTCTGCGGTGAGGAAGTGCAGGTCGTGCCGCCGACCGCGTGGCGGGCATCGTGGCAGCGGCTCCTGAACCAGGGGCAGATCGACGCCTTCGCCGAGAAGGTCCTGCACCCGGACGACTTCGCGCTGTACCTGGAGCTCGATCCCACGATGGCGGAGTGGTTCCAGTTCACCGAGGGAGCGGCGCAGCGGGCCGGTGAGAGCCTGGGAAACTCGCGTGGACCCGCCAAGTCGTCTCGAAGCACGCGGAGGCGGTAGAGGCCGACCTGCTCCGCTACTACAACGGCGTCGACCTGCTGGATGTGCACCGCGGGCGGATGTCGTGGCGGCGGCTGAGGGTCCTCATTCAGCACCTGCCGTCCGAATCGGCGACGTGGACCGCCCTTCGCAATGGGATGTCGGAGGAGGAGCTGGCCGAGCAGGCGGAGAAGGCGGAGCCGGAGAAGGGCCGCTGGTCGCATGTGGAGCAGCTTCTCGCGATGGTCGTCGACCGCATCGCGATGCTGGAGCACGTCTATGTGTCTGCGCACGTAGCGAGCAAGGCGAAGCAGCCGGCACCTCCAGAGCCTGTTCGTCGGCCGATGGCCAAGAAAGCCCGGCCGAAGGCGAAGCTCAACGAGAGCAGCGCGAACTTCCTGTTCCAGTTGATCAACGGGGGCGCCGGATAGGGCGCTGGGAGGAGGCTCCTGGTGCCTGCCATCAGTGTCGGCTCGGTAGAGGTCGATGTCGTACCCAACGCTCAGGGTGTCCGGCAGCGGCTGCAGAACCAGCTCGTCCCGGCCGCCAACGAGGTAGGCGACGAGGTCGGTCGGATCATCGGCCGCTACCTGACGTCTCACGTCGCCTCGTCGATCCGGGACGGGCTGCAGCGCGGTGCCCGTACTGCCCAGCCGGCGGCGGTCCGTGGCGGCGAGGAGACGGGTGGCGCGTTCGCCCGGTCACTGAAGGCGCGTCTTGAGGCCGCGTTCCGGTCCCTGCCGAAGGCGGACATCCGCCTGTCGGACACCGGGGTGGACGCTGACCTAGCCCGGCTACGGGCCCGCATGGAAACGCTGTCGAACAAGCGGATCGGCGTCGACATCGATGCGGCACGTGCCCTGGCCGAGGTCACGGACATTGAGGCGCGGCTGAAGAGGCTGGGTGCCGAGCACCCTAACGTGCAGGTACGGGTGGATACCGCGGCGGCTTTGGCGCAGCTTGCCGCTGTGCGCGCTGTGGTCGATGCCGTGGACGGCAAGAGCATCGACATCAGCACTCAGCAAGCAGTCGGCGGTTTCTCTGCTCTGACGACAGCGGCGCTGGCTTTTGGCCCTGCCATAATCCCGGCTCTGCCGGTAGTGGCCGCTGGTCTCGGTGCGATTGCCGCGGCTGCGACGGCTGCCGCTGCGGGCATCGGCGGCATTGCACTGGTGGCGGTGCCGGCTTTTAAGCAGATCGGCACCGTGCTGCAGGCGCAGAAGGCGGCGCAGGATGCGGCGACGACTTCCACTCTTCGGGGTGGGCAGGCGTCGTCGCAGTCGGCGCAGCGCGCGCTGCAGCAGGCGTCTGCTGCGCAGTCTCTGGCGACGGCGCAGCGGAATGCTGCCCGGCAGATCTCTGACGCCGAGCGCGGGGTGACGGACGCGGAACGGCAGGCGGCGCAGGCGAACGCGCAGGCCGCGCAGCAGGTCAAGCAGGCGAAGCAGTCGCTGGCGGACGCCTACCAGCAGGCCGCGGACCGTATGGAGCAGGCGACCCGACAGGTCACGTCCGCCGAGCGGGATCTCGCGGCAGCGCAGAAGACTGCGCAGCAGGCCCAGGTCGACCTGACGCAGGCCAGGAAGGATGCCGCGCAGCAGCTGGAAGACCTGAACAACAGGCTCACCGACTCGCAGCTGTCGCAGCGGGACGCGGAGATCGCGCTCGAGGAGGCGACGAAGCAGCGCGACGCGGTCCTGAAGAACGCGAACGCCACCGAGCTGGACAAGCAGAAAGCGCTGCTGGCCTACGACCAGGCGGTGCAGCGGCTCAAGGAACAGACCACCGAGACAACCCGGCTCAAGGACGAGACGGACGCAGCGAACAAGGCCGGCGTCGACGGGTCGAAGACCGTCAAGGACGCCCAGGACCGGGTCTCCCAGGCTCAGCAGGACGTCACCGACAAGACACAGGCACTGAAGGACGCCCAGGCTGCCGCCGCGAAGACACAGATCCAGAACACGCGGGCTATCGCGGACGCGCAGCAGAAGCTCTCTGCGGCGCAGGCCAACGTCGCGGAGACGCAGCGTGCCGGCGCTGAGGCGGTCGCGGTCGCTCAGGAGCGTCTCGCCACTGCGCAGCAGTCCGCTGCGGATTCCATCGCGTCTGCTCAGCGTCAGATTGCCTCCGCGTCGCTGTCGGCGGCCGGGGGCGTTGATCAGGCTGCCATCGCGCAGGCCAAGTATCAGGAGGCGCTGGCGAAGCTCACGCCGAGCGCGCGGGGCACGCTGAACGCGTTCGTGAGCCTGAAGGACGCCTTCAGCGCGTGGTCACGCAGCCTCCAGCCGGCGGTCATGCCGATCTTCACGCGCGCTTTGGACGGGATGCGGAGAGCTCTGCCTGGACTGACGCCGCTCGTGCTGGCTGCTGCCAGCGCCGTCAAGGGGCTCCAGGACCGCTTCGCACAGCAGATCAAGTCGCCGTTCTGGCAGGGATTCAGGCGAGATTTGCAGGCCGGTGTGGTCCCTGCGATCACTGGTCTCGGTGTCGCCTTCGGGAACGTCATGACCGGCATGGCAGGCATCATCAACGCCTTCTTGCCGCACATGGACGGCATCTCGACCCGGATGCAGACGATCACGCAGCGGTTCGCGACCTGGGGCAAGAACCTAAAGGGCAGTCCTGAGTTCGAGCACTTCCTGTCCTACGCTTCGCAGCAGGCCCCGATCTTGGGGCAGATGTTCGGTCAACTCTTCGGAGCAGTCTTCAAGCTGGGGCTGGCGCTGGCGCCGATGGCGGGGACCGCCACCTCGTTCATCACGGCGATTGCGGGCGTGATCAATGCCCTGCCGGTCGGCGTACTCACCACGGTGGGCGTCGCGTTCGCATCGATCGCGATCGGCTCGAAGCTGGCTGCGCTCGCCTTGGGCGCTTGGCGGATTGCAGTGCAGCTCGCGGCGGTGGTCACGAACATCTTCACCGGTGAGCAGTGGGCGCTGAACACTGCGATGGAGGCCAACCCGATCGGCTTCATCGTGACCGCGATCATGGCCTTGGTCGTGGCGGTGATCTACGCCTATCAGCACTTCGACTGGTTCCGTACCGCAGTGCAAGTGGCTTGGTCTGGCATCAAGACGGCTGCGGTCGCCGTCTACAACTGGTTCAAGGGCCCCTTCGTCGACTTCTTCGCGAAGACGCTACCGGGCGCTGTCAGCGACGCCTGGGGCAAGATCAAAGCCTGGGTGATCTACCCGATCGGGGACTTCTTCACGAAGACCATCCCAGGTTGGGGCGACACGCTGCGGCGGCGGATCGTCGACGCGTTCGACACTGCCCGCTCGGGCGTGTCGACCGCCTGGTCGAACATCAAGACCTGGGTGATCTACCCGATCCGGGACTTCTTCACCAAGACGATTCCCGGCTGGGGGACCACACTCGCCGACAAGATCGTCGGCGCGTTCGACAATGCCCGCGCTGGCATCAAGACCGCCTGGGACAAGATCAAGGACATTGCGAAGGCCCCGGTCAAGTTCATCGTGGACACTGTCTACAACGAGGGAATCCGAAAAGTCTGGAATCTTGTAACCGACGCGTTCGGTGGCAAGCATCTGGACCCGATGACCTTCGCGACGGGCGGCATCTTGCCTGGCTACACGCCGGGCCGTGACGTGCATCTGGCGGCCCTGTCCGGCGGTGAGGCGATCATGCGGCCGGAGTGGACCCGCGCGGTCGGCGCCGGCTACGTCCACAGCATGAACGCGGCGGCCCGGGCGGGTGGCGTGACGGGAGTGCAGCGCGCCCTCGGCCTGCCGGGGTTCAAGGACGGCGGGATCTTCGACGGCATCGGCGACGTCCTGTCGGGAGCCTGGGACAAGGTCAAGAAGGGGGCATCCTGGCTGAAGGACAGCTTCAGTGGGGCTCTCAAGGCTGGTGTGACGCACGTCGTCAACCCACTCATCGAGAAGATCCCCGGTGGGAGTATCGGCTTCGTCGGCCTCCTGAAAGACCTGATGAAGGGCGCGGTAGCCCGGCTCGTCGGCGCGGGCACGAAGGGCGACGAGAAGGCTTCGCCGAACGTCGACTACAAGCCGGGCGCTGGCGTCGCGCAGTGGCGGCCTGTCGTCCTGCAATCCCTCAGGGAGGTGGGGCAGCCGTCCAGCCTTGCCGGGTCGACGTTGCGTCGTATGAACCAGGAGTCGGGTGGCAATCCGACGATCGTCAACAAGTGGGACTCCAACTGGCAGCGCGGCACACCGTCCGTGGGCCTCATGCAGGTCATCGGGCCGACGTTCCGCTCCTACGCGGGGAAGTACCTGAGGCGGGGCCCGTTCTCCTACGGCGTCTCCGTCGACCCGCTCGCCAACGTGTACTCGTCGATGCGGTACGCGCTCGGCGCCTACGGCAGCCTGTCGCGGGCGTATGACCGGCCGGGTGGCTACGACTCCGGCGGCTGGATGCCCCCCGGCATGAACCTCATGTACAACGGGCTCGGCCAGCCGGAGGCGGTGCTGACGCCGGGCCAGTGGAGCGCGATCCACGGTGCCGCCACCCGCGGCGGTGACGGCGCCCAGCAGCCGCTCATCGTCGAACTGCACGCCAAGGAAGGCGCGCTCGGCGACTTCATTGACGTCCGCGTCCAGAACCACCAGCAGAAGCTCATCCAGGTCATCAACGCCAGCTGAGGAGGTGCCTCATGGCCATCCCCGGGAACCTCCTGGCGCCGTCAACCGAGTCCATGGATCCGGTGGTGACGGGCTGGACACCCCAACGCAACTGCACGATCAGCAAGGGGACGGGCGGCCGGAACGGCGACGGCTGTCTCGCCGTCAAGAGCCTCGCAGCGGGCGAGATGCAGGCCCGCATCGTCGGCTCTGTCCTCGTCACAGCGGGCACCCTGTACGAGACATTCGCGGACGCCTCCGGGGCCACGGTCCCGGAGCGGATCGGGATCCGCTGGCTCGACCACGGGGGCGCCGAGCTGGGCATCACGTGGTCGCTGACCACGCTGACAGCAGCGTCTTTCTGGCACCGCATTAGCGTGGCCGGGGTGGCGCCCATGGGAACCGAGCGGGCGCAGGTACTGCTGTCGTCCACCCCGGCAGCGGCAGGCGTCGTCTCCTACTTCGAGAACGTCTACCTCGGCTTGCCCATCAGAACGACCGGCAACCTGTTCGGGTTCAACGCGGAGAGCGCCGAGGTCGACGCTTCGGCGTGGATGGTCGAGGCGAACGCGACGATCAGCCGCCAGGTGCCTGCCATCATCTGGAGTGTGGGCTGGTACACGGCTGGCGGTCACACCATCGCGATGACCGCGACTGCCGCCGGTAACGCGGCCATTCGCACGGTGGACCGGCCCAAGGTGACACCTGGTGCCGAATACCAGGCATACGCCTACCTGCAGCCGCCCACTCTCGCATCGCAAGCGTGGATCGAACTGCGGTACTACGACGCCAACGGCAACCAGATCCAGGCGACCAGAGCCGTCCTCGCCCCGCCGGGGACGGGCTTCTATCGGCAGATGGTCTCAGGCACAGCGCCCGCGAACGCGGCCACCTGCGGTATAGCCGTGGGTCTGGACGGCGCGTCGGCCGGCCAGGTACTGCGTGTGGAAACGCTCGTGGTGACCCGGCCCTCCCCGATTGTGGCTGGCAGCGTCGTCACTTGGGAGAGCGGAAACTTCGAGGCTGGCACGGGTGGCTGGTCGACCGTGACCGGGGTGGCGACGCTGGCCCGGTCCACGCCGTGGGCGTCAACCTCCTACTACGGTAACTACTCGCTACGAGTGAGCTCGTCGACTGCGACGTCGTCCACGCTCCGCTCTCCGCTGTTCCCCGTCCCGAATGCCCCCGGGCTGAACTGGCGGGCTCGGATCGCCACGTCGAACGCTGCCGGGTCGTGGCCGTCGGTCACGGTCAAGGTGCACTGGTACGACGACGCTGGCGGAGACCTCGGCGTCAGCGGCGGCAGCCAGTACGTGCTGCCGGGCAGCGGCTGGTGGCTGATGTCCACGGACGCTGTCGCGCCCGCGGGCACCACTCAGGCGGCTGTTGAGGTCGTCGGCACGGCGTCGGCCGCTTCGTCCGCGATGTACGTGGATACGGTCGCCCTGTGGCAGGTGCTGCCACAGACCGCGGTCGAGGCCGTCGATGACGGCGGCTACCTGACCCTGACCCTGCGGGAGCTCCCGGCCGGCTACCTGCTGAGCGTGTACCGCATCGGCGCGAACCGCGTGATGACACTGGTCCGGGGTGAGAGCGGGCTGATCGACCAGCAGCCCATCACCTCCGACGCCATGGTCATCGAGGACCACGAGGCACCGCTGAACACGCCCTTCTTCTACCGGATCGTCCTGTATTCGAGCGCCGGGGTCGTGTCGTCGACGCGGTCCTCGTCGCCGGTGACACTCACGCTCGGCGACGTCAATACAGCGTGGCTGAAGGACCCCGCGAACCCGCAGCGCAACACACTGGTCTCGGTGGCGAAAGCGCCGGACTGGCAGCGCCCGATCGAGCAGAGCTCCTACGTGGTCCGCGGGCGCCGCAACAAGGTCGTGCTCAGCGGGCCGCGGCAGGGCCGTGAGGGCGAGCTGCAGGTATGGACCCGCAGCGAGGACGACCGGGACCGGCTGCACCTCCTCCTGGACTCCGGCAACACGCTGCTGTGGCAGGCGGCGCCCGGCATGGGCGTCACGGACATGTACGTGTCGGTCGCCTCGGTCACCGAGGCCCGCTCGGTTGCGCTCGCGCAGGAGCCGTGGCGGACGTGGACGCTCCCGCTGACCGAGGTGGACATGCCGACGACCATCGCGGTGAACGGGGCGGCCGGCCGAACTTGGATCGACGTCGTCGCCGAGTTCGCGACGTGCGCGGACGTACTGGCCACCTACGCCACAAGCGAGGCACTGCTCCTCGACCGCCGGGGGTGATGTCGTTGTACCCCGTCTCGGATCGGTTCCTGGCCCGGCTCGCGGAATCGCACACGGTCGCAACCCGAGTGCAGCTGATGCTCACCACGGGCCAGGTCATCGACCTGGAGCACACGGGCGGCAGCGTCACCGTGGACCGGGCGCAAGCGATCCGCCGCACCTGCACCGTCACCGGCTGCGACGTCTCGCTGATCCCGCGGACTCCGGCCGACCAGCTCGCCACCTACGGCGCCCGGCTACGGATCTTCCGCGGCGTCGACTACGGCGACGGCTCCACCGAGCTGGTGCCGCTCGGCGTCTTCCGGCTCGACAGCGTCGACGGCGACGTCAACGACGGCCCAGTCAACCTGCAAGGGAAGGATCTGGCAGCCTGTGTCGCCGACGACAAGTTCACGACCCCGTACAAGGCATCTGGGACCGTGGCCGGCGCGATCACCGCACTGATCCAGCGGAGCTTGCCCGACGCCGACGTCATCAGCCGGATCACCGATGCCAGCATCGGCAGCCGCGTCTACGACTACCAGGCCGACCCGTGGGCTGGCTGCCAGGAGATCGCCGCAGCAGCCGGAGCCGAGGTGTACTGCAACGCGGACGGCAGCTTCGTCATCGCGACGCTGCCGGACCTGCTGACCACCCCGCCCGTGTGGGCTGTCGAAGCCGTCGAGGGCGGCGTCTACATATCCGCCAACAGGGCCATGACCAGCGACAAAGTGTTCAACGGGGTCCTCGCGCGCGGGGAGAACACCACGGACAACGTCCCGCCCGTCTCCTACCTCGCCGTCGACAACGACCCCAACTCGCCGACGTACTGGGGCGGCCCCTACGGGCGGAGACCAGACTTCTACTCGTCCAGCACGCTGACGTCGGTGGCCGCTTGTCAGCAGGCAGCCAACCTGCGACTCGCGCTGACGAAGACCCCGAATGCGACCGGGGACCTCAAGAGCCTGCCGAACCCGGCGCTCGAGCCGGGCGACGTCCTGCGGGTCACGCACGAGGACGACTCCCGCGAGCTCCACCAAGTCGCCGCGTTCACCGTGCCGCTGGACGTCGGCGGCGACTTCCCCATCTCGACGATCAGCGCGAAGGAGGACGGGTGACGCGGTCCACCCAAGGGAGCCTGCGGGATCTGACGTGGGCCCTGCAACAGCAGGCGAAACGGGCGGGGGAGCGCAACGCGACCGTGCGGGGCGCGGACTGGCGGCAGGGCGTCGTCGCCACCGCTCCCGGCGATGGCACGATCACCACTACCGACGGGATCACCTGCCGCTGCCTCACCGCCTACACGGCGCCGAAGGCCGGGGACGTCGTCATCGTCAGCCAGTCGAGCAGCGGCCAGTGGATCGCCCTCAACCGGCTCGCCACCGTCACCCGCGCCTGGACGACGCTGCCGCTGGCGTCCGGCTGGACCCGGCTCGCCGCCTACTACGAGCCGGCGTACCGGCTGTGGGACGACGGCACCGCCAGCCTGAGCGGGATGGCCTCCATGACCGGCACCCTCACCTCCGGTACGACCGTCGCCACCCTCCCCGCCGAGGCGTGCCCGGCGAGCCAGGTGCGGTGCACGGTCGAGGTCGTGACCGGCATTTTCGCCGCCATGACTCTCTTCCCCAACGGCAACATCACCCTCGGCGACTTCAGCGCCACCTTGAACACGACCGGGCAGAAGCTCGCCCAGTACGACGTCTTCAGCCACTACCGGCTCATCTGAGAGAGGGGGCTACGTTGCCCACACCAGACAGCTACGGGCAGGGCATCGGCCTCTGGCAGATGACCGACGCGCCCAGCATCCCCGACGCCATCGCGCTCTTCGCCAAGGGCGTGCTGCCGCGGCTGACGTTGACTTTCGCGTCCGCGTCCGCCCGCGGCGCCACCCTCGTCAAGGACGCGACACCGATCCCCGGCATGATGACCTGGCTCACCGACGTGGGCCGCCTCGACATGTGGGATGGCACCACCTGGGTGACGGTCTCCGTCGGCAACCGTGCGTGGACCACGGTGCCCCTCGCCTCTGGCTGGGCCCACAACGGCAGCGACAACGGAACTTTCCAGTACCGGCTGGTGAACGAGGCCGGTGCAGAGATCATCCAGTTCCGAGGCGGGATCTCCAGGGCGTCGTACCCGTCGCCAGTGCCCGGCTCGTGGACGCTCACCTCCACGCCGCTGCCCTCATCCGCCCGCCCGTCGACGAAGCGCACCGTGAGTGTGCCCTGCTCCGACGTCAACAGCGTCCGGATCAGCCTGAAGATGGACGTGCAGGCCGATGGCCACTTGAGCTTGTGGGGCACCCAGGCCGACACCAAACCACCGTGGGTCGCCTTCAACGGCGTATTCGCCAGCCTCTAGCCCACGCACTTCCCCGACGCGCCCCGACCTGGGCGCTTTTTTCATGCCCAGGAGGGCTCTTGCGCACGCACCACTACGAGCCGACGGACCCCCGCCTGGGCCGGCATGTTCAGCACGACCCGCGGTCCCTCACCTACGCCCACGGGGTCCTCCCCAAGTCGGCGATCAGGTCCGTCGACTGGACCCGGCGCGCGCCAATCTTCGACCAGGGGCGCACCGGCAGCTGCACAGGCAACGCCGCGGCCGGCCTCGTCGGCACTGACTGCGCGGCCCGTACCGGTCTCACCTCCGTCGAGATCAGCGGGCACATCCTGCCCGTCGACGAGACCCTCGCCACGCAGGTCTACTCGCTCGCCACCCAGCTCGACGACATCCAGGGCGTCTACCCGCCCGACGACACCGGCTCATCCGGACTCGGCGCCGCCAAGGCCCTCATCAAGCTCGGGCTGGCCTCCGCCTACAAGCACGCCTTCTCCGTCGACGCCCTCAAGTCCGCGCTCCAGACGGGGCCCGTCATGGTCGGCACGGTCTGGATGGAGTCGATGTTCGACGTCGACCCCGACGGCTATGTCGTCGTCGACCGCAAGAGCAGCGTTGCCGGCGGCCACGAGTACGTCATCTCCGCCTACGACGTGAACCGGCAGGCGTACCGCATCGACAACTCTTGGGGCGAATCCTGGGCCGCCCGCGGCTCCGCCTGGCTCACGCAGACCAACCTCGCCTGGCTCCTGGCCCAGGACGGCGACGTCACCGTCCCCACCTGGGTCGCCGCACCACAGCCCGACCCCACACCGGCACCCAAGCCCGCGATCACGGCTGAAGACCTCGCCGACCAGATACGCGGCCTGTTCACCCAGAACGGAGTCTGACCATGCCCGACCTGTGGATGCCCGGCGCGCAGAAGCTGGACATCGGCGACCACGCCCCGACCGACGGCGGCCCCGCCAAGGCGATCGCGCACATCACGTGGGACCGCAACGCGACCGCGGCCAAGCCCGCCGACATCGTCTCCTTCGAGGCACTCCGCTCCTACTTCTCCGGTGGCGGCGCCGGCGTCGCTCCACACCTCCTCTGGAACCCGTTCGACGGCCGCGTGGCCCAGTTCGTGCCCGCCAACTCCCGCTCCAAGAGCCTCGTCGACGCGCCCGGCGGCACCCGCACCAACCGTGCCGGCAGCGTGGTCATCCAGATCGAGGCCCTGTTCTTCCCCTACTGCCGGGTGGACGGCAAGGTGTACGCCAAGCTCTCGGACACCCCGTGCAAGGGCTGGCAGCAGCTGCAGGACTGGGTGCACTCCTGGGGCGTGCCGAACACATGGCCCATGGGGCGGCCCACAGACTTCACTCCGCATCGCAGCGAGTCGGTGTGGGAGAAGCAGGCCGGCTGGTACGGGCACAGCCAGGTGCCGGAGAACGACCACCAAGACCCCGGGTCCTGGCCGCCGTTCGTCACCTCAACGCCCGCCAAGCCGCCGACGCCGACCAGCAAGCCGTCGGTGTCTCTCACCCACGTCGTCGCCGCAGCCCACAAGGACCCGGCCGCCACACAGGGCCACGCCACCTACAAGACCGAGGTGCTGCTGGTGGAGAAGGCGCTCCAGGCAGAGGGGCTGCTCGCCTCGCAGTGGGTCGACGGCTCGTTCGGCACGAAGACGCTCAGCGCCTACGCGGCCCTCCAGCGCCGCTACGGCTACACCGGCTCCGACGCCGACGGCATCCCCGGCAAGACCAGCCTCGTCCGCCTCGGCGACAAGCACGGCTTCACCGTCACCAACTGACCACCACGAGAAGCGAGACCATCATGAGACTGTTCGGGCGCGAGCCGGTCGTCATCCTGAACACCCTGTCCGCGGTCCTGGGCCTGATCGTCAGCCTGGGCATCACCAGCCTGACCGCCGAGCAGGCCGGCGCGATCGTCGCCGCCGTCTCCGCGATCCTCGGCGCCATCGCCGCCGCCATGACCCGACCGATCGCCCCGCAGGCATTCACCGCCGTCGTCGCCGCCGGGGCCGTCCTCGTCGCCGCGTTCGGCTACGACGTCAGCCAGACCACCGCCGGCGCCGTCAACACGGCCGTCCTCGCCGTGCTCACCCTGCTCACGCGAGCGCAGGTGACACCGTCCAGTCCGTCCACACCGACGGGACCGACGGCCGTCTGAGCACAGTGAACTGGTTAGCAGGGGAGGGCACGGTGAGCGAGCTGTTCGGCATCAACCCCAGCGACATCGGGCTCGGCGCGCTCCTCACCCTCGTCGTCCTCCTGATTCTCAGAGGCGGCCTCGTACCCAGACGCACCCACGAAGACCTCCTCGCCGACCGCGACAACTGGCGGTCGGCCTTCATGGAGTCAGAGAAGGCCCGCGCGGTCGAGCACGAGCAGGTCGAGGAACTGCTGGAACTGGCGAAGCTGGGCGGCCACATCCTCACCGCACTGCCCCGCCCGGGGCAGGCGGACGAGGAGGAGGTGAACGCCGATGCTCGGATGGATCCGGCGCCTCGCACACGGCTCTGAGCCGACCTCCCAGGCCGAGCAGACCGACTCCGAAGCCGCCCTCGAACGGACACGGACCGCCCGCCAACAGGCCGAGGAACGACGCTCCATCGTCGAGTCAGTCGTCGCCCCCATCCGGCGGGCCCGCGTGGACAACCACTGGGCGGAACGCATCGAGGCCGCGTATGCCGCCCGCAGAGGAGCAGCGCAATGACAGATCTGGGGACTGATGCCTGGATGAACGCGGTCGTCTCGGCGCTGGACGCGGCGGCCTGCGCTGCGTTCGTCACCATCTACCACCTGCGCGCCACATGGTGGCGATCCGAAGTGGGCCGCAACCAGATGGCGTTCATCGCCGTCATCGGCCTGCTGTGCCTGTACACAGCACTGGCCACGGTCGGGCAGGGCAACGAGCGCCTGCTGTTCGTGCTCCGCATCATCAGCATCACCGTCCGGCTGGCAGTCGGCGTCCTGGTGGTGCAGCGGATCTGGCTGCTGCTGGAAGCCCAGCGGGACCACCATGACCGAACTGGAGTGTGACTGGTGCCGGATCCGATTCCGCTGCCGCCGCGCGTCGACGAGACGGCCGCGGACGTGGGCAGCCTTGTCCGTCTCGGCCACGTCGACCCGCCCCCCGTGCCCGCGCCGGCCGACGAGCCGGACCCTCCGCCGAGCGACGACCCGCCGAGCGACGACCCGCCGCCCGCCGCCTGACCTGACCAACCCCTCGAAGACCCCGCCGAATCCGGCGGGGTCTTCGTCATTCCCGGAGACTTTTCATGCGCCGAGCCCGCGCCCGCTACACCCTGCTGCCCGCCCTCGCCGCCGCCCTGCTGCTGCTCTTCACGAGCGGGCAGGCGACCGCGGCGACCGCCCTGTACTCGGGCACCGGCTGGCGGGCATGGACCGACAACAGCATCGTCAGCCTCAGCCCCGACCCCTACGAGGTCGTGTTCGCCGACGACACCGCCCGCACCCAGCTCGCCCCGTACCTGAAGATGCCGGCCGCACAGGTCACCAACGCGGTCGGCGTGACCATCACCGTCACCGACACCCTCGACACCACCCCCGTCGACGCGTGCCCGCCCCGGCACCGCATCGTCGTGCACTACCTGTACCGGCCTGCTGGCACCGCGGGCATGTCCCAGACCTACGCCTGCCACGCCATCGCCGACGGCAGCGCCTGGGGCGGCCACCTGCTCATCGACTCCGAATACTGGACGGTCCCGGGCTGGTTCTCCAGCGACCCGACGGTGAACACGGCCCGGCAGCGCGACGCGGTCACGCACGAGCTGGGACACGCCCTCGGGCTGGCCCACCCCAACCAGGATCTGAACGGCGACGGCACCGTGGCGGCCGGCGAGTGCGTCCAGACCTCGACCGGCCTCAAGCCGATCATGTGCTCCCCGAACCGCGGGAACCCCCTGCCCACAGTCACGAGCGACTCGACCGGCAGGACGGCCTACTCGGTGGAAGCAGGCAAGTTCTCGACCGCCTTCGACGTCCCAGGGCTCAAGCAGCTCCTCGCGAACTACAGCGCCGGATGAGGGCGGGCATCGTGGACGACGAAGACGACGGCACCCCGTTCTGGCTCAGCCCGTGGCCGTTCCTCGAGCCGCGCTACCCGCACCCGGCACTGCCGGCCGACGACAGCGAATGACAGACGCCCCGTTCCTGCTCAGCAGGAACGGGGCGTCTTCCATGCGGCTACGGGCAGGTCTCACCGAACTTCACCGCGGTGAGCGCGACCGGCTGCCCGTTCAGGGAGGCACCTGCGGCCGGCGTCTGGGAGCAGACCTGCCAGTTGCTCTCCACCAGGATCCACCGGCTGTCCGAGGAGGCGTCCTTCACCGTGAACGACGTCCCCGAATCCAGCGCGGCCCGCGCCGCCTTCACCGACTTGCCCTCGAAGTCCGGCATCCTGCCGCCCGAGACAGTCGGCTCCTTCTCGTCCTTCGAAGGGCACGACTCCTCGAGCTTCACCGCTCCGAAGTCCAGAGTGGTGTCCGTCGGCACGGACTTCCCGACGGCCACGTTCTGGGAGCACACCTTCCAGTTCCGATCGAAGGCCTGCATGCGGTCACGGCCGAGCGCGTCATGCGACTTCAGCGAGTAGAACCCGTCGGCCTGCGCGGCGTCCTGCGCGGACTGCAGGCCCATCCCGACGAAGTTCTGCACGGTCTTCGACACAGCCCCGGCAGGCTTGTCGTCCTTGGATGAGGCGCTGCTGGGCGCCGACGACGAGCCGCTGCCACTGTCGCTGGAGTTGGTGTCGTTCGGCTGGCAGGCGACAGTCAGGCTTGCGACAGCGCAGAGCAGGGCAGCGCTAATGATGCGGGTACGCACGAGTCCCCCCGGATGAAGCTAGTACAGGCGGCACACGCTAGAGCACCCGTGAAGGAAACGTGAACGCCCGTCACCAGGCTGTGACATGACAACGCCCCCTCACCTCTGCCAACCGGCAGGGGAGCGGGGGCGCTTCGGCGTATGGGCTTCTAGGCCGGCGGGTGGTACCTGCGCTTGTGCTTGGCGATGCTGGCAGGCGCTCCTCGGTAGCCGGGCCTGCTGACGCACTCGTCGCACTCCTCCCAGTCGGTCTTGTCGACTGCGGCCCCCGTGACGGAGTGCTGAGGACCGAACCCGTGCGCGTGCAGGAAGTGCGGCACGCTGCCCTCGTACTTGAGGGCGATGAGAGCGGACTCGGCGGTCTTGTCGTGGCCTTGAGCGAAGAACTTCCCCAAGCCGACCTCGCGGCCGCAACCGCACCAGCAGTTGCCAGTGGGCAGGAGGCGGGGCTTGTCGCTCACTGGCTGGCCTCGGCTTTCACGGTCTCGAGGATGTCGAAGGAGATGTCGGCGTCCTCGGTCGCGGCCAGGAACTCCGCTGCGGCCTCGCTCGCGGTGTCGGCCTCGGAGTAGACGGTCAGGTTCATTCGATAGGCAGGCATGAACTCAGGTTAGCAAGCCAAGACTTGACGTCAAGACTTGCCGTCATGAGTTGCTATGGAGTAGCGCATAACGTTCCCTGAAGCGTGCCCGGTTGGGCGACGGCACCCTCGATAACATGCCATATCGCGGGCCCCGCTCCTCTCGGAGCGGGGCCCCGCGTGGCGTTCGGGATCAGCCCTCGTCCAGCTCTCCGATGATGGCGTCGCGGTAGTCCATGTACTTGTCGACCAGTTGGGCCGCTTCTAGCTCGTCCAGCTTGCCCGCCTCCATCTCTGCCTGAATAGCAGTCCTGCGAGCAGCCTCCGCACGCTCGGCGAGGAACAGGAGGAGCTCCTTAGCGGTAGCTCCAGGATTCCTCTCCAGCCACACCTCAGCCCACTGGTAGGCCAATCCTTGCGTGGTCGCGTCGATCCTCGCCTTCAGCGCCACGGCTGCTCTCGGCTCACTTCTTCCCACTGCCCCCCCAAGATCGAAGTTCGACGACAAACCACCGTCTGTCGTCATCTCGTCAACGAGCCTATCGCTGCAGCAAGTTGCTGTCGATAACTCGTGTCGAAAATCTATGACGGAGAACGGTAGCCGTGTACGGTTGTCGTCATGGACTTCGGATACGCCCGGGTCTCCACTGCTGACCAGAACCCGGACCACCAGATAGACGCCCTCCGCCGCGTGGGCGTCGACGAACAGAACATCCACATCGACTACGCCAGTGGCGCCAAGGCGTCCCGGCCCGAGTTCAACATCCTCATGAAGCGGATGCGTGAAGGGGACACGCTCAAGGCGACGCGCCTGGACCGCATCTCTCGCTCGCTCCTCCATCTCGTCACGCTCGGCGCCGAACTGAAAGAGCGCGGAATCGGGCTGCACATCATCGAGCAGGGCATCGACTCCTCGACCCCCGAAGGTCGTGCGATGTTCGGCATGCTCGGTGTGATGGCCGAGTTGCAACGTGAGCTCATCCTGGCGAACACGATGGACGGCCTTGCTGCTGCACGGGCTCGCGGGCGCATCGGAGGGCGTCGCCCCAAGCTCACAGCCGATCAGGCTGCGCTTGCGCAAGAGCTGTACGACGAGCGAAAGAAGACGGTGCAGGAGATCGCCGATCTCTTCGGCGTACCTCGCACCACCGTGTACGGACACCTTGACCGCTCAACCGACAACGCCCGCAAGAAGGAGAACCGATGAGCGAGAACCGCCCCGACCGCCCCGTGCGCGACGCCGACCCGGTCCGCAATGCCGCCTACTGGGCACGCGTCGAGCGCAACGCCGCCACTGCTCCGCCGCTGACTGTCGAGCAGAAGGCCACCCTGCGTGTCATCTTCGCGCCCGTCGTCACTGCCATGACCCGGGAGGCGAAGTGAAGCGCCAAGACGTCACCGGCGAGCTCGGCGTCCCCTGCACCGCCATCTACCCCCATCCGGGGCGCTCATGACGGGTAGGGAGTCGGGATCCTTCGAGGGAGGCGCGAAAAGGACACGGGCTCGCGGGTACCGGAACCTGTCCCAGGCGCAACGGATGCGGCACGCTGCCGCGAGCCAGGCACAGCACGTACTCCCCACGACTCCGGAGGCGTACCGTCAGGCGATTGAGTCCCAGATGTGCCCGGTGTGCGGCTTGGGGCCTTGGACGATGCTGGCTGGCCACGTGTCGAAGACGCACGGCATCGGCCCCGAGGAACTGCGGCGCCTCGCAGGCCTGCGACGAAAGGACAGCATCTGCGACGAAGACTACTCCGAGCAGCGCCGAAGCCAGCTGAAGGAGCGTATCGGTGATGGGCACCTTCCTCTCCCGGCGCCCAGGGAGGGGATAGAGACGGAGAGGGCTGAAATGCAGCGCCTGTACGAGGAGGAGGCGCTCAGCCTCCGGGACATCGCGGAGCGCTTCGGCATGGAAAAGACCCAGGTTGGCCGGGTGCTCAGGAAGCGAGGTGTCTCCCTGCGTGATGGGTCACGCTCCGGCGCGAAGCTCACCGAGGAGGAAGTCCGGCAGATCAAAAGCAAGCTAGGGACTATGACGAACCCGCAGCTGGCCAAGGAGTACGGCGTCACTTCCTCGCTGGTGTCGATGATCCGGACTGGGCGAGTGTGGCGCGATCTGCCATGGGACCACTAGCGCGCGGAGGCGCGAGGAGGAGATCCGCGCCCAGTCAGGGCACGCTGCGAACAGCCCCACCTTCTGGGGCTACATCCGCGAAGCCGACAAGTGGACCGACGCCGCATCCGAGGACATCGGACTGTAGAGACGAAGGTGCGGCCTGCCGGGGGGTTACTCCCCACGCCCCCGAAGGGGTCGCTGCGAACGAGGCAGGCCGCGGGGACACGCTACGCGGAACTGGCCCGTCCTGTCACCACCTAGTGCCACACTGACCGCAGCGCCCGTCAGGCCCCCCGTCCTGGCGGGCGCTGTCCGTGCTGCACAGATTCCCGTGGCTGATCTCTTTCTCTCTGGCTGGTTGTGGTGCATGGTGGTCCGCACGGGACGCCCTCCAATCCCCCAGGGGACGCCCCTCCTCGGGCCCTGCCGTCCGCTGCGGACGGCGGGGCCCGCCGCACCTCCCGGCTCCCCACGGGAGGCTTTGCGGCTGCCGTCATCCGTCGACGAATCCGAGCTCCGAGTCCGGCCGGCAGTGCCCGCAGGCTTCGACTCCTTCGGCGAGTGCCCGGAGTGCGACGTCCCGCGGTACGCCTTGGCCCCGTTTGCCGGCCATGGGGCAGTCTCCGACGTGGACGGTGGCCGGGGGCGAGTCGCGGTTGAGGCCGCGCTCGAGGACCCAGTCCGGGACGGGCGGCCGGGCGTCGATGCCCTGCTGCCGCTCCTGCTCTTGCCGCTCGACTGCCGTGATCCGCTGCCGCACCTGGTCGAGCTGGAGGGCGAGCCACGTCTCCAGGGTGCGGAGCCGGGGCAGATCGGGCGGCAAATCGTTCACAAGTTCGATTCTATGATGGCGGGGTGACAGCACCATCCGACACCCCCAGCCGGTACCACCTGCTGCTCTCCTCTGGCGGCCGGCCGGTGCAGCACGGCTGGTGGGGGAGCGAGGCGACCGCCCGCCGGAAGTTCGTCGGCTGGGTGGGGGAGTACGGCAGCATGCCCGGCGCCCGGATCACCCTCACCGACGAGACGACCGGCGCGACGTTGACGACGTGGCCGGACGAGCCGTGACCTCTGCCATGATGCGGGTCATGACTCACCGCCCGTACCCGGTCCGTGCCCGCGCGCTGCGGCAGATCATGCGCCGCCACCGCAACGAGTTGCCGGACCGTCTGCTGCCTGCCGGCCGGGTCCTGTCGGCGGGGCCCGGCGTGTACGTGCTGTCGACTCGGCGCCCCGGGATTGTCGGCGGCGGCTCGTACAGTTGAGTCATCAATCAGCCCATGCTCTGGCGCTGAGACGCCCCGCCCGGTACAGCGCCCGGGCGGGGCGTTGCTGCGTCAGTCGCTTTCCGGGTGCCGGACGGCCCGCTTGAGCTCCATCTCCACCTGATACCGGTCGAGTCCCTGCTCGGCCGCGAACGCGGTCACGCGGGCCTGTACGGCGGCGGCTTGCTCGGAGGTGAGGGTCCCGGCCTGCTGTGCCTCCCAGGCAGATCGCTCCAAGGCCAGCAGGTCGTCAGGGAAGTCGATGGCGCTCACGAGCGGAGTCTACGTCCGGGCCGCCCCATCGGCTGTGACCAGCGGTGACGCATCGCTCTACGGGCACCCGTAAAGCGATCAAGTCGCTGGCCCGGCTCAGCGCCTCCACCCCGTGGCATCCTGGGGGCGCGGGTAGCTCACTGGGTACAGAGCGGCCGGACTCATCCCCGGCACGGACGCCGGTTCAACTCCGGCCCCGCACGCGTCTGCCGGGATCAGGTCGGGACCAGGCAACTGGACCCTCCCGCCGCAGGCGGGGCTGGAGCGGCCCCCGGAGACGATCGCCTTGCGCCCGCCCCACAGGAGGCGGGCGCTCGTGCGTGCTGGCTACCTGACCACGCTTTTTGCCGACCCCGGCAAGAAGCTAAGCCGCGGCGACGACGTCCTCACGTCCACGCTCGGCCGCGCACGCGACAGTCCACTCCGCGACCAACAGCTCGTACCGCTGACGGGCCTCCCCGTACAGCCAGCCGCCGCACGACAGCACGAGCGCACGAATGTCCGCGTTCACGACCGCAGCAGGCCGCACCGCACCACCCGGCACCGGGGAAGACGAGGACATGCACCCGATCCTACGGCCGAGGTCTGACAGGTACCTAGGAATCGTCGCGCGGCTTCCTCGGGCTCCGGCTGTGGCCGCGGGCGATGCCGCTGACGCGTTCGGGTTTGACGCCGAGGTGCGGTGCCATGTCGGTGTAGCTCATGCCGTCGCGTTCATGCAGGGTGCGGACGACGTGCTGCCGGCGCTCGCGGAGCCACTTCTGCAGGTCGGGCACGGCACTGAGGGCGTCGGTGAGCAGCTTGGCTTGGTCGATGGTTTCGGCGCCGGCTAGGAGGTCGGCGAGCTGCGTGAAGGGGGCGGGCGGCTTGTCCATGGGGGTGAGGGTAGTGGGTACCCGCCAGACAATCCAGTGGGTACCCACTTGACATGATTGATGGGTACCCACTAAATTTGGGCTCATCGGGAACAGCAGGCGAGGAGACAGAGATGATCGAGCAGTCCATCACCATCAACGGCATCAAGGCCACCCTCACCGCCACCAGCGCCGTGACCTGGACCGCCTCGAGCATCGACCTCCGTCTCCGCCCCAACCTGACCTGGCGCGCCACTCGCGGCGAGCTCGCCGGCTGCGGCGACACCGCCCAGGCCGCCATCGACGACCTCCTCGCCGCCGAGCGCAAGAGCGAGAAGGCCGCCAAGCTCGCCGCCCGCTCCACCAAGGGCCAGAACTTCGCCCGTGAGATGCGCACCCACCTTCACATCGGCGCCCGCACCCGCCGCTACCGCAAGGGCAGTGACCTCCACGCACAGATCCTGGAGTCCATCACCAGCGCCGCCTGGCACGAGGGCTCCCACGATGCGGCCCGCCAGGAGACCTTCCGTACCGCCCTCGGTGCCTGGATGTCCTACGAGAAGCACATCGCTGGCTACCGCGCCGACTGCAAGGTCATCTCCCACATCAAGGGCCTGACCCCCTACCAGTTCTGCGCCCTCCTCGGCGACATGATCGACGCCGGCATCTCGAACGTCGGCGAGGGCGAGCGCTTCTTCGCCCAGCTCCGCACCGAGCTCTACGCCCAGGCCGCCTGATGGCAGCCCTCCGCGTCAACGAAGTCATCGTGAACCTCTACTGCTCACGCGATGCAGCCAGCTGGTGGGCCCTGTACAGGGCCCGCGGGCCGCACTGGCGGTTTACCACGGTCACCGCGGCGATACCGGGAGACCTGGTCGAGGTGGCCTGCGAAGACATCGAGGATGCCGAATGGCTGCGGAACCTGATGATCGAGCGCGGCATACCGAAGAGCGCACTGAAGATCGTGGCCTGAACGACCACCCGCCCCCTGAAAGGCAGGATGACGTGAGCAAACCCGCGCGCCGCTACATACCCGGCACCCGTATCGTCGACCTGACGAACCTCCAGTTCGGCCGCCTCGCAGCCCTGGAGCATGTCGGCTTCGACAAGCAGGGGAAAGCTCTATGGCGGTGCCGCTGCTCATGTGACGGCCGCCAGGTCGTGGTGCAGGGGACTCGCCTTCGCACCGGAAAGACTCTCTCGTGTGGCTGTTACCACCGCGAACAGTCCGCCGCCCGCAGGCGGACCCACGGCCAGAGCGGAACACGCCTGCACGTGATCTGGCAGAGCATGATCCAGCGCTGCACCGACCCGAGGAGCAAGAGCTACGCCAACTATGGCGGCCGAGGCATCACGGTGTATCCGGAGTGGCGAGAGTCGTTCGAGGCGTTCGCGCGCGACGTGACCGATGGTTTCGACCCTCGGCTCGAAATCGACCGGATCGACAACTCGCGAGGCTACGAGCCCGGGAACGTCCGCTGGATACCGCACGTTGCGAACCAGCGCAATAAGCGCAACAACCGGCTCGTCACCTTCCGAGGTCAGACCAAGGCGCTCGCCGAGTGGGCAGAGCTGCTTGGGATGAAGGCGGGCACCATCCAGTGGAGGCTGAGTCATGGCTGGACGCCGCAGCGGGCACTGACCACAGGCGCAGACCCAGATGCTCTCGCCCGCCTGAGTGATCCCCAGTCGGACTAGCAGGCAGCCTGACAGCGAGATGTCCTCCGTCGGGGGGCATCGCCATGCCTGGGGCCTACAAGACGTAGGTCCCCTTATTTGGCAAGGTGGTTACCAAGCCGCGGTCGCGCAGCTCCTGCACCGCCCGCCGAGCCGTACCGGGAGCCACCCCGTACTCGGCGCCCATGTCCCGCTCGTTCGGCAGCCGGGCACCCTTCGGTAGCCGGCCGGACCGGATCTCCGCCTCGACCTGGTCGGCGACCCGCACGTACACGTAGCCGATCGGCTCCTCACTCATGATCGGACCGTAGGGCGGCACCCCACCCCGAGCATCCGCAGGTGGCCGTATGGGGCACCATGTAGCGGCATATAGCGGTACCGTCTGAGCAGGAAAGACCCCCAGGGCAGCGTGGGCCGCCACCCCGGGGGCATGGCCAACGCTTCAGGGAGCGTCGACGATGACTCACCCTACGGATCCCACGCCCGGGCGCCAGACCGCCGACGTGATCCCGCAACTGTGCTGCCACTGCGGCGGCCTCACCCGGCAGCCGGTCCTCGTCGGCGAGGCGTACACCCCGTCCGGGGCCGGCCGGTCCATCTACGCCTGCCCGGACGACGCGCCCCTGTTCGGCGAGCAGTACGCGGGGCCTGCCGCATGACCACCCGCCCCGACGACGGCCTCGAGGCCGCGTGCAGCCTCGGCCAGCACCAGCACTGCACCGGCAACATCGACCTCCTCGCGGGCCCCGGCCCGGCCGTGCCGCTGCTGCGCTGCTCGTGCCGCTGCCACCGCGGCCGGGTGCGCACCAACCGGACCTGGCAGGCAAAAGACGGCGCCCACAACTTGCCTGGGAGGCAGATGTAAGCCAGGGCCTACACGCGCCGTAATCGATCACACGGTAACGGGTGAGATACGTGCCACCTTCACCCTTGCGGAATGGTTCAACAGGATGTTGTGTACTGAACAACATCAGTGGAGGAGGTCCGTGACGTGCACTCTCAACGCGTGCGCGACCGCCAGGATGTGGCTCAGTTTCATCTCCTGTCCAGCCTCCATGCGCTGAATCGTCGACCGGTCGACTCCGCTGGCGTAGGCCAGGGACTCCTGAGTCATGTTCTGGTGCAGCCGCCGCACTCGTATGCGGTCGCCGGCCGCCCGACGGGCGTCGGTAATCCACTGCGGGTGATCAGAGGCTGGCACCCGATCAACGCTTTAGCGATCTTGATCCTAAGTCAGCAGCAGTTTTGCGGCATTAGTTGATCTTCGTTAGGCGTCAGGAAGCGGCGCCGTCCGGCGTCAGGAGGCGGCGCCTACCCCCACATGTAGCCCTGCGGTCCTGGCGTGCGCCGCAGGGTGGTAGGTAGTGTTCGAATACGAACATACGTTCACTCGAAAGGGTGAACTGGGGAATCGGCTGCATCCGTCTGGTTAGACGGATAGCCGACAGATACGTGCCGGGAACCGTCGAACTTGGGTAGGCCCCCCTCGGCGGTTCCCTGGCACGCGAGGAGCGGCCCCTCGCCGATCACCGGGGGGTGGAAGCGAGGGGCCGTCTGCTCGTGAACTCCCCCTGTGACCTGCCGTGATGCTGTGATCATTTAGGGGACGGATAGGGGGCGACACTGCGTGGCGACCCTGTATTGGATACGTGGGCAGCATGTAGTGAAGATGGCAGATGAAGCAGGATGGTGCAGTGCGTAACGCGTCTGACCTGCCCTTCCGGGGTTGCAGCCTGCAGACCCGGCGTTCGCCGAGAAGTTCCTGAACTTCATCATCGCCGAGGTGATCCGCCACCACGAGCGCATCGCCGAGGACTCCGCCGGCGGCGACCCGACGACGGTCGGCTGACCCCGGCCGGGACACACCGCCGCCGCCCGGAGACGCCGGGGGAGCGCCGACCAGCCCGACGGCACGCCGGGCAGCGCCCGGCCCCGCACGGCGTGCGCGGCACGCCACGGGCGGCCGGCCCGGGCACGGCACAGGCGCCCGGTCCCGGCGCGGCGTACGCGGCACAGCACGGGCGGTCCGTTCGGACCCGGCGTACGCGGCACAGCACGGGCGGTCCGTTCGGACCCGGCGTACGCGGCACAGCCCCGGCACGGGTACACGGCACCGGACCGGGCCCCCGATGACACGACGCACACGACGCACCCGGCGCCCGGTTCCCCGCTCCCCGAACACGGGACCCCGCGCCCACGACACGGCCCCGGCGCGCGCCGGACCCCACCCGGCGCGCGCGGGCGGCGTCCCCCGCCCGACCTGTCCCCGTAACCCCCTCGTGCCCTGCCCGTGCCATCAGGCAGCATGTCGTCCATGTCCGTACTGACGCGCGACGAAGCGCAGACCCGTGCCCAGCTCCTCGACGTCCACCGCTACACCGTCGACCTCGACCTGACCGTTGGGGACGACACCTTCGACTCCCTGACCGTCATCCGGTTCACCGTACGCACCGGCCCCGGCACGGGCCAGGACGCCACGGACACCTTCGTCGAGCTCAAGCCCGCCGAACTGCGCTCCGCCACCCTCGACGGACAACCCCTCGACACCGGCGGCCTCATCGAGAACCGCCTGCCGCTGAAGAACCTCACACCCGGCGAGCACGAACTGCGCATCGACGCCGCCATGCGCTACTCCCGCACCGGCGAGGGCATGCACCGCTTCACCGACCCCGCCGACGGCGAGACCTACCTCTACACCCAGCTGTTCATGGAGGACGTCCAGCGCGTCTTCGCCGCCTTCGACCAGCCCGACCTCAAGGCCGTCTTCGACCTCACGGTCAAGGCCCCCGAGAACTGGACCGTCCTCGCCAACGGCATCACCGAGCACACCGGCGACGGCGTCTGGCGGGCCGCCACCACCCCCCGCATCTCCACCTACCTGGTCGCCGTCGCCGCCGGCCCCTGGCACTCGGTGCGCACCGAACACCGCGGCCTGCCCTTCGGCATCCACTGCCGCCGCTCCCTCGCCCCGCACCTCGACGCGGACGCCGACGAGATCCTCGACATCACCCGAGCCTGCTTCGACCGCTACCACGAGAAGTTCACCGAGCCCTACCCCTTCGACTCCTACGACCAGGCATTCGTCCCCGAGTTCAACGCGGGCGCCATGGAGAACCCCGGACTGGTCACCTTCCGAGACGAGTTCGTCTTCCGCTCCGCCGTGACCGACACCGAGCGGCAGACCCGCGCCGTCGTCATCGCCCACGAGATGGCCCACATGTGGTTCGGCGACCTCGTCACCCTCAAGTGGTGGGACGACATCTGGCTGAACGAGTCCTTCGCCGAGTACATGGGCTACCAGACCACCGTCGACGCCACCCGCTTCACCGGCGCCTGGACCGAGTTCGGCGTCTCCCGCAAGGCCTGGGGCTACGACGCCGACCAGCGCCCCTCCACCCACCCCGTCGCCCCCGAAGCCGTCGACGACACCGCCTCCGCACTGCTCAACTTCGACGGCATCTCCTACGCCAAGGGCGCCTCCGCGCTGCGCCAACTGGTGACCTGGCTCGGCGAGAAGGACTTCCTCGCCGGCATCAACACCCACTTCGAACGACACCGCTTCGCCAACGCCACCCTCGCCGACTTCATCGACTCCCTCGCCTCCGCCACCGACCGCGACGTCCACGCCTGGGCCGAGGCCTGGCTGCGCACCACCGGCGTCGACACCCTCAGCCCGCGCGTCGCCCCCACCGCCGACGGCACCTGCGCCCTCACCGTCGACCACCGGGGCAGCCGCCCGCACCGCATCGCCGTCGGCCTGTACGACCAGGACCTCACCGACGAGGGCCGCCTCACCCTGCGCACCCGCCTCGACCTCGACGTGCCGCAGACCGGCCCCCAGCCGATCGGCAAGCGCCCCGCACTGCTCCTCCTCAACGACGCCGACCTCGGCTACGCCAAGGTCCGCTTCGACCCCGAGTCCTCCCAGGCGATCCGCGAGGGCCTGTCCGGCCTGCCCGATCCGCTGACCCGCGCCGTGGTGTGGAACGCGCTGCGCGACGCCGTACGCGACGGCGAACTCCCCGCCACCGCCTACCTCGAGACCGCCCGCGTCCACCTGCCGCACGAGACCGACCTCGCCCTCGCCGAAGCCGTCCTCGCCTTCGCCCGCGTCCACATCGCCGACCGCTACCTCACCCCCGAGCAGCGGCCCGCCGCCCTCGCCACCCTCGCCGACCTGTGCCGCGACCTCATCCGCCGCACCGAGGACGGCGACCACCCCGGACTGCGGCTGATCGCCGTGCGCCAGTTCATCGACGTCGCCGCGCACCCCGAGACCATCGCCGCCTGGCTCGCCGACGGCACCGTCCCCGGCGGCCCCGAACTCGACCCCGAACTGCGCTGGCGCGTCCTGGCCCGGCTCGCCGTCCTCGGCGCCACCGACGAGGCCGCCATCGCCGCCGAACTCGAGCGGGACCCGTCCGCCACCGGCCAGGAGGGCGCCGCCCGCTGCCGCGCCGCCCTGCCCGACCCGGACGCCAAGCGCGCCGCCTGGACGGCGATGTTCTCCGGCGACGACCTCTCCAACTACCTTTTCACCGCAACCGCCCAGGGCTTCTGGCAGCCCGAACAGGCCGACCTCGTACGGGACTACGTGCCGCGCTACTACGAGGACGTACTCGCGCCCGCCGCCCGCCGCGGCCCCGCCATCGCCGCCGCCGCCGGCCGGTGGGCCTTCCCCGCCCACGCCGTCGACGCCGCGCACCTGACCCTCGGCGAGGCCTGCCTGCGCGACGGCGACCCGGTACCCGCCCTGCGCCGCCGGCTCGTCGACCAGCTCGACGACCTGGCGCGGGCACTGCGGGCACGGGAGGCCCGGTAGGGCTCGGACCCGCCAGGCGCGGACGTAGTCCCCGGGACGTACGACACGCCTGGTCCCCGACGACGATGCGCCGGGGCGGGCCTTCTTCCTAGGCTCGGCACGTCTAACAGGACGATCAGCCCGAGCCACGGAGGAAACCGTGATCGTACTCACCGGCGCCACCGGCAATGTCGGCCGTGCACTCCTCGAACGCCTCCTCGCCGCCGACCGGCCCGTGCGGGCCCTGACCCGCGACCCGCAACGGGCCGGCCTGCCCGCAGGGGCCGAGGTGGTGCGGTTCCGGCCGGACGACCCGGCCGCCCTGTTCACCGGGGCGACCAAGCTGTTCCTCTACGCCCAGGCCGCCGGCCCGCAGCCGGCCGACCTGCTGCGGGCCGCCCACGAGGCCGGCGTCCGGCACGTCGTCCTGCTCTCCTCCGCGATCATCGCCGAGGGCGCCGACGAGACCCACCCCATCCACGTCATGCACGCCACCGTGGAGCGGGCGATTCAGGACAGCGCACTGGAGTGGACCTTCCTGCGGCCGGGCGCCTTCGCCACCAACGCCCTCCAGTGGGCGCCGCAGATCCGCGCCGGGGACACCGTCCGCGGGGTCTTCGTCGGCGCCCGGTCCGCCCCCATCCACGAGGACGACATCGCCGCCGTCGCCGAGCGCGCCCTCCTCGACACCGGCCACGAGGGCGCCGTCCTCCGCCTCAGCGGACCGCAGGCCACCAGCAACGCCGAACAGGTCGCCGCGATCGGCCGCGCCCTTGGCCGCGACCTGAGCTTCGTCGAGGTGCCGCCCGAGCAAGCCGGCCCCGAACTCTTCCCGCACGTGCCCCCGCATATGCTCCAGGGCCTGCTGGACAGCTTCCGGGCCGCCGTGGACGCGACCCCGGAGATCACCGACACGGTGGAGAAGATCACCGGCTCCCCGGCCCGCGCCTTCGCCCGCTGGGCCGAGGACCACACGGCCGACTTCCGCGCCTGACCGGACAACCCCGCACGGACCACCACACCGGACCGGAGCACCCCGCACCGGCCCACTCCCCGGTGGACCGTACGGGCCGCGGGGTCCACGTGCCGCAAGGATCGGCCGCCCGGTCCGGCGCTCCGCGGGCCCCGCGGTCTCAGGAGCGCGGGCCGAGCCGCAACACGGCCCTGCGCAGCCCGCCTCCACGCGGCCCGGCCCGCCGGTCGCCCACCGCCGCGGACGGCGCCGAGACGTCCTCCAGCGTGAAACCCAGCCGCTCGACGAAACCCTCCCCGGACCGCCAGCCGCACGGCACGGTCGCGGTCACCCGCGTCACACCCCCCGCACGCGCCAGCAACGCCTCGGCCACCGCCCGGCCCAGCCCGCGCCCCCGCGCCCAGGGCGCCAGCAGGAACAGACCCACCGCCACCGCCCCCGGCTCCGGATGGTCGCGCACCGCGTCCACCAGACCCGCCACCAACCCGTCCCGTTCCACCACCCACAAGGTCTTGGCATCCGGATCCGCCCCCTCGGGCAGCGCGTAGAACAGACTCTGCACATCACCCGGCCCCGACGGCAGCCCCGTCGCCGCCACGAACCAGTCCTCGCACTCCTCGAACAGGGTCAGCAACGGCCCCTCGTCCCGCGGCCCCGGCTCCCGCACCACCACCCGCTCACCCGGCACGTCGACCGACAAGACGTCATCCATCGACCCGTCCACCCCGTCCCTCCACTCATCCGTCCACCCGCCCCCGCCCATCCGTCCGGACAGCCGGCGACGGCAGGGCCCTCACCGGCCCCAACACCACCTACCCGTACGGAAGTACCCCCTTTCGGGTTCCGCTCGCCCGGCTTTCCGGGCACACCGGACCCCCGCCGTACAAGCTGGACCTCCCTGCCCGCGCGCCCGGAGGACAGCCCATGAGCACCCCGCCCCCGCCCGCACTCCGGGCCCTCGCCTCCGGTCCCCAAGGCCCCGCCGCCCTGCGACCGCTGCTCGACACCGTGCTCGGCGCCCTCGACAGCGGCCGGCGCGCCCGCGGCGGCCCCCTGCCCGCGGGCGGACCCGACGCCGTCGCCGCCCGGCTGCGCGACGCCGTGGGAGACGTCCTGCCCGACCACGGCGACCCCGAAGCCCTGCGCGTCCTCGTCCACGCCCTCGCCGAAGGCGCCGCCGACCCCGCCGACCCCCTGTGCGCCGCCCACCTGCACTGCCCGCCGCTCGCCGTCGCCGTCGCCGCCGACCTCGCCGCCGGCGCCCTCAACCCGTCCCTCGACTCCTGGGACCAGGCCCCCGCCGCCTCCGAACTCGAAGCCCTCGTCACCCGCGAACTGGCCCACGAGGCCGGCCTCGCCGACGCCGTCGTCACCACCGGCGGCACCGAGGCCAACCAACTCGCCCTGCTACTGGCCCGCGAGACCCACGACGGCGGCGTCCGCCTGGTCTGCGGCGCCAACGCCCACCACTCCCTGCCCCGCGCCGCCTGGCTGCTCGGCCTGCCCGACCCCGTCATCGTCCCGGCCCCCTCCGGCACCATCGACCTCGCCGCCCTGCACGAAGCCCTCACCGACATCGCCGGCCCCCGCGGCTCCCTCCTCGTCGCCGCCACCGCCGGCACCACCGACGCGGGCCTCATCGACCCGCTCCCCGAAATCGCCGGACTGTGCGCCGCCCACGGCGCCCGACTGCACATCGACGCCGCCCACGGCGGCGGCCTGCTCCTCAGCGACCGCCACCGCGACAAACTCACCGGCCTCGAAGCCGCCCACACCGTCACCCTCGACCTGCACAAACTCGGCTGGCAACCGGCCGCCGCCGGACTCCTCGCCGTCCGCCGCCCCCGCGACCTCGACATCCTCCACCAGCACACCGACTACCTCAACGCCGACGACGACACCGAAGCCGGCTACCCCGACCTCCTCGGCCGCTCACTGCGCACCACCCGCCGCCCCGACATCCTCAAGATCGCCGTCACCCTCAAAACCCTCGGCCGCACCGGCCTCGGCGCCCTGGTCGACCAAGTCTGCGCCCACGCCCGCGAACTCGCCGACCTCGTCCTCGAACACCCCGGCTTCGAGCTCTACGACCGCCCCACCATCAGCACCGTCCTCTTCCGGCCCACCGACGCCACCGACGACACCGTCGCCACCGTCCGCCGCAGACTCCTCGGCGAAGGCCGCGCCGTCCTCGGCCGCGCCCGCCTCGACGACCGGCTCTGGCTCAAGGCCACCCTCCTCAACCCCGACACCACCACCGACGACCTGGCCACCCTGCTGAAACTGGTGGAAGGAACCACCCTCGGATGAACCACCCCCAGCACCCACCACGCCACACCCCCGCCACCCCCCGCGACCTGGTCGGCATCGGCATCGGACCGTTCAACCTCTCCCTCGCCGCCCTCGCCCACCCGCTCACCGGACTGTCCACCGCCTTCTACGAGCAACGCCCCCGCTTCCACTGGCACCCCGGACTGCTCATCGACGGCGCCCGCGTCCAAGTGCCCTTCCTCGCCGACCTCGTCAGCCTCGCCGACCCCACCAGCCACTGGTCCTTCCTCAACTACCTGAAGGCCCACGACCGGCTCTACCCCTTCTACTTCGCCGAACGCCTCCACATCCAACGCGCCGAATACGACGCCTACTGCCGCTGGGTCTGCGGCAACCTCCCCGCCCTCCGCTTCGGCCACCAGGTCGACACCGTCCGCTGGAACCCCGAACACCACCTCTTCGAAGTCGACTTCACCCAGCTCGACACCGACGGCGAAACCGAAGCCCTGGGCCGCACCTACACCCGCCACGTCGTCCTCGGCGTCGGCACCCAACCCCACGTCCCCGCCCCGCTACGCCCCCTCCTCGACACGTCCGGCGCACCCGCCGTCCACGCCGCCGACTACCTCCACCACCGCGACGCCCTCCTCACCGCCGGCCACATCACGGTCATCGGCTCCGGACAGTCCGGCGCCGAGATCTTCCTCGACCTGCTCCGCCACCGCCCCGCCGGACGAGAACGCCTCCACTGGATCGGCCGCACCGAGGCCTTCGCCCCCATGGAGTACTCCAAACTCGGCCTGGAACACTTCACCCCCGACTACACCCGCTACTTCCACGCCCTGCCCGAGCCCGTCCGCGACCGGCTGGTCCCCGCCCAGTGGCAGCTCCACAAGGCCGTCGACGCGGACACCCTCGCCGCCATCCACGACGAGCTCTACCGCCGCAGCCTGCACGGCGGCTGGCCCGACACCGTCCTCACCCCGGGCATCCGCGTCCGCACCGCCCGCCGCCCCAGCCCCCACAAAATCGAACTCCACCTCGAACACACCCAGCAGGGCACCAGCACCCGGCTCACCACCGACGCCGTCGTCCTGGCCACCGGCCACCGCAGGCGCCCCCTCACCCCACTCCTCGCCGGCCTCGACCCCCACCTGCGCCGCGACAGCCGCGGCCGGCCCCGCGTCGACGAACGCCACCGCCTCGTCCTCGACCCCGCCATCACCGCCACCGGCTGCCACGTCCACGTCCAGAACGCCGAACTCCACACCCACGGCGTCGGCACCCCCGACCTCGGCCTCGCCGCCTGGCGCAGCGCCACCATCCTCAACTCGGTCACCGGAAAGGACACCTACCCCCTGCCCGCCCGCACCGCCTTCACCACCTTCGGCCTCGAACAACGACGGCCCCAGATCCCGCACACCCACCGGATGAAAACCCTCTCACCCCTGGCGGACGGAATCTGAGGCCGCGCCCCCTCACCGCCGGCTCACCCCGGCACCGCCGCCAGGACTAGAAAACCGGCGTGCCGTTCCGCGTCAGCCTCCAGTCCACCGACGCGAAGTCCTTCGGGTCCAGCACACCCCTCGCCGTCACCCACTCGGCGATCCGGGTACGGATCTCCGTCGACTCCGACCACAGCTCCTTCGCCGACGCCACGTACGGGAACGCACCACCGCCGTTGGCCCGGTAGTTGTTCACCGCCAGCACGAACTGCTGAGCGTCGTCCAGCGGCGCCCCACCGAAGGTCAGGTTCCTGATCCGCGAACCCGCCGGCTGCGCGACGTCGATCTCGTACGCCAGCCCCGACACATAGTCGTAGTTGTAATCCGGACGGTTGTTCGCGTTCGTCAGCTTCTCCACGTCGACGACCACGCCCGCCGCCGTCTGCACGTAGTACTCCGCCGAGTACTCCAGGTACGCCCGCACCTGCGCACCCGTCATCAACTTCGCCACCAGCGTGTTGTCGTACACGTACAGGCTCGACAGATCCCGGATCGTCACGTCCCCGGCCGGGATCTCCGAGGTCCGGGAGAACGGCGAGGCCTGCGCGATCACCGGCAGCGCCGCGTACTCGGTGCCGGCCAGCGCGGCCTTGACCACGTCCTCCTGCACCTTGGTGATCAGATCGATGATCGGCGCGTCCTTGTAACGGGCCTCCACCGTCGTCAGGGTGTCGGTCGCCCGGCCCACCACCTGATTGACGTACGCCACGACCTTCTCGTGCTCGTCGTCCAGCAGCCCGGTGATCCTCGGGTCGTCGGCGACCGTGCTGGAGTCCCGCAGCGAGGCGGCGACCGACTCCACCTCCCACCGGCCCTTGGCGAACACCAGCTCGATGTCGAAGACACTGAGCCGCTCCGCGAAGCACAGCGGCTCCGACAGCACGACCGTCTTCCCGGTCTTCTCGTTGACGACCTTCAGCTCAGGGATCTCCAGATGGGCATGGCCCACCAGGATGGCGTCGATACCCGGCACCTGCCTGGCCACGTTCGCCGCGGCATCCTCCACGTACGGCAACTGGTCACCGTAGGACGAGACACCGGAAGTACCCGAGTGCGCCGACACGATCACCACGTCCGCACCCATCGAACGCAGCTTCGGCACCCACTTGGCCGCCTGCTCCTCCAGCCCCGGGAACGTCAGCTTCCCCTGGACATAGGCCTTGTCCCAGATCGCGATGCCCGGATTGGTCAGACCGAGCACGGCCACCTTCACCGGCGGACCACCGTGCACCTTGAACGTCTTCATGAAATACGGCGCGAACGCCGGCCGCTGCGTCCTCGCGTCCAGCGCGTTGGCGCCCAGAAGCGGGAAATCGCACTGCTGCTCGAACTTCCGCAGCGTCTCGATGCCGTAGTTGAACTCATGATTGCCCAACGCCACCGCGTCGTACCCGATCGCGTTCATCGCCCGCGCCATCGGATGCACCGGACCGCCCTCGGCGGTGATCGGATCCACCTTCGCGTAGTAGTACGTCAACGGCGTGCCCTGAATCGTGTCCCCGGCGTCCAGCAGCAGCGTGTTCTCACGCCCCCGCTCCGCACGCAGCTGGTTCACCAGCGTCGAGACCCGGGCCAGACCCTGCGCGTTGCCCGCCTTGTCGACGTACTCCGCGTCCTTGAAGTAGTCCCAGTTGAAGACATGCCCGTGCAGATCCGTGGTCCCCAACACCGTCAACGAGTACCGCTTGGAGCGCCCACCCGGGCCACGCCCCGCCGCAGCCTCCGCAGCCTCCGCAGCCTCCGCAGCCTCCGCCGAAGGAGCCGCCGCCGCACCCGCCAACGCCACCCCCGCCCCGGTCACCGCGGACTTCTTCAGGAACTTCCGGCGGTTCAACGCCATGTCTGGTTCTCCTAGCGAAAGATCAACGACGCGCGTAGATGGACGCGCGTAGATTCTGACCGGAACACCGCGAACCGCAACACCCCCCGCAGGTTGCGATCTGATGACCCACAACCACCGGACCCACCACGACTGACACAGTGGGACACATGACCCACCACCCCGAAGAGCCACCCCCACCCACCCACCCCCACACCCCCTACGGCACCCCCGACACCCCCCGCATCGCCGTCCGCGGCGAAGCCCACCTCGAAGTCGACCCTGAAATCGCCCGCATCACCATCACCGTCACCGCCCGCGGCAAAGACCGCCGCTCCACCCTCAACGACCTCACCCGGCGCAACACCGCCGCCCTCGACCTCGTCAGAACCTACGGCCAAGCCGTCGAACGCCTCGAAACCGGCACCCTCACCCTCACCCCCGAACTCACCGGACACGGCCGCGGCGAACGCATCCGCACCTACCACGGCACCACCCACCTCACCGCCGAACTCAACGACTTCACCGCCCTCGCCGAACTCACCACCCGACTGGCCGACCTCGAACTCACCCGAGTGGACGGCCCCTGGTGGGCACTGCGCCCCGACTCACCCACCCACCGACAAGCCCGACAACAAGCCGTACGCGAAGCCGTACAACGCGCCAAGGAATACGCCGAAGCACTCGGCACCACACTCCAAGCCCTCACCGAGATCGCCGACACCGCCGCGGACAACCCCCCACCCCACCCACCCGGCGCAACCGGCACCCGCATGCGCGCCATGGCCGCCTACGGCGCGCCCGCGGCGCCCGACGAACCAGCCCCCCTCGACCTGGAACCCGAACGGCAGCACGTATACGCGCAACTCAACGCGCGATTCACCATGAAACCGCCCAAACTGTAACCACATCAGAACCCCCCGACGACCGACCGAGGAACACCCCGAACACCCCCGGGAACAACCACCCGCACACCCCGACGAAAGTCAACACACCTTCACCCAAAGGACGTTGGACAGTAACCCCACACCAAACCCCTACCGAACGGTAAGGCCTAGGCTCACACCATGCGCCGAGCAAAAATCGTCTGCACCCTTGGCCCCGCCACCGACACATACGACCAGATCAAAGCACTGGTCGACGCCGGAATGGACGTCGCCCGCCTCAACCTCAGCCACGGCACCCACGCCGAACACGAGGCGCGCTACCAACACGTACGCCAAGCCGCCGACGCCACCGGCCGCAGCGTCGGCACCCTCGCCGACCTCCAAGGCCCCAAAATCCGCCTCGACCGCTTCCGCGAAGGCCCCGTACTCCTCGAACGCGGCGACACCTTCACCATCACCGTCGAAGAAGGCACCCAGGGCGACCGCCACATCTGCGGCACCACCTACGCCGGCCTCGCCGACGACGTCACCCCCGGCCAACGCATCCTCATCGACGACGGCAGAGTCGTCCTCGAAGTCACCGACATCGACGGCCCCCGAGTCCACACCACGGTCACCGAAGGCGGCATGGTCTCCGACCACAAAGGCCTCAACCTCCCCTCCGCCGCCGTCTCACTCCCCGCCCTCTCCAAGAAAGACGAAGACGACCTCCGCTGGGCACTGCGCACCGGCTTCGACGTCATCGCCCTGTCATTCGTACGCAGCGGCCGAGACGTCCTCGACGTCCACCGCATCATGGACGACGAAGGCCGCCGCCTCCCCGTCATCGCCAAGATCGAGAAACCCCAGGCCGTCGAAGCCCTCGACGACATCGTCGCCGCCTTCGACGGCATCATGGTGGCCCGCGGCGACCTCGGCGTCGAAATGCCCCTCGAACAGATCCCCATCGTCCAAAAGCGCGCCATCAAACTGGCCAGACGCAACGCCAAACCGGTGATCGTCGCCACCCAGATGCTCGACTCCATGATCGACAACGCCCGCCCCACCCGCGCCGAGGCCAGCGACGTCGCCAACGCCGTCATCGACGGCACGGACGCGGTCATGCTCTCCGGCGAGACCAGCATCGGCAAGCACCCGGTCGAAACCGTCCGCACCATGGCCAAGATCGTCGCGGCCGCCGAGGAAGACCTCCCCGCCAAGGGCCTCCCCCCGCTCACCGACCGCGACAAACCCCGCACCCACGGCGGCGCGGTCGCCCGCGCCGCCGCGGAGATCGGCGACTTCCTCGGCGCCCGCTTCCTGGTCGCCTTCACCCAGTCCGGCGACACCGCCCGCCGCCTCTCCCGCTACCGCTCGCCCATCCCGCTCCTGGCCTTCACCCCGGAACCGGCCACCCGCTCCCAGCTCAGCGCGACCTGGGGCGTGGAGACCTTCCTGGGACCGCACGTGGACTCCACCGACGCGATGGTCGACCAGGTGGACGAACTGCTGCTGAAGTACGGCCGCTGCCGCAAGGGCGACGTGGTGGTCATCACCGCGGGCTCCCCTCCCGGCGTGGCGGGCACGACGAACCTGGTCCGGGTGCACCACATCGGAGAGGACGACAGTCCGAAGTAGTCCCCTCAGTGCTTGGGGCCCACATGGGCGTCCAGCAGGGCCACGGAGGCTCTGCGGGCGACGGAGATGTTGCGGCCGTTCGCCTTCCAGTCGACGTGAACCCGGTCGAGGGTGTCCGTGAACAGCCGGATGATGTCCTCCGACAGGTTGGTGAAGAAGTACCGGGGATACTCGTAGCGCTTGCGCTCACCGCCGACGAGACGGGTCGCCCAGTTGGTGATGCGACAGCCGTCCGAGTGGATGAGGCCCCGGATGAAGTCCCACGGGTGCGCGTCGACGATCTCTCGCTGCCACGGTTCGAGGGCGATGCGGCGGTCGTGCTTCTTGCCGGGGCCGTGCTGGGGGAAGAGGCACCAGAGATGTTTCGAGTAGAGCTTGACCTCTCTGCAGCCCTTACGGCGGACGCGGCAGACGGAGTTGCCTGGGAACACCGAGCGCATGGCCTCCTCGCAGGCGTCCATGAGCCCGGGCCACGACTCGGTGCAGGCGACGGAGAGGCTGGGTGTTCGCATGGCCCGGTTCTGGATGATGTGCCCGTCACCGAGGTACAGACCGAGAAGGTAGGCGTAAGCCTCTTCGTTCAAGTCTCGGTCACACCGTGGGCACGCTGACTGGTGCGCGCCCGGGCACTCTCCACGCTTGGCGCGGTCCACGTGCTTCCAGTAGCTGATCGTTCCGAGGGGGACGTCAAGTCGTCTTGCCACGTCCGCGTTCCTCACGCCGTCCCTCAGCAGGGCCAGGGCCGTCTGTCGCACTTGTGTGCCGTACTGGTTCACACGGACACGGTGCGTCATGGGACGGAGTGACGCGCGGCAAAAGAGTGAGGATCACGCGAACGTGATCCCTCACCTGCCGAAAGCAACCTTGGAAATTAAGGAAAAGTGCCCCGGGTGGGACTCGAACCCACACTGTATGGTGTTTGAGACCATCGTCTGCTGCCAATTGGACTACCGGGGCCCATGGAATCAAAGGTTACCCGTGACTCCGTGCCCACTACCTTACCGCAGCTAGGTAGGCTCTTGGGAGCAGCATCTGCCTCCCCCGGAACAAGGAGCGCCCCCGTGACCGCCGAGTCGCCCCAGCCCGTTGACGTGCCCGACGACGAGAAGTCGCACGTGCCTCCGCTGACGACC
This sequence comes from Streptomyces sp. NPDC015220, assembly GCF_043079345.1. Lineage (NCBI taxonomy): Bacteria > Bacillati > Actinomycetota > Actinomycetes > Kitasatosporales > Streptomycetaceae > Streptomyces > Streptomyces sp. NPDC015220. The sequence continues at coordinate 87,904 of NZ_JBIBUK010000001.1, read as the reverse complement.
CGTGTCGTCATCGCGGAGGACGAGGCGCTGATCCGGCTGGATCTCAAAGAGATGCTGGAGGAGGAGGGGTACTCCGTCGTGGGTGAGGCCGGGGACGGTGAGCGGGCGGTGGAGCTGGCCCGTGAGCATCGGCCGGATCTGGTGATCCTGGATGTGAAGATGCCGAAGCTGGACGGTATCTCGGCGGCGGAGCGGATCGCCGAGGAGCGGATCGCGCCGGTGTTGATGCTGACCGCTTTCTCGCAGCGTGATCTGGTGGAGCGGGCGCGGGACGCGGGTGCGATGGCGTATCTGGTGAAGCCGTTCAGCAAGAGTGATGTGGTGCCGGCGATCGAGATGGCGGTGTCGCGGTTCACGGAGCTGAAGGAGCTGGAGAAGGAGGTCGCGGACCTCTCGCAGCGGTTGGAGACGCGGAAGCTGGTGGATCGTGCGAAGTCGGTGTTGCAGACGGAGTACGGGCTGACGGAGCCGGCGGCGTTCCGCTGGATCCAGAAGACGTCGATGGATCGCCGTATGTCGATGCAGCAGGTGGCGGAGGCGGTCATTCAGGACAGCGAGGAGAAGAAGGCCGCGAAGGGTGGTGCGAGGCCCGAGGAGGGCTGAGCCGCTGGTTGGCGTAGGCGCGGGGCGAGGCCCGCACCCCGGGTCGGGGTGCGGGCCTCGTCGTGTGTGGGGCGGTGGGTCAGTCCTCGCCGAGGTAGGCCTTGCGTACTGATTCGTCGTGGAGGAGGTCGCGTCCGGTGCCGGAGAGGACGATGCTGCCGACTTCCATGACGTGGCCGCGGTCGGCGAGGGAGAGTGCGGCCTGGGCGTTCTGTTCGACGAGCAGGATGGTGGTGCCCTGGGATTTGAGTTCGGCGATGGTCGCCATGATTTTCTGCATCATGATCGGGGAGAGGCCCATGGAGGGTTCGTCGAGCATGAGCAGTTTGGGTTGGGACATGAGGGCGCGGCCCATGGCGAGCATTTGCTGTTCGCCGCCGGAGAGGGTGCCGGCGGCTTGTTTGCGGCGTTCGCCGAGGATGGGGAAGAGGTCGTAGGCGCGTTGGATGTCTTTTTCGATGCCGTCCCTGTCCTTGCGGAGGAAGGCGCCGAGGCGGAGGTTGTCCTCGATGGTCATGCGGGGGAAGATGTGGCGGCCTTCGGGGGAGTGGGCGAGGCCGAGGGAGACGATCTGGTGGGCGGGGATCTTCTTGAGGGACTTGCCGTTGAACTTGATCTGTCCGCCGACGGGCTTGAGGAGGCCGGAGAGGGTGCGCAGGGTGGTGGTTTTTCCGGCGCCGTTGGTGCCGATGAGGGTGACGATCTGGCCGGCGTCGACCTTGAAGGAGATTCCCTTGACGGCTTCGATCTTGCCGTAGGCGACTCGGAGGTCCTCGACTTCGAGCAGTGTGGTCATCGGTCGTTCTCCTTGCCGGGCGTGGCGTGGTCGCCGGTGTCGCCGGGCGTGGGGGCTGCTGTGGTGTCGTCGGGGGTGGTGTCGCCGGGCGTGGGGTTGGCTGGGGTGTGGTCGGGGGTGGTGGCTGTGGTGGTGTGGGCGTGTGCTTCGGCGTGGGCGACTTCGGCGGCTTCTTCGTCGCCGGGGGCTCCTTCGAAGGGTTCGCCGAGGTAGGCGGCGATGACGCGTTCGTCGCCCTGGACGGTGGTGCTGTCGCCTTCGATGAGTTTTTCGCCTTGGACGAGGACGGCGACGCGGTCGCAGAGGTTGAAGATGAACCGCATGTCGTGCTCGATGACGAGGATGGCGATGCCCATGTCGCGGATGGCGAAGACGAGTTCTTCGGTGGTGCGGGTTTCCTGGGGGTTCATGCCGGCGGTGGGTTCGTCCAGGAGGAGGAGGCCGGGTTCGCTGGCGAGGGCGCGGGCGATTTCGAGTTTGCGTTGTTCGCCGTAGGGGAGGTTGCGGGCGAGGTGGTCGGCTTTGTCGGCGAGGCCGACGAAGTCGAGGAGTTCCATGGCGCGTTGGCGGGAGGCGTTTTCGGCGCGGTGGAAGCCGGGGCCGCGGAGGACGGCGGACCAGAAGCCTTCTTTGGTGCGGGTGTGCCGGCCGACGAGGACGTTCTCGAGGACGGTCATGTTGGAGAAGAGGCGGATGTTCTGGAAGGTGCGGGCGATGCCGGCTGCGGTGACTTTGAAGGATTTGGGTGGGAGGAGGGTGCCTTTGTAGCGGACTTCGCCTTCGGTGGGGACGTAGAGGCCGGTGAGGCAGTTGAAGAAGGTGGTTTTGCCGGCGCCGTTGGGGCCGATGAGTCCGACGATTTCGCCGCTGTTGACGGTGAGGTCGACGTTTCGTACGGCGGTGAGGCCGCCGAAGCGCATGGTGACGCCGCGTGCGTCGAGGACGGTGGTGCCGGGGGTGGTGGGGCCCGGGGTGGTGTCCTTGGTGGTGGTGTCGGTGGTCATGGTGGTCAGGCCCCTGTCTTGCCGAGGGCCGCGGGCGCGTCGGCTTCTTCGTGGAATTCCAGTTGGCGGCGTCGGTTGGGGACGAGGCCTTCGGGGCGGAAGCGCATGAGGAGGATGAGGGCGAGTCCGAAGGCGAAGAGCTGGTAGTTGCCGAGGAACTGGAGTTTGTTGGGGATGAGGAAGAGCAGTGCGGCGCCGATGAGGGGGCCGGCGATGGTGCCCATGCCGCCGAGGACGACTGCGGCGAGGAGGAAGGCGGAGTTGGGGGGGACGGCTCCGGCGAAGAGGTATTGCTCGGGGGTGACGGTGTAGGTGACGTGGGCTTGGACGGTGCCGGCGAGGCCGGCGAGGCAGGCGCCGACGGCGAAGGCGATGAGTTTGACGCGGAAGCCGTTGATGCCCATGGCGAGGGCGGCGGTTTCGTCTTCGCGGATGGCGACCCAGGCGCGGCCGATGCGGGAGTTGCCGCTGCGTCGGAAGACGAGGACGACGACGGCGGTGATGATGAGCATGAGGAAGAAGTAGTTGGCGAAGCGGCCGATGGTGTAGCCGGCGACGTCGTGTGGGATGCCGAAGTCGAATCCGAGGATGTCGAGGTTGGGGATGGAGGCGATGCCGTTGGAGCCGTTGGTGAGGTCGGGTCCGGAGGTGCCGTCGAGGTTGTTGGCGGTGATGCGGAAGATCTCTCCGAAGCCGAGGGTGACGATGGCGAGGTAGTCGCCGCGGAGTCGGAGGGTGGGGGCGCCGATGAGGACGCCGAAGACGAGGGATGCGGCTCCGCCGACGAGGACGGCTGCCCAGAAGGGGAAGTGGACGTCGAAGGGGGAGGTGGGGGAGCCGGAGACGAGGGCGGCGGCGTAGGCGCCGACGCCGAGGAAGGCGACGTAGCCGAGGTCGAGGAGGCCGGCGAGGCCGACGACGATGTTCAGGCCGAGGGCGACGGTGGCGAAGATGAGGATGTAGACGCCGAGGGTGGCGTATTTGTCGTCGGTCTGGGTGAAGGGGAAGAGGGCGGCGGTGATGAAGGCGCCGCAGGTGGAGATGGACTGGTGGCGTGCGGTGATCTGGGAGAGGTGGGGGATGAGGCCGGATTTGTTGAGGGCGGCGAAGCCGAGTCCGGCGAGGAGGAGGAAGCCGATGAAGAGTTCGTCGTAGGGGGTGCCGATGCCGTAGGTGAAGACGGTGAGGCCGAGTGCCATGACGGCGACGATGATGAGGATTTCGGCGTAGGGGGGGAGTGGGGGCAGGGGGCGGGGGGTGGGGGCGGTGAAGACGGCTTTGGTGGTTTCCCAGGTGTGGCCGAGGTGGTGTTTGTAGCGGTCCCAGCCGGTGGTGTCGGGGTCGATGGGGTCGGGTTCGGGGCGTTGGAAGGGGAGGGCGAGTGCGCCGAGGAGGGTGGTGAGGGTGGTGATGGCGACGATGTAGCCGCCGGGTTCGAGGTTGACGACGCCGCCGAGTTCGACGCTGATGGAGATGACGGTGTACCAGGCGGTGGCGAAGGTGGCGAGGGCGGCGAGTTTGACGGCGGCGTCGGCGCCGGCGGGGGTGAGCCAGCCGAGGCCCTTGATGCCGTAGGAGGCGAGGGCGAGGAGGGTGGTGAGGGTGGCGCCGATGAGGACGAGGACTTGGAGGCCGCCGGGGTAGCCGTAGACGGTGAGGTCGCCGGGGAAGTCGGTGGTCCAGGTCCAGGCGAGGAAGGTGGCGGCGATGGTGAGGACGCTGCCGCCGGTGGCGAGGGCGCGGCCGAGGTGTTCGGGTATGCCGATGAGGCCGGTTCGGGTGGCGCCGTGGGTGGGGGCGCTGGGGGTTTCGGGTGTGGTGGTCTGTGTGGTCATCGGTGTCACGCCCTGTCCGCGACGCGCTCGCCGAGCAGGCCTTGGGGCCTGAAGAGGAGCACGAGAATGAGGAGTACGAAGGCCCAGACGTCGGCCCAGGTGTTGCTGCCGAATTTGTCCATGCCGGGGATATCGGCGATGTAGGCGGTGGCGAGGGTTTCGGCGACGCCGAGGGTGAGGCCGCCGATCATGGCTCCGTAGATGTTGCCGATGCCGCCGAGTACGGCTGCGGTGAAGGCTTTGAGGCCGAGGATGAAGCCCATTTTGAAGTCGATCTGGCCGTATTTGAGGCCGTCGGCGAGGCCGCCGACGGCGGCGAAGGCGGCGCCGAGGGCGAAGGCGACGACGATGATGCGGTCGGTGTTGACGCCCATGAGTTTGGCGGTGTCGGGGTCCTGGGCGGTGGCCTGCATGCCGCGTCCGGTGCGGGTCTTCATGACGAAGTAGCCGAGGATGGCCATGCTGATGGGGGCGGCGAGGAGGAGGAAGATGTCGCCGGTCTGGATGGTGACGCTGCCGATGTGGAAGGGGCCGCCGGGGATCTGGGGGAAGGGGCGGGCGGATTTGGCGTCGGGGTACCAGGCCCATACGGCTTGCTGGAGGGCGAGGGAGAGGCCGATGGCGGTGATGAGGGGGGCGAGGCGGGGGGCGGTGCGCAGGGGGCGGTAGGCGAACCGTTCGGCTCCTACGGCGACGAGTACGGCGACGATGATGGCGCCGAGGAGCATGAGGGGCAGTGCGACCCACATGGAGGTGCCGTCGGGCAGGATGTACGCGTAGACCGTGAGGGCGCCGAAGGCGCCGGTCATGAAGATCTCGCCGTGGGCGAAGTTGATGAGCTGGACGATGCCGTAGACCATTGTGTAGCCGATGGCGACGAGGCCGTACATGGATCCCAGTAGCAGGCCGTTGACCAGCTGCTGCGGCAGTTCGTTCACCGCATGTCCTCCGAGACTTTCGGACGTTCGACGGATGTGACCGGTTGTGACCGGATGCCAGTCCGCGCGGGGCGCCAGTGGAACAGCGCCCCGCGCGGCTGTTGAGCGGTGTGGGTGTGGGTCAGCCGGTGAAGGTGCCGGACTTGACGGGCACGAAGGTGCCGTTGTCGACCTTGTAGACGGTGAGCTGCTTGTTGGTGGCGTCACCGTATTCGTCGAAGGAGACCTTGCCGGTCACACCGTCGAAGGAGACGTTCGCCATGGCCTCGGTGACCTTGGCGCGGGCGTCGTCGGGGAGCTTGCCGCCGTTGTCGTCGACGACCTTCTTGACGGCCTCGATGATGGCCCAGGCGGAGTCGTAGGAGTAGCCGCCGTAGGCGGCGTAGCCCTCCTTGTAGCCGGCGGCCTTGTAGTCGGTCACGAACTGCTTGGCGGAGTCGAGCTTCTCGACGGGCGCGCCGACGGAGGTGGCGAGGTCGCCGGCGGCGGCGGGGCCGGCGAGCTTGCCGTAGGTGGCGTCGTTGATGCCGTCGCCGCCGACCAGGGGGATCTTGGCGCCGGCTGCCTTGATCTGCTTGCTCAGCGGGCCGGCCTGCGGGTATTCGCCGCCGTAGTAGACGACGTCGGCGCCGGAGTTCTTCACCTTGGTGGCGACGGCGGAGAAGTCCTTGGTGTCGGGGTTGATGTGCTCGGTGCCGACGACCTGGCCGCCGAGTTTCTTGAACTCGTCGGTGAAGGTTCCGGCGAGGCCGGCGCCGTAGGTCTTCTTGTCGTCGATGACGAAGACCTTCTTCTTCTTGGCGTCGTTGTAGACGTACTGGGCGGCGAACGGGCCCTGGATGGCGTCGGTGGTGGCGGTGCGGAAGTAGGACTTGTACTGGCGGACCTTCTTGGTGCGCCAGTCGGGGCCCTGGGTGAGGGAGGGGCCGGTGTTGGCCGGGGAGACCTCGGCCAGTTTGGCGTCGTCGAAGACCTTCTGCATGGATTCGGCGACGGAGGAGTTCAGCGGGCCGACGACGCCGAGGACGCTCTTGTCGGCGACGTAGGTGGTGGCGTTCTGCTGGCCGGAGGAGGGCTGGGCCTGGTCGTCGCGGGCGTCGAGTTTGAAGGTGACGCCCTTGACGTAGTTCTTCTTGTTGGCGGTCTTGACGGCGAGGTCTGCGGAGTTCTTGATGCCGAGGCCGAGGGCGGACAGGTCGCCGGTCAGCGGGGCGTCGACGCCGATGGTGACGGTGGTTCCGTCGTTGCCGGAGCCGGAGTCCTTGTCGCCGCCGTCCCGGGAGCCACAGGCGGTGAGGGTGAGTGCTCCCGCCGCCAGCGCGGCGGTGATGGCGATGAGCGAACGTTGACGCACGATCAGTCCTTTCCCTGGCACGGCCCTCCCCCCTGGAAGGGGCCGAGTCGAGCGCCGGCCCGAAGAGGATTTCCGACCGCGCGGTGACTGGCCGTGACTCTAGGCGTGTGCGGGGAACGGGGAGGAGGGTCTGGCCAAGGCTGTGACGTTCTTGTTATGACACGACGTATTGCGGAGCGGTACTCGACGGGTGGAACAGCGGAATTCAGGCCGATTCGCCCTGTCCGCATTCTGAGAACCCGCAGGACGAACCGGGCTGAGTTCAGGTGTGTCAGGGGTTTTGGTGATTACCGAGAATCGTTGCCGCAGGCGACTTGCAACGCCTCGGAGAGCGCGTGCGCATAGCGTGACCCCAGGATGAAACTCTGGACCTCCATTGCGCGGGCGTTACGCAGTGTCACATCCACGAAAGGGAGTCCGGCATTCTCCGGTACTCTCCCGCATTCCGTGACATGCATGGTGATGAGGATCTTGCGGGCGGTGCCGGACTTCGTCCGGAAAGGGGGGCGGGGTACGGAGATCAGGGAAAGTCCCGCATAGGGCTGTTTCATCGCCAAAACGGTGACCGGAGGGCCGGATTCCACGCTCAGCAGCAGCGCGAAGCCGAAGCTCCCCGGAGGTGCGTCGCGCGGGACGGGCGCCGGGTCCAGGTAGGAGACGTCGACCACCTGGGACGGGAACGGCGGTGCCGGCGGCGGGGATTGCCGCTCCCGGGTGAGGTACAGCGAGCCGCCGCCGGCCAGGAGGGCGGCGAGCGCCGCGGCCGTCAGCGCGGTGCGGCGGCGCCGGTGACCGAGCCGGACCGGACGCCGGGACGGCGGACCGGCGACGAGCGGGCCGTCCGGGTCGGGGGCGTTCCACGCGCGCGTGCCCTCGCCCGGCTCCGGGGGGCCGACGCCGCTCACCGCCACGGCTCCGTGCCCGGATTGCCGCGGCGGTACCGGGCGGCACAGCCGGCGCGTGCCCGGCGCTCGATCGACTCGTGGGCGGCCTCGCGTCCTTGGCGCCGCTCCACGGTACGTGCGGCGGCCACCGTCCGGCGCAGGATCTCGTACTGTCCGTTGGACAGGCCCATCGACTGGTAGTCGCCGTAGGTGTCGCCGTCCAGCACCTCCTCGGACCAGTGCGTGACGATCCGGACGCACAGCTCCTCGGCGGACATGGTCGAAGAGGGCGGTGGGGACGGCGACCGGGGCGGGGCGCCGTGACCGGTGCCCGTCGCGCCACCGCCGCAGCCGGCCGTCAGCACGCCCGCCAGGAACACCGGCGCGAGCCGCGCCCCGAGTGCCGTCGCCCCGGACCGCGGGGCTCCTCGCGTTCCCATGCCATGACGCTAGGGCGCGCGGCGCCGAGGGGCAACGGCGGCGACGGAAGCGGAACCTGACGGTCGGCCGGCGCCACGGAGGGCTGGACCGGGCGGCCGGTGGCCCGGTGGAGGGGGCGCCCCGCCACCCGGCCGGTGTGCCCCTCGACCCGGCCGGTGCCCCGCCCCCGGCCGGGTGGCGGGGCGCCGGCCTGCCGTGAGCCGGGGCGTGGGCCGGCAGGCCGCGGCGTCGGGGCGGCGGGTCAGCCGGCCGCGGACGTCCGGCCGCCGTCGGCCGGCTTCACGTCGCGCAGCAGACAGGTCAGGCGGGCGCTGCACACCCGTCGTTCCTGCTCGTCGCTGATCACGATCTCGTAGGTGGCCGTCGAGCGTCCCCGGTGCAGTGGGGTGGCGACGCCGGTGACCAGCCCGGAGCGCACGCCGCGGTGGTGGGTGCAGTTCAGGTCGACACCGACGGCGATCTTGGAGCTGCCGCCGTGCAGCATCGCGCCGATGGAACCCAGGGTCTCGGCCAGCACCGCGGAGGCGCCGCCGTGCAGCAGCCCGTACGGCTGGGTGTTGCCCTCCACCGGCATGGTGGCCACGACACGCTCGGCGGACGCCTCGAGGATCTCGACGCCCATCCGGGTGCCGAGGTGCCCGGCGGAGAACAGGGAGGGCAGGTCGACGCCGAGCGCGGCGTACTCGTCGACGACCTCCTGCGGGAACTTCACGTCGTGCTGCTCGCCCATGGGATCCGGCTCCGTTCGCGTCGATCGGCCACTTAGGCACTGAGCAAACGCTCAGTCGGTCGCCGATTGTTCCAGACGCACCACGACGGACTTGCTGGCCGGGGTGTTGCTGGTGTCCGCGGTGGCGTCCAGCGGCACCAGGACGTTGGTCTCCGGGTAGTACGACGCCGCGCAGCCCCGGGCCGTCGGGTAGTGCACGACCCTGAATCCCGGGGCGCGCCGCTCCACCCCGTCGCGCCACTCGCCGACGAGATCGACGTACGAGCCGTCGGCCAGCCCGAGCCCGCGCGCGTCCTCGGGGTTGACCAGGACCACCCGGCGGCCGTTGCGGATGCCCCGGTAGCGGTCGTCGAGGCCGTAGACCGTGGTGTTGTACTGGTCGTGCGAGCGCAGTGTCTGCAGCAGCAGCCGGCCCTCGGGCAGCCGCGGGTACTCGACCGGCGCGGCGGTGAAGTTGGCCTTGCCGGTGGCGGTGGGGAAGCGGCGCTCGTCGCGCGGGGCGTGCGGGAGGGCGAAGCCGCCGGGACGGGCCACGCGCGCGTTGAAGTCCTCGAAGCCGGGGATCACCCGGGCGATCCGGTCGCGGACGGCGGCGTAGTCCTGTTCGAACTCCTCCCAGGGCACCACGCTGTCCTCGCCGAGCACCCGGCGCGCGAGCCGGGCGACGATGGCCGGCTCGGACAGCAGGTGGCGCCCTGCGGGCTCCAGCCGGCCGCGCGAGGCGTGCACCATGCCCATGGAGTCCTCGACGGTGACGAACTGCTCGCCGCTGCTCTGCACGTCGCGCTCGGTGCGGCCCAGGGTGGGCAGGATCAGGGCGCGCGCGCCCGTGACGACGTGGGAGCGGTTGAGCTTGGTCGACACGTGCACCGTCAGCCGGGCGCGGCGCATGGCCGCCTCGGTGACCTCGGTGTCGGGGGAGGCGGAGACGAAGTTGCCGCCCATGGCGAAGAACACCTTCGCCTCGCCGTCGCGCAGCGCGCGGATGGCCCGTACGACGTCGTAGCCGTGCTCGCGCGGGGGCGCGAACCCGAACTCCTTCTCCAGCGCGTCCAGGAAGGCGGGCGCCGGGCGCTCGAAGATGCCCATCGTGCGGTCGCCCTGCACGTTGGAGTGGCCGCGCACCGGGCACACGCCCGCGCCCGGGCGGCCGATGTTGCCGCGCAGCAGGAGGAAGTTGACCACTTCCCGGATGGTCGGCACGGAGTGCTTGTGCTGGGTGAGGCCCATCGCCCAGCACACGATGGTGCGCTTCGAGGCGAGGACCATCCTCAGCGCCCGGTCGATCTCGGCGCGGGTGAGGCCGGTCGCGGCGAGCGTCTCGTCCCAGTCGGCGGCGCGCGCCGCGGCGGCGAACTCCTCGAAGCCGTGGGTGTGTTCGCGGACGAACAGCTCGTCGACGGCGCCGTCGGTCTCGAGGATCAGCTTGTTGAGGAGGCGGAAGAGGGCCTGGTCGCCGCCGATGCGGATCTGCAGGAACAGGTCGGTGAGCGCGGCGCCGGCGGCCAGCCCCTTGGGGGTCTGCGGGTTCTTGAAGCGCTCCAGGCCGGCCTCGGGCAGCGGGTTGACGCTGATGATCCGCGCGCCGTTCGCCTTGGCCTTCTCCAGCGCGGAGAGCATGCGCGGGTGGTTGGTGCCCGGGTTCTGGCCGGCCACGATGATCAGGTCGGCCTGGTACAGGTCCTCCAGCAGGACGCTGCCCTTGCCGATGCCGATGGTCTCCGACAGCGCCGAGCCGGAGGACTCGTGGCACATGTTGGAGCAGTCGGGCAGGTTGTTGGTGCCCAGCTCGCGGGCGAACAGCTGGTAGAGGAAGGCCGCCTCGTTGCTGGTGCGGCCCGAGGTGTAGAAGACGGCCTCGTCGGGGGAGGAGAGCGCGGCGATCTCCTCGGCGACGATGCCGAAGGCCCGCTCCCAGGTGACCGGCTCGTAGCGGTCGGCGCCCTCGGGCAGGTACATGGGGTGGGTCAGCCTGCCCTGCTGGCCCAGCCAGTAGCCGCTGCGCGTGGCCAGGTCGGCGACCGGGTGCGCGGCGAAGAACTCCGGTGTGACCCGGCGCAGGGTGGCCTCCTCGGCGACCGCCTTCGCGCCGTTCTCGCAGAACTCCGCCCGGTGCCGGTTCTCCGGCTCGGGCCAGGCGCAGCCGGGGCAGTCGAAGCCGTCCTTCTGGTTGACCCGCAGCAGCGTCAGCGCGGTGCGGCGCACACCCATCTGCTGCTGGGCGATGCGCAGGGTGTGCCCGATGGCCGGCAGCCCCGCCGCCGCGTGCTTGGGCTCGGCGACCTGCGGCGCGTCCTGGACCGGATCACCCTTGGGCGGCTTCGTGGCCATCGCACCCTCCCCTTCGACTGCGCTTCGCGGTGTGTTCCCGGGCACGTGAGGTGTTTCTCGGGCCGGCCCCGGAGCCCTCCGATCCTCGCACGCCGCGGTGACGACGAACCCGGCCGGGCGGGCGGAGGCCGGGAACAGAGGTTGCGTGAACGGCGGGCGGGGGTCGGGGCGGGTGTCCATGGGGGCGGGGGATGCGATCCGTCGGTCCGTCCGTCGGAGCCCGGCCGTGCGGTCCCGGCTCTCCGCCGGGCCGGGGCGCGGGGCAGCGGGCCCCGGGGCGGCCGGGCCACGACTGTCGGTGGGGCGTGGCAGGATCGAGGACGTGGCAGAGACAGCACCGAAGAAGACCGACAACGCCCCCGGCGGCACCCGTCCCCGGCTGATGCTCATGGATGGGCACTCGCTGGCCTACCGCGCGTTCTTCGCGCTGCCCGCGGAGAACTTCACGACCGCGACGGGCCAGCCGACGAACGCGATCTACGGCTTCGCGTCGATGCTGGCCAACACGCTGCGTGACGAGGCGCCCACGCACTTCGCGGTCGCGTTCGACGTCTCCCGTCAGACCTGGCGCTCGGCGGAGTTCACGGAGTACAAGGCGAACCGCTCCAAGACCCCGGACGAGTTCAAGGGCCAGGTGCAGCTGATCTGCGAGCTGCTCGACGCGATGAACGCCTCCCGCTTCGCCGTCGAGGGCTTCGAGGCGGACGACGTCATCGCCACCCTCGCCACCCGGGCCGAGGCCGAGGGCTTCGAGGTGCTGATCGTCACCGGCGACCGCGACTCCTTCCAGCTGGTCTCCGACCACACCACGGTGCTGTACCCGACCAAGGGCGTCTCCGAGCTGACCCGGTTCACCCCGGAGAAGGTCGTCGAGAAGTACGGCTTGACGCCCGCCCAGTACCCGGACTTCGCGGCGCTGCGCGGCGACCCGTCGGACAACCTCCCGGGCATCCCCGGCGTCGGCGAGAAGACGGCCGCGAAGTGGATCAACCAGTTCGGTTCGTTCGCGGAGCTGGTCGAGCGGGTCGAGGAGGTCAAGGGCAAGGCCGGGCAGAACCTGCGCGACCACCTGGAGGCCGTCAAGCTCAACCGCCGGCTCACCGAGCTGGAGCGGAACGTGGAGCTGCCGAAGGCGGTCACCGACCTCGCCCGGACGGCGTACGACCGCAAGGCCGTCGCGACGGTCCTGGACTCCCTGGAGATCCGCAACCCGTCGCTGCGCGAGCGGCTCTTCGCGGTCGACCCGGGCGCGGAGGAGGCCGAGGCGACGCCGGTCGTCGCGGAGGGCGTGGAACTGGACGGCACGGTGCTCGGCACCGGCGAACTGGCCGGCTGGCTGGCCGGGCACGGTGCGCAGAGGCTGGGTGTCGCCACGGTCGACGCCTGGGCGCTGGGCGCGGGCTCGGTCGCCGAGGTCGCGCTGGCCGCGGCCGGGGGAGCGGCCGCCTGGTTCGACCCGTCCCAGCTGGACGAGTCGGACGAGAGGGCGTTCGCCTCGTGGCTGGCCGACGCCGAGCGGCCCAAGGTCTTCCACGACGCCAAGGGCGCGATGCGGGTCCTCGCCGAGCACGGCTGGAGCGTCGAGGGCGTGCGCATGGACACCGCGCTCGCCGCCTACCTCGTCAAGCCGGGCCGCCGTTCCTTCGACCTGGACGCGCTCTCCCTGGAGTACCTGCACCGGGAGCTGGCGCCCGCCGCCGCGGCCGACGGCCAGCTGGCCTTCGGTGCGGACGAGGCCGCCGAGGCCGAGGCCCTGATGATCCAGGCGCGGGCGATCCTCGACCTCGGTGAGGCGTTCGAGGGCCGGCTCGAGGAGGTCGGCGCGGCGGACCTGCTGCGCGACGTGGAGCTGCCCACCTCCGCGCTGCTCGCGCGGATGGAGCGGTACGGCATCGCCGCGGACCGGACGCATCTCGAAGCCATGGAGCAGACGTTCGCCGGTGCGGTGCAGCAGGCCGTGAAGGAGGCGCACGCGGCAGCGGGGCACGAATTCAACCTCGGCTCGCCCAAGCAGCTCCAGGAGGTCCTCTTCGGCGAGCTGGCCCTGCCGAAGACCAAGAAGACCAAGACGGGCTACACCACCGACGCCGACGCCCTGGCCTGGCTGGCGGCCCAGACGGACAACGAGCTGCCGGTGATCATGCTCCGCCACCGCGAGCAGGCCAAGCTCCGCGTCACCGTCGAGGGCCTGATCAAGACGATCGCGGCGGACGGCCGTATCCACACCACGTTCAACCAGACCGTCGCCGCGACCGGCCGGCTGTCCTCCACCGAGCCGAACCTCCAGAACATCCCGGTCCGCACCGACGAGGGCCGGGCCATCCGCCGCGGCTTCGTGGTCGGTGAGGGCTTCGAGTCGCTGATGACCGCCGACTACAGCCAGATCGAGCTGCGGGTGATGGCCCACCTCTCCGAGGACGCGGGTCTGATCGAGGCGTTCACCTCCGGTGAGGACCTGCACACCACCGCGGCCTCGCAGGTCTTCGGCGTCGACCGGTCGGCGGTGGACGCGGAGATGCGCCGCAAGATCAAGGCGATGTCGTACGGCCTGGCGTACGGGCTGTCGGCCTTCGGCCTCTCCCAGCAGCTGAACATCGAGGCGGCCGAGGCCCGCGCCCTGATGGACGCCTACTTCGAGCGCTTCGGAGGTGTGCGGGACTACCTGCGCCGGGCGGTCGACGAGGCACGGGCGACGGGCTACACGGCGACGCTCTTCGGTCGTCGCCGCTACCTGCCCGACCTCAACAGCGACAACCGCCAGCGCCGTGAGGCGGCTGAGCGCATGGCCCTGAACGCGCCGATCCAGGGCACGGCGGCGGACATCGTGAAGATCGCCATGCTGCACGTGGACCGGGCGCTGCGCGAAGCCGGTCTCACGTCCCGCATGCTGCTGCAGGTCCACGACGAAATCGTCCTGGAGATCGCCCCCGGCGAGCGCGAGTCCGCCGAGGAGATCGTCCGCCGCGAGATGTCCGGCGCGGTCCGGCTCAGGGCGCCACTGGACGTCTCGGTGGGCGTGGGCACGGACTGGGAGTCGGCGGCGCACTAAGAAGGGCCTGTCCTCACATTCCCGTGGTCGCCGGGAGGGCGGCCCCGCGGCGTCCGGTGCGCGCTCTCGGCGTGCCGGGCGCTTCGGGCCCGTCCCGCGAGGGGAACACCGGTACCGGAGGGCGCGCCGGCGCCTGCGGGGGTGCGCGCAGCCCGCGAGGGCGGGGCGCGCGGTGGTGCGTACGTCAGGCCGTACGGAGGTCGCGGCCGGGCAGGCACGGGGCCCCGCTCCGCGGCCTTCCCGCCCCGCCCCGCCCCGTCACTCACGTGGCCCCCGCAGAAACGCAGCCGCCCATGCGGACCGCCAGGATGCGGGCATGGGTATACGCATGCTCAACCACCGGCCGGCGGCACCCCAGACAGCCGTCGGCGCGGCTCTCGCCGCGCCGCTCCCGCCGGTTCCGGCCCAAGCGGCCGACGCAAGCACCGCCCGCATCCCCACCGACCTCGCGGCCACCGTGCGCCGTGCCGCGACCGGCCTGCGCCGTCGCCTCACCCTCCGCGAGCCGCTGCCCTGGCGGCTGTGGGCCGACCTGCCCCGCGGCTATGTCGCCCTCCTGCTCACCCGTCTTCCGAGGCCGGGCCAGGCGCACACCGTCACGGTCTTCGTCGCGACGCCCCCGTTCCCGGCCGGCGGCCGCCCGAGCGGCCCGCCGTCGGGACGGCCACGCCCGGACCGCTCTCGACGGCACCCCCATCGTCCGCACCGCCCGGACCCGGACCGCCCCCGGCAGGGACCCGGACCGGACCCCGTGCCCTGACCCACGAGGCGTACGCCGGCAGGTCCGGCGCCGGTCCGACGCCCGCGCGGAAGCAGACGACCGGCACCGCATCACGCGGACCGGCCGACGGCCCGCGCCCGGATCGCCACCGGGTGACCTTCCACGCCAGGATCGCCACGGGGTGACCTTCCGCGCCAGGATCGCCACGGGGTGACCTTCCGGATCGCTGCGGGGTGTCCCCACGGTCCCCGGCCGTCCCCCCGGTCCCTGGGCCCCTCTCTCGTCCCCGGTCCCCGGGCCCCTCTCTCGTCCCCGGTCCCCGCGCGTCCCTCTGTCGTGCCCGGATCGCCACCGGGTGACCTTCCACGTCGGAATCGCCACCGGGTGTCCCTCCGTCCCGGGGGTCCTCCTGGTGTCCCTGACTCCCCGGGCGTCCCCCTTTGCCGTCCCCGGACCGCCACCGGGTGACCTTCAGCCCCCCGGCCCTCGCGCGACCGACGGCGGCCTCGGCCGGCCCGCCCGCTGGCGTCAGCCGCGGCGCGAGGGCCATGAACGCGGTGGGCCTACGAGCGTGGTGGACCACGAGCGTGTTGATCACCGCAGCGGCCACCGCCGAACCATCGCAGCGCAGGCACCGGTGGAGTGGCGAGCTCGCCACCCGTCGGCCCGGCACCGGCGACACCCCGCACCGCCCCAACCGAATCGAGGTCCGGGAGGGCCCCCGCACCACGCGTCGGCGCTCCCGGCACGGCGGGGACGTACCGCCGTGCCGAACTCCATCGCCCAGGACGGGACCCCCGCCGCGCAGCAGGTCAGGCCCGGCGAGGAGGAACCCGCCACGAGCGCCGCCGCTGCCGGCCGCCGCCGTCCCGGAACGTCGCCGCGCCCGGCACGGTCGCCGCACAGGTCGAAGCGAACGGCAACCAGGCACCCCGGTGGACGCGTCGGCGGGACCGTCGGCCCGGACGATCGCGACGGTCCAGAGAGCGGGAACCGTGCGCGCCCCGCCCCGTACGCGCACCCCGGACAACGGTAAGTGGCCAATCGGTGAAAACCGGGCACGAACCGGTCCCGCCATAAAGGAAGTTGTCGTAGGGTCACCTGGGTTCGTACAACCGGAAGGTCCCACGAGGGCAACCAGTACCGCGGGTCAACCGTCACAACAGGGCGAACAGGCAGGCACGGACGGACGCTCGGCGTCCACGGGAGGGGTTCACTCCATGGCGGCGCATTTCGGCAGGAGGCTGTACAAGGGGGCGGCGACCACGGCCGTGGCCGCGGTCGCGGTCGCGGCGCTCTCCGCCTCCGAGGCTCCCGGCGCGACAGTCAGCGACCAGGGAAGACAGACCGCCGCCGGCGCGACGCCCGCCCCCGAACCCGCCGCAGGCGACACCGCGACGGGCAACTCGGACTACTACACGGCGCTGCCACCGCTGAACAGCCCCAAGCCGATGCCCACCGCCGGCGCCCCGGCCGTCACGACGCCGACCGAGTCCGAGGCCGGCATCCCCGCCACCGTGCTGGACGCCTACAAGAAGGCCGAGGCCGAACTGCGCGCCGCCAAGCCGGGCTGCAACCTGCCCTGGCAACTGCTCGCCGCGATAGGCAAGGTCGAGTCCGGCCACGCCGGCGGCGGCCGGGTCACCGCCGACGGCACGACGCTCACCCCCATCCTCGGCCCGGTCCTCAACGGCGTGGGTTTCGCGAACATCAGCGACACGGACCACGGCGCCTACGACGGTGACGCCACCTACGACCGCGCGGTCGGCCCCATGCAGTTCATCCCCTCCACCTGGAAGTGGGCGGGCCAGGACGGCAACGGCGACGGCAAGAAGGACCCGAACAACGTCTACGACGCCGCTCTCGCCACCGGCCACTACCTCTGCCGCTTCGGCTGGGACCTGGCCGACGCCGGCGACCTGCGGAGCGCGATCCTCAGCTACAACAAGTCCGAGGACTACCTCAACACCGTCCTGTCCTGGCTCGAGTACTACCGCAAGGGCAGCCACTCCGTCCCGGACGGCACCGGCCCGCTGCCGTCCCACCGCGGCGGCGGCACGGCCGGAACGAGCCCCGAGCCGACGCTGCCGCTGCCCAGCAGCCCCACGCAGGGCACGCCGAGCCGGCCGGACACGCCGAGCAAGCCCGGCAAGCCGAGCGGCGACCCCAGCCCGACCCAGCCGTCGAAGCCGGCCCCTCCGTCCAAGCCGACCCCTCCGTCCAAGCCCGCCCCGCCGCCCACCCGCACCGACATCGTGGACCACCTGAAGGACGCGAACACGCCCCGGCTCACCGCCATGGCCGGCGACGCGTTCACACAGCGGATCACCGCCCGCGCCGAGACCAAGACCGGCAAGTCGGTCGCCAAGGTCCGGGTCCGGTTCGTGATCGAGGGCGACACCGACGCCACCTTCGCCGGGGGAGAGAAGGTCGCCGCGGTCGTCACCAACGGCTCCGGCGTGGCCACCGCGCCCGCGCTCCAGGCCGGCGAGAAGACCGGGAAGTTCACCGTCCGGGCCCTGGTCGTCGGCCGTACGGTCGGGGGCCTCGACTACACGGCCACCGTCACCGCCCGCGCCGCCGACACCCTCGTCCGCACCAGCGCCACCCCGCTCACCTGCGTCCCGGGGGGCGAGTTCGCCGACCAGGTCGAGGTGAGGGCCACCTACAAGGGCGCCGTCGCGGACAAGGTCGCGGCCACCGCCACCCTGGTCAGGTCGGCCGAGGACCCCGCCGAGAACGACGAGGGCCCCTACTTCAAGGACGCCGACGGCAAGCCCGTACGGACCCTGAAGAACCTCGGCACGGACGCCAAGGGCCTGCTGAAGCTGCCGAAGCTGTACGCGGACGACACCACCGGCACCTTCCTGCTCCGCATCACCACCACCGGCGGCGCGACGCTGACCGTGGAGTTGAAGGTCGCCGCGGCCGACACCTCGACGAGCCCGAGCCCGAGCCCGAGCCCGTCGGCCGACCCGAGCCCGGAGGCGGACCCGTCGACCGACCCCAGCCCGTCGACCGGTTCCACCGCGGCCTCGTGAACCGAGCCGTGTCCCTGTGACGGGCGCCGCGCCCCCGTGAACCGCGCTGGCGCTCACCCGGCGGGCGGCCCGCACAAGGCACGGCGGCCCGGACAGGGCACGGCGGCTCGGGCAGGGCGCGGCGGCCCGCACAAGACGCGAGCGCCCCGGCCAGGCTCGGCGGCCCGGACCAGGAGCGTCCTCCGCCACGACGCCGGGGCACTCCGCCCCGGCGTCGTGGCACGCACGGGAACGCGAGGAGCCCCGCGGCGCGGGGCGACGGCACCCGGGTCGGCCGGCGCGGCGGCGAAGTCGGCCCCGCCGGTGGTCGTGGGCTGTTGCCGGGTACGGCCCCGGCCGGTTCCGCGGCCTCGCTCAGCGCCCGAGCCGGGCGTTGGTGTGCCGGGTCGGCTCCGCCGTCGCCGGGTCCTCGGGCCAGGGATGCTTCGGGTACCGGCCGCGCAGGTCCGCCCGTACGCCCCGGTAGCCGTCGCGCCAGAAGGAGGCCAGGTCGGCGGTGACGGCGGCGGGGCGCCCGGCGGGGGAGAGCAGGTGCACGACGACCGGCACCCCGGCGACGACCGGTGACCGCTCCAGACCGAACATCTCCTGGAGCTTCACCGCGAGCACCGGCCGCTCCGGATCCGTGTAGTCGATCCGGATCCTGGACCCGCTGGGCACGGTGATCCGCTCAGGAGCGAGCTCGTCCAGCCGGGCCGCCTCGCCCGAGGCCCAGGGCAGCAGGCGGGCCAGTGCCTGCCCGGCGTCGATCCGGGCCAGGTCCGCGCGCCGCCGGGCCCGGCCCAGCTCCGGCTCCAGCCACTCCGCCACGCGCGCGTGCAGCGTCTCGTCCGACACGTCGGGCCACGGTTCGCCGAGCCGCCGGCGCAGGAAGGCGAGCCGCTGCCGCAGCACGCCGGCCTCGGCGGACCACCGCAGCACCCCGAACCCCTCCTGCCGCAGCCCGTCGAGCAGTGCCTCGCGCACCAGCGAGGGATCGGGATCGGCGAGCGGGCGCGCCGCCAGCTCCACCGCCCCCAGCCGTTCCACACGCCGTGCGACGACGTCCCCGGCGGCCCAGCGGACCTCCGCCCGCTCCTCGAACAACGCCCCGGCCGCCCACCGGGCGGTGTCCTCGTCGATCGTCGCGGCGAGCCGCACGCGCGCGTGCGCCCTGCCGAGCGGCCGGTCCGCCACGGCGACGACCATCCAGGGCGTCCCGCGCAGCGGGGACCCGTCGGCCAGTTCCGCACGCGTACCGGAGGCCATCAGGTACGACCCGCCGTCGAGTCGGGCGACCCGCTCGGGAAACGCGAGAGCGGCCACGAGCCCGACGACCCGATCGCCCCGCTCCCCGCCGGCGGTTCCCGAGCCGCCGCCGTTCCCGCCGGGGACGCCCGACGGCGCCCGGGCGTCGTCCCGGTCACCGACGGCACCGGCGGGCGGGCGGGAGACCTCGTTCGTGGCGGCCCGCAGTCGCCGCACCTCCGCACGCCACCGCGCGGCGTAGGCGTCGCCCCCGCGCCGGGCGGCCCGCAGGGCGGCGGCGAGATCGTCGCCGTACTCCCGGGGCGCCTCCTCGCTGAGCAGTGCCACCACCTCCGCGGCCTCGCCCGGTCCGCCGGAGGCCGGTCCGCCGGAGGCCGGCCCGCCGGCGGGCGTCCGGTCCGAGGCCCACCGGTCCGAGGCCCACCGGTCCGAGGCCGACCGGTTCGAGGCCGGCCCGCCGGAGGCGTCCAGCAGCGCCCGGCCCAGCCGCGGATGCACCCCGAGCCGGGCGAGCCGCAGCCCCCGCTCCGTGGCCCGGCCGGCGCGGTCCACCGCGCCCACGGCGGCCAGGACGCCCCGCGCCGCCGCCATCGCCCCGCCCGGCGGAGGATCCAGCAGCGCCAGCCCGGAGGCGTCCGGGTCTCCCCAGCACGCCACTTGCAGGGCGAACGCGGTCAGATCGGCCACCTTGATCTCCGGCGACGGGAAACGCGGCAGGCGACGGTCCTCGGCCTCCGCCCAGCAGCGGTACACCGCACCCGGCGCCTCCCGCCCGGCCCGGCCCGCCCGCTGCCGCCCGGCCGCCTGCGAAGCCCGTACGGTCGTCAGCGCGCTCAGTCCGCGCGCGTGGTCCACGCGCGGCTCCCGCGCGAGCCCGGAGTCGACCACTACCCGCACCCCGGGAACCGTCAGCGACGACTCGGCCACCGAGGTGGCGAGCACCACCCGGCGCCGCGGCCCCGGCGCCAGCACCGCGTCCTGGACGTCCGCCGGCGCGCGCCCGTGCACCTGGAGCACGTCGACGTCCCCGGGCTCCCCGAGCTGTCCGGCGACCCGACCGATCTCGCCCACGCCCGGCAGGAAGCACAGCACGTCCCCGGTCCGCTCGGCGAGCGCCCGGCGCACCACCGACGCCACGTGCGTCAGCAGCGCGGGGTCCACCCGCAGTCCGTGCGGCGGCCGTACCGGGCGCGCGGGCGGCGCCCACACCACCTCCACCGGATGGGACACGCCGGGCGCCTCGACCACCTCTGCCCCGCCCAGCAGCCGTGCCCAGCCCGCCGCGTCCGTGGTCGCCGACGCGGCGACCAGCCTCAGCTCCGGCCGCAGCGTCTCGCGGACGTCCCACAGGAACGCCGCCGCCGTGTCCGCGTCCAGGTGCCGCTCGTGGCACTCGTCGAGCACCACCACGTCGACGCCGGTCAGCTCCTGGTCGCGCTGCAGCCGCTGGAGCAGCACACCGGTCGTGACGACCTCCACGCGAGTGTCCCGTCCGACCACCCGCTCCCCGCGGACCGTGTGGCCGACGCTCCCGCCCGGCTGCTCGCCCAGCAGCCACGCCATCCGCCGGGCCGCCGCGCGCGCCGCGATCCGCCGGGGCTCGGCCACCACCACCCGCCGTGCCGGGCCCTCGCCCAGCAGCCCGGCCAGCGCGAGCGGCACCAGCGTCGTCTTGCCGGTGCCGGGCGGGGCGACGAGCACGGCGGTGCCGCGGCCCTCCAGCGCGTCGTTCAGGGCGGGCAGGGCACCGCGTACGGGCAGCGCCTCCAGGGCGTCGTAACGGATCACGCCCCCAGTGTCGTACGTGCGAACGGCCGCCCGGCAGGGCGGCCGTTCGCACGACGCGTACGCCCGGACACCCCTCGCACTCGGGAGGCGTCCGGGCGCGGCGCCCTCAGTCCCGCTCGCAGACGAAGATCGCCGTCCCCGGGATCAGGTGCCCGCGCAGCGGCGACCAGCCGCCCCACTCGGAGGTGTTCCAGTCGGGCCACTCCGGCTCCACCAGGTTCACCAGGCGGAAGCCCGACGTCACGATGTCGCGGACCCGGTCGCCCAGCGTGCGGTGGTGCTCGACGTAGACCGCCAGGCCCTCGTCGTCCTGTTCGACGTACGGCGTGCGGTCGAAATAGGAGGCGGACACCGACAGCCCCTCCGGGCCCGGCTCGTCCGGGAAGGCCCACCGGACGGGGTGCGTCACCGAGAAGACGAACCTGCCGCCCGGCCGCAGCACCCGGCGTACCTCGCGCAGCACCAGCCGGGGGTCGGCGACGAAGGGCAGCGCCCCGTAAGCCGAGCAGGCCAGGTCGAAGGAGCCGTCCGCGAAGGGCAGCGCGCCGGCGTCGGCGCACACCAGCGGGAACGGTCCGCCGATCCGCAGCGCGTGCTGGAGCTGGCGGTGGGACAGGTCCAGGGCCACCGGGCGCGCGCCCTGCGCGGCCAGCCAGCGCGAGCACTGGGCCGCGCCGGCGCCGATCTCCAGGACGTCCCGGTCCTTCAGGTCCTCCGACGGGCCGAGGAGCTCCGCCTCCACCTCGTCCAGTCCCTCGGGGCACCACACGAAGCGGTCGTCGCCGAGGAACGTGCCGTGCTCGACCTGGTACTCGTCCGCGTTCCGGTCCCACCAGCCCCGGTTGGCCCGGGTGCTCTCCGTGACACCTGCCGCGCGGCGGGTGGCCTCCGGCTCGAACAGTTCTGGCTCTTGGATGATCGGCTCCCTCGTCGTACTCTTCCGTCCAACCCGCCGCCCGGTGGTGCGCCGTCGGAGGGGTGTCCGGGTGCCGGCAGGCCCTCGGGAGGCAGGTTTTGTGCCGGAAATGCGGCGAACCGTCCCGCGTGTGCGGCTTCGCGCATTGACCCTGTCCGGCTGCCCCCGTATGCTACAAGTTGCGCTGCGAGCCTGCGCTCCTCAGACCTAGCAGGCTGCGCTCGCGTCTGTTGTATGTCCCCTCGGTTTTCGAGGCGCCACCAGCGTTTTCGGGTGGTGCTTCCTTGGCTGTCCGGCTTCTGCAGAGCGAAACGGGCTTTCGGCGTAAGCAGTACCTACGACTTCAATGTCCGTACCGGAGCCCTTTCCCACATGACGAGCAGCACCGAGACCACCGCCACCACCCCGCAGGTAGCGGTCAACGACATCGGTAACGAGGAAGCCTTCCTCGCAGCGATCGACGAGACGATCAAGTACTTCAACGACGGCGACATCGTCGACGGCGTCATCGTGAAGGTCGACCGGGACGAGGTCCTGCTCGACATCGGTTACAAGACCGAAGGTGTCATTCCGAGCCGCGAGCTCTCGATCAAGCACGACGTCGACCCGAACGAGGTCGTCGCCGTGGGCGACGAGATCGAGGCCCTGGTCCTCCAGAAGGAGGACAAGGAAGGCCGCCTGATCCTCTCGAAGAAGCGCGCCCAGTACGAGCGTGCCTGGGGCACCATCGAGAAGATCAAGGAAGAGGACGGCATCGTCACCGGTACCGTCATCGAGGTCGTCAAGGGTGGTCTCATCCTCGACATCGGCCTCCGTGGCTTCCTGCCGGCCTCCCTCGTCGAGATGCGCCGCGTCCGCGACCTCCAGCCGTACGTCGGCAAGGAGCTCGAGGCGAAGATCATCGAGCTGGACAAGAACCGCAACAACGTGGTCCTGTCCCGCCGTGCCTGGCTGGAGCAGACCCAGTCCGAGGTCCGCCAGACGTTCCTCACGACCCTGCAGAAGGGTCAGGTCCGCTCCGGCGTGGTCTCCTCGATCGTCAACTTCGGTGCCTTCGTGGACCTGGGTGGCGTCGACGGTCTGGTCCACGTCTCCGAGCTGTCCTGGAAGCACATCGACCACCCCTCCGAGGTCGTCGAGGTCGGCCAGGAGGTCACGGTCGAGGTCCTGGACGTCGACATGGACCGCGAGCGCGTCTCCCTGTCGCTGAAGGCGACCCAGGAAGACCCGTGGCAGCAGTTCGCCCGCACCCACCAGATCGGCCAGGTCGTCCCCGGCAAGGTCACCAAGCTGGTTCCGTTCGGTGCGTTCGTCCGCGTGGACGAGGGCATCGAGGGTCTGGTCCACATCTCCGAGCTGGCCGAGCGCCACGTGGAGATCCCGGAGCAGGTCGTCCAGGTCAACGACGAGATCTTCGTCAAGGTCATCGACATCGACCTCGAGCGCCGTCGCATCAGCCTCTCGCTGAAGCAGGCCAACGAGTCCTTCGGTGCCGACCCGTCGGCGGTCGAGTTCGACCCGACCCTGTACGGCATGGCCGCGTCCTACGACGACCAGGGCAACTACATCTACCCCGAGGGCTTCGACCCCGAGACCAACGACTGGCTCGAGGGCTACGAGAAGCAGCGCGAGGAGTGGGAGCGCCAGTACGCCGAGGCGCAGTCTCGCTTCGAGCAGCACCAGGCGCAGGTCATCAAGTCCCGCGAGGCGGACGCCCAGGCCGAGGCCGAGGGTGCCGGCGCCGCGGGTGCCGCTCCGGCCGCGTCCGGCGGTTCGTACTCCTCCGAGGGCGGCGACACCTCCGGCGCCCTGGCCTCGGACGAGGCGCTGGCCGCTCTGCGTGAGAAGCTGGCCGGCGGCCAGAGCTGATCGCTCACCGCCAGGCATCGGCCGACGGCCGCGGCCCGCACCCCCCCCGGGGTGCGGGCCGCGGCCCGTTGTACGCCGCCCTCCCCGGCGGGGAATGCCGGCGTCCCGTTCCTGGTTGTACACCGGTGAACACGAGGAGGGGCGGTCACAAGTGCTTGATCCGCAGGGTTTGTACGCATGGGAGCCGAAGGGCCTGGCAGTCGTCGACATGGCGCTCGCCCAGGAGTCGGCCGGCCTTGTCATGCTCTACCACTTCGACGGATACATCGACGCGGGAGAGACCGGCGACCAGATCGTCGACGGACTTCTCGACTCGCTTCCCCACCAGGTCGTGGCGCGGTTCGACCACGACCGGCTCGTCGACTACCGGGCCCGCCGCCCGCTGCTGACGTTCAAGAACGACCACTGGTCCGCGTACGAGGAACCCGCCCTGGAGGTGCACCTCGTCCAGGACGCCACCGGCGCGCCCTTCCTGCTGCTGGCCGGGCCCGAGCCGGACGTGGAGTGGGAGCGCTTCGCGGCGGCCGTGCGGGAGATCGTGGAACGGCTGGGCGTACGCCTGTCGGTGAACTTCCACGGCATCCCCATGGGCGTCCCGCACACCCGCCCGGTGGGCCTCACCCCGCACGGCAACCGCAGCGACCTCGTCCCCGGCCACCGCAGCCCCTTCGAGGAGGCGCAGGTGCCCGGCAGCGCGGAGGCGCTGGTGGAGTACCGCCTGACGGAGGCCGGACACGACGTCCTGGGCGTCGCCGCGCACGTGCCGCACTACATCGCCCGCTCCGCCTACCCCGACGCCGCGCTGACCGTCCTGGAGGCCATCACGTCGGCCACCGGACTGGTCCTGCCCGGCCTCGCGCACTCCCTGCGCAACGACGCCCACCGCACCCAGACGGAGATCGAGCGGCAGATCCGCGAGGGCGACGAGGAACTCACCTCCCTCGTCCAGGGGCTCGAGCACCAGTACGACGCGGCAGCGGGCGCCGAGACCCGGGGCAATATGCTCGCCGAGCCCGTCGACATCCCGTCGGCGGACGAGATCGGCCGCGAGTTCGAGAAGTTCCTCGCCGAACGAGAGGGCGACAACTGAGCCGGGAACCGAGGCCCCCCGGCTGCGTCGCCGGCGGCAGGCCCTAAGCTGCCGCACATGCTGAAGGTGGGCCTGACCGGGGGCATCGGAGCCGGTAAGAGCGAGGTGTCGCGGCTGCTCGTCGAGTGCGGGGCCGTGCTGATCGACGCCGACCGCATCGCGCGCGAGGTCGTCGCACCGGGCACGCCCGGCCTCGCGGCGGTCGTCGAGGCCTTCGGCCGGGACGTGCTCGCCGAGGACGGCGGCCTGGACCGGCCGAAACTGGGCTCCATCGTCTTCGCCGACCCGGACCGGCTGGCCGAGCTGAACTCGATCGTGCACCCGCTGGTGGGCGCCCGCTCCCGCCGGCTGGAGGAGGCCGCCGCCGAGGACGCCGTCGTGGTCCACGACGTCCCGCTGCTCACCGAGAACGGCCTGGCCCCGCTCTACGACCTCGTGGTCGTCGTGGACGCGAGCCCCGAGACCCGGCTCGACCGGCTCGTACGGCTGCGCGGTATGACCGAGCAGGACGCCCGCGCCCGCATGGCCGCCCAGGCGACGCGCGACGAGCGACTGGAGATCGCCGACGTCGTCATCGACAACGACGTTCCGCTCGAGGAGCTGCGGCGGCGGGTGACGCGGGTATGGGCCGACCTCGTGCGGCGAGCGCACGCCCCCCGGGCGGCGTCCGAGGAATAGTGGCCGCCGCGCGGGGCGTTGAACCCGGTCGGCGAGGGAAGGACTCTGCTGTGCCCGACACCAGCGGTTCGACCGGACGTACTCCGGAAACGCATGTCATCGACTTCCGTGCGGCCGAGCAGCTGCTCGCCGCGCGGGACCCGCGTGGCGCGGTGAAGCTGCTCGACGGGGTCATCGCCGCGCACCCGGAGAACACGGCGGCCCGTCTCCTGCGTGCCCGGGCCTTCTTCGCGGCGGCGCAACTGAGACCCGCCGAGCTGGAGTTCACGATCGTCCTTGAGCGCGAGCCGGACAACGCGTTCGCGCACTTCGCGCTCGCCCGCACCTACGAGCGGCAGGGCCGCGCCGACCAGGCCAAGCGCCACTTCCGGCTGGCGGCCGCACTGGACCCGAACCCGGAGTACCTGCAGCGGGCGCGGTTCGACACCTGACCGGCGCCCCGCCCGCCGACGAGCCGGCCCGCCGAAGTGACACCCGGGCCTACGGGCCGCCCCGGTCCCCCGGCGGCCGGTACGGCGGGACGTCCCGGTCCGGCTGGTAGTGCGGACCCTGCCGCAGATGCCGGACGATCAGCGTGAAGTCGACGGCGATCACCAGCCACAGCACCCCGCAGGCCGCCGCCCATCCGGGCCGTCCGACCAGCACGAACACGGCCGTGCCGAACATCGCCCAGACCAGCCCCCACACGCTCAGCCAGAACCGCGCCCGCAGAGCACTGCGCGCGGTCGTCGGCTCACTGCCCGTACGCATGACCGCTCACCACTCCTCCTCTGCAACGTACTCCTCTCCCGCCCTCCTCTCACTCGTACGGGTGAACCAGTGCGAGTCGGGAACGGGCGTGCGGGCACGGGCCGTTGTCCGGGCATGGAGCTGAGAATGCGTCAGGGGTATCAGGGAACCGGACCGGGGGCGATCACGCCGGACGGCTGCGCGGTCGAGCTGTACGCCCGGCTGCCCGTGGACGACGAGCCGGACATCGTCGCCGGGGCCGTGCCCGAGGGAGCGCGCATCCTGGAGCTGGGGTGCGGGGTGGGCCGGGTGACCCACCCGCTGCTGGAGCGCGGCTTCGGCGTCACGGCGGTGGACGAGTCACCGGAGATGCTGCGGCGGGTGCGCGGCGCGCGGACCATATGCGGTCCGATCGAGCACCTGGACCTGGGGGAGACCTTCGACGTCGTGATGCTCGCCTCCTTCCTCGTGCACGCCGGCGACGTCGAGGTACGGCGAGGGCTGCTGCGCACCTGCGCCCGGCATGTCGCGGAGGACGGCTGCGTACTGATCCAGCGGGAAGGGGCGGACTACCACACCGATCTGCCGCGCGAGCGGATCGACCCCCAAGGCTTCACGGTGCGGATCGCGTCGTCCGAGCCGGTCGGGGACGGAGTGAACTCGGTGCGCGCGGAGTACGAGTTCCCGGACGCCACCTGGACCCAGACGTTCCTGGCCCGGCCGTTGACCAGGGAGCAGTTCGAGGAGGCGCTGGCGGAGGCGGGGCTGAGGGTCGACCGGTATCTGACGGAGGACGGAATCTGGGTCCGGGCGGTGCCCGTGCGATGAGTTCCGGCGCTCGGCCCGGTCCATCTCGGTGACAGCACAGCGCAGCGCTTCCCGGAGGAGACCCGCATGTCCGAGACCACCGCCCCCGCCCCGTCCCTCGCCCTGCGCGCCCTGCGTGTGGTGCAGGTGCTGCTCGCCCTGTTCTTCGGGCTGGCGAGCGCGTTGCCCAAGCTGATCGCGCATCCGTCGGCGGTCGAGTCCTTCGACCGGATGGGCTGGAGCAGCGCGGGCATGTACGCCATCGGCGCGCTGGAACTGGCCGGAGGAGTGGCGCTGCTGGTCCCGGTGCTGCAGTCGGTGGCGGCGACGGCGCTGAGCGCGCTGATGGTGGGCGCGTTCGTCGTCCAGCTCACGGCCTTCGACGGGCAGAACGCGGCGACCCCGCTCGTCCTGATCGTGCCGCTGGCCCTCATCGCCTGGACCCGCCGCGGTCACAACGCGGAGCTGCTGCGGCTGGTCCGCCGGCAGGCCTGACGGCCGTCCGGCGCGCGGGGGCCTCAGGGGACGGTCAGCGGCTCCGGGGCCGGCCGACCGGGCCGCTCGGGCCGTCCAGGCCACCCATGTCGCGCAGCCGTTCCAGCTCGCGGCGGTCGCGCTTGGTGGGGCGGCCGGCGCCGCGGTCGCGGACGGCCAGGGGGGCGACGGCCTCGCGGGGCGGGGGCGGCGGGGAGTTGTCGATGTAGCACTGCACGGCCACGGGGGCGCCGACGCGCTTGCGGATGAGCCGCTTGACGACGACGATCCGCTCCCGGCCCTCGCCCCGCAGGCGCACCTCGTCGCCGACGCGCACGGAGTGGGCGGGCTTCACCCGCTCACCGTTCACCCGGACGTGGCCGCCCCGGCAGGCGGTGGCGCCGACGGAACGGGTCTTCACCAGGCGGACGGCCCAGATCCAGCTGTCGATCCGCACGGTCTCACCGCTCGCCGGGCCGGCCGCCTCGGCGGCGGCGATGGCAGCGGCGACCTTCGGGTCCACGGCGGTGGCGGTCGAGGGCGTCCCGGCGGAGTCCTCGCCGCCCTCGTGCCCGTCCTGCTCGCGGTCCCTGCCGTCCTCGGAAGCCATGGCCCCGACCTTAGCCTCTTGGACCGCCCGTGCCGGAGGAATTTACGGTGGAACCATGGGCAACGGCATGGACATGGATACGGCCGGCGGCAGCCTCGCCGCTCTCGACCGGCGGGTCACCGAGTGCCGGGCCTGCCCACGTCTGGTGGCCTGGCGGGAGGAGGTGGCCCGCACCAAGCGGGCCGCGTTCGCCGACTGGACGTACTGGGGCAGGCCGGTACCGGGCTTCGGGCCGCCGGACGCCCGGCTGCTGATCGTGGGACTGGCCCCGGCCGCGCACGGCGGCAACCGCACCGGCCGCATGTTCACCGGGGACCGTTCCGGCGACGTCCTCTACCAGGCGCTCCACGACATCGGGCTCGCCTCGCAGCCCACCGCTGTCTCCGCCGACGACGGCCTGGAACTGTTCGGCGTACGGATCACCTCACCCGTGCACTGCGCCCCGCCCGCCAACAAGCCGACACCCGGCGAACGGGACACCTGCCGCCCCTGGCTGGTCCAGGAACTGCACCTGCTGCGCCCCACCCTCAAAGCGGTGGTCGTCCTGGGCGCTTTCGGCTGGCAGGCCGCGCTGCCGGCGTTCACGGAGGCCGGCTGGGCGGTGCCCCGCCCCCGCCCCGCCTTCGCCCACGGCGCCCGCGTCGCCCTCGACGGCATCGACCTGTTCGGCTGCTTCCACGTCAGCCAGCGCAACACCTTCACCGGCAGGCTCACCCCCGGCATGCTCCGCGACGTCCTGCGCACGGCGGCGCGGGCGGCGGACCTTCCGGCCTACTCGCCCGGCGGGCCCGGGGAGAAGTGAGGTGACGAAGGCGCCGCACGGCGATTACGGTGCCCCCGTCCCGAGGACCGACGTCCCGGCCTCCCGGGAAACCGGGCGGAACGACCCGGAGGAACCGATGACGAAGCCGGAGCAGACCTTCCTCGACACCATCGCCGACCGTCTCGCCGCCCTGCCCGGAGTGCGGGCCGTCGCCCTCGGCGGCTCCCGGGCGCGGGGCACCCACCGTCCCGACAGCGACTGGGACCTCGCCGTCTACTACCGCCACCGCTTCGACCCCGCCGATCTGCGCGCCGTCGGCTGGGAGGGCGAGGTCTCCGGGATCGGGGAGTGGGGCGGGGGCGTGTTCAACGGGGGAGCGTGGCTGACCGTCGACGGGCGGCGGGTCGATGTGCACTACCGGGACCTGGACGTCGTCGAGCACGAGTGGGTCCAGGCCGGGGAAGGGCGGTTCCGGGTGGAGCCGCTGATGTTCCACCTCGCCGGGATCCCCAGTTACCTGGTCGTCGCGGAGCTCGCGGTCAACCGGGTGCTGCGCGGTGAGCTGCCCCGCCCGGCCGCCTATCCGCCCGCCCTGCGCCGCGCCGCGCCCGGGCACTGGTACGGCCTGGCCGTCGCCACCCTCGCCTACGCGAAGGACGGCCACGCCCCCAAGGGCGCCCTCACCCAGGTCGCCGGGGCCCTCGCCCTCGCCGCTACCCAGACCGCCCA
This sequence comes from Streptomyces sp. NPDC015220, assembly GCF_043079345.1. Lineage (NCBI taxonomy): Bacteria > Bacillati > Actinomycetota > Actinomycetes > Kitasatosporales > Streptomycetaceae > Streptomyces > Streptomyces sp. NPDC015220. The sequence goes on along the minus strand of NZ_JBIBUK010000001.1, from coordinate 58,476 downwards.
CGCGGTCCTGGCCGCACGCGGGGAGTGGACCACCAATGACAAGGGCCTCCTCGCCCGCGCGGGACTGTGCGCGGTCGACGACATCGTGGCGGGGCTGCGGCCGGAGCCCGCTGCGCTGGCCGCAGCCTGCGCCGACGCCGAGGCGCTGTTGCGGGCGTCCCTCGGGTGACGGCAGGGGGCGGGCAAGCGGCTCGGGCGGGCGGGCCCGGCGGCCCGGCAGCGAGCGCGGGCGCACTCGGACGCCGGTATGGCCGTCGCGCTCCGGGCCCGGCCGTTCGACGCGCGGCACCGGACGCACCGGCGTCCACGGCCGTCGGCCGGTCCCGGGGCACCGCGATGCCCGCGCGGCGCCCGGTCGGGCCTCGGAAGGGGGTGGCGGCCGACGGCGGCGTCCAGCGGCATTACCCCGAAAAGGTGAACACCGAGTGCACTGCGATTGACGCGGAAAGTGATCGACTGAGCCGGAAGTGTGAGGTCGGACGCACTTTCGGCGTTGAACTCGTGTCGCGTACGTCTCAGTAGCGTCACTGAGCGGGCCGAACACCCCATGCTTGGCGTTTGAATCTCTGAGTACGGGATTGTGTGGAGGTGCAGGGTGAACGGGCGAACGGTGCTCGAGCGCTTTCCCGCCGGCGGGCCGCGCGGGTCGTGGCCGGCGGAGGAGTTCGCGCACGCGCGGCGTCTGGAGGGCCTGCCCGCCGAGGTCGTGATGGACCTCGCGACGGACACCTTCCTGGTGATCGTCCGGGGAACGGAGGGCGGCGGCGACGCCGGCCCCTGAGCGGCGCCGTGGATCTCCTGGGTGACGTGAACACGACTTGGCCGGAGGTCCCCCGCGGTCAGCCGGTCTTCGGTACGGCCGGGGCCGGGACCTTCGCCGCGAACTGCCCCGCCTGGAGCGCGTACAGCTCCGCGTACAGGCCGCCGGTGGCCAGCAGCTCCTCCGGCGGGCCGGACTCCACCAGCCGGCCCTGGTCCAGGACGTGCACCAGGTCCGCGTGGCGCACGGACGCCAGCCGGTGGGTGATCAGCACGACCGTCTGCCCGCTGTCCGCCAGTTTCCGGATCCGCTCGAACACCTCCAGCTCGGCGCGGGCGTCGAGCGCCGCCGTCGGCTCGTCCACGATCAGGATCCGGCCGCGCCGGTAGGCGGCCCGCGCGATGCCCAGCCGCTGCCACTGGCCGCCGGAGAGTTCGTGCCCGCCGCTGAAGTGGCGCGCCAGCAGCGTGTCCAGGCCGCGCGGCAGTTCCGCGACCAGCTCCTCCGCGCCCGCGTCGGCGACCGCAGCGGCCAGCCGCTGTTCGGTGAGCGGAGCCGAGGGCCGGCCGACCGCGACGTTGACCCGGGCGGTGAAGGGCCAGCGTTTGAAGTCCTGCGCCACCATCGCGATGCGCTCGGCGAGCGCGTGCCGGTCCGCCCGCGCCGCGTCCACGCCGTCCCACAGGATCCTGCCCCGGTCCGGGGTGTACAGGCCGGCCAGCAGCTTCACCAGGGTGGTCTTGCCGGAACCGTTCTCGCCGACCAGGGCCACGATCCGGCCGAGCGGCACGGTCAGCGACACGTCGTCCAGCGCGGGGCGGGCGGTCGCCGTGCCGCACCCCGCCTCGCCGGGATAGCTGAACGTGACGTGCTCGAAGCGGATCTCGCGCGGATCCTCCGGCAGCGACTCCCCGCCGGCCGGGATAGCCCGCTTCGCCGCCTCGGCGTACAGGCGGTGCAGATCGCCGACGAAGAGCGCCTCCTCGTGCAGCTGGTTCACCTCCAGGACCAGGGTGTCCAGGCTCGCCGAGCCGGTCCGGATCGCGATGACCGCCGTGCCGGCGACCGACAGCGCCATCGCCCCGGCCAGCAGCAGCCCGCCGAGCGTCGCGTACGTCGCCACCGTGGCCAGCCCGGTCCAGGCCGCCGCGAACAGTCCCGTGCGGGCCGCCAGCCGGGCCAGCCGGGCCTGCTCCGCCTCGGCGGTCTCCGACATCTGCCGGTAGTGGCGCAGCAGGAACGGCCCCACGCCGTGCACCCGGATCTCCGGGGCCGCCGCGGGCTCGGTGAGCAGGCCGCTGAGCAGATGTCCCGCACGCGCGTGCTGCACCCAGACGTGGAAGGACTCGTAGCGGCGCCGGGCGTTGGTCAGCGCGCTCCACGCGCTCGGCAGGGTCATCGTCACCAGCAGCGGAAGCAGCACCGGGTGCAGCACGGTCAGCACGCCCGCCGCCGCGACCAGCGAGATCATCGCGTTCACCACCCGCGCGCCGTACATGATCATCCGGCGCGCGGACGAGGCGCCGTACTGCGCGGTGTCCAGCAGTTTGTGGAAGGCGTGGTCCTCGATCGCGGCCAGTTCCACCCCCGCCGCCCGCTCCAGGTACAGCTCGGTCGCCACCCGTTCGACCTTCGGTTCCAGCCGGCCGGTCGCGTACGTCGAGGCGGCCCGCAGCAGCGCGCCGAGCAGTGTCACCGCCGCCATGACGACCAGCGCGGGCACGGCGCCGCGCAGCCGGTCCGCCAGGGCGCCGCCGCCGATCACCCGGCTGAGGACGCTGTTCACCGCGAGCAGGCCGATCGCCTGCGTCACGCCCCGGACCGCCTCGGCGGTCAGCACCGTGTTCGTGGCCCGCCGGTCGGCCTGCCGGGCCAGCCGGAAGCTGGCGGCCAGCAGACCGGGCAGCCGCCGGACCATGCCGCGGAAGTTCAGCTCCAGGAAGGCGTCGTTGTGCTGACTCCAGCCGGTGTCGTAGCGCAACGGGCCGCCGAAGAGCAGACGCTCGGACTCGGAGATCGAGGGGCCGGCGGCGGGTTCCCCGACCGGTCCCCCTCCGCCTGCGGGCGCTCCCGGTGCGGGTGCTTGTGGTGAGGTCTTCCTGCCGAGCCGCCCGCGCCTCGTCTTCACCGATGGCCTCCCCCGATCGCGAATGCAGGCCACTATCGCGGGGCGGGACCGCCTGGGGCAGGGCGCGTGACCCGGCGGACGAAGCGCACGGCGCGTACGGCCGCCCGTCGCCCACGTGGCCACGCGGCTCACGTGCGCACGCGGCTCAGGCGCGTGCGCGGCTCACGTACCCATGGTGCCCGCGTGCCCGTGTGCTCACGCGCTGACCGGACGGGACCAGGCCGGGGCCGTGCCCGTCACACGGCACAGCGCGAGGTACAGCGGGATCGGCGGGGTGTAGGGCACCGGGCCGGCGGGCCGGTGGACGAGGGCGGGGGGCCCGCTCGCGGGCGAGGCGTCGGGAAGGACCGCGCCGGCCGAGTAGTGCGCGGGGGCCGGCCAGCGCAGGGCGTAGTCGGAGTCGGCCGGGACGATCCACCACCAGTGCGTGTCGTCGGCGTAGACGCAGCCCACGCGCGGCAGCCGCGGCATCAGCGCGGGGCCGAGGCGGGCGGGCACGGCCACCGCGTCGCAGCCGAGGGGGAGCGTCATGCCCTCGGGCAGCCGCAGCCGGAGGGGCGCGTCGGACGCCGCGGTTGCGCCGGACGCGCCGGCTCCGCCGGACCGCGCGGTGGTGTCCGGTGCGCCGGGCGCGCGCGTCTCGCGCCCCAGGCGTACGAGGGTGTCCAGGCTCAGTGTCCGATTCGAGCCGAAGCCACCGCTCACAGCCATGCGGCCCCCGTTCCGTGTGTCGTTCGGTGCGGTGCCGCGTGCGCGGTCCCGGGCGTGGATTCGCGCGGCGCGTCCTCGCCGCCGGGGTGCGGCCGGTGGTCCGGGGCGGGCCTGGGCGCGCCCCAGCCGAGGTCGCACCGTGCCTCGCCGTTGTCCGCGGGCCGGGCCTCGTACGTCTCCTGCGCCGCGGGCGCGGCCGTGCGCGGCAGTTCCACCCACACCACCAGCCCCGGGCCGTGCTCCTGGGTGCCCCAGGCGAGGCACAGCGCCTCGACGAGGAGCAGCCCCCTCCCGTGCTCCTCCTCCGGACGCTGCGGGGAGGGGTGCGGCTCGCCCGGCGCGCAGCCCTCGTCGCGCACGGCTATGCGCACCAGGCCGGCGCCGTCGGACAGCTCGCAGACCACATGGCTGCTGGCCGTGTGCACGATGGCGTTGGTGACCAGCTCGGAGACGACCAGGGCCGCGGTGTCACAGGTGTCCTCGCACACGGACCAGCCGGTCAGCCGGGCCCTGGTCAGGCGTCTGGCCTGGGCCGGTGAACCCGGGTGGGCGGCCAGCTCGAAGCGGAACCGGCGCTGGGCGCCGGCTGCGTCGGGGCCCGTTGCCGTGGGGGCGCCGGGGTCGAGGAGGCCCGCGGCGGCGACTGTTCCTAAGGGCGAGGACGGAATCACGCTTGCCACTATCTCCCCGCCATGAACACTTGGCAAGAGTCACTCTGAAAAATGCAGAGTGCTGTATGACGCGGTGAGGGGCCATGGCACACTGCTCGTAACAGCACGTAGCGCGGCGCCAGTTGGGATCGGCGGGGATCCACGGGTCTTCGAATAGATCTTCGAATGGCGCCGCAGGGCTGTCAGGACTCTTCGGCGGTGGTGGAGGTGGAGCGTGAGCGAACCGCGGTCCGCGCCGACCGTCGGGCAGGTCGTGCTCGGCCGGCGCCTGCTCGACCTGCGGGAACGCGCGGGGCTGAAGCGCGAGGAGGCGGCCCGCGTCCTGCGGGTCGCCCCCGCCACGATCCGCCGTATGGAGACGGCCGAGGTCGCCCTCAAGATCCCTTACCTGCAAGTCCTGCTGAAGGCGTACGGCGTCTGCGACGACGAGGCCGAGGCCTTCGTACGGCTCGCCGAGGACGCCAACCGGCCCGGCTGGTGGCAGCGGTTCCACGACATCCTGCCGGGCTGGTTCTCCATGTACGTCAGCCTGGAGGGCGCCGCCTCCCTCATCCGGTCCTACGAACCCCACTTCGTGCCCGGCCTGCTGCAGACCGAGGACTACGCGCGCGGGGTGCTCAGGTCGGGGGCGATCGGCCAGACCAGCCCCGAGGACATCGAACGCCATGTCGCGCTGCGCATGCAGCGTCAGGACCTGCTCAGCCGCCCCGACGCGCCCAGGTTCTGGGCGGTGCTGGACGAGACCGCGCTGCGCCGCCCGGTCGGCGGCCCGGAGGTGATGCGTGCCCAGATCGACAAGTTGCTCGACGCCACGAAGCTGCCCAACGTGACGCTCCAGGTCGCCCCGTTCTCCTCGGGGCCGCACCCGGGCACGTACGGGCCCTTCGTGCTGTTCCGATTCGCCATGCCGGAACTGCCGGACATGGTCTACAGCGAGTACCTGACCGGCGCCGTCTACCTGGACGCGCGCAGCGAGGTGGCGACCCACCTCGAGGTCATGGACCGCATGGCGGCGCAGGCCGCCACGGCACATCGCACGAAGGAGATCCTCCGGGATCTCCGCAAGGAGTTGTGAATGGATCGCAGGACATCCCAGCCCAGGCCGCGGATCGGCGGCGGGCGGATCTACAACGGCATGCCCGCCCGTGACCTGGGCAGCGATGGCTGGCACAAGCCCTGGAGCGGCGGCAACGGCGGTAACTGCCTGGAGGCGATGAAGCTGGCCGACGGCCGCATAGCGGTGCGCCAGTCCACCGACCCGGACGGGCCGGCCCTCATCTACACCACGGACGAGATGACCGCCTTCATCGAGGGGGCCAAGGCCGGGGAGGCCGATTTCCTTCTCTCCTGACCGGCGCGGCCTTTTGTTTGCTCAATTCCTAAGCCTTGGCACCAACTTGAACACTTCCGACTCGACGCCCCCTCCCTCTTCCGACATCCATCGCTCGCACACCGGCAGACCGCGTCCCACCCGCACCCACGACCGACACCCTGGAGGCAAGGACGATCGCCGGCGACGAGGAGAGGGGCCGGCACACTCCCGGCCCTGCCGCGCGGCACCGTGCCGGGCCGGGAACGGTCGGCGGTCTCACCGGGCGGCGTGACTACGCGGTCATCGGACGGTCGTACGGTCCGATCGGGGCGGGCAGTCGTGAACTGCCCGTCAGGTACCGGTCGACCGCCGCCGCCACCGCGCGTCCCTCCGCGATCGCCCACACGATGAGCGACTGCCCGCGCGCGGCGTCCCCGGCCACGAACACGCCGGGGACGCCGGTCGCGAAGCCGGGATCGCGCACGATCGTGCCGCGCGGCGCCAGTTCGAGTCCCAGTTGGTCGATGAGGCCGTCCTCCCGGCTCGGCCCCGAGAAGCCGAGCGCGAGCAGCACCAGGCCGGCCGGGAGCGTCCGTCCGGTGCCGGGCAGGGGACGCCGCCGCGCGTCCACCTCGACCAGGTGCAGCTCACGCACGTGCCCGTCCGCGTCACCGGTGAACCGCAGCGTCGACGCGGCGAACAGGCGTGCGTCCGCGTCCGCGACGGGCGCGGTCCGCAGCTCCCCGGCCTCCTGGTGCGCGCCCGAGAGCCGGTAGATCTTCGGGTAGGTCGGCCACGGCTCCGCGTCCTCGTCACGCTCCGTGCCGGGCCGGGCGTAGATGTCCAGCTGGGTCACGGAGGCGGCGCCCTCACGCACGGCGGTGCCCAGACAGTCGGCCCCCGTGTCGCCGCCGCCCACCACGACCACGTGCAGGCCCGCCGCCGACAGCGGCGAGACCTCGACGTCCCCCTCGCACACCCGGTTGGCGTGCGGCAGGTACTCCATCGCCTGATGGACACCGGCCAGCCCACGCCCCGGCACGTCGAGCTCGCGCCAGGCCGTTGCCCCCGTGGCGATCACCACCGCGTCGTAGCGCGCCCGCAGTTCCGTCGCCGCGACGTCCCGCCCGACCGTCGTGCCGGTGCGGAACCTGGTCCCCTCCATGCGCATCTGTTCCAGCCGCCGCTCCAGACGGCGCTTCTCCATCTTGAACTCCGGGATGCCGTACCGCATCAGGCCGCCGGGCCGGTCGTCCTTCTCGAACACGGCGACCGTGTGCCCAGCGCGGGTCAGCTGCTGGGCCGCGGCGAGGCCGGCCGGCCCCGAACCGATCACCGCGACGGTCCGTCCCGACAGCCGGTCCGGCGGCCGCGGCGCGGTGAAGCCCTCCTCCCAGGCCCGGTCGGCGATGGCACACTCCACGTTCTTGATCGTGACGGCCGGCTGGTTGATCGCCAGCACGCACCCCGCCTCGCACGGTGCCGGACACAACCGGCCGGTGAACTCGGGGAAGTTGTTCGTGGCGTGCAACCGGTCGCTCGCCGCCCGCCAGTCCTCCCGGGAGACCAGGTCGTTCCACTCCGGGATCAGATTGCCCAGCGGACAGGCGTCGTGACAGAACGGGACGCCGCAGTCCATGCAGCGGTCCGCCTGCTTGGCGATGATCGGCAGCAACGCACCCGGAACACAGATCTCGTCCCAGTCCCGGACCCGCTCCTCCACCGGCCTGCGGGGCCACTCCCGGCGGGGCGTGGACAGGAATCCCTTGGGATCGGCCATGGCCGTCCCCCTTGCGTGCGCACACGGGCTGAATGACGGGCGGACGACGGCTGCGCGTCCTCGGGCCTTGCGGTCACGATACGTCCGCCGGGCCGCACCCGCAGAGCGCGCGGGAGGCCCGGCCGTCAGCCCCCGGCACCGTCCGGCGCACGCCACCCGCGGAGCACGGAGTCCACGTCCGTCGCTGTCCGCCGCCGGGCCTCGTGCCGGACCACGCCGTCCATCAGCAGACGGTCGTACGGCGTGTCCAGGTGCCGTACGGAGGCCCGCACGGCCGGGACGACCGCCCCCTCGGCCAGCGCCCGTCCCGCCGCGCTGCGCCCGACCCGCCCGCTGCCGCGCACCGAGGCATGGGCGGCGATCTCGCGGGCCCGGCCGGGCGGGCACCCCGGGAACAGCCGGAGGATCTCCGCCGCGAACGCGGCCGTGAACCGCACGTCCTGAGCCGCCCGCCGCCGCGCGTCCCGGGCCCGGCGGCGGCGCCGCGCCTCGGCGTCCGCCAGACACCGCCGCTCGGCCCGGGCGAGGGCCGCCTCCTCGACGAGTACGCCCTGCCGCTCGTAGCGCGCCTTGCGCCGGTTGAACCGCACGACCACCGCGGACAGTCCGCTCTCCTCGCGCGCCCTGCGGGTCAGCGCCGTGTCGCCGCGCGGCAGGAACACCAGGTGCCCGAGGTCGGCGCAGACCAGACAGCGGGGTGCCCCCTCCTCCAGGACGATCATGGGCAGCGGTCCGCGGCGGCACTGGGCGCAGCGCTTGCCCCGGAGCGGCTGGACGACGACGAGCCCGAAGCGGAATGGGGGAGTTGGGAGGCGGGCCATAGGAGGTACATGCCCGCTCCGGCCCCCTGCGGCACCCGTGACCCGGCCGGGCGCATCATGGCCGTGTGCGACTCGAAGCGATCACCTGGGAACGGCTCGGCGACCTGCTGGCCGAACGACTGCTCGATCTGGAACCGGGCGACGCCGGCCCCTGGCCGCGCGTCGCCTTCGACGGCGCCCCCGCCGCCCGGCCGGGCGACCTGGCCGAGCGCGTCTCGCAGGCGCTGCGCCCGCTCGGCCGCCCCTCGCTGGTCGTCGGCGCCGAGGGCTTCCTGCGCCCGGCGTCCCTGCGGCTGGAACACGGCCACCGGGACGTGGAGTCGTACTACGACGGCTGGCTCGACACCGGCGCCCTGTGGCGGGAGGTCTTCGGGCCGCTCGAACCCGGGGGCGACGGCCGCGTCCTGCCCGACCTGCGAGACCCCGCCACGGACCGCGCGACCCGCAGTCCCCGCGTCCGGCTCCCGCCCGGCGGGCTGCTGTTGCTGCACGGCCCCCTCCTGCTGCGGCACTGGTTCCCCTTCGACCTGAGCGTCCACCTCATGCTCTCCCCGGGCGCGCTGCGCCGGCGCACCCCCGAGGAGGACCACTGGACGCTGCCCGCCTTCGAACGCTACGAGGCGGAGGCCGACCCGGCCGGCACGGCGGACGTGCTGGTCCGCGCCGACGACCCGCGCCACCCGGCCTGGCGCGGCTGAGACACGGAACGGCCCGCGAAGTGCGTGATGATCGCGGCATGACACACGGCGACGACGAGGGATACCTGCTCGACAACCGGCGCGACGAGGCCGGCGAGCGCTTCGACGCCTTCACCCGGCTCTTCGACCCCACGACCTTCCGGCACCTGGAGAGGCTCGGCGTGGAGCGCGGCGGGCGGTGCTGGGAGGTCGGCGCCGGCGGTACGTCGGTCGTCTCCTGGCTGGCCGAGCGGGTCGGTCCCACCGGCCGGGTCGTCGCCACCGACATCGACACCTCGCGGGTCGCCCCGGCGGGCCGCCCGCCGGTCGAGGTGCGGGTCCACGACGTGGGCGCCGAGGAGCCGCCGGGGGCGGACTTCGACCTGGTGCACGCCCGGCTCGTCCTGGTCCACGTACCGGACCGGGACCGGGCGCTGCGGTCCATGATCGAGGCGCTGCGCCCCGGTGGCCGGCTGCTGATCGAGGACGCCGACCCCGCACTGCAGCCGCTGCTCTGCCCCGACGAACACGGGCCGGCCGAGGAACTGGCCAACCGGCTGCGGCGCGGCTTCCGCCGGCTCCTCGCCGACCGCGGGGCCGACCTGTCCTACGGGCGCAGACTCCCGAGGCTGCTGCGCGAGGCGGGGCTGCGCCGGGTCGAGGCCGACGCGTACTTCCCGGTCGCCTCGGCGGCCTGCACCGCCCTGGAATCCGCCACGGTCCGTCACATCCGCGACCGGCTCGTCGGCGCGGGACTGGCCACCGACGAGGAGATCGACCGCCACCTGGCCAATGTGGCCTCCGGCTCCATGGACCTGGCCACGGCGCCGATGATCTCGGCCTGGGGCTACAAGGCCTGACGCGGAGGTCTCGCTCCCACCCGGGCCACGGCCAGCGCACCCGCCCGGCAGCCCCGCGCCGCCGCGCTCCCGGCGTCGGCGCCGCCGAGCAGCGCGGCGAGGAACGCCCCCGTGAACGCGTCACCGGCACCCGTGGTGTCCCGGGGCGCGGCGGGGACGGCGGGCACCCGGGCGCACACGGCGCCCGAACGGGCCACCAGCGCCCCCTCGGCGCCCTGCTTGGCCACCACCAGCGGGACGTGGCGGCTGAGCTTGGCCGCCGCGTCCGCGCTGGTCGTGTCGTCCGGTGTCACACGCGGGTCCAGGCCGTCGCGATGCGCGCCGCCAGCCGGACGTTGCCGCGCACGGCGGCCAGGTTGGCGCGCAGCGAGGCGCCGTCCGTGCCGCGTACCAGGTGGTCGAGCAGGAACGGGGTGACCGCCTGCCCCGTGACCCCCCGCTCCTCGCACGCGCGCAGCGCCTCGGTGAGCACGCGCGCGTGCAGCTCCGGGTCCAGTTGCTCCTCCCGGGGCACCGGATTGGCGACGATCAGCGCCGACTCCGGTGCGCGCAACGCGTTCTGCGCCCGCATCACCTCGGCCACCTCCTCGGGCGTTCCGAGCGTCCAGTCCACCGGATGGCCCGAGTCGCTGAGGTAGAAGCCGGGGAAGCGGTCCGTGCCGTACCCGGCCACCGCGACCCCCAGCGTCTCCAGCCGTTGCAGGGTGGCAGGCACGTCCAGGACCGATTTCACCCCGGCGCACACCACGGTGATCCGGGTACGCGCCAGCAGTGCGAGGTCGGCGGACTCGTCCTGGGTGACCGTCCACTGCCGGTGCACCCCGCCCAGCCCGCCCGTGGCGAACACCCGGATGCCCGCCGGCGCGGCCAGGCAGGCCGTCGCCGACACCGTGGTCGCCCCGCTCACCCCAGCGGCCACGGCGAGCGGCAGGTCGCGGTGGCCCAGCTTGCGGATCCCCTCCTCGTTCGCGACCCGCTCCAGCTGCCCCTTGTCCAGGCCCACATGGGGCCGTCCGTCCAGCACGGCGATCGTGGCCGGTACGGCGCCCTCCTCCCGCACCGTGTCCTCCAGCTCCAGCGCCACCTGGAGATTGCGCGGACGCGGCAGCCCGTGGGCGATGATCGTGGACTCCAGGGACACCACCGGGCGGCGCGCGGCGAGCGCCTCCCGCACCTCTTCGGACACCACCAGCACGTGCCTGCCTCCCCTCGGTCGGCTCCTCCCTCCTCATCTCTGGCGGGCCGCGGACCCGGTCAAACCCTTGCGGCCCGGGCGAACACAACACCAGCCTGGACGCATGACGGACAACACGACACGCCTCGACCACGTCGTCCTGTGGGTGCGGGACCCCGCCGCCGCGGCCCGCTTCCACGATCGGGCGGTCGGCCTGGAACCGATCAACGTCGACGAGTTCACCGCGGGCGAGGTGTCCTTCCCCTCCGTACGGGTCAACGACGAGACGATCCTCGACCTCGCCCCGCTGGACCTCGCCCCGCGCATGAACATGCTCCCCGGCGCCTCGGGCAGCGCGGGCCACCCGGTGAACCACGTCTGCCTGTCCCTGCCCGCCGCCGCCTTCGACAGGCTGCGCACCCGCCTGGAGGAGAACGACGTCCCCGTCTCCGAACTCTCCTACGACTCCTCAGGAGCCCGCGGCAACGCCAAGCGCAGCTTCTACTTCCGCGACCCGGACGGCAACGTCTTCGAGGCCCGGCACTACGACTAGCTCCTCGCGTGCGGTGCGGTCAGAACAGCGGCTCGGGAAGCACCCCTTCGAGTGCGAGCAGGGTGCGTTTGGTCTCCAGGCCCCCGCCGAAACCGCCGATGCCCCCGTCGCTCTCCACGACCCGGTGGCACGGGACCACCACCGGCAGCGGATTGGCGCCCATCGCCGCGCCCACCGCCTGGGCCGCCCCGGGCTGACCGACCCGCCCGGCCAGATCGCCGTAGCCCACGACCGTGCCGTACGGGACACCCGACGCCAGTTCGCGCAGCACCCGCCGGTTGAAGCCCGATATCAGGGACCAGTCCAGGGGCAGCTCGAAGTCCTGCCGCTCGCCCGCGAAGTACGCCTCCAGCTGGCGTATCGCCTCCGCCAGCAGCGCCGAGCCGGGCGCCTCGACCGGCTCGGCGCCCAGCCGTGACGCCAGCCGGTCGAGCGTCCGCTCCCGCACCGTGCCGGTGGCATGAAACACGACATTGACCAGGCCGTCGTCGGTCGCCGCCAGCAGCAGTGGGCCGATGCCGGTGTCGGCCACCGTCCACACGACCTGCCGCCCGCTGTTCCCGGCTCGCTCGTGACTGTCCAGGCTGTCCATGCCGCTACCGTACGACCCTCCACTGACAACGCCCCGCTACCTGCGCTTCCGCTCCGTCGCGGGCACCGCCGAGAGGGGTCACGGGCCCTCCAGGGCGGCCCGCACCACATCCGGTCTGTCGGTGATGAGGCCGTCCACGCCGTATCCGGCGGCGGTCCGGGCCCGGACCGCGTCGTCCACCGTCCACGTGAAGACCTTGACCGGGTCGCCGTGCGGCCCGGTGAGCGCGTGCACGGCGGAGACGTAGTCGGCGTCGAGCGTCCCGTAGGACGGGTTGATCGAATCCGTGAAGCCGGCGTACCGGTCCAGGTCGGCCGTGTCCGGCCGGCCCAGGAGGGCGGTCGTGACGGCGGGAGCGAGGTCGTGCACGGTCCGCACGCTGGCGGCGCTGAAGCTCTGCACGATCAGCCGGCCCGCCAGGTGCCGGTGGTCCAGCCAGCCCTCCTCGCCCAGCACCTTGAGGGTCTGCTGTTCGATGCCCGGATACAGTTCGGGATTCTTGACCTCCAGGAGCAGGCTCTCGCGGTCGCGCTCCACCCGGCGCATGTACTGCTCCAGCGTCGGCACGCGCGTGCCCGCGTACGTGGGGGAGAACCAGCTGCCCGCGTCCAGACGGGCGATCTCGGCGGCGGTGAAGTCCTTCACCTTCCAGGGCGCCCGGTCCGGGAAGACCCGGGCGGCGTCGGTGGTCCGCCGCAGGCTGTCGTCGTGCAGGACCACCAGCTCGCCGTCCTTGGTGCGCTGCACGTCGTTCTCCACCCAGCGGAAGCCCAGCTCCGCCGCCTTGTCGATCGCGGGCAGCGTGTTCTCCGGGGCGTAGGCGGAAGCGCCCCGGTGGGCGACGATCACGGGCTGCCGCGCGGCCCCCGCCGCCCGGACCTGGGAGGCGGGCGACAGCGTCATGGCTCCCAGGAGGGCGGCCGTCGTGGCGGCGACTACGCGCGCGTGCATGCGTACTCCTCGCGTCGTGCGATCACGGACAGCACAAGCGTGACAGCACGCGGTCACCGGCGCGGGCCGGGTGCGGAGAGGCCACTTGATCGAGGGAGTGGTCGCCGACCGCTCACCGCTGCCGCACATCTGCGGCAAGGTCGTGTTTCTTTGCCGGAAAATCGTTCGGCCGATCCGGTGGGGGTCATACTCTCTGCGTCAACCCCGACCGTGGGGACGGTCGGGAAGCGGGGGCGGATTCACCTCATCGCGATTCAACAGGGCGGAAAGGCAACCGCGCATGCACGACGGCACGGTCGACGGATTCAGCTACGGGCTGGTCACCCCGCTGGTGGCCTATCTCATGGCCTGCCTGGGCGGGGCCCTGGGACTGCGCTGCACCACCCGCGCCCTCGTCGCGCGCTCCTGGCGCCCGGGCTGGCTGGCCCTCGCCTCCGCGGCGATCGGCTCGGGCATCTGGACCATGCACTTCGTGGCGATGACCGGCTTCAGCGTCGAAGGAGCGCCGATCCACTACGACCGGCCGACGACCTACGCCAGTCTGGTCGTCGCCATCGTCATGGTCGGCGTCGGGATATTCATCGTCGGCTACAAGGGCGCGAACGGGTCGGCGCTGTTCACCGGGGGGACGATCACCGGGCTCGGCGTCGCCTCCATGCACTACCTGGGCATGGCCGGCATGCAGTTCGACGGCGTCTTCGAGTACAACGTCCTCACCGTCTCCGCCTCCGTCGTCATAGCCGTCGTCGCCGCCACCGCCGCGCTGTGGGCGGCCGGACAGGTCAGGGGACTGCTGTGGAGCGTCGGAGCCAGCCTCGTCATGGGGCTCGCCGTCAGCGGCATGCACTACATGGGCATGGCCGCCCTCAGCGTCCACCTGCACGACGCCGGCGGCGACCCCGTCGCCGGGGAGGCCCCCGCCGCCCTCCTCGCGCCCATGCTGATCGGCCCGCTCGCCTTCCTGCTCCTGGCCGGCGTCGTCGTGATGTTCGACCCGCTGATGGTCATGAGCAGGGCCGACTGGACCCCGGTGGAGCGCAAGCCGGGCGTGCCCGCGCGCGAACTCGTCCCGTACTCCGCCGGGCGCCCGGACCCCGCCCGCATCCCGGTCCGGCGCGCCGCGCACCCCTCGCGCACCCCCCAGAACCGCTGACCGGGGCCCGTTGTCGGTGGCGGGTCGTACGGTGGATGACATGCGGCCCGTTTCCCAGATCGAACGCACGGTGGCGCCCTTCGAGGTCGTCAGCCCCTACCAGCCCAGCGGCGACCAGCCGCAGGCCATCGCCGAGCTCGCCCGGCGCGTCCAGGCAGGCGAGAAGGACGTCGTCCTGCTCGGCGCCACCGGCACCGGCAAGTCCGCCACCACCGCGTGGATGATCGAGAAGCTCCAGCGCCCGACGCTCGTCATGGCGCCGAACAAGACCCTGGCCGCCCAGCTGGCGAACGAGTTCCGCGAGCTGCTGCCCAACAACGCCGTCGAGTACTTCGTCTCGTACTACGACTACTACCAGCCCGAGGCCTACGTCCCGCAGTCGGACACCTACATCGAGAAGGACTCCTCGATCAACGAGGAGGTCGAGCGGCTGCGCCACTCCGCGACCAACTCGCTGCTCACCCGCCGGGACGTCGTCGTGGTCGCCTCCGTCTCCTGCATCTACGGCCTGGGCACACCGCAGGAGTACGTCGACCGCATGGTCCCCCTCAGGGTCGGTGACGAACTCGACCGCGACGAGCTGCTGCGCCGTTTCGTCGACATCCAGTACACGCGCAACGACATGGCCTTCAGCCGGGGCACCTTCCGGGTGCGCGGCGACACCATCGAGATCTTCCCGGTCTACGAGGAGCTGGCCGTCCGCATCGAGATGTTCGGTGACGAGATCGAGGCGCTGTCCACCCTGCACCCGCTCACCGGCGAGATCATCAGCGACGACCAGCAGCTGTACGTCTTCCCGGCCTCGCACTACGTCGCCGGCCCCGAGCGCATGGAGCGGGCGGTCCGGGGCATCGAGGAGGAGCTCAAGGAGCGCCTGGCCGAACTGGAGAAGCAGGGCAAGCTGCTGGAGGCCCAGCGGCTGCGGATGCGCACCACCTACGACATCGAGATGCTCCGCCAGATCGGCACCTGTTCCGGCGTGGAGAACTACTCGATGCACTTCGACGACCGCGCCCCCGGCACCCCGCCCAACACCCTGCTCGACTACTTCCCGGACGACTTCCTGCTCGTCATCGACGAGTCGCACGTCACGGTCCCCCAGATCGGAGCGATGTACGAGGGCGACGCCTCCCGCAAGCGCACCCTGGTGGACCACGGCTTCCGGCTGCCCTCCGCCCTGGACAACCGCCCGCTGAAGTGGGAGGAGTTCCAGGAGCGCATCGGCCAGACGGTGTACCTGTCGGCCACCCCCGGGCAGTACGAGCTGTCCCGCTCCGACGGCCAGGTCGAGCAGATCATCCGTCCCACCGGCCTCGTCGACCCGGAGGTCGTGGTCAAGCCCACCGAGGGGCAGATCGACGACCTGGTGCACGAGATCCGGGGCCGTGTCGAGAAGGACGAGCGCGTCCTGGTCACCACGCTCACCAAGAAGATGGCCGAGGACCTCACGGACTACTTCCTGGAACTGGGCATCCAGGTGCGCTACCTGCACAGCGACGTCGACACGCTGCGCCGCATCGAGCTGCTGCGCGAGCTGCGCTCCGGCGAGTACGACGTGCTGGTCGGCATCAACCTGCTCCGCGAGGGCCTCGACCTGCCCGAGGTGTCCCTGGTGGCCATCCTCGACGCCGACAAGGAGGGCTTCCTGCGCTCGGGCACCTCGCTCATCCAGACCATCGGCCGCGCGGCGCGCAACGTCTCCGGCCAGGTCCACATGTACGCCGACAAGATCACCCCGGCGATGGCGAAGGCCATCGACGAGACCAACCGCCGCCGGGAGAAGCAGATCGCCTACAACAAGGCGAACGGGATCGACCCGCAGCCGCTGCGCAAGAAGATCAACGACATCGTCGCGCAGATCGCCCGCGAGGAGGTCGACACCGAGCAGCTGCTCGGCACCGGCTACCGCAAGGGCAAGGACGGCAAGGGCGCCAAGGCCCCGGTGCCCTCGCTCGGTGACCACGCGGTCAAGGGCGCCAAGGCGGGGCAGTCCGCCAAGTCCGCGAAGTCGGCCAGGGGCAAGGCGGCGGAGACGGTGCCCACCGACCGCCCGGCGGCCCAGCTCGCCGAGCAGATCGAGCAGATGACCGAGCGGATGCGCGCCGCCGCGGCCGAGCTCCAGTTCGAGGTCGCGGCCCGGCTGCGCGACGAAATCTCGGAGATGAAGAAGGAACTGCGCCAGATGCGGGAGGCCGGCCTGGCCTGATTCCGTCGGGGGAGCCCGGGCCGGCCGGAACCGGGCGCCCCCGCACGCGCCGTCGTCCCCGGGCCCGTCTCCGCAGGCGCTGTGTTGCAAGACCGACACAAAGTGCGGACCGGTGCCCGGCGGAACGGGGGCCTCTGCGTAGGGTTCTGGTCAACCGCGCGATGCGCGGCAACAGGGGAGAAGCACGAGAGGGGAAGCAGCCGTGACCGTCAACATGACCAAGGGTCAGGCCATCAGTCTGCAGAAGAACGACGGGGGCAGCCTGAGCGCGGTCCGTATGGGTCTCGGCTGGCAGGCGGCCCCGCGCCGCGGCCTGTTCGGCTCGCGTACGCGGGAGATCGACCTCGACGCCTCCGCGGTGCTCTTCGCCGACAAGCAGCCGGTCGACGTCGTCTTCTTCCGCCATCTGGTGAGCGACGACGGTTCCGTGCGCCACACCGGGGACAACCTGGTCGGCGGTGCCGGCCAGGGCGGCGACGACGAGGCCATCCTCGTGGACCTGCAGCGCGTCCCGGTCCACATCGACCAGATCGTCTTCACCGTGAACTCCTTCACGGGCCAGACGTTCCAGGAGGTCCAGAACGCCTTCTGCCGCCTGGTCGACGAGACCAACGGCCAGGAACTCGCCCGCTACACCCTGGCCGGCGGCGGCAACTACACCGCCCAGGTGATGGCGAAGGTGCACCGGGCGGGGACCGGCTGGACCATGACGGCCCTCGGCAGCCCGGCCAACGGCCGCACCTTCCAGGACCTGATGCCGGCGATCCTGCCGCACCTGTAGGGCCGGCGGAACGCGCCGGCGGCGACGACCGGCGGGCGGACACGGCACACGAGACGGCACAGGGGGAGAAGGCGATGACGGCCGAGCTGGTGCGGGGGCAGAACCACCCGCTCTCCGAGACGCGTCTCGACATCCGCGTCTCGGCCGGCACGCCGGTCGTGGCCGCCGTCACGGCCGCCGACGAGCACGGCAGGGTACGCGACGCCGACCGGGTGGCCCATCCCGGCTCGCCCGTCCTGCCCGGCGTGCAGGTCCCCCGCCGGGCCGCCGCCGAGCACCGGCTCGCCGTCGACCTGAGCGCACTGCCGGAGACGGTGCACCGCGTCGACGTGCTGCTCGCTCTGCCCGGCGGCCAGGGACCGAGCCGGTTCGGCGCGGTCGCCGCTCCGTTCGTCGGAGTCACCGGTCCCACCGGCGCCCGGCTCGCCGAGTACACCGTCACCGGCCTGGACGCCGAGTCGGCCGTGATCGCCCTGGAGCTCTACCGCAGGCAGGACGCGTGGAAGGTGCGGGCCGTCGGCCAGGGCTACGCCGGCGGCCTCGTCGAGCTCCTGGCCGACCGCGGACTCCCCGAGGCGCATCGCGTGGCGAGCGCCATCGCCGAGGCGGTGGCGCAGGGCCCGGCCCACCCGGCGGCCGTCCCGCCGAGCCGCGGCCGTGACGGCGACGGTTCGCCGCAGCCCCCCGCCTCCGACCGGGCCACCCCGGCGGCCCCGCGGCCGGCCCAGACCGCCCCGGCCGGCCCGCAGACGCAGGCGGGGTCGGCGTACACCGGCCAGGCGGCCGGCGGACCCGCACAGCCGGCCCCGCAGCCTCCGTACCCGGCCGGCGCGGCCCCGCGGCCGTCGTACCCGGACGGATCCGCGCCACCGGACCCCGCGGCCGGGCACCGGCCGGCCGCGCCCGAGGGCGGGCCGATCGACTACAGCCACCCGCGGCGCCGTACGACCGCCCCGCAACCGCCCCCGCCGGCCGCGCCCCCGGCTCCGCCCGGACGGCCCGCGCAGCCGGTCGCGGGGGACGCGACCGGCTGGTCCATGGAGGAGCGGCTCTACAACCAGGTCTGGGGCATGTTCGAGGACCTGGCCCGGTCCATGGCCGCGTACCGCGGAGCCGTGGACTTCGCCGACTCACGGCTGGAGCGGGAGCTGGACCAGGCCCTGGCCGACCCGCGCGGCAGGATCGGCGGGCCGGGCGACGCCGCGCGGGAGGCGGCCCGCGACCGGCACACGCAGCTGGTCGATCAGGCCAGAGCCGCTCTCGACCGCGACCTGGCCCAGCTCACCGCGGAGTCCGAGGTGGTCGAGCCCGCGCTGCCGCCCGCGTACGCCGGCTGGGACAACCCGGTCTGGCACGGCTACCGGGTGCCGATGGAGATGCCGATGGCCGTCCGCCTCGGCGACCTCCACCTGCCCGAGGACCCCTCCCTGCGCATTCCCATGCTGGTCAGGCTGCCGCTGGAGCGCGGCCTGTGGATCGACAGCGGCGGCTCCGGGGCGTGGGACGAGGACTTCGGCGACGAGGGGGAGCTGCGCCGTCTGGCGATGGAAGCGGCCGTGGTCCACGCGGCGCGGCTGCTCGCCGTGTACCCGGCGGGCGAGTTCGCGTTGCACGTCGTCGATCCGGCCGGGTCCGCCGCGCGGGCGCTCGCGCCACTGGTGCGCGCGGGCGTGCTGGCGGGGCCGCCCGCGACCGGTGCCGCGGGTGTCACCGACGTCCTGAACCGGCTCACCCAGCGGGTCGACCTGGTGCAGATGGCGGTGCGCGGTGGAGCGTCCGACGCGCTGCCGCCCGACTTCGACACCTCCGGGCAACTGCTGATCGTCAACGACTTCCCGCACGGCTTCGACGACCGTGCCGTGACCCGGCTGCGTTACCTGGCGGACGAGGGACCGGCCGTCGGCGTCCACCTGATGATGGTCGCCGACCGGGAGGACGCCGCCGGCTACGGTCCGTTGCTCGACCCGCTGTGGCGTTCGCTGCTGCGACTGACACCGGTCCCCGACGACCACCTCGCCGACCCGTGGGTCGGACACGCCTGGACGTACGAGCCGTCCCGGGTGCCGTCCGGCAGCCAGGTGCTCCAGCAGGTGCTCGCCCAGGTCGCCGCGGCTCGCCGCGACCGGCGCGGGTGACCGCGCACACTCCGGCCGACCTCATCCCAAGTACGAGTAAAGCCGCCCCGACCAGGGACTTTTGATCTTTCTTTGCCTTCCCCTTTACCAATCCTTGGGGATTCGGTACTGTTTTTCGTACGGAGGGGAGTACTCCCTATCTGCTGCGGCGTGCCCGTCAATACGGACCGGATCGGATCCATACCGGATCGGCCCCGGTCCCGGGGCGCCGACCCGTCCCGGGTGGAAGAGACCTCCGGCAGCGACGACGCTGACACATTTGCCATGACGTACGCACCTGCCGGAGGAGCAGCAGTGGAAGTCTCGACGACCCTGTGGGTCCTGACCATCGTCGGCCTCGCCACCCTGATCGCGGTCGACTTCTTCATCGGGCGCAAGCCCCACGACGTGTCCGTCAAGGAAGCCGGGATCTGGACCGTCGCCTGGATCACCCTGGCCGGCCTTTTCGGCCTCGGCCTGTTCCTCTTCGGCGGAGGCCGGCCGGCCGGGGAGTTCTTCGCGGGCTTCATCACCGAGAAGTCGCTGAGCGTCGACAACCTCTTCGTCTTCGTCCTGATCATGGCGAAGTTCGCCGTGCCGTCGCGGTACCAGCAACGGGTGCTGCTGGTCGGCGTGCTCATAGCCCTGGTGCTGCGGGCGGTGTTCATCGCCGCCGGAGCCGCGATCCTCGCCAGCTTCTCGTGGGTCTTCTACCTCTTCGGCGCCTTCCTGATCTGGACGGCCTGGAAGCTGATCCAGGACGCCCGGTCCGGCGACGAGGACGAGGAGTTCGAGGAGAACAAGCTGCTCAAGGCCGCCGAACGCCGCTTCGGCGTCGCCGACCGGTACCACGGCACCAAGCTGTGGATCCGGGAGAACGGCAAGCGCGTGATGACGCCGATGCTGGTCGTGATGCTCACCATCGGCACCACCGACGTGCTGTTCGCCCTCGACTCCATACCCGCGATCTTCGGCCTGACCCAGGACCCGTACATCGTGTTCACCGCCAACGCCTTCGCGCTGATGGGCCTCAGGCAGCTGTACTTCCTGATCGGCGGCCTGCTGAAGAAGCTGGTCCACCTGTCGTACGGCCTGTCGGTCATCCTCGGCTTCATCGGCGTCAAGCTGGTGCTGCACGCGCTGCACGAGTCCGGCGTCCACGTCCCCGAGGTGAGCATCCCCGTCTCCCTCGGCGTGATCTGCGCGGTCCTGGCCGTCACCACGATCACCAGCCTGACGGTCACCAGGAACCGGGCGGCGCAGGAGGTGGCGGAACGACAGGGCGACGGCGTCGCGAAGGACAGCGTCGATGCCTGACCGCCGCGACGGAGCCCCGTCCCGCGCCGCGACCGGAGCGGGGCCCCGTGGAACGAAGGCGCCGGGGGCCCGCCCCCGGGCGGCGACCGGAATGCGAACCCGCCGGGCCTCTGCGACGATCGCAGCATGATCACGCGGCTCAGGGCGCTCACCAAGGCGTGGACGACCGTCGTGCCAGTGCTCGCGGTCGTCCTGCTCGCCCTCACCTGGGGGCGCGGCCTGCCTGTCGGGCTCGTCGCGCTGGTGACCGTGGTGCTCGCCGGCTCGGTCCTGGCCGCGGTCCACCACGCCGAAATGGTCGCCCACCGGGTCGGCGAACCCTTCGGCTCCCTGGTCCTCGCCATCGCCGTCACCGTCATCGAGGTCGCGCTGATCGTGACCCTGATGGCGGACGGCGGCGCGAAGAGCACCACCCTGGCCAGGGACACGGTCTTCGCGGCGGTGATGATCACCTGCAACGGCGTGGTCGGACTGTGCCTCCTCGTCGCCTCGGTCCGTCACAACGTCGCCGTCTTCAACGCCGAGGGCACGATCGCCGCACTCGGCACCGTGGCGACCCTGGCCACCCTCAGCCTGGTGCTCCCGGCGTTCACCACCAGCAAGCCGGGCCCGGAGTTCTCCGGTGTGCAGCTCACCTTCGCGGCACTGTCCTCACTGATCCTGTACGGCCTGTTCGTGGCCACCCTGACCGTGCGCCACCGCGACTACTTCCTGCCGATCACCCGGCAGGGCGAGGTGATCACCTCGGAGGACCACGCGGCGCGGCCCTCCGCGCGGGCGGCCTGGACCAGCCTGGGACTGCTCGGCCTCGCCCTGGTCGGCGTCGTCGGCCTGGCCAAGGGGGTTTCGCCGACCATCGAGTCCGGGGTGGCGGCGGCCGGACTCCACCACGCGGTCGTCGGCGTGATCATCGCCCTGCTGGTGCTGCTGCCCGAGACCATCGCCGCGTTGCGCTCCGCGCGGCGGGACCGGGTGCAGACCAGTTTCAACCTCGCCCTCGGCTCCGCCATGGCCAGCATCGGCCTGACCATCCCGGCCGTCGCGCTGGCCTCCGTGTGGCTGCCGGGCCCGCTGGTGCTCGGCCTCGGCTCCACCCACATGCTGCTGCTCCTGCTCACGGTGGTGGTCGGCTCGCTGACCGTGGTGCCGGGCCGGGCCACACCGCTCCAGGGCGGCGTCCACCTGGTGATCTTCGCGGCCTACCTGGAGCTGGCGATCAACCCCTAGAGCGGCAGCCCACGGTTCGGGGTCTCGCCCTCCGGGAGCCGTGATAGACCGGGTGCGAGCAGCGGTCCTCCACGGACCGCCGTACGTCCGACGGACATGGAGGAACCGTGCCCCGCACCCCGGCCGACGCGCCGATCATGATTCTCAACGGCCCCAACCTGAACCTGCTCGGGCAGCGGCAGCCGGAGATCTACGGCTCCGACACCCTCGCGGACGTCGAGGCCCTGTGCGTCAAGGCGGCGGCGGCGCACGGCGGCACCGTGGACTTCCGGCAGACCAATCACGAGGGGGAACTGGTCGACTGGATCCACGAGGCGCGGCTGCACCACTGCGGCATCGTGATCAACCCCGCGGCCTACTCCCACACCTCCGTCGCGATCCTGGACGCGCTGAACACCTGCGACGGCATGCCCGTGGTGGAGGTCCACATCTCCAACGTCCACCAGCGCGAGTCGTTCCGCCACCACTCCTACGTCTCCCTGCGCGCCGACGGCGTCATCGCGGGCTGCGGGGTGCAGGGCTACGCCTTCGCGGTGGACCGGGTCGCGACGCTGGCCGGAGCGGCACGGGCGGACGCGTAGACCCCGCCGGGACGGGACGTGCCCGGCTGGGGCTGGGGCTGGGGCTGGGGCTGGGGCTGGGGCGCGGGCAGGAGCCGGGGCCGCCGGTCGGGGACGGGGAATGAGGCCGGCGGCCCGTGCCGCCCAGGAGCCGCGTCTTCCTGCGCGGGGCTGTCACCAGTTCACCGCGCACGGCGCCGAGCGGGGAGCGCGCGCGTGCGGCCGGCGCGTGCGCGGGGTTCACACGGGGTGCGAGGGCGCGCGCCCGCACCCCGGTTCACCGGCCGCGGCCACGGAGCGGTCCACCGCCTGCGACTCGGGCGCGGGCGTACCGGGGTGTGCCCTCCTCGACCGCGGTGCGGGCGTGCGGCGCCTCACCAGCCGCGCGCGTGCCACTCCGGCAGGTGTGGGCGCTCGGCGCCCAGCGTGGTGTCGTTGCCGTGACCGGGGTAGACCCAGGTCTCGTCCGGCAGGGCGTCGAAGATCTTCGTCTCGACGTCGTGGATCAGACTGGCGAAGGCCTTCGGGTCCTTGTGCGTGTTGCCCACGCCGCCGGGGAAGAGGCAGTCGCCCGTGAAGACGTGCGGATGCCCGTGCGGGTCGTCGTAGACCAGGGCGATCGAGCCGGGGGTGTGGCCCACGAGGTGGCGGGCGGTGAGTTCCACCTGCCCCACCCGGATCGTGTCCCCGTCCTCGACGGGGACATCGGTCGGCACCGGGATGCCCTCGGCGTCGTCCCGGCCCGCGTAGGTGCGCGCACGCGTGGCCGCCACGACCTCGGCCAGCGCCTGCCAGTGGTCCCCGTGCCGGTGGGTGGTGACGACGGAGGCGATGCCGTCGTCACCGATCGAGCCGAGCAGCGTGTGCGCGTCGTTGGCCGCGTCGATCAGCAACTGCTCGTCCGTGGCCCGGCAGCGCAGCAGATAAGCGTTGTTGTCCATGGGACCGACCGCGATCTTGGTGATCATCAGGTCCTTCAGCTCGTGCACGTCCGCCGGGCCGCCGACCCGCACCTCTCCGCTGTACGTCATGGTGATCAGCCTATCGCCGCGGAGCCGCTCCGGGGCCCGCCCGCGCACCGCGGCGGCGCTGGCGCGCTAGAGCGCGGGCAGCGACGGCAGCGGGCCGCCGGCCGCCGAGAGCGCGGAGCCGTCCCGGCGGCCGGCGAGCCAGCCGAGCAGGTCCGCCGGGCCGCCCGTGACGGTGATC
Source organism: Streptomyces sp. NPDC015220 (assembly GCF_043079345.1). Classification (NCBI taxonomy): domain Bacteria; kingdom Bacillati; phylum Actinomycetota; class Actinomycetes; order Kitasatosporales; family Streptomycetaceae; genus Streptomyces; species Streptomyces sp. NPDC015220. The sequence goes on along the minus strand of NZ_JBIBUK010000001.1, from coordinate 34,919 downwards.
GCGGGCTCGGCGGCCTCCCGGCCCGTGCGCCACGCGCGGGTGCCGTCCGTCAGCCGGACCGGCGGCACGTCGGGGGCGCCGGTGAACCGCTGGGCGAGGAAGTCGATCTCCCGTTCCGTGAACTCCTCCGGGAGATCCTCCAGCTCGTATCCGATCCCGAGGTCCACATGGTGCAGCTCGATCTCCACCCAGCGCCGGAAGGGCACCCGCGAGGCGGAGTCGGTGACCCCGTTGCGCAGCTCCACGGTGCGCGACCAGTCGGCCGGCGCGGCCCCGGCCTCGTCGAACCGGGCCGCACTGGCCCGCACGTCGGCGAGCTGGGCGTCGAGGGGGCGCGGGGCGTCCCGCTCGATGTCCGCGTCGCGGGCCGCGCCGGAGACGTACATGGGACGCCCCTGGAGGACGTTCACGAGCGCGTCCGCGTTGCGGGCGACATGGGCGAGGACGTGACCGCGGGTCCAGCCGGGCAGCCGTGACTGGTCGGTCACAGCGGCGTTGTCCAGTTCGGCGACCGCGGTGAGCAGTCGTTCGGTGGCGAGGTGTACAGACCGCAGGTCGCGCACGTGATCCATCATGGCGCCGACCCTAGCCCCGCCACACCTTCGGGTGAAGGCGGCCGACCTGGGCCATAAATCGAATGTACGTGCTATAAGGTCGGACGTGGCGTCGGGCATGCTGGAGAGCCGGGGATTGTTGTGCAACCGGGCGGATCCGGGAATCCCACCCGGCGTTGTCAGTGGCTCCCCCTAGTCTGAAGAACGACGGGGGCCCCGCCCCTGTCACTTCTCTCAAGAAAGGTGCGGACCGGCGTGGCCGACCGTCTCATCGTCCGTGGCGCGCGCGAGCACAACCTGAAGAACGTCTCGCTCGACCTGCCTCGGGACTCGCTCATCGTCTTCACGGGCCTGTCCGGGTCGGGCAAGTCCTCCCTGGCCTTCGACACCATCTTCGCCGAGGGCCAGCGGCGCTACGTGGAGTCGCTCTCCTCCTATGCCCGGCAGTTCCTCGGGCAGATGGACAAGCCGGACGTCGACTTCATCGAAGGACTCTCCCCGGCGGTCTCCATCGACCAGAAGTCGACCTCGCGCAACCCGCGCTCCACGGTCGGCACCATCACCGAGGTCTACGACTACCTGCGCCTGCTCTTCGCCCGCATCGGCAAGCCGCACTGTCCCGAGTGCGGCCGGCCGATCTCGCGCCAGTCGCCGCAGGCCATCGTGGACAGGGTCCTCGAACTGCCCGAGGGCAGCCGGTTCCAGGTGCTCTCGCCGCTGGTGCGCGAGCGCAAGGGAGAGTTCGTCGACCTGTTCGCCGATCTCCAGACCAAGGGCTACTCCCGTGCGCGCGTGGACGGCGAGACCGTCCAGCTGTCCAGTCCGCCCACGCTGAAGAAGCAGGAGAAGCACACCATCGAGGTGGTCGTCGACCGCCTCACGGTGAAGGACTCCGCCAAGCGTCGGCTCACCGACTCCGTCGAGACCGCCCTCGGCCTGTCCGGCGGCATGGTCGTGCTCGACTTCGTCGACCTCCCCGAGGACGACCCCGAGCGCGAGCGCATGTACTCCGAGCACCTGTACTGCCCGTACGACGACCTGTCCTTCGAGGAGATGGAGCCCCGCTCGTTCTCCTTCAACTCGCCCTTCGGCGCCTGCCCCGAGTGCACCGGCATCGGCACGCGCATGGAGGTCGACCCGGAGCTGATCGTCCCGGACCCGGACAAGACCCTCGACGAGGGTGCGATCCACCCCTGGTCGCACGGGCACACCAAGGACTACTTCGACCGGCAGATCAACGCCCTCGCCGCGGCCCTCGGTTTCCGCACCGACATCCCCTTCGCCGGCCTGCCGCAGCGCGCCCGCAAGGCCCTGCTGTACGGCCACAAGACGCAGATCGAGATCCGCTACCGCAACCGGTACGGACGCGAGCGCGTCTACATGGCCTCCTTCGAGGGCGCCGTCAACTTCGTCAAGCGCCGGCACAGCGAGGCGGAGAGCGACGCCAGCCGCGAGCGCTTCGAGGGCTACATGCGCGAAGTGCCCTGTCCCGGCTGCCAGGGCACCCGCCTCAAGCCGGTCGTCCTCGCCGTCACGATCATGGACAAGTCCATCGCCGAGGTCTCCGCGATGTCGATCAGCGACTGCGCGGACTTCCTCGGCGAGCTGAAGCTCACCGCCCGCGACAAGAAGATCGCCGAGCGGGTCCTCAAGGAGGTCAACGAGCGGCTGCGGTTCCTGGTCGACGTCGGCCTGGACTACCTGTCGCTGAACCGCGCGGCCGGCACCCTCTCCGGCGGCGAGGCCCAGCGCATCCGCCTGGCCACCCAGATCGGCTCCGGCCTCGTCGGCGTCCTGTACGTCCTCGACGAGCCCTCCATCGGCCTGCACCAGCGGGACAACCACCGGCTGATCGAGACCCTGGTGCGGCTGCGCGACATGGGCAACACGCTCATCGTCGTCGAGCACGACGAGGACACCATCAAGGTCGCCGACTGGATCGTCGACATCGGCCCCGGCGCGGGCGAGCACGGCGGCAAGGTCGTGCACAGCGGCTCCCTGAAGGAGCTGCTCGCCAACACCGAGTCGCAGACCGGCCAGTACCTGTCCGGCCGGAAGTCGATCCCGCTGCCGGACGTCCGGCGCCCGCTCGACCCGTCCCGGCAGCTCACCGTGCACGGCGCCCGCGAGAACAACCTCAAGGACATCGACGTGTCCTTCCCGCTGGGCGTCTTCACCGCCGTCACCGGCGTGTCCGGATCCGGCAAGTCGACGCTGGTCAACGACATCCTCTACACGCACCTGGCCCGCGAGCTGAACGGCGCGCGCAACGTGCCGGGGCGGCACACCCGTGTGGACGGCGACGACCTCGTCGACAAGGTGGTGCACGTCGACCAGTCGCCCATCGGCCGCACCCCGCGGTCCAACCCGGCGACGTACACGGGCGTCTTCGACCACATCCGCAAGCTGTTCGCCGAGACCACCGAGGCGAAGGTCCGCGGCTACCTGCCCGGCCGCTTCTCCTTCAACGTCAAGGGCGGCCGCTGCGAGAACTGCGCGGGCGACGGCACGATCAAGATCGAGATGAACTTCCTCCCGGACGTCTACGTCCCGTGCGAGGTCTGCCACGGCGCCCGGTACAACCGGGAGACCCTGGAGGTCCACTACAAGGGCAAGTCCATCGCCGACGTGCTGAACATGCCGATCGAGGAGGCCACCGACTTCTTCGAGGCGGTTCCGGCGATCTCCCGCCACCTCAGGACCCTCAAGGACGTCGGCCTGGGCTACGTCCGCCTCGGCCAGTCCGCGACCACGCTGTCCGGCGGTGAGGCGCAGCGCGTCAAGCTCGCCAGCGAGCTGCAGCGCCGCTCCACCGGGCGCACGGTCTACGTCCTGGACGAGCCGACCACCGGTCTGCACTTCGAGGACATCAGCAAGCTGCTGAAGGTCCTGTCCGGCCTGGTCGAGAAGGGCAACACGGTCATCGTCATCGAGCACAACCTCGACGTGATCAAGACCGCGGACTGGATCGTCGACATGGGCCCGGAGGGCGGCGCGGGCGGCGGTCTGGTCGTCGCCGAGGGCACCCCCGAGCAGGTCGCCGCCGTCCCGGCCAGCCACACGGGCAAGTTCCTGCGGGAGATCCTGGACGCCGACCGGATCAGCGACGCCGAGCCGGTGAAGGCCCCGCGCAAGGCCGCCGCCAGGAAGGCGGTGGCGGCTGCCTCGGCGACCGGCCGGAGGACCGCCACGGCCAGGACCGCCAACAACACGGCGAGCAAGAAGGCGACGCCCGCGAAGAAGACGGCGCGGGCCCGCAAGGCCTGAGCCACCGCTTTCCGGAACCGGCGCCCCGTGGGACCTTCTCCCGCGGGGCGCCGGCCCGTATCTCCCCAGCGGCTACGGCTCGCCCACCTCCGAGGCGTACGGCGGCTCCGCGCCCGCGCGGGAACAGGTGATCGCCGCCGCGCGGGCCGCGAACCGCAGCAGCCGGACCCAGCCCGTGGCGTCCAGCGCGGCGAGGCCCTGCGGGGAGAGCGCGTCGCGGGCGGCCAGCCCGTGCAGCAGGGCCGCGTTCACCGTGTCGCCCGCGCCGATCGTGTCGACGACCTCGACCTTCTCACCCGGCACGGAATGCTCCGCGCCTTCCCTGGTGTACGCGGTGAGCCCGTCGCCCCCGTGGGTGATCACGACGGCCGAGGGCCCGGCCGCCAGCCACTCGCGCGGTGTGCCGCCCAGCCACCGCGCGTCCTCCTCGGAGAGCTTCAGCAGCGACACCGAGGGAAGCCAGCCGCGGAAGCGGACCCGGTAGGCGTCCGGGTCCGGGATCAGCCCGGCCCGGATGTTCGGGTCCAGCGCGGTGAACACCCCTTCGGCGGCGGCGGTCCGCATCAGCTCCTCGTAGGCGCTCGCGCCCGGCTCCAGCACCAGTGAGCAGGTGCCGAAGGACACCGCGCGGGTGCCCGGGGGCAGCGCGGCCGGCGCCGTGAACAGCCGGTCGGCGGTGCCCTCGACGTAGAACGAGTAGGCGGCCGAGCCGTCGGCGCCGACCGTCGCGACCGCCAGCGTGGTCGGCTCGTCACCGCGCTGCACCCCGGAGACGTCCACTCCGGCCCGCCGCAGCCCGTCGAGCAGCGCCCGGCCGAAGGCGTCGTACGAGGTGCGCGAGCAGAACGCCGTGGGGGAGCCGAGGCGGCCGAGCGCGACGGCGGTGTTGTAGGGGCCGCCGCCGAGCGCCGGCTTGAGGTCCGCGAGGGCGCCCGTGCCCCGAGGAACCAGGTCGATCAGGGCCTCACCGGCGACGACGATCACGAGTGGGTTCCTTTCTCCGGATGCGCGGGGCGACCGCGGGACGTGCGGCGGACGACGCCACGGGGCAGTCGCACCGTACGGCGACCCGGCCCGCCGCCGCGAGGCGGGCCCACCCACCGCGGCGGAACCGGCCCGCACCCGCACGGCGAGGGGCCTTCGGCACGGCACGGCGGACGGGGTGCCCCGCCCCGGCTCAGGAGCCGGGGCGACCCCGCGGAGGGCGCGGTGGGCGTGGTGGGTATCGTCGGAATGTCAAGCACGCCAGACCAGTGGAGCTCCTCATGCCCGGCCGTCCCCCCACGAGCCGTCGAACGATCCTTCGAGGAGCGGCCCTCACGCCCGTCGCCGGGTTCGGGATCGCCGCCTGCGGACCGGGCGGCGCCTCGACCCCCGCGACCCCGACGGCCCCGGTCGACCTCGGCGCCGAGAGCGAGGTACCCGAGGGCGGGGCCAAGCTGTACCGGGACCACAACGTGGTCGTCAGCAGGGACACGAACGGAGCCCTGAAGGCGTACGGCACGATCTGCACGCACGCCGGGTGCGCCATCAACAAGCTGCGCGGCACGACTCTGGTCTGCCCGTGTCACGGCAGTGAGTTCGACGCCACCACCGGCAAGGTGGTGCGGTCCCCGGCCACGGAACCGCTGGCCGAGCTTCCGGTCCGGGCGGAGGGCGGCAAGATCGTGGCGGGGCCCGGCGCCTGATTCCAGCCCGCGCGCCCCCGCGGTGACCGGCCGCTACTCCCAGTCCCAGCCGATCCCCACGATCCCCGGCCGCAGCCGCGGCTCGACCAGATGGACCGAGCGGTGCCGTTCGCTCACCGGCAGCTCCCGCCGGCCGGCGCGCGGGGCCGCCGCCGACTGCTGGGTGAACCGGTGGCAGCGCACCGGCAGGGCGCCCGCGTCGAACCGCACCTGCAGGGCGTACTGCCCGCCCGCCGTGTCGGCCCCCCGGACGTACTCGCGCGCCACACCGGCCGTGCCGTCCTCGACCGCGTACCGGAAGAGGAACGTGTCCCCCGCCCGCAGCCGGGTGTCGAACAGCAGCTCGGCCACGAGCACCCCCGTGTCGTGGTGCCACCGCACCCGCCCGGCGCGGCAGTTCTCCAGCGCGTGCACGGCCATCCGCTCCGGCACGCACCCCGGGTCGCCGTGGTGGACGGCCACGAAGCGGTCCACACCGTCCCGGTGGGCGCGCACGATGTGGTGCGACTCGCGTCCGGACAGTTCGCGGCGCGCCCCGACCCGTACCCGCTCGTGGTGCCCGAGCGTCTGCAGCCCGCCGTCGGGCGGGGCGTCCAGCTGGGCCAGCAGCCGCCGCAGCACGTCCGACGCCTCGACCAGCGACCGGTAGGAGCGGGCGGCGGGCCGGCGGTCGGCCGTGGGCTCCCCGGCCTCGGCCAGCAGGCGGATCAGCGACTCCTCCGGCAGCCGGAGTATCTCCTCCAGGGCACGGACCGCCCGCAGAGACTCCGGACGCTGCGGGCGCCGGGCACCCTGCTGCCAGTAGCTCAGACTCGTGACCCCGACCCTGACCCCGTGGCGCGACAGATGGTGCTGCACGCGCTGCAACGGCAGCCCGCGGGCGGCGATCGCGGCGCGCAGCGCCACGTGGAAGGGGCCGCCCCGCAGGGCCGCGTCCAGTTCCGCGGTGGCGACGTCCGCCTGCTCTGGGGCGTACGGCATGCACGGGCCTCTCTGTGAAGGTGCGGGCGGCCGGTCGGGCCGGTTCACGCGCGTCGCCGGGACGCACCTGTGGTGCGGGCGGAGGGCCTCTTCACATCCGTACGCCGTCGTTCCCGGCCCCGACTTCCCACGCATTGAAGCGTGTCGACCAGGCCCCGACAACACCTGTGACCCGATGGCGCGCACTCCTGGCCGAGTCCGCACCCCCGGGGCGGACGACCCGGGGCGCCCAGGGCCGCGGGCGCGCACCGGGCGAAGAACGCCGGTCACAGCAGGTAGTCGTACACCAGTCGGGCCGTCGGTGGCGCCGCCGCCCGCGTTGTCCACAGGATCGCCGCGCTGTCGGCCCCCGCCAGTAGGGTGTGAGACATGGCCGACCCCTCCAGCTACCGCCCCAAGCCGGGAGACATCCCGGACTCTCCCGGGGTCTACAGGTTCCGCGACGAGCACCGCCGGGTGATCTACGTCGGAAAGGCGAAGAGCCTGCGCCAGCGCCTGGCGAACTACTTCCAGGACCTGGCGAACCTGCACCCGCGCACCCGCACCATGGTCACCACGGCCGCGTCCGTGGAGTGGACGGTGGTGTCGACGGAGGTCGAGGCGCTTCAGCTGGAGTACTCCTGGATCAAGGAGTACGACCCCCGGTTCAACGTCAAGTACCGCGACGACAAGAGCTACCCGTACCTCGCGGTCACGATGAACGAGGAGTTCCCGCGCGTACAGGTGATGCGCGGCCACAAGAAGAAGGGCGTGCGCTACTTCGGGCCGTACGCGCACGCGTGGGCCATCCGCGACACCGTCGACCTGCTGCTGCGCGTCTTCCCGGTGCGCACCTGCTCGGCCGGCGTCTTCAAGAACGCCGCCCGCACCGGCCGCCCCTGCCTGCTCGGCTACATCGGCAAGTGCTCGGCGCCCTGCGTGGGCCGGATCAGCGCCGAGGACCACCGCGAACTGGCCGAGGAGTTCAGCGACTTCATGGCCGGCCGCACGGGCGCGTACCTGCGCCGCCTGGAGGAGCGGATGATGCGGGCGGCCGAGGAGATGGAGTACGAGCGGGCCGCCCGCCTGCGCGACGACGTCGAGGCCCTGAAGAAGGCCATGGAGAAGAACGCGGTCGTGCTCGCCGACGCGACCGACGCCGACCTCGTCGCCGTCGCCGAGGACGAACTCGAGGCCGCCGTGCAGATCTTCCACGTGCGCGGCGGGCGCGTGCGCGGCCAGCGTGGCTGGGTGACCGACAAGGTCGAGGAGGTCACCACCGGCGCCCTCGTCGAGCACGCCCTGCAGCAGCTGTACGGCGAGGAGAGCGGGGACGCCGTCCCCAAGGAGGTCCTCGTCCCGGCCCTGCCCGAGCCGGTCGAGCCGGTCCAGCAGTGGCTCACCGACCGCCGCGGCTCGGGCGTCTCGCTGCGCATCCCGCAGCGCGGCGACAAGAAGGCCCTCATGGAGACCGTGCAGCGCAACGCCCAGCAGGCGCTCGTCCTGCACAAGACCAGGCGCGCCTCCGACCTGACCACCCGCTCCCGGGCCCTGGAGGAGATCGCCGAGGCACTCGGCCTGGACAGCGCCCCGCTGCGGATCGAGTGCTACGACATCTCGCACCTCCAGGGCGACGACGTGGTGGCCTCCATGGTCGTCTTCGAGGACGGCCTGCAGCGCAAGAGCGAGTACCGCCGTTTCCAGATCAGGGGCTTCCAGGGTCAGGACGACGTCCGCTCCATGCACGAGGTGATCACCCGCCGCTTCCGCCGCTACCTCGCCGAGAAGGAACGGACCGGCGAGTGGGCCGACGGCGAGGAGACCGCCGACGCCGCCGGGACGGCGCTCCCGGCGGACGGGACGGCGGTGCCGACCGCCGAGAGCGCCGTGCCCCTCGGCACGGCCGTCGCCCCCGGCGCCACCGCCGACGGCTCCTCCGCGGGCGGGACCGGCGGGCCGGGCACGGCCGACGGGGCCGACGGACCGCCGTTCACCGAGGACGACGGACGGCCCAAGCGCTTCGCCTACCCGCCGCAGCTCGTCGTCGTCGACGGCGGGCAGCCGCAGGTCGCCGCCGCGCGGCGGGCGCTGGACGAACTCGGCATCGACGACATCGCCGTCTGCGGCCTGGCCAAGCGACTGGAGGAGGTCTGGCTGCCCGGCGAGGACGACCCGGTGGTCCTGCCCCGCACCAGCGAGGGGCTTTACCTGCTCCAGCGCGTCCGCGACGAGGCCCACCGCTTCGCCATCACCTACCAGCGCACCAAGCGGGCCAAGCGGTTCCGCGCCGGCCCCCTGGACGACGTGCCGGGCCTGGGCGAGACCCGCAAGCGGGCTCTGATCAAGCACTTCGGCTCGGTGAAGAAGCTCCGGTCCGCCACGATCGACCAGATCCGCGAGGTGCCCGGCATAGGCCGCAAGACGGCCGAGACCATCGCCGCGGCCCTCGCCCAGGCGGCCCCGGCCGCACCCGCCGTGAACACGGCGACCGGAGAGATCATGGAAGACGCGGCGGACCCGTCGTCGGAGACGACGCGGGACGTCGCGGGGGAGCCCGTGCCCACGGGCGCCCCGGACGAGTGACGACGGGGGCAGGAAAGATGACCGAGCACGAGACACGGCCCACAGCGGGACGAGATCAGGCTCACGAGGAAACACACGAGGACCAGCGGCAGCACGCGGTCCAGGAGTACGGAGCACAGGTGAGTACGGGCATCGACACGGCCGGCGTCCCCGACGCGGCCATTCCCGAGCTGGTGATCATCTCCGGCATGTCGGGAGCCGGCCGGTCCACGGCCGCCAAGTGTCTGGAGGACCTCGGCTGGTTCGTCGTCGACAACCTGCCGCCCGCGCTGATCCCCACCATGGTGGAGCTCGGCGCCCGTTCGCAGGGCAATGTCGCGCGCATCGCGGTCGTCGTGGACGTCCGCGGCCGGCGCTTCTTCGACAACCTGCGCGAGTCCCTGGCGGACCTGGAGGCCAAGCACGTCACCCGGCGCATCGTCTTCCTGGAGTCCTCCGACGACGCCCTGGTGCGCCGCTTCGAGTCGGTGCGCCGCCCGCACCCCCTCCAGGGCGACGGCCGCATCGTCGACGGCATCGCCGCCGAGCGCGAACTGCTGCGCGAGCTGCGCGGCGACGCCGACCTCGTCATCGACACCTCCAGCCTCAACGTGCACGAGCTGCGCGCCAAGATGGACGCCCAGTTCGCCGGCGAGGAGGAGCCCGAGCTGCGGGCCACGGTGATGTCCTTCGGCTTCAAGTACGGCCTCCCGGTCGACGCCGACCTCGTCGCGGACATGCGGTTCCTGCCCAACCCGCACTGGGTCCCGGAGCTGCGCCCGTACACCGGCCTCAACGAGGAGGTCGCCGCGTACGTCTTCAACCAGCCCGGCGCCAAGGAGTTCCTGGACCGCTACGCCGAGCTGCTCCGGCTCGTCGCGGCCGGGTACCGCCGCGAGGGCAAGCGCTACGTGACCATCGCCATCGGCTGCACGGGCGGCAAGCACCGCTCGGTGGCCATGTCGGAGAAGCTCGCCGCACGGCTCGCGGCCGAGGGCGTGGAGACCGTCGTCGTCCACCGGGACATGGGGCGCGAGTGACCGGACGTACTCTGCGGCTGGGCAGGCTGCGCCGTGCGGTGCCCGAGGGACGCGCGGACCGGCCCGTGGAGGCCCGCGGCGCCCGGCCGCGCCGCCGGGGCGCCCAGCCCAAGGTGGTCGCCCTCGGCGGCGGCATGGGCCTGTCCGCCTCGCTCGCCGCACTGCGCCGCATCACCGGCGACCTCACCGCCGTCGTCACCGTGGCCGACGACGGGGGCTCCAGCGGGCGCCTGCGCGACGAACTGGGCGTCCTGCCGCCCGGCGACCTGCGCAAGGCGCTGGCGGCGCTGTGCGGTGACGACGACTGGGGCCAGACCTGGGCTCGCGTCATCCAGCACCGCTTCGCCTCGCAGGGCGACCTGCACGACCACGCGGTCGGCAACCTGCTGATCGTCGCCCTGTGGGAGCAGCTGGGCGATCACGTCCAGGCACTGGACCTGGTCGGCAAGCTGCTGGGCGCGCACGGACGGGTGCTGCCCATGTCCGCCGTGCCCCTGGAGCTCCAGGCACTGGTCAAGGGGCACGACCCGGACCGGCCCGACGACGTCGACACCGTCCGGGGCCAGGCGACCGTCGCGCTCACCCCCGGCGAGGTGCAGTCCGTGCACCTCGTCCCGCACGACCCGCCCGCCGTGCCCGAGGCCGTCGCGGCGGTCCTGGACGCGGACTGGGTGGTGCTCGGCCCCGGCTCCTGGTTCTCCTCGGTCATCCCGCACCTGCTGGTGCCCGAGCTCCTGGACGCGCTCACCGAGACCAAGGCGCGCCGGGTACTCTCCCTGAACCTCGTTCCGCAGCCGGGAGAAACGGACGGCTTCTCACCGCAGCGTCATTTGGAGGTTTTGGGACGACACGCCCCTAAACTCGCCCTGGACGTGGTGCTGGCCGACGAGGCCGCCGTGCCCGACCGCGAAGTGCTCACCGAGGCCGCCAAGCGGTTCGGCGCCGCGGTCGAGCTCGCACCGGTGGCCCGGAGGGACGGAACTCCGCGGCACGACCCGGAGCAGCTGGCCGCCGCGTACGACCGTATTTTTCGGATGCATGGAAGGATCGGCCCATGGCGATGACGGCAGCGGTGAAGGACGAGATCTCCCGGCTCCCCGTCACCCGGACCTGCTGCAGGAAGGCGGAGGTCTCCGCCATCCTGCGGTTCGCCGGCGGCCTCCACCTGGTCAGCGGGCGCATCGTGATCGAGGCGGAACTGGACACCGCGATGGCGGCCAGACGCCTGAAGCGGGACATCCTGGAGATCTTCGGGCACAGCTCCGAACTGATCGTGATGGCCCCGGGCGGACTGCGCCGGGGCTCGCGCTACGTGGTGCGCGTCGTCGCGGGCGGCGATCAGCTGGCCCGCCAGACCGGGCTCGTCGACGGCCGGGGCCGGCCGATCCGGGGCCTGCCGCCGCAGGTGGTCTCGGGGGCCACCTGCGACGCCGAGGCCGCTTGGCGCGGAGCCTTCCTGGCGCACGGCTCGCTCACCGAGCCGGGCCGTTCCTCGTCGCTGGAGGTGACCTGCCCCGGTCCGGAGGCGGCACTCGCCCTCGTCGGCGCCGCCCGTCGGCTGTCCATCGCCGCGAAGGCCCGCGAGGTGCGCGGGGTGGACCGGGTCGTCGTCCGCGACGGTGACGCCATCGGCGCGCTGTTGACCCGCCTCGGCGCCCATGAGTCCGTGCTGGCCTGGGAGGAGCGTCGGATGCGCCGCGAGGTCCGCGCCACGGCCAACCGGCTGGCCAACTTCGACGACGCCAACCTGCGCCGCTCGGCACGCGCCGCCGTCGCCGCGGGCGCCCGGGTCCAGCGCGCCCTGGAGATCCTGGCCGACGACGTGCCCGAGCACCTGGCCGCCGCGGGACGCCTGCGCATGGAGCACAAGCAGGCGTCCCTGGAGGAGCTGGGCGCGCTCGCCGACCCGCCGCTCACCAAGGACGCCGTCGCCGGCCGTATCCGCCGGCTGCTGGCGATGGCCGACAAGCGCGCCGCCGACCTGGGGATCCCGAGCACCGAGGCCAACCTCTCCGAGGAACTGGCGGACAACCTCGCGGGCTGACCCGAACACCCGCGGGCGGACGGGAGCGGGGAGCGCGTGTCGCCGCTCCCACGGCGCCGGTCGGGGCCGGTGCGCACTCCGGCGCGTCCGCCTGAGTGAGCGCGGGCTCTTCCGCAGTTCGTGGGCTGCCGGGGTGCCGGCTCCTTCGCGGTCGTCGGTCCGTCCGGCTGCCGACGATGCTCAGGGCTTGTCGGGCCGGGTGATCGCGGGTTTCCGCGTTCCGGGGCCGGTAGGGGCGTCGGGCCTTCTCGCGGTCGTCGGTCCGTCCGGCTGCCGACGACGCGCGCCGAGAGCCTGCTCGGCCGGACCCCCGGGGCCCTTGTCCGGCGGGCCCACCGGCCGTCGCCGGACCCCGGCCGCAGGGCGGGGGTGTCCCGCCCACCGCCACAGTCGGCCGGCCCTTCACCCGCACGCCCTTCACCCCGCCACAATCGGCCGGCCCTCCCCCCGCACCCTTCAGCCGTACGTCGTTCGCCGGTTCGCCCGTACGCCATGAGCCGTACGCCGTACCGCGCGCGCCCGCAAGCCCCGTGCCTCCGCCCGCGCGCCCCGCGCCGTACGCCTCGGTCGGCATGTCGTACGCCCGTCCACCACTTGCCGTACGCCGCTCGTCGGACGCCGTACGCCGTCCGCGCGGTACCGGCCGTGGCGTGCGTGCCGCGGCCGCCCGGTCGGTGGCGACGCCCGTACTCTGGCGCCGCCACCGAGTCACCGCACCGCACCGCGGCACGCTACGACTCCGCCGAACCGCCGCCCCCACGGAGTCGCCCCGACGGCACCGCCCCACACGGCTCCACCCCGACAGCCCCGCCGCACCCACAGCGCCGCCGCACCCACGGCACCGCCGCCCAGCGGCGGCCGGAGCTCTCCTCCACCCGCTACCGCCCCTTCCGCGCTCCCTCCGCGTCCCCACCTTCCCCCTTGGCCGACACGCCGGTGCCCGAAGTCGTACGAGGCCGCGAGCACCGGTGTTTCCCTGTCTTTGAGGCACCCTTGACTCGATCAAGAAGTGACATGAACCTGGCAGCCGTTCGCCGCTGTGGCGGACCACCGCCAGGGGGTTTCATGAGACACAGAGCGAGATCGATCCTCGCTGTCGGCGCGCTCCTGCTCGGCGGCGCGGGCCTGGCGCCCGTCGCACAGGCGCAGAGCGGGAGTTCACCCGGACCGGATCCGGACGAGGTGAGGGTCTTCCGCGCCGATGTCACCGAACAGCAGGTACCCCTGCTCCTGAAGGCAGGCCAGGACGGCCACGAACTCGGCGACCGGGTGACCGGCGGGGGCCGGACCGCCGTCGAGCTCTACCTCACCGGAGCACAGGCCGCGAGTCTCCGGAAACAGGGCGTCCGGCTCACCGAGCGCACGCTCACGACCGGCGCCACCACCAGGGTGAAGAGCGCTTCGCAGGGCGTGTTCCGGCCCTACAGCGGCGCGGGCGGCCTCAAGGAGGAAATCCTGCGGACCGGGCAGGAGCACCCCGGCCTCACCAAGGTCGTCTCCATCGGCAGGACCGTCCGGGGGCAGGACATCCTCGCGCTCAAGCTCACGACGAACGCGAGGCGCGTGAAGGACGGTTCCAGGCCCGCCGTGCTGTACATGTCCAACCAGCACGCGCGCGAGTGGATCACACCGGAGACGACCCGCCGGCTGATGCACCACTACCTGGACCACTACGACACCGACAAGCGGGTCAGGAAGATCGTCGACACCACCGAACTGTGGTTCGTGCTCTCCGCCAACCCCGACGGGTACGACTACACCTTCAAGGACCCCACGACCCGTCTGTGGCGCAAGAACATGCGGGACGTCAACGGCGACGGCGTCGTCTCCACCGGTGACGGCGTCGACCTCAACCGCAACTTCCCCTACAAGTGGGGCTACGACGACGAGGGTTCGTCGCCCAACCCCACCAGTGAGACCTACCGCGGCGGGGCCCCGGCCTCCGAGCCCGAGACACAGGCGCTCGACCGGTTCGAGAAGCGCGTCCGCTTCCGCTACGGCATCAACTACCACTCCGCCGCCGAACTGCTCCTCTACGGCGTCGGCTGGCAGGTGGCCACCCCGACCCCGGACGACGTCCTCTACAGGGCGCTCGCCGGCACCCCGGACAAGCCCGCCGTGCCGGGCTACCACTCGCAGGTCTCCTCCGAGCTGTACACCACCAACGGCGAGGCGGACGGCCACGCCGGAAACGTCAACGGGATGGCGATGTTCACCCCGGAGATGTCGACCTGTCAGACCGCCTCCGACGCGGACCCGGACGACGCCTGGAAGGCGGCCGACTGCCGTTCCGTCTTCAACTTCCCTGACGACGAGAAGTTGATCGAGCAGGAGTTCGAGAAGAACGTCCCGTTCGCGCTCTCCGTCGCCGAGACCGCCGCCCACCCCGACCGGCCGAGTTCCCCGGTCGGCCTGAGCGCCCCCGACTTCACCCCGGCCGCCTTCCCGACGTCGTACGCGCGCGGAGCCGGCCAGGAGGTGTCGGTCGTCGTGCGCAAGTCCGTGCGGGACAAGGAGCTCCGTTACCGCGTCAACGGCGGCCGTACGCACGAGGCGACGCTGCGTGCCTTCAAGGGCGGCACGACCTACGGCGGATCGGACCACCTCTACTTCGACGAGTACCGGGCCCGGGTCGAGGGCGCGAACCCGGGCGACGAGGTCGAGGTGTGGTTCACCGGCCGGGCGAGCGGCGGCGGGAAGACGTCGAGCGGGCACTTCACCTACACGGTGGCGCGCCGGCCGCGGGCCGACACCCTCGTGGTCGCCGAGGAGGGCACGAGCGCCACGCAGGCGCGCACGTACGTGGACGCGCTGGGGGCGAACGGGCGCCGCGCGGTCGTCTGGGACGTCGCCGCGCAGGGCGCTCCGGACGCGCTCGGGGTGCTGAAGCACTTCCGGACGGTCGTCCACTACTCGGGCGCCGGCGGCCCGGGCAACGCCACCCAGCTCCAGCTGCGCGCCTACCTGAACGAGGGCGGCAGGCTGATCGAGGCGGGGGAGCGGGCCGGCGGCAGCGTCGACCTCGGCGGCGGCACCCTCTCCGACGACTTCAGCCAGTACTACCTGGGCGCCTACTCGCGTACGCCGACCCGGGGCGTCACCGGGTTCACCGGTTCGGGGAAGCTGTCCGGGTTCACCGGCGCGCTCGGCGACGCACCGGGCGCCCCGCTGGGCCAGGCGGGCGCCTACGGGGTGACCTCGGACGAGCTGCCGGTCGCGGACCACCCGCGGTTCGCGAGCGCGGGCGCCGGGCAGTTCGCCGGGGCCGTCAATCCGTACGGCCCCTACACGGGCGCCTACATGGCCGCCGCCGTGCACACCGACGACGCCTACAAACGCCTCACCCGCACCATCGACCTCACCCGGGTCGCCGCGGCCGACAGACCCACGCTCAGCACCCGGCTCCTGTGGGACACCGAGCCCGGCTACGACCACGCGCTGCTGGAGATCCGCACCGCCGGCGCGGACGACTGGACGACGCTGCCGGAGGCGGGCGGCCGGTCCGGCGCGGCGGTGCCCGCCGACTGCGGTGCCGGGTTCCTGGTCGACGAGCACCCGTGGCTCAGGCACTATCTGACGCTCGGACCGGGCGGCTGCGAGCCGCACGGCACCAGCGGGGCGTGGAACGCCTTCACCGGGTCCTCCGGCGGCTGGCAGCGGGCGGACTTCGACCTGAGCGCGTACGCCGGCAGGACGGTGGAGGTCTCCCTCGCCTACGTCACCGACCCGGGCGCCGGCGGCCACGGCGTCCTCGCCGACGACGCCTCGCTCGTGGTCGGCGGCACGGCACGGGACACCGAGGGGTTCGAGACGTCGCTGGGCCCCTGGACCGTGTCCGGACCGCCCCCCGGCAGCCCGGCCGTGCTCAGGGACTGGACCCGCTCCGGGACCCTCTTCAAGACCTATGGAGCGGTCACCACGGACCGTACCGTGCTGCTCGGATTCGGCCTCGAACACCTGCCGTCGGCGGCCGAGCGGACGGCCCTGATGGGCAAGGCGATCGCGGCACTTCACATGTGAGCCGAGGTGCTCACGAAAGAGTGACCAATGCGGTCAACCCGGTACCGACATAGGTAGCGAAAAGGAGTGATCCGGACGCTCGGCGCGAGCGGTCCGTACCCCTACTGACGGGTACGGACCGCCGTGCCGTGCGGGGGGCCGCCGAATGTCACTTCGGGGGCCTGTGAGGGGTAGGGTCGGGGGTGGTCGGGGACATCCCAATACAGCTCGCCGGTGTCGAAACCGGCGTACCAACGAGGAGATCGGTTCGTGACGATCCGCGTAGGCATCAACGGCTTTGGCCGCATCGGTCGTAACTACTTCCGCGCGCTGCTGGAGCAGGGTGCAGACATCGAGATCGTGGCTGTCAACGACCTGGGTGACACCGCGACCACCGCTCACCTGCTGAAGTACGACACCATCCTCGGGCGCCTCAAGCAGGAGGTCTCGCACACCGAGGACACCATCACCGTCGACGGCAAGACCATCAAGGTCCTCTCCGAGCGCAACCCCGCCGACATCCCGTGGGGCGAGCTGGGCGTCGACATCGTCATCGAGTCCACCGGCATCTTCACCAAGAAGGAAGACGCCGAGAAGCACATCGCCGGCGGCGCCAAGAAGGTCATCATCTCCGCTCCGGCGAAGAACGAGGACGTCACCATCGTGATGGGCGTCAACCAGGACAAGTACGACCCGGCGAACCACCACGTCATCTCCAACGCCTCCTGCACCACCAACTGTGTGGCGCCGATGGCGAAGGTCCTCGACGAGAACTTCGGCATCGTCAAGGGTCTGATGACCACGGTGCACGCGTACACGAACGACCAGCGCATCCTGGACTTCCCGCACAAGGACCTGCGCCGCGCCCGTGCCGCCGCCGAGAACATCATCCCGACCACCACCGGCGCCGCCAAGGCCACCGCCCTGGTGCTGCCGCAGCTCAAGGGCAAGCTGGACGGCATCGCCATGCGCGTCCCGGTTCCCACCGGCTCGGTCACCGACCTCGTCCTCGAGCTCTCCCGCGAGGTCACCAAGGAGGAGATCAACGCCGCCTTCCAGAAGGCCGCCGAGGGCGAGCTGAAGGGCATCCTCGAGTACACCGAGGACCCGATCGTCTCCTCCGACATCGTCAACGCGCCGGCGTCCTGCACCTTCGACTCCTCCCTGACCATGGTCCAGGAGGGCAAGAACGTGAAGGTCATCGGTTGGTACGACAACGAGTGGGGCTACTCCAACCGGCTCGTCGACCTGACGGTCTTCGTCGGCAACCAGCTCTGATCGGCAGGGCAGGCACCTCGATGTGAGATCAGGGCTCGGGCAGCGCACGACGGCGCCGCCCGGGCCCTGACGCACGTACGGCGGGCCGGGCCACGACGCCGGTCCCGTGCCGGTGCGCGACCCCGGTTCGCGTGCGGATCGATCAGCCCTCGTACGATCAAGAGCCCCTCCCCAGGAGTCCCATCCATGAAGACGATCGACGAACTTCTCTCCGAAGGCGTGAACGGCAAGCGGGTCTTCGTCCGCGCCGACCTCAACGTGCCGCTGTCCGACGGCGTCATCACCGACGACGGCCGCATCCGCGCCGTCCTGCCCACCGTCAGGGCCCTCGCCGAGGCGGGCGCCAAGGTGGTCGTGGCCTCGCACCTGGGCCGCCCCAAGGGCGCCGCGGACCCCGCCTTCTCGCTGCTGCCCGCCGCCGAGCGCCTCGGCGAACTGCTGGACGCACCCGTGGCGTTCGCCCAGGACACCGTCGGCCCCGCCGCCCACGACGCCGTGAACGGCCTCCAGCCCGGCCAGGTCGCGGTCATCGAGAACCTGCGCTTCAACCCCGGCGAGACGTCCAAGGACGACACCGAGCGCGGCGAGTTCGCCGACGCCCTCGCCGCCCTCGCGGATATCTACGTCGGCGACGGCTTCGGCGCGGTGCACCGCAAGCACGCCTCGGTCTACGACCTGCCGGGCCGCCTGCCGCACTACGCCGGCTACCTCATCGCCACCGAGGTCGGCGTCCTGAAGAAGCTCACCGAGGACCTCAAGCGGCCCTACGTCGTCGCCCTCGGCGGCGCCAAGGTCTCCGACAAGCTCGCCGTCATCGACCAGCTCCTCGGCAAGGCCGACCGGCTGCTCATCGGCGGCGGCATGGCCTACACCTTCCTCAAGGCCAAGGGGTACGAGGTCGGCAAGTCCCTGCTCCAGGAGGACCAGATCCCGGCCGTCCAGGAGTACCTGGAGCGGGCCGAGAAGACCGGTGTCGAGCTGGTCCTGCCGGTGGACGCGCTGGTCTCGCCGGACTTCCCGGACCTGAGGACCAAGGCCCCGGCCAACCCCACCGCCGTCGCCGCGGACGCCATCCCGGCCGACCAGGAGGGTCTGGACATCGGTCCGGGGACCCGCGAGCTGTACGCCTCGAAACTCGCCGACGCCGCCACCGTGTTCTGGAACGGCCCGATGGGCGTCTTCGAGCACCCCGACTTCGCCGAGGGCACCAAGGCCGTCGCCCAGGCTCTCGTCGACTCGGACGGCTTCACCGTCGTCGGCGGCGGCGACTCCGCCGCGGCCGTCCGTACGCTGGGCTTCGACGAGTCGGCATTCGGCCACATCTCGACCGGCGGCGGCGCCTCCCTCGAATACCTCGAGGGCAAGACGCTCCCCGGCCTCGCCGCACTGGAGGACTGAACCTCAATGACCACCCGCACGCCGCTGATGGCGGGCAACTGGAAGATGAACCTCAACCACCTCGAGGCCATCGCGCACGTCCAGAAGCTCGCCTTCGCCCTGGCCGACAAGGACTACGACGCCGTGGAGGTCGCCGTCCTGCCGCCCTTCACCGACCTGCGCTCGGTGCAGACCCTGGTCGACGGCGACAAGCTCAAGATCAAGTACGGCGCCCAGGACATCTCGCAGCACGACTCCGGCGCCTTCACCGGCGAGATCTCCGGCCCGATGCTGGCCAAGCTCAAGTGCTCCTACGTGGCGATCGGCCACTCCGAGCGCCGGCAGTACCACAACGAGACCGACGAGCTGGTGAACGCCAAGGTCAAGGCCGCCTACAAGCACGGCCTGACCCCGATCCTGTGCGTCGGCGAGGAACTGGAGGTCCGCGACGCGGGCAACCACGTCGCCCACACGCTCGCCCAGGTCGAGGGCGGCCTGAAGGACCTCACGGCCGAGCAGGCCGAGACGGTCGTGATCGCCTACGAGCCCGTGTGGGCCATCGGCACCGGCAAGGTCTGCGGCGCGGAGGACGCCCAGGAGGTCTGCGCCGCCATCCGCGGCAAGATCGCCGAGCTGTACTCCCAGGAGGTGGCCGACAAGGTCCGCATCCAGTACGGCGGCTCCGTGAAGTCGGGCAACGTCGCCGAGATCATGTCGCAGGCCGACATCGACGGCGCACTGGTCGGCGGTGCCTCGCTGGACGCCGACGAGTTCGTCAAGATCGTCCGGTTCCGCGAGCAGTGACGGCGGCGGTACGCCGGACGGCGGGCCGAGCTGTGAGTATGCGGTAGCGGCGATCCGTCGTACCCTTGCGGGGGCATGGCAAGCGTGCCGACATGCGGCCCAGCCGCGTGGCGCCTGCCGTGCCCCTGTCGTCCATCCGTATCCGAGGAAGTTGGTCCAGCCGTGGTTTTGGGGTTCTCGATCGCCCTGATCGTCTTCAGCCTGCTGCTGATGCTGCTGGTGCTGATGCACAAGGGGAAGGGCGGCGGCCTCTCCGACATGTTCGGTGGCGGCATGCAGTCGTCCGTCGGCGGCTCCTCGGTCGCCGAGCGCAACCTCGACCGCATCACCCTGGTGATCGGTCTGCTGTGGCTGGCGTGCATCGTCGTCCTCGGCATCCTCATGAAGTCGAACGGCTGAGTCGAACGGCTGACGAACACCCCGCCGACGACTGAGCCGGACAGCTGACGAACGGCTGGGCGAACAGCCGGTCCCGGTCGCCGGCCGCGGACACCGCACATTCCGCACGTAAGGCCCCATGGTGGGTACGCGCCTGTGAGCGCGGCCTATCATGGGGCCTGCGTCTGTGTGTGGGGGGCGGTAACTCCAATCACTGGACGCGCGTTGGGCCTTACGTAGACTGAGGCGCTCGCAGTGAAGAGAAACGCCGACTCGCTTCGCGGCACCATCACGCAGGGAGTTACGACCGTGGCAAGTGGCAACGCGATCCGGGGAAGCCGGGTCGGGGCGGGGCCGATGGGCGAGGCCGAGCGCGGCGAGTCCGCGCCGCGTCTGCGCATCTCCTTCTGGTGCTCCAACGGGCACGAGACCCAGCCGAGCTTCGCCAGCGACGCGCAGGTCCCCGACACCTGGGACTGCCCGCGCTGTGGCTTCCCGGCAGGACAGGACCAGGACAACCCGCCGGACCCGCCCCGCACCGAGCCGTACAAGACGCACCTGGCGTACGTACGGGAACGGCGCAGCGACGCGGACGGCGAGGCGATCCTCGCCGAGGCCCTCGCCAAGCTGCGCGGCGAGATCTAGTGCCGCGGCAGGCAGCGTTCGCCCCGTCGCGACGCCCGGCACGCCTCCCCCGGGCTCTTCGAGCAGGGGGGGACCCCCAGAGAGCACGCACCGGACGCCGCTCCTAGACGGGCGAACGTCGCCCGCCGCGGCACTAGGTCCTCCCCGTTCGGACCACGCCGGGCTCGCGACGCCCCGGCCACTGATCCGGCCTGCTCCGAACGGAAGACCCCGACACCTCCTCCACGCCCGGCCGGACGGGCACGGGCCGGACCCGTTCCCCCGCGCGGCCCGCCGCGGCTGACCGATTGTCAGTGGCGTCTCCTACGGTGTGCGCATCGGCGCGAATCGTGAGGGGGACGGCAGCGGTGACGACGACCGGGACGGCGGGGGCCGCCCAGACCGCGGAGCGGCTCCCGTGGGGCGGGGCCTTCGGGCGGCTGTGGAGCGCCGCGGTGCTGTCCAGCTTCGGTGACGCGCTGCGTACGGCCGCGCTGCCCCTGCTCGCCGCCACCCTGACCGGCGACCCCCTGCTCATCGTCTCGGTCACGGCCTGCGGCTACCTGCCCTGGCTCGTCTTCGGACTGATCGGCGGGGCCGTCGCCGACCGCGTGGACCAGCGGCGGGCGATGTGGACGGTGGACGCGGTACGGGCCGTACTGGTCGGCGGCTTCGCGGTGACCGTCGCGCTCGGACACGCCTCGATCGCCCTGCTGATCGCCCTCGCCTTCGCGCTCACCACGCTCCAGACGCTCTTCGACAACGCAGCCACGGCCCTGCTGCCCGCCCTGGTGGAACGCGAGGCGCTCGGCGTCGCCAACACCCGGCTGATGACCGGGCAGCGCATCGCCGGCGGACTGCTGGGCGGCCCGGTCGTGCCGCTGCTGATCGCCGTCACCGTCGCCGCCCCGTTCGCCGCCGACGCCGTCACCTTCCTGGTGGCCGCCGCACTGGTGGCCTCGCTGCGCACCCCCGCGCCCCGGCGCGAACCGCGCCCGGAGGGCAGCACCCTGCGCCGCGAGATCGCCGAGGGTCTGCGCGTCCTCGCACGGGACCGGACGCTGCGGGCGCTGTGCGCCGCCACCGCCCTGTGCAACGTCGGAATGGGCGCCCTCATAGCCGCCCTGGTGGTCCTGGTGACCGGCTGGCTGCACGCCGGGCCCGGCGGATACGCGGCGGCGATGACCGCCTACACCCTCGGCAGCCTGGCCGGCGGCGCGGTCAACCGCCGTGCCGTGGGACGCCTGGGCGGTCTTCGGGCCGTGCTCCTGGCGGGCACGGTGCAGATCGCCGCCCTGGTCGTGATGGGCTCGGTGCGCCACCTGTCCGCGCTGGTGGCCGCGATGGCCGTCTTCGGGCTGATGGGCATGGTGTGGAACGTCAACATCACCACACTGATGCAGCAGCGCAGCCCCGTCGGCATGCTGGGCCGGGTCAGCGCCGCCTTCCGGACCCTCGCGGTCGCCGGGGCGCCCCTCGGCGCGCTGCTCGGCGGCGTCGTCGCCACCGCCTGGGGCCCGAACACCCCCGCTCTGCTCACGGCCGCCTTCTTCGTCCTGTCCGTCGCCGCGTTGCTCCTCGCGCGCGACCGGCTCCGGGCGCGGGACGCCGGGGACGAGGAGGTGACGGCCGTTCAGGGCGACCGCTGACCGACCGAGTCGGGGCCGGCGGCACCCCCGGCCCCGCGGGGCGCTCCGGACACCTACGGCCGCTCCGCCGGTCTGCCCGGCCCGCGCCCGCCCGGCCCGCGCCCGCCCGGCCCGCGCCCGCCCGGCCCGCGCCCGCCCGGGCCGCCGCGCTCAGGCCGCCGCGCTCAGGCCGCCGCGCTCAGGCCACCGCGCTCAGCGTGTCCGCCATGCGGCGCCGGGCGGCCCGGGAGGCGGGCACGGCGGCGAGGGCCGCGGCGCCCAGCACGGCGGCGGCGCCGAACAGCAGCAGCAGCGGGACCGGGGGGAGGGCGGCGATTCCGGCGCCGATGCCGCTGGAGCGGCCCTGGGCGTCGATCAGCCAGTGGGCGAGGGGTAGACCGGCCGCCGCGGCGACCAGCACGGCCGCCAGCGCCGTGCAGCCGGTCGCCGTCACCGTGATCCCGGTGATCTGGCGCGGCGTCAGCCCCATCGCCTTCAGGGCCAGCAGGTCCCGCTCGCCCTCGCGGACCGTGCCGCCGATCGCCGTCAGCAGCTCGATGAGCCCGATCAGGGCCAGGACGCAGACCAGCCCGGCGACGACCGCGCGCAGTGGGGACAGTCCGTCGGCCGGATTGGTCACGGCGTGCACGTCGAGGTGCCCGCGGCCGGCCGCGAGCAGGGCCGTGGCCACCTGGTGCGGGTCCGTGCCGGGGCGCAGCCGCAGCTGGTAGAGCGTGGGGCTCAGGCTCGGGTCGTTCTCGCGCACGGTGTCCAGGGACGTGGAGATGACCCGGCCGGCGTTCTCCGGCTCGATGCTGCGGCCCACGATGTGCAGGATCTGCGGCTGGGCGCCCACCGTCATGCGCACCCAGTCGCCGACCCGCACGTCGAGGAGGTCGAGCAGACCCTGCCCGGCGACGGCCTCGTCGGGACCGCTCGCCGGGCGGCCCTCGGCGAGGGTGTACGGGTAGGGGTCCTGGCGGGTGCCCAGGCCGCGCAGGGCGATCGTGGCCGTCTGGCCGGGCACCAGTGCGGCGGTCTGCACACCGGGATAGACGGTGGCGACCCGCGGCTCGTGCGCCAGCAGGTTCCGGGTCTCCCGGTCGTCCAGGGCGCTGTCCGCGCGGACGGTGAGCGCGGCCGGCAGGCCCAGCCGCTCGGGGCTGCGGTGGAAGCGGTCGATGGTCGTCCAGGCGCTCATCGCGACCACGATCAGCAGCAGCGGCAGCGCCAGCCGGCCGACCGTGGCGAGGGTGCGCGGGCGGCGGGTGAAGGCCCGGTGCCAGCCCAGGACCAGCCCGGGCGGCAGCCGCAGGCCGAGAGCCCGGCGGGCCGGGCCGGACAGCCGTCCGCCGGCCGGTGCCGCGACGCGCGGCACCGGGGGCACCCGTCCGGCCCGCCAGGCCGCGAGGGCGGTCACCGCGCCGATGAACAGCACCGCGCCCACCGGCACCGCGAACAGGGCGAGGGTGTGCTCCGGGAGCCCCTGCCACACGCCGACCGCGTCGCCGAGCCGCCCCGGCACCCGGGTACCGAGGCCCTGGGTGAGAGCCGCCGCGGCCACGGCGCCGAGCAGCGCGTACGCCACGTGCTGGAGCAGGAAGACGCGGACCACCTGACCGGGGGTGAACCCGATCGCCTTCAGCACCGAGATGTCCCGCAGGTGACCGCGGATCCGGGTGCCGATCGCGCCGTGCACCGCCAACCCAGCCGCCACCAGCGCGCCCAGCCCGAACAGGCCCATCACCTGCCCGAGGAGCCGGTTGTCGCCCTGGGCCTCGGCCCGCGCCTGCTGCCAGGTGGACACCTCGCCGACCGCTCCCGCGCCGAGCACCGTGACGGCGCGCTGGACCGCGTAGTCGGTGTCGGCGGGGTCGGACAGCCGCAGCCCGACCACCCGGCCGCCGAAGTCGTGCACGGCGGCCGGCGGCGCCCACACCAGGCCCGGCTGCTCGCCCGGACGGTAGCGCGACTCGGCGCTCTCGGCGACGCCCACCACCGTCAGGGTGCGCGCGGTGCCGGGCACGGTGAGGGCGTCCCCGGGCTCGGCCAGCAGCGCGCGGGCGAGCCTGCTCTCCAGCACCACGCCGCCGGGGTCGCGGACGTCGAGCCAGTGCCCGGCGGTGAGCAGCGGGCGGCCCACGGAGGGCGGCGCCGGTGTGCCCCGCAGCTCCACCGTGGCGCGCGCGCCGCGCGAGGAGACGGTGACGGTCTCGGTCTCGTACGGCCCGGCGACGGCCCGCACCCCGTCCAGCCCGGCGATCCGGGCCGTGTCCGCGGACTTGAGGGTGTGGATCCACACATGGGCGCCGCGGGACTGGGTGAAGACCCGCTGCCAGGGGTTGGTCGCGTATCCGAACAGCGCGGTCGCCAGCAGCAGCGAGACGACGATGCCGGCCGTGGCCAGCACGATGAACAGCGCCTCCCCGCGGTGGGTGCGCAGATCGGAGTGCGCCCAGCGCAACGTGGCTCGCACCGGCCTCAGCCCCTCGGCCCGGGGCGGGCGGCCCGGTACGCCGGGCGCGGGGACGTCAGGTGTTCGCGCACCGCACTCAGTCCCTCAGCTCCAGCACACCCGAGATCCCCGCGCCCCGCGCGGGAGTCCCGTCCAGTTCCGCGTCGTCGGCGATCCGGCCGTCGAAGAAGCTGATCACCCGGTCCGCGGCGCTCGCCAGCCGAGCGTCGTGGGTGACCAGGACGATGCTCTGCCCCCGCTGGTGGAAGCGGGACAGCAGCCGCATCACCTCACGGGTGCCCTTGCTGTCCAGACTGCCGGCGGGCTCGTCGGCCAGCAGCAGCGGCGGATGGTTGACCAGGGCGCGGGCGAGGGCGACCCGCTGCTGCTCGCCGCCGGACAGCTCGCCGGGCATGCTGCGCTCCTTGCCGTCGAGCCCCAGCTCGGCCAGCAACTCCCGCCGTTCGGCGCGCGCCTGCCGGGGCGAACGGCCGGCGAGCAGGGCGGGCAGCTCGACGTTGTCGGCGACCGACAGGTTGGAGACCAGGTTGAAGAACTGGAAGACGATGCCGATGTGCCTCCGGCGCTCCTCGGCCCAGCGGGCCTCGCCGTAGGAGTCCGTGCACCGGCCGTCGAGCCAGATGCTGCCCTCGTCCGGCCGCTGCAACCCGCCCAGCAGGTGCAGCAGCGTGGACTTGCCGGCGCCGGAGGGGCCGGTGACGGCGACGAACTCGCCGCGCCGCACCGACAGATCGACGCCGCGCACGGCACGGGCGGGCGCGCCCTCGCCGTGATGGGTCTTGACCAGGCCTTCGGCGCGCAGCACGGGCACGGGGCGGCCCTCGGCCGGCGGCTCGGGAGCGTGGCCGTCGCTCACTGCGGCTCCTCCAGTTCCTCCTGGCACCGCTCCAGCCAGTCGAGGTCGGCCTGGAGGTGCAGCATGGCGCCCTCGATCAGCAGATGGGCGATTCGGTTGTCCCGGTCCTCGGCCGCGGCCAGCTTCGACAGGTTGCGCATGGTGTTGAGGTACTGGCGCCGCTGCTTGTTGATGAGGGCGATCTGGTCCGCGAGACCGGTCCGCGGGGCGAGGGCGAGCTTCATGAAGAACTCGTCGCGCACCCGCGGCTCGTCCTCGGGCTCCGCGAACCAGCCGCGCAGCTCGTCCCGTCCGGCGTCGGTGAGGTGGTAGATCTTCTTGTTGGGCCGGCTTGACTGCTCGACCTCCTCGCCCTCGATCAGCCCCGACTTCTCGAGGCGGCCCAGGGTCACGTAGATCTGGCCGACGTTCGGCTGAGGGTACGCGGAGCCCAGCAGTTGCTCAAGATCCTGCTTGAGCTCGTAGCCGTGGGCGGGGCCGCGCGCGAGGAGTGCCAGGAGGGGCAGGCGCACTCGTGCTGTCCTCCTAGCTCCGTCATCTGTCTGATGTGCTCCAGGCCCTAGTATCGCCCATACCTAACGGGTATACATGGCCTGACGTCCGGCGAAGGTGCCCGGCGCCGGTGTGCAAGGAGGAACCTATGCGGTGGATGCGTGCCGCCGGTAGGGGCCTCCTGGTCTGGGCGGTGGTCATGACCGGCTGTGTCGCCTCGGGCGCCCGTGCCGAGGAGGGCGGCGGCGCCGGGCGCGGCCCGCTGACCCTGGCCACCGCCGGGGACCTCACCGGCTACCTCGGCCCCCTCCTCCAGGGCTGGAACCGCACCCACCCCGGCGAGGAGGTCACCCTCGTCGAGCTGCCCGACTCCGCCGACGAGACCCACGCGCAGATGAGCACCGACCTGCGCGGCGGCGACCGGAGCCGGTTCGACGTGCTCAACATCGACGTCAACTGGACCTCGGAGTTCGCGGCGGCCGGCTGGATCCGTCCGCTGCCGCGCGACCGCTTCCCGCTGCGGTCCTTCCTGCCGCCGGTCGTCGACACGGCGACGTACGAGGGCCGGCTGTACGCGGTGCCCTACGTCACCAACGCCGGTCTGCTGCTGTACCGCAAGGACGTCCTCGCCGAGGAGGGCGTGCCGCCGCCGCGCACCTGGGCGGAGCTGGAGCAGGACGCGAGGACCATCGCGCCCCGGCACGGACTCGACGGCTACGCGGGCCAGTTCCTGCCCTACGAAGGGCTGACCGTCAACGCGGCCGAGGCGGTGTACTCGGCGGGCGGCACCGTCCTCGGCGACGAGGGCCAGCGCGTCACCGTGAACTCCGCGGCGGCCCGCGAGGGCATCGGGTTCCTGGTGCGCGGCTTCCGCGAGGGCTGGATACCCCGGGCGGCCCTGACCTACAAGGAGGAGGAGTCCAAGCAGGCGTTCCAGGACGGCCGGCTGCTCTTCCTGCGCAACTGGCCCTACGCGTACGCCGTCGCCTCCGCCCCGGGCTCGAAGGTCGCCGGGAGGATCGGCGCCGTGCCGCTGCCGGGGCCGGACGGTCCGGGCACCAGCGTCCTGGGCGGGTCCAACCTCGCCGTCAACACCCACGCCCGGCACCCCGACTCCGCCGCGCGCCTGATCGCGTACCTCACCGGCGAACGCGTCCAGCGCCAAGTGCTCACCGCGGGCGCGCTGCCGCCGGTGCGCGCCGATCTCTACGAGGACCCCGCGCTCGTCCGGCGGTTCCCCTACCTGCCGACCCTGCGCGCCGCCGTGCTCTCGGCCGCGCCGCGCCCCAAGAGCCCGCACTACGACCAGGTCAGCCTGGCGGTGCAGGCGGTCGTGCACGACGCGCTGACCGGACGCCAGACGCCCGAGAGCGCGGTCCGGCGGCTGGCGCGGGAACTCGACGCCATCGCCCGTCGGTAGCCGATTCGACCCCGTCGCCCGCTCGCTAGTTACTTGTTGGGTAACGCGCGCATCACGGATGGGTTCGCCCTGCCCCGGTATGGCCCTGTTTGGCGAGGCGACTGACCGGTAGCCTGCGTTCTCCTCATTGACACTCTCGTGACACGCCTACCTAACATGCATGCATAACGGCTGGCGTCCAGCTGTCCCCTCCACAGAGACAGGTCCTTGGGTTGAACAGGCATCGTTGGTGGCGTGACGCGGTGATCTACCAGGTGTACGTCCGCAGCTTCCTGGACAGCACCGGCGACGGCATCGGCGATCTGGCCGGGGTCCGGGCCGGGCTGCCGTACCTGAAGAAGCTCGGCGTCGACGGGATCTGGCTGAGCCCCTTCTACCCCTCCCCGCAGCACGACCACGGCTACGACGTGGCCGACTACCGCGGCGTCGACCCGCTCTTCGGCGACCTCGACGAGTTCGACCGGCTGATGACCGCCGCCCGCCGGCTGGGCATCAGGGTGCTCCTCGACATCGTCCCCAACCACTGCTCCAGCGAGCACCCCTGGTTCCGCGAGGCGCTCGCCGCCGGACCCGGCAGCCCGGCCCGCGCCCGCTTCCACTTCGCCGACGGCCGCGGCCCCGGCGGCGCCGAGCCGCCCAACAACTGGCACGCCATGTTCGGCGGCCCCGCCTGGACCCGGGTCACCGAGGCCGACGGCCGCCCCGGCCAGTGGTACCTGCACATGTTCACGCCCGAACAGCCCGACTGGAACTGGCGCAACCCCGAGATCCCGGCCGAGTTCGACCAGGTGCTGCGGTTCTGGCTGGACCGGGGCGTCGACGGCTTCCGCATCGATGTCGCCGCCGGTCTCTACAAGCACCCCGAACTGCCCGACTCCGACGACCCGGAGGCCGACGCCCGCACCCGTGACTCGGTCAACCCGCTCGCCTGGAACCAGCCCGAGGTGCACGACGTGTGGCGGCACTGGCGGTCCGTGTGCGAGGAGTACACCGCCCGCGACGGCCGCGAACGCCTCCTCGTCGGCGAGGTGTCGGTGCCCAACGCCCGCGAACACGCCCGCTACGTCCGCCCGGACGAACTCCACCAGGCCTTCTTCTTCGACCTGCTCAGCGCCCCCTGGGACGCCGACGCCTTCCGCAAGGTCGTCTCCGAGGCCATGCAGGACATCGCCGGCACGGGCTCCACCGTCACCTGGGTCCTCAACAACCACGACCAGGTCCGCACCGTCACCCGCTACGGCGAGCCCGCGCCCGCGGGCAGCGGCCTCGGCGCCGCCCGCGCCCGCGCCGCCGCGCTGCTGATGCTGGCGCTGCCCGGGGCCGCGTACGTCTACCAGGGCGAGGAACTGGGCCTGCCCGAGGTCGTCGACCTGCCCGACGACGTGCTCACCGACCCGATCTTCCGCCGCACCGGGAGCCGCGCCCGCATCCGGGACGGCTGCCGGGTGCCGCTGCCCTGGTCCGGCCAGGCCTCCCCGTTCGGCTTCACCCCCGGAGCGGAGAGCGCCAAACCCTGGCTGCCGCAACCGGAGTACTTCGCCGAGTACGCCACCGACCGCGCCCTCGCCGACACCCGCTCCTTCTGGCACCTGTACCGCGACGGTCTCCAACTGCGCGCCGCTCTGCCCCAGCTGGGCGAGGGCACCCTGCGCTGGCTGGAAACCCCGCCCGGTGTCCTCGGGTTCGTCCGCGGCGACGGACTGGTCTGCGCCGTCAACTTCGGCACGGCCCCCACGCCCGCACCGGTTCCCGGCACACCGCTGCTGGCCAGCGGCCCCTGCCCGCCCGGAGTGCTCGCCGGCTCCACCGCCGCCTGGTGGATCGCCGACGACACCGAGGACCGCTGAACTCCGTCAACTTCCCACCCATCGAGAGGACACCCACGACGATGCGACGACGTACCCACCTTTTCACCGGCTGCACAGCGCTCGCCCTCGCCCTCGGCGCCACCGCCTGCGGCAGCGACGACCCCGTCTCCGCGGGCGGCGGCGACAAGGCGCTCAGCGGCCAGACCGTCACCGTGGCAGGCGTCTGGTCCGGCAGCGAGCAGAAGAACTTCCAGAAGGTGCTGGACGCCTTCACCGCGAAGACCGGCGCCAAGACCCAGTTCGTCTCCACCGGCGACAACGTCTCCACGGTCGTCGGAAGCAAGATCGAGGGCGGCAACGCCCCCGACGTGGTGATGGTCCCGCAGGTCGGCGTGCTCCAGCAGTTCGCGCGGAAGGGCTGGCTCACACCGCTGTCCGCCACCGCCCAGCAGTCGGTGACCGCCGATTACGCGCCCGTGTGGAAGAAGTACGGCAGCGTCGGCGACACCCTGTACGGCCTGTACTTCAAGGCCGCCCACAAGTCCACCGTCTGGTACAGCCCCGACGCCCTCGCCCAGGCCGGCGTCAAGCCGCCGGCGACCTACGACGACATGCTCAAGGCCGGGCACACCGTCTCCGACTCCGGACTCGCCGCGTTCGCCGTCGCCGGGCAGGACGGCTGGACCCTCACCGACTGGTTCGAGAACATCTACCTCTCCCAGGCCGGACCGGAGAAGTACGACGCCCTCGCCGCCCACAAGCTGAAATGGACCGACGCGAGCGTCATCAAGGCGCTCGGCACGCTCGGCAGGCTGTTCAAGGACAAGCAGCTGATCGCCGGCGGCCCGAAGGAGGCCCTGAACACCGACTTCCCGGGCTCGGTCGAGAAGGTCTTCGGACCCAAGCCCGAGGCCGGCATGGTCTACGAGGGCGACTTCGTCGCCGGCGTCGCCCACGACCAGTTCGGCAGGACCATCGGCAAGGACGCCGACTTCTTCCCCTTCCCCGCGGTCGACGGCGGCAAGGCGCCGGTGGTCAGCGGCGGCGACGCGGCGGTCGTCC
Organism: Streptomyces sp. NPDC015220; assembly: GCF_043079345.1. NCBI lineage: Bacteria > Bacillati > Actinomycetota > Actinomycetes > Kitasatosporales > Streptomycetaceae > Streptomyces > Streptomyces sp. NPDC015220. Next base: position 4,602 of record NZ_JBIBUK010000001.1, on the reverse strand, counting down.
TCAAGGACGCCAAGAACGCCAAGGCCGGGATGAAGCTCCTGGAGTACCTGGCCACCCCCGAGGCCGCCGCCGTCTGGGCGAAGGCCGGAGGCTTCCTCTCCCCGAACAAGGGCCTCGACCTGAAGAACTACGGCGACGACGTCACCCGCGCCACCGCCAAGTCCCTGATCGGCGCCGGCGACTCGGTCCGCTTCGACATGTCCGACCAGGCCCCGGCGGCCTTCGGCGGCACCAAGGGCACCGGCGAGTGGAAGCTGCTCCAGGACTTCCTGAGCGACCCGTCGAACCCCAGGGGCACCGCGGCGAAGCTCGAGGCCGCCGCGGCCAAGGCCTACCGGGCCCAGGACTGAGCCGTCATGACCACGGCCACCCTCACCAAGGACAAGGCGACGAGCCCCCCGCCGCCCGCCGCGCACGCCGAGAACGCACGGCGCGCCCGGCGGCGGGGACGGATCATCGCCGTGCTGTTCGCCTTCCCCGCACTGCTGCTGCTCGGCGCACTCGTCGTCTACCCGGTGCTGTTCTCCATCGGCCGCAGCTTCTTCGACGCCTCCGGCACCCGGTTCGTCGGCGGCGACAACTACGCTGAGATGTTCCGCGACCCGGCGACGCTGAAAGCCATCCGGAACACGGTCATCTGGATCGTCGTGGCCCCCACGCTGCTGACCGGCCTCGGTCTGATCCTGGCCGTCCTGGTGGAGAAGGTCCGCTGGGCGACGGCGTTCAAGCTGCTGCTGTTCATGCCCATGGCGGTCTCCTTCCTCGCCGCCGGGATCACCTTCCGCCTCGCCTACGACCAGGACCCCGACAAGGGCGTGCTGAACGCCGCCGCCGTCTCTGTCCACGACGCCTTCACCGGCACGTCGTCGTACCCGACGGCGCGGGCCCGCACCGGCCCCCAGGGGCTGCTGACCCAGGGCCGCGACGGCTCCTACACCACGAACACCGCCGTTTCGCCGGGCGCCTCGGTGGCGCTCCCGATGGTCGGCGTGCTGCCCAAGGACCTGCCGGGCGGCGCCTCGTCCGCATACCCGGCGGCCGGGCGGAAGGCCGCCCCCGGCGAGCTGCGCGGCGTCGTCTACCTGGACTTCACCCCCGGCGGAGCGGGCACCCAGGGCAAGGTCGACCGGCAGGAGAGCGGTCTGCCCGGCATGAAGGTCCAGGCACTGCGCGACGGACGGAGCGTCGCGAGCACGACGACCGCCTCCGACGGCTCCTTCCACTTCTCCGGCCTGTCCGCCGGGTCGTACACGCTCAAGCTGCCGAAGTCCAACTTCGCACCCCCCTACCAGGGCATCTCCTGGCTCGGACCGACCCTCGTCACGCCGGCGATCATCGGGGCCTACCTGTGGATCTGGACCGGGTTCGCGATGGTCCTGATCGGCGCGGGGCTGTCCAGCCTGCCGCGGGACGCGCTGGAGGCGGCCCGGATGGACGGGGCCAACGAGTGGCAGGTCTTCCGTCGCATCACGGTCCCGCTGCTCGCCCCCGTCCTGACGGTCGTCTTCGTGACCCTCGTCATCAACGTCATGAAGGTCTTCGACCTCGTCTACATCATCGCGCCCGGCCCGGTGCAGGAGGACGCCACCGTGCTCGCGACCCAGATGTGGCTGGTGTCCTTCGGCGGTGGCAACAACCAGGGGCTCGGCAGCGCGCTGGGTGTCCTGCTGCTGCTCCTGGTGATCCCGGCGATGGTCCTCAACGTCCGCCGTTTCCGAAGGAGTCAGCGATGAACGCGGTCCGCAGGGGCTTGGGCAACGGGCTGGTGCAGGCCTGTCTGGTGGTGGTCGGCCTGATTTGGCTGACCCCGCTGGCGGGGCTGTTCGTCTCCTCGCTGCGGTCGTCCCAGGACACCGCCAAGGGCGGCTGGTGGACGGCCCTGAGCAGCCCCGGGCAGCTTTCCTTCGACAACTACTCGGCCCTGCTGAAGAACGCCGGCATGACCCAGGCGTTCTGGAACACGGTGCTGATCTCGGTGCCGGCGACGGTCCTCGTCGTCGTCATCGCGGCGCTGGCCGGATACGCCTTCGCCTGGCTCGACTTCCCCGGCCGCGAACCGCTGTTCCTGCTGGTGGTGGCACTGCTGGTGGTGCCGGTGCAGATCGGCCTGCTGCCGGTGGCCAAACTCTTCGGGCAGCTCGGGCTGTTCGGGACGATTCCGGGGGTCGTCCTCTTCCACGTGGCCTACGGGCTGCCGTTCGCGGTGTTCCTGCTGCGCAACTACTTCGCCGAGATACCGAAGGAGATGCTGGAGGCCGCGCGGATGGACGGGGGCGGGGAGTGGCGCGTCTTCGCGCAGCTCGTCCTGCCGGTGGGACGGCCGGCCATCGCCAGCCTCGCCATCTTCCAGTTCCTGTGGGTGTGGAACGACATGCTGGTGGCGCTGCTGTTCGCGGACGGTTCCGCACAGCCGCTCACGGTGGAACTCCAGTCGCAGATCCGGCAGTTCGGCAGCAACATCGACGTGCTGGCGCCGGGGGCGTTCCTGTCGCTGGTGGTGCCGGTGGTGGTGTTCTTCGCCTTCCAGCGGCACTTCGTGCAGGGCGTGATGGCGGGGTCGGTTAAGTAGCGGTCCGCCACGCGGGGGGAAGAGCAGGGGGGGGGGGGGCCCCCGGGGGGGCCCCCCCCCCGGGGGGGGGGCGGGGGGGGGGGGCGGCCCCCCCCCCGGGGGGGGGCCCCCCCCCCCGGCGCCCCGCCCCCCCGGGGGGGGGCCCCCC
>NZ_JBIBUK010000001.1:0-1879 GCF_043079345.1 Streptomyces sp. NPDC015220 | reverse complement strand
CGTAGGGGGGGGGGGGGGGGGGGGGGGGGGGGGGGGGGGGGGGGGGGGGGGGGGGCGGGCCCCGGCCGGGCCCGGGGGGGGGGGGCCGGGGGGGGGGGCGCCCCCCCCGGGCCCCCCCCCCCCCCTGCTGTTCATGCCGATGCCGGCGGGTACAGCGACCTCGGGAGCTGGGAAGCCGCCGCCGTGTCCAGGAGCCACAGGGTGCGGGCCCGGCCCTGGGCGCCCGCCGCCGGGGCCTGGATCTCGCCCGCGCCGGAGAGCGCCATGGCCACGGCGTTCGCCTTGTCCTCGCCCGCCGCCAGGAGCCACACCTCGCGGGCCGAGCGGATCGCGGGCAGGGTCAGGGAGACACGGGTGGGCGGCGGCTTGGGCGAGCCGTGCACGCCGATCACCGTCCGCTCCGTCTCCCGCACGCCCGGGTGCTCCGGGAAGAGGGAGGCCACGTGGGTGTCCGGGCCGACGCCGAGCATCAGTACGTCGAACGTCGGCACCGCGCCATGGTTCTCCGGGCCGGCCGCGCGGGCCAGCTCCTCGGCGTAGGCGTCCGCCGCCGCCTCGACGTCCGTGCCGTGGGGACCGTCCGACGCGGGCATGACGTGCACGCGCTGGGGGTCCAGCGGAACCGAGTCGAGCAGGGCCTGCCGGGCCTGCGTGACGTTGCGCTCGGGGTCGCCCTCCGGCAGGAACCGCTCGTCGCCCCACCACAGGTCGAGGCGGCCCCAGTCGACCGCGTCGCGGGCGGGCGCCGCCGCCAGCGCGGCCAGCACCCCGTTGCCGTTGCGTCCACCGGTCAGGACCACGTTCGCCGAGCCCGTGGAGGCCTGGGCGTCCACGATCTTCGTGATCAGCCGGGCCGCCGCGGCCTGGGCCATCAGGTCCTTGTCGCGGTGGACGACCAACTGCGGAGTGCTCACTTGGCCGCCGCCTTCCGCGTCGGGGACTTGCGGGCCGTCTTGGCGGCGGCCCGGCGCGCGGGCGCCTTCGCCGTGTCCTCCTCGGACGTGGCGACCGCGACCGGCGCCTGCCCGGCGGAGTCCTCGGCGGCCCGCCCGGCCCCGTGCAGCCGGTCCACCCCGAAGCGCAGCGCCGACGCGTAGGTGTCGTCCGGGTCCAGCCGGCGCAGCTCCTCCGCGATCAGCTCGGCCGTCTCCCGGCGTTTCAGCGCCACCGCACGCTCCGGCTGCCCCTCGATGGACAGGGTCGCCAGCCTTCCGTCGGCCCGGTCCAGCCTGATCGGGCCGCAGCTGGTGTCCAGACGGACCGCGGTCAGCCCGGGCCCGGCGGACAGCGAGCGCTGCACCGGCACGTCCAGCCGGTCCGCGAGCCACATCGCCAGCAGCTCGCAGCTCGGGTTGAACTCCTCGCCCTCCACCTCGACGGATTCGACCTCGCAGGTGACCTGGTCGAGGGCGGCCGCCAGCATCGAGCGCCAGGGCGTGATCCGGGTCCACGCCAGGTCCGTGTCGCCCGGCGTGTACGCCTCGGCCCGCGCCGCCAGCTGGCGCACCGGCTCCTCACAGGCGTAGGTGTCGGTGACCCGGCGCTGGGCCAGCGCGCCCAGCGGGTCCCCGGCCGGGTCGAGCGGGCCGTCCACCGGCCACCACACGACGACCGGCGCGTCCGGCAGCAGCAGCGGCAGGACCACCGACTGGGCGTGGTCGGAGACCTCGCCGTACAGCCGGAGCACCACCGTCTCGCCGGTGCCGGCCTCCGCGCCCACCCGCACCTCGGCGTCCAGGCGCGAGGCCGTGCGGTCGCGCAGGGTGCGCGAGACACGGCGGATGACGACGAGGGTGCGGGAGGGGTGTTCGCGGGAGGCGTCGCCGGCGGCCTTGAGGGCGTCGTAGGCGTTCTCCTCGTCGGTGACGATGACGAGGGT